>NZ_JAJVKV010000002.1:0-623366 GCF_024198175.1 Pyxidicoccus xibeiensis
AAACCCTCCCGAGGGCCTGCCCATGTCATGTGTCTCGAAGTGCCCGGGGGCGTGCGGCGCTGGCACGGCATGGCTGCACGTGGGGGTCTTCCCGCCCTGGGGCGTGGAAGGAACCCTCATTCCACGAGGGCGCGCTCCCTCCGCCCTGTCAGGCAGGGGTCATCCGCGTCTTGAATGAGCGCAGAGCCGCAGTGGTGCCTGTCGCACGGAAGCCCGCGAGAGCCCTTGCGCGGGCCGGAGCGCCGCTTCAAACACGGCCTCTCATGGATTCGCGCACTCCGAAGACAGACCCGTCCTACAACGTGCTGCACCAGCAGCCCATGGGACAGCCGCTGGACGTCATCTTCTCGCCGCGCAGCGTGGCGGTTGTGGGGGCCAGCGAGCGCGCCGGCAGCGTGGGGCGCACCGTCCTGTGGAACCTCATCAGCAACCCCTTCGGCGGCACTGTCTACCCCATCAACCCGCAGCGGCCCAACGTGCTGGGCATCAAGGCGTGGCCGTCGCTGAAGGCCCTGCCGGAGCCGGTGGACCTGGCCGTCATCGTCACGCCCGCGGCGGCGGTGCCCGGCATCATCCGCGAGTGCGCGGAGCTGGGCGTGCGCGGCGCCATCATCATCTCCGCGGGCTTTCGCGAGACGGGGCCGGAGGGGGCTCGGCTGGAGGCGGAGATCCTCCAGGTGGCACAGGCGGCGCGGATGCGGCTCATCGGCCCCAACTGCCTGGGCGTCATGCGGCCGCCGAGCGGTTTGAATGCGACCTTCGCCGGCGCCATGGCCCGGCCGGGCAACGTGGCCTTCATCAGCCAGAGCGGCGCGCTGCTCACGTCCATCCTCGACTGGAGCCTGCGCGAGGCGGTGGGCTTCAGCGCCATCGTGTCCGTGGGCTCCATGCTGGACGTGGGGTGGGGCGACCTCATCGACTTCCTGGCCGACGACCCGATGACGCGCTCCATCCTGCTCTACATGGAGTCCATCGGTGACGCGCGGGCCTTCCTCTCCGCCGCGCGCGAGGTGGCGCTCACCAAGCCCATCATCGTCATCAAGGCCGGGCGCACCGCGCAGGCCGCGCAGGCCGCCGCGTCGCACACGGGCACGCTGACGGGCAGCGACGAGGTGCTCAGCGCCGCCTTCCGGCGCACGGGCGTGCTGCGCGTGGACTCCATCTCCGACCTCTTCTACATGGCGGAGACGCTGGCCAGGCAGCCTCGTCCGGCGGGGCGCAGGCTCACCATCCTCACCAACGCGGGTGGGCCCGGGGTGCTGGCCACGGATGCGCTGGTGGCCGGCGGGGGCGAGCTGGCGGTGCTGGGCGAGGACACGCGCAAGGCGCTCGATGCCTTCCTGCCGCCGCAGTGGAGCCATGGCAACCCGGTGGACGTGCTGGGCGACGCGGACCCGGAGCGCTATGCGAAGGCGCTGGAGCTTGCGGGCAAGGACCCGAACAGCGACGGGCTGCTGGTCATCCTCACGCCACAGGACATGACGCGGCCCACGCAGACGGCGGACCGGCTCAAGCCGTACGCGAAGCTGCACGGCAAGCCGGTGCTGGCGAGCTGGATGGGAGGCTCGGAGGTGGTGGCGGGGGAGCGCCTGCTCAACGACGCGGGCATTCCCACGTTCGGCTATCCGGACACGGCGGCGCGCATCTTCAATTACATGTGGCGGTACACGTACAACCTGGCCGGGCTGTACGAGACGCCGACGCTGGCGGAGGAGCCCGGCGCCCGCCGCGACGAGGCGCGCCGGCTGGTGGACGAGGCCCGCGCGGCCGGGCGCACGCTGCTGACGGAGTACGAGTCCAAGCAACTGCTCGCGGCGTACGGCATCCCCACGGTGGAGACGCGGCTGGCCACGTCGGAGGACGCCGCGGTGGCCGAGGCGGACGCGCTGGGCTACCCGGTGGTGGTGAAGCTGCACTCGCGGACGGTGACGCACAAGACGGACGTGGGCGGCGTGCGGCTGGACCTGGGCAGCGCGGACGCGGTGCGCGCGGCCTTCCGGGGCATCCGCGAGCGGCTGACGGAGCTGGGGCAGGCGGAGGCGTTCGACGGGGTGACGGTGCAGCCGATGGTGAAGCTGGACGGGTACGAGCTCATCATCGGCAGCACGGTGGACGCGCAGTTCGGGCCGGTGCTGCTGTTCGGCGCGGGCGGGGTGCTGGTGGAGGTGTTCAAGGACCGGGCGCTGGGGCTGCCGCCGCTCAACACCACGCTGGCGCGGCGGATGATGGAGCAGACGCGCATCCACCAGGCGCTGCACGGCGTGCGCGGGCGCAAGCCGGTGGACCTGGCGGCGCTGGAGCGGCTGATGGTCCGCTTCAGCCAGCTGGTGGTGGAGCAGCGGTTCGTGAAGGAGGTGGACCTCAACCCGTTGCTGGCGTCACCGGAGCGACTGCTGGCGCTGGATGCGCGCGTGGTGCTGCACCCGCCGACGGTGACGGAGGCGGAGCTGCCGAGGCTGGCAATCGAGCCGTATCCGCAGCAGTACGTGGCGCCGTACCGGATGGCGAACGGGGAGGAGATATTGCTGCGGCCGATTCGCCCGGAGGACGAGCCTCGGATGGAGGAGTTCCACCGGACGCTGTCGGAGCAGACGGTGTTCCTGCGGTACGCGGGGCTGATGCGGCTGAGCACGCGGGTGGCGCACGAGCGGCTGGCGCGCATCTGCTTCAACGACTACGCGCGGGAGCTGGCGCTGGTGGCGGAGCGCAAGGACGGCGTGCTGCTCGGAGTGGGGCGGCTGACGCGGCTGCGGGGGACGGGGGACGCGGAGTTCGCCATCCTCATCAGCGACCAGGTGCAGCGGCAGGGGCTGGGCACGGAGCTGCTGCGGCGACTGGTGGACATTGGCCAGGGGTGGGGGATGCGGCGCATCGTCGCGGACATCCTCTCCGGGAACCGGGCCATGCAGACCATCAGCCGGAAGCTGGGGTTCTCCATCCTCCAGCACGAGGAGCTGGCCCCGGACATGGTCAAGGCGGTGAAGGTGCTCGGCCCGTAGGGGGAGGGGCTCCTGCCGGGCGGGAAAGCGTTCTCCTTCACGCACCGTGCGCCGGCAGGTGATTTTTCCCGGTCATGGCCCCGCCCGCCGCCTAGAGTCCAGCGTGTGATGGCCACCTCCGAGAACCAAGCGCCGCTCGCCGCCCTGCTCCCCAAGCCGGGAGAGCCACCCCTGGACGCGGACGAAATCCTCAACCGCTTCGTCGGCTATGTCGCCACGAACGGGCTGAGCCTCTATCCCGCGCAGGAAGAGGCCA
Organism: Pyxidicoccus xibeiensis; assembly: GCF_024198175.1. Lineage (NCBI taxonomy): Bacteria > Pseudomonadati > Myxococcota > Myxococcia > Myxococcales > Myxococcaceae > Pyxidicoccus > Pyxidicoccus xibeiensis. Next base: position 3,256 of record NZ_JAJVKV010000002.1, read on the forward strand.
TCCTCGAGCTGCTGGGGGGCAAGCACCTGTTCCTGAAAACGCCCACCGGCTCCGGCAAGTCGCTGGTGGCCACCGCGCTCCACTTCAAGGCCATGGCCGAGGGCAAGGTCTCCTTCTACACCTGCCCCATCAAGGCCCTGGTGAACGAGAAGTTCTTCGCCCTGTGCGACGCCTTCGGCGCCGAGAACGTGGGCATGCTCACCGGCGACGCGAGCATCAACCGCAACGCCAAGATTCTCTGCTGCACGGCGGAAATCCTCGCCAACCTGGCCCTGCGCGACGCGACGGCCCGCGTGGACTACGTCGTCATGGACGAGTTCCACTACTACTCCGACAAGGAGCGCGGCGTGGCGTGGCAGCTGCCGCTCATCGCGCTGAAGGACACGACGTTCCTCCTGATGTCCGCCACGCTGGGGCCCACCCACGTCATCGAGGAGAGCCTCCACAAGCTCACCGGCCGTGAGGTGGCCACCGTGCGCAGCGACCAGCGCCCGGTGCCGCTGGACTTCGACTACCGCGAGTCCGCCCTGCACGAGACGATCGAGGACCTCATCGCGCGTGGGAAGTACCCCATCTACCTGGTGAACTTCACCCAGCGCGCCGCCGCCGAGCAGGCGCAGAACCTCATGAGCGTGGACTTCTCCACCAAGGAGGAGAAGGAGGCCATCCGCCAGGAGCTGATGGACGCGCCCTTCGACACGCCCTACGGCAAGGAGTTCCAGCGCTTCCTGCGCCACGGCATCGGCATGCACCACGCGGGCCTCTTGCCCAAGTACCGGCTGCTGGTGGAGAAGCTGGCGCAGCGCGGGCACCTCAAGGTCATCAGCGGCACGGACACCCTGGGCGTGGGCGTCAACATCCCCATCCGCACGGTGCTCTTCACCCAGCTGTTCAAGTTCAACGGCGAGAAGCTGACTACGCTCAGCGTGCGCGACTTCAAGCAGATTGCCGGCCGCGCGGGCCGCAAGGGCTTCGACACGCAGGGCAGCGTGGTGGCCCAGGCGCCCGAGTACGTCGTGGAGAACATCCGCCAGGCCGCCAAGGAGGCCGCCGGCAAGAAGAAGACGCCCAAGGCCAAGCCCCCCCAGAAGAACTTCGTCCAGTACGACAAGAGCACCTTCGAGCGGCTCCAGAACGGCATGCCCGAGCCGCTGGAGTCGCGCTTCGCGGTGTCGCACGGGATGATCCTCAACCTCCTGCAGAGCGACCACGAGGCGGCAGGGCGGGGCGGCTACCGGCGGCTGGTGCAGCTCATCCAGCGCTGCCATGACTCGGACTACCTCAAGAAGCGGCACCTCAAGGAGGCGGCGCGCGACTTCCGCACGCTGGTGGGCGCGGGCATCGTCGAGGTGGAGCGGGGCCAGGATGGCTCCGGCGCGCGGGTGAAGGTGGCGGGCGAGCTGCAGCACGACTTCAGCCTCAACCAGACGCTGTCCTTGTACCTGCTGGAGACGCTGGAGCTCTTGGACCCCACCACGGACACGTACGCGCTGGACGTGGTGACGCTGGTGGAGTCCATCCTCGAGAACCCGGACGTGGTGCTCTACGCGCAGCTGCACCAGCTCAAGGGCGAGAAGATCAACGAGCTGAAGGCGCAGGGCGTGGAGTACGACGACCGGATGGAGGAGCTGGAGAAGCTGGAGTGGCCCAAGCCCAACCGCGACTTCATCTACGGGACGTTCAACGCGTTCGCCCGGAAGCACCCGTGGGTGGGCGAGGAGAACATCCGTCCCAAGTCGGTGGTGCGGGACATGTTCGAGCGCTTCATGTCCTTCCACGACTACGTGCGCGAGTACGGCCTGCAGCGCAGCGAGGGCGTGCTGCTGCGCTATGTGAACGACGTCTACAAGACGCTGGTGCAGACGGTGCCGGAGCGCTTCCGCACGGAGGAGGTGGAGGACTTCTGCGACCACCTGCGCGCCACGCTGCGGCAGGTGGACTCCAGCCTCCTGGACGAGTGGGAGCGGATGAAGAACCCGGAGGCGGCGCTGGTCGCCAAGCCGGTGGTGGAGCTCAAGCCGAAGGAGCTCACCGACGACCCGAGGGCCTTCGCCGCCCGCGTGCGCGAGGAGCTGCACCGGCTGCTCAGGGCGCTGGGCCAGAAGCGCTACCTGGACGCGCTGGCCATGCTGGACAACCCGCTGGGCGAGTGGACCGCGCCCAAGCTGGAGCAGGCCATGGTGCCGTACTTCGAGGAGCACAAGCTGGTGGTGCTCACGCCCCAGGCGCGCAAGCCCGCCAACAGCTTCATCAAGGAGACGGGCACGCGCCTCTGGGAGGCCCAGCAGCGCATCATGGACCCCGAGGGCCACGGGGAATGGATGATCGACTGCGAGATTGACCTGAGGGACCGCCGCCTGGACGACGGCCCCATCCTCATGCTGCGCCGCATCGGCATGTAGCCGCCGGAGGGGCCGCTCCGGCGGCTCCACGCCTCACAGGGTCTTCTGCGGCGGCCTGTGCGTCTGCTTCTGCCGCTGCTCCACCTTCTTCGACTCCTCGGTGAGGTACTGCTTCATGCGCTGCATGTCCGCCTTGTACTCGGGCACTGTGTTCATCTTGTCGAAGAACATCTCCCAGTGCTCGCGCTTGTCGCTGTTGGGAGCCCGGTACGTCTCGGTGCTGGCGGCGAACTCCAGGAACGCCTGGCGCGGATCGGACTTCCCGGCGCCGTAGGTGTCCATCATTCCCAGGATGGCCGAGGCCGGGAGTCCGTAGGCCGTGGTCAGGTTCGTCAGGTTCTCGATGTGCGCGGGCTTGGCAAGGAGCTCCGGGCACTTCATCGCGAGCTGCTGGATGTCCTCGCCGCGCATCCCCTTCTCGTAGAGCTTCTTGATGCTGGCAGGGTCGGCCTTCAAGAGGGTGGAGTAGAGGGGGTCGGTCACACCGGCCGCCTGCAGGTTCTTCTGGATGTCCTCCTTTTTCTCCTGCGCCTCCTTGCGGTCGAAGTAGACGGAGCCCGCGGTGCCCAGGATGAAGAGGACCCCTCCGGCAATCTGTCCCGCGACGGGAACGACCTGCAGTGCGGCCGCGGCGAGGATGAGTCCTCCCGTGGCGGAGGCGGCCCCGGCCAGTGCCTTGCCTTTCTCACCGTCCTGGTAGTCGCCATAGGCCCCGAGCCCGTCTGCGACGGCCCCAAGCAGGTTGCCGACACCTGCCAGCTTGCCGAGCGCATTCAGGAACGGGCCGTCCAGTCTGCCCATCATCTGCATCATGAGGGTCGCACTGTCGCCAGTGAGGGCGGCGCCGTCACCGATGGTCTTGAGCTGGTCCTTGAACTCGGCTTCCGTGAACTTGCGCGACCCGTCGAGCACGCCGACGAGCGAGCACACCGCGGCGAATGCACGGACCGGCCCGACGACTCCTGGCGCTCCACCGGCGAGCCCACCTGAAAGCTCCTGGAACCGGGCCCGGGCCATGTCCGGTGTCACGCCTGGACCGGGCGCTACCAGGTCCTTGAAGGCGGCAGTCAGGTCCTTCATCTCCTCCGGCCTGCAGCCGAAGAGGGCCGGGTGCTTCTCCATCGTGCTGATGATGTCGTTGATGGCGTCGGGCTTGCCGGCGTTCTTCAGCACCAGGTAGCCCATGGCCTTGGTGTAGGCGGCGGTGTACTTGGTGTAGACGTCCGTGCCGGCCTTGCCGAGCTTCGCCGGATCCAGCAGGTCATCGAGGGGGGAGGGCTGGTTGTTGGCCTGCTTCTCGATTTCCTTCTGGAGGAACTTCTGGCCGGCTTCGGTGTTGAGCAGGTCGGGAAGCTGCTTGTTCACCTCATGTGACTCGACGCGCAGCCCCAGCATCCACTGCGGCTTCGACGGGTCGAAGTCCGGCCCGAGCGACTTGGAGGACACCAGGCACCCCTGGAGGTTCCGGGCCGCTTCTTCGTACTCGCGGTACTCCGGCTTGCGTGCCTGAAAGTCCTTGATGGCCCGCTGCTGTTGCTCCGGAGTGAGCGCGGGGCCCATCGACGCGAGGAACTTCGCGAGGTCGGTGTTGGCCTCTTCGTACTTCTTCTTCTTCTTCTCGAAGTCCTCTCGGACCGACTTCATGCCCTTCACCAGGTCCGTGCCCAGTTCGTTGGCGGCGGAGGTCTTGCCGCTGGCGTGGAGCTGATGCGCGAGCGTCGCTCCCAGCTCCGCGCCACCGGGGGACATCACGAGCTCGGTGAACAGGGACTTCATCCCCGGCGGGAGTCCCTGGGCGGGGATGCCCGCCACGAGGTCATTGACGAGTGCCTTGGTGAGCTCGGGGTCGCCGGCCTGTGTTGCCTGGGCGAGCATGCGGAGAACGGCTGTGGTGTCCGCCTTGTTCGTGCCCTTGAGCGCCTTGTCCGTCAGCTGCTTCAGCTCGGGCTTGAGCTGCGTGAGCAGCTCCTTCTGGTACGCCGGGTTCGGGTTGCCCGCGAGCAACTCGCGCAGGGCGTCCGCGCCCTTGCCGGTATTCTCCGCGAGGGCCTTGCGCATGGAGTCCACGTCGGCCCGTACGGCATCCGCGATGGGGATGGGGAGCGTTGTTCCGAAGAGGCCCTTCTGCTTGTCGGCGGAGAGGGTCGCTGCGTGGTGGGCATCGCGAATCTTCTCGGCCTCGGGGAAGGGTGGCTGCTCCTTCGTGCCCTCCGACGCCTTGTTGGCGGCCTTCTGGGCCTCGAGTGCCTTGTTGGCGGCATCGATGGACTCCTGCTTCGCCGCGGCCTCGTGAGGGGTGCCCTTCGCCTGCTCCGCCTTCTTCGCCGCCTCCTCCGCCTTCTTCTTCGCCGCCTCCGCGTCCGCCTTCGCCGTCTGGAACTGCTGCTCTGCCTGGGCGCGGCGCTCGACCACGTCCGCCGAGGTCGCCGACGGGGAGGACGCGTCCGCCACCATCATCGACTGGAGCTCGGGGGAGACCTTGGCCTTTTCGATGGCCCGCGCGCGCTCGGGAGAGCCCGGGGGCGCGTCGAGGATCTTCTTGGCCTGACCGCCTGGAATCGTGCCCACCGGCTGGTAGTGGGGCTGCTCCTTGAGAAACGCCTCCGTCGAGTCGTAGCTCTTCTTCGTCGTGGGGTCGTAGACCTTGGAACCCTGGCGGATGAGCACGTGGCCGGACTGGCCCTCGGCGCCCGCGCGGTTGTCCTTGAGGAACAGCAGCTCCGAGCGGCCTCGAATCTCGGGCGATGCCAGATCCAGCCAATCGGCGGCCGCGTCCAGGCAGTTCACCTGCCCGTCACGGGTGTCCTCGGTGAGCAGGTTGCTCGCGGGGGGCGCGCCCGAGTCCAACTGGGGGCCCTTCAGTTGATTGGCGGCCTCGAAGGAGGAGCGGTACCGCTGCTGGGCCTGCTGGGCCTGCTGGGCCTGCTGAGCCTGGCGGGCGGCTTCTGCCTGCCGTGCCAGCTCCGCCTGGCGGGCGGCCTCGGCAGCGCGGCGAGCGGCCTCGGCGGCGCGGCGGGCCTCTTCCGCCTGGCGCGCGGCAATGGAGGGGTCGACGGCGGAGCCAGAACCTTCGGGTAGACGCATGGGGGCCTCGGGGCGAACGTCGCTCACTGGCTACGAGCGCCGCACCGCACCGTCGTCCCAACTAAATCGAACAGCTCTCCTGTGCTCCGGAGGTTGCCGGAGAGCCCCAGGCCGGGCCTCCGGGCCTCAGGTCTCCGAGGCGGGAGCCTGGGCCGCGTCACCCGCCGGCTCCGCGGGGACGGCCTCTGGCTCCGCGGGCGTGGCCTCGGCCACCTCCAGCTCGCCCAGGGCATCCGGCGCGAGCACCCACTGCCAGTCGAGCGTGCTCAGGACGACGCGGTCCGTCTCGCAGCGGACCTCCAGCTCCGTGTCGGAGATGGTCCACGAGCCGAGCCACACCGTCGTCGTGCGGACGCACTCGGACTCGCCGCACTCCTCCGTGTCCGCCACCCACACCCGGCCCTCCGGCACGGCGGGGCAGGACAGGGGCTCGGCGGAGCGGAGCATGGGCGCGTCGAGCGAGTCGAGGGCCTCGGCCTCCAGCAGGGACTCCATCGACTCCGGGGCCACCACGTCCCGGGAGAGCGCGGCCCGCGCCTCTTCGGGCACCTCGTCGTGGCCGGCCTCGGCCTCCTGCGCCAGCGCCATGGGCGCGGCCAGCCAGCCACACAGCACCGTCACCATTCCAATCCGCGTCGTCTTCATTGCCTCGAGCTCCCGGGCCGCGAACTCGTGCGCGGCCTCACGGGAGGGGTGTTGTGCAAGGCGGGGGCCGACCTCCCGTGTGGCTCCGGGGCCGCGGTCCCGAGGGAGCCAGCGTCGGGTGCTGGGCGGATGGCCACACGGCGCCGGGCACCAGACGCGGTGCGGCGTTACGGTGCGCCATATGGCCCGACTCCGTGCCCTGGACCCGCCGCTGCGACGTGACGTCCGCCTGCTTGGCCGGCTGCTCGGCGAAGTGCTCGTCGAGCAGGAAGGACAGGTGCTGTTCGACCTGGAGGAGGAGGTGCGGCGCCTGGCGATTCAGCGCCGGCGCGGGCCCGTGGCGGGCCGGCGCGCCTCGGCGGGCGAGCTGGCGGAGGTGCTGAAGCTGCTGCCGCTGGAGCGCGCCGAGCCCGTGGTGCGCGCCTTCTCCGTCTACTTCCAGCTCGTCAACCTGGCGGAGCAGCACCACCGCATCCGCCGCGCGCGCCTCCACGCGAGCACGGCCACGGCCCGGCCCCAGCGGGGCTCGCTGGAGGCCACGATGCTGGCGCTCAAGGCGGAGGGCGTCCCGGCGGCGCGCGTGCGCGAGGCCCTGCACGCCATGCGGGTGACGCTCACCCTCACCGCGCACCCCACCCAGGCCGTGCGCCGCACGCTGCTGGAGAAGCTCTACCGCATGGCGGGCCTGCTGGAGGAGCGCGACCGGTGCGCGCTCACGCCCCGCGAGTCCGCGGAGAACCTCGCGTCCCTCCGGGAGGAAATCACCACCCTCTGGCAGACGGACGAGCTGCGCCGCGAGCGGCCCACCGTGGGCGACGAGGTGAAGAACGCCCTCTGGTACGTGGAGGAGGTGCTCGCCGAGCAGCTCTCCCAGGTCCCCGAGCTCCTCGACTGGGCCTTCGAGCGCGCCTACGGCGAGCCGCTGGGGACGGTGGGCACGCCGGTGCGCGTCCACTCCTGGGTGGGGGGGGACATGGACGGCAACCCGCTGGTGACGCCCGAGGTGTTCGCGGACACGCTGCGCGCGCATCGCGCCCGGGGCCTGCGGCGGCTGCTCCATGACCTGGAGGGGCTGGGCGGAAGGCTCTCCCAGTCCGAGCGGCATGCTCGGCCCTCGGAGGAGCTGGCGCAGTCGCTGGAGCGCGACGCGGCGGAGCTGGCGGAGGCGGAGTCCCGAATCCGTCCGCGCACCCAGGGCGAGCCGTGGCGCCACAAGCTGCGCTTCATGGAGGAGCGGCTGCGGCGCGCGCTGGACTACGTCACGGCGCAGCGCGCCGGTGAGGCCAAGGACATGCCCGCGGGCGCCTACCGCACGCCCGAGGTGCTGCTGGGGGACCTGGACGTGCTGGCGCGCTCGCTGGAGGAGGCCAAGGGCTCTCACGCGGGGCTGCGGCAGGTGCGCCAGGTGCGCGAGCGGGTGTGCGCGCTGGGCCTGTCGCTGGCGGAGCTGGAGGCGCGCGTGCCCGCCGAGGACGCGGTGAGCGCGGCGGCCTCGCTGGACGGAGGACCGCCGCCTTCGGAGGGGGGCACGCGGCTGCTCGCGGTGCTGGCGCGGCTGCGCGAGGCCCAGGCCGAGTCGGGTGAGCCGGCGTGCCGCACGCTCATCCTCAGCATGGCCAGCACGGCGGAGGACGTGCTCGCGGCCTTCCGGTGCGTCCGGCACGCGGGCCTGTGGGACGCGAAGCGCGGCTGCGCCACGGTGGACGTGGTGCCCCTGTTCGAGCAGCTCGGCGCGCTGGACTCCGGGCCCGACGTGCTGCGCACCCTCTTCGCCCAGGCGGAGTACCGCCGGCACCTGGACGCGCGTGGCGTGCAGGAGGTCATGGTGGGCTACAGCGACTCCGGCAAGGAGGTGGGGCTGCTGGCGGCGGCCGCGGCGCTCTACCGCGCGCAGGTGGCGCTCACCGAGACGGCGCGCGAGGCCGGGGTGCCGCTGCGGCTGTTCCACGGGCGCGGCGAGTCCGTGGCACGCGGCGGCGGCCCGGCGCAGGAGGCCATCCTCGCGCTGCCGCCAGGCTCGGTGGCGGGCTTCTACAAGGCGACGGAGCAGGGCGAGGCGCTGGACCACAAGTACGCGCGGCCCGAGCTGGCCCGGCGCACGCTGGAGCTCATCCTGGGCGGCGTGCTGCTGCACACGCTGGACGCGCAGCCGCGCCCCGCGCCGGAGGACGAGCGCGCCTTCCGCACCGCGTTCGACACGCTGGCGGAGACGGGCCGGCGCGAGTACCGCGGGCTCGTCTGGGAGGACCCGCGCTTCCTGGAGCTGTTCACCGCGGCGACGCCGGTGGAGGAGATTGCCTCGCTGCCCATCGGCTCGCGCCCCAGCAAGCGCAAGGCGGGAGGGCTGGAGACCCTGCGCGCGATTCCGTGGGTGTTCGCCTGGACGCAGAACCGCGCCATCCTCCCGGGCTGGTATGGCGTCGGCTCCGCGCTGGAGGCGTACTCGCGGGAGGAGGGTGGGGCGGCGCTGCTCGCGCGCATGTACCGCGAGTGGCCCTTCTTCCGCGCCGTCATCGACAACGTCACCATGGTGCTGGCCAAGTCGGACATGGCCATCGCCGGGCGCTACGCGGCGCTGGCCCCGCGCTCCACGCGGCCGCTGTGGCGGCGTATCCAGCAGGAGCACCGCCGCACGCGCAAGCAGGTGAAGCGGCTGACGGGGGAGCTGAAGCTGCTGGACAACAACCCGCAGCTCCAGCGGAGCATCTCCCTGCGCAACCCCTACGTGGACCCGATGTCCTTCCTCCAGGTGGAGCTGCTCAAGCGCAAGCGGGAGGGACAGCCCGACGTGGACCGGCCGCTGCTGCTCACGCTCAACGGCATTGCCGCGGGCATGCGCAATACGGGCTAGGGTGCCCCAGCACGGCCACGAGGAGCAGGGATGCCCAAAGACACGTTCAGCGTCGTGGAGGTCAACCCCAAGCACGGCTTCGCGCGCCTGCGCCTGGAGGGCGCAGAGGGCCTGCTCCACGCGCCGCTGTACCCGGAGGAGGAGTCCTCGCAGCCGCCGCTGCAGCTGAAGGAGGGCGACCGCGTCACGGGCCAGCGGCGCGGCCAGTCCGTCACCGGGGTGGAGTGGGTGTCCCGGGTGGAGCCGCCGTGGGAGCTGGTGGAGCGGATGGGAGAGCTGCTCGCGAAGCTGGAGAAGTGGGAGCTGCGCATCCCCGCCACCGCGTTCGACCTGGCCGAGCACCACTGGCGGCAGAGCCGGGCGGACCCGCTGCACCTGGAGCTGCTCTCGCAGCTGCCCACCTTCTTCGACTGGGAGCTGTCCCACCCGTACGAGGACGCCTCGCTGCTGGAGCGACTGGAGGCGGCGATGCAGCCCTACCTCCCGGGCTTCCAGGTGCAGCCTCTCAAGGGACGCTCCGCCTTCCTCCTGCAGCCGGGCGGCGTGGAAGTCGCGGCGGGCGAGGGCACCCGGGAGGCCCCGGGGACCACCTTCGCGCCGCTGCTGATGAAGGTGGACTCGCTGCTGGAGGGCGCGGGCGCGCCGGTGCGGTGGGTGCCCACCGAGGAGGACTGGATTCTCGCGCCGCCCGGGCTCGCCGACCTGCTCGTGCTCCACGGCGTGCTGGGGCCGCGCCCGGCCTGACGGCGGGGTGGGGCTACAGTCCGCCGCGCTCGCGCAGGACTCGCGACACCTCATCAGCCATCAGCCGGTGGCCCTCGGCGGTGGGGTGGATGCCGTCCGCCTCAAGCCCGTCGATGAAGAGGTGCACGTTGCCCGGCTGGCGCAGCACCGCCTCCAGGTCGATGACCTCCGTGCCGCTGCCGCCCTTGCGCAGCCAGTCGTTGAAGGCGAGCCGCTGCACCTTCACCACCGCGTAGGGGCTGTGGTTGGACTTCTCCTTGGGCAGCAGCGTGCTCACCCACACCTTGCAGAAGGGCGTCAGCCGCTCGACCATCCGCAGCAGTCGCGCCTGGAGCTGTGCCAGCGAATCCTCCTCGCCCAGGTCATTGGTGCCCAGCAGGACGAGGCAGTCGGTGATGCCCTGCAGCGCGAGCACCTCGCTGTCGAGCATCTCCAGCGCGTCGTAGTAGCCCTGGCCGCTGACGCCCGCGTTCACCACCGGCACGCCGAGCTGCGCCTCCACCAGCGCGGGCCACGCGTTCCGCGTGTCGTTCTTCATGTCCATGTAGCCCTCGGTGATGCTGTCGCCGAGCGCCACGAAGGCCCGCCCCGTGGGGCCCTCCACGTCCACCGTGGCCACGCCAATCGCGCGCTCGAAGGGCTGGCCTCCGATGGCGCCGGGCACCGCCGCATGGGTTCCGCTGCGCGAGTAGCTGCCCGGGAAGGCGTCGATGGCGCTCGCCGCCAGGGCGCCGCGCACCTCGAAGCTGATGGCCAGGTCGTCGCGGAAGGACACCGGGAAGTCCACCGGGTCCGACGTCACCAGGGCCCGCGCCTGCGCGGAGAAGCCCGGCTTGCCGTCGAACGTGAGGGACACCGGCATGGACGCCAGCGCGCCGTCGGTGCCGGCCTTCGCCACCGTGGCCCGCTGGAGCGTCAGGCTCCCGTCGCCCGCGCGGAACGTCACGCGGATGCGCCCGCCTTCACGCGCCACCGGCACGCGCATGCGGAACGTCACCACGCTCCCCACGCCGTGGGACCAGCGCAGCGCCTGGTGGAAGCCGGGCTGGAACGACGCATCCGGCGGTGACTCCGGTGGCGGCGGTGTGGCCCGCACCGTTCCGTCATCGTTCAGCACCAGCGCTGGGGCGACTTCGATGGGCGCCGCCGGCGCATCGCTCTCCACTGACGAGGGCGCGCTCGTGTCTTCGGGCAGCGCCTCCGGCGGAAGCTCTCCGGTGGTGCTGTCCGCACACGCCACCAGCAAGCCCCCCGTGCACACCACGACTCCGAGCCACGCCCGCCACCCTCTCATCCGTGCACCCTCCCGGCGCTAGAGGATGCTCACAGCCGGGCTTCGTGACAGGCCGATAACAGGGGGGAAGTGCCCCCCTTCGCGATGCCTGCCCCCTCGCCTGGTAAGACGGGAGAGGTGCCAGACGCGCATGGGTGTGGCACCGGGTTCCCAGGGTGGGCAGTCCAGCTGTCACGGGACGCAGGCGCCCACACCGGGATTGTCACCCAGTGGACTGCACCTGCCGGTGGCGCACGCGGGCGTCCCCGAGGGCCTGCACAGCGCGCGGCACGTGAGCCCGCTGCCCGGGTTCACACACGCGCTCCCCTCCGCGCACTGGTTGCTGAACTCGCAGGACTCGCCCTCGCCGCGCGTGCCGATGCCCGCGCACACCGGGCCGGACGTGGACGGGTAGCAGCCGAGCGGTGACGTGCAGCCCTCGCCGAAGGGGTCGCACCGCGCCGACGGCGGGCCGCACACCAGCGGCAGCTCCGTCGTGCCCTCCAGCCGCAGCACCGTGTTGCACTCACCGGCCTCTCCGCACTCGGGCGAGGCATGGCACAGCCGGCGGCAGGCGAAGCTGCGGCCCCCGCCGCTCCCAGGCTCGTCCTTGCAGTACAGGCCCTGCTGGCACGTGTCGTAGGAGACGCCGCCGTCCGTGGGCGCCAGCGTGCATGGGGCGCCCTCCGCCACCGTCCCGGCCGGCACGCACGCGCGACGCCGCTCGCTGCCCTGGAGCACGTACGTGCACCGCTGGCCCTCACCGCAGTCCTGGCGGACGACGTCGCACCCGGCCGCGAAGCACCGGCTCCCCGTGCCTCCCCCCGGAAGGTCCGCGAAGTGGCAGCTCTGGCCCGCCGCGCAGCCCTCCTGCCGGGCCACGTTGCACGCGAAGTCCGAAGCCTGCCCCCCATCCCGCGGCCCGCCGTCCCGCCCGTTGCCTCCACCATCCCCCGGGTCAACCGGCACCCCAGCATCCTGCTGTGGGGTTGGCCCCGGCCCGTTGTCGTCGTCATCACATCCCGCCGCCCAGAGGGCCAGGGCCAGGGTTCCAGTCAACACCACCAGGCGCGCACGCATCCCGAAGCTCCCGATTCGAAGTACCCAGGGACTTAGCTGACGGAATCCGATACAGGGGGCCCCCTTGAATCGGGGCTGGAAAGCAGCGGACACTTGGCCGACACCCGATTCCCCGGGGTTGGCCCGGCGCGTCACCTCGGGGGGACCTGGGTGGACAGTCAGCAGTGTCGCCAGGAGCGTCGAACGTGGGGGTAGCGGGTGCGCATGACAACCAAGGCGGCGGATGACATGGCAGGTGGGGACCTGAGCGCATTCGCGAACCGGCGAACGGACGAGCGCGTTACCGCCCGTTTCGAGGTTCGCTTCGAGCAGACGCAGGACGCGGCGCGAGCGCTGCGTGCGTACTCCATCAACATCTCCGCGGGCGGGCTGTGCCTGCGCACGCGGAAGGCCTACGACGTGGGCTCGCAGGTGCGCCTGTCCATGGTCATCGAGGGCGAGGAGTTCCACCTCGCCGGCATCGTGGCCTGGGTGCGCGACGAGGCGGAGGCCATCGGCGTGCGCTTCACGGACATGAACGACGAGGACCGCGCCCGGCTCCAGCGCGTGGTGGACAGCTTCAAGCGGTGAGCAGCGCTGGACGGGGCGGCCGCTACTTCGCGCCGCCCTCCGTCTCCAGGTGGCGGAACACGCCCGAGTCAATCTCGGAGAAGCCGCAGGCGGCATAGAAGCTGCGCGTCTCCGGGGTGCTGGCCATGGGCGAGACGAGCTGGAGCTGCTTCGCGCTCAGCACCTTGCAGCGCTCCAGAATCTGCCGGATGAGCGCCCGGCCCACGCCGCGCCGCCGCCAGGACTCCGTCACCACCAGCTCGTCGATGGTGGCCACGCGCCCGCGCAGCCGCAGTTGCGGCCGGTGGGAGAAGGACACCATGCCCACGGGCCGGTCCTGCGGGTCCCCCGCTACGAAGATTTCAATCTCCGGATGGCTGACGACCCAGTGGACCGTCTGCTGGTCGGTGCCCTGGGGATAGCCGAGCTCTCGCAGGAGCAACGCCATGGCCTCGGCGTCACCCCGGCGGGCGCGGCGGATGCGGAAGGCGGGAGCTTCGGCGCCTGAGACGGCGCTGACGGTGCGGACGATTGGCTGGGACAAGGCAGTTTGGAGTCTAACGAAAGGGCCGCCGTCCCTCCAAAGAGGAACGACGGCCGGTTACCCCCCGCAAACCGGGGTGACTGTGGGTGTGGCGCTTACGGCTGCTCGCCAGCAAGCGAGCGGATGGCGTGGGTGATGTCGCCCTGCTGGGGCACGGAGGCCATCTCCAGGCTGTCCGCCAGGCCGATGCCAGGGAGGAACTTGCCTGCCAGCAGCCGCGGCGGCGCCAGCAGCGAGTAGAAGAGCTCCTCCACGGTGCGGCGCACCAGGTGCTCGCCGAAGTTGGTCACCTCGGTGTCCTCGTTGACGTAGAGGACGCGGCCCGTCTTCTGGACGGACTCCTTGATGAGCTCCCAGTCGTAGGGCCACAGCGAGCGCAGGTCGATGACCTCCGCGCTGATGCCCTCGTCGGCCAGGGTCGCGGCGGCCTTGGCGCACAGGGGCAGGGTGCGGCCGTAGCTGACGACCGTCACCTGCGAGCCCTCGCGCACCTTCTTGCCCTTGCCGAAGGGCACCGCGTAGGCCTCCAGCTCCGGCCACTGCGGCTTCCAGTTGGTGCGCAGCTCGCCCAGCGGCGCGTCGATCATCTTCGACAGCACCTTGTCGTCGTCCGGCTCGCCGGGGATGCGCTCCTCGCCCTTCACGCGCAACAGCGCCTTGGGCTCCAGGAACATGACCGGGTTCTGGTCCTTGCAGGCGGAGATGAGCAGCCCGTACGCGTCCAGCGGCGTGGAGGGCATGACCACCTTCCAGCCGGGGATGTGGGTCATCGTCGCGTCGAACGAGTGCGAGTGGTAGATGGACCCGCGGATGCCGCTGCCCACCGGCGTGCGCACCACCATGGGCAGGTTCCAGTCCCCGTTGGTGGACCAGCAGGTGTTGCCCGCCAGCTTGAGCAGGTCGATGGTGTTGTAGACGTAGTCGCAGAACTGGATTTCCGCGACGGGACGGCCGCCGCCCATGGCGATGCCCATGGCCGCGCCGATGATGCCGCGCTCGTCGAGCGGGGAGTTCCACGTCGTCTTCAGGCCCTGGGTGCAGGTGAACACGCCGCCCAGCGGCATGCCCACGTCCTCGCCGAAGATGTCCGTCACACCGAGGTTCTCCTCGGCGTAGTGCAGGGCCATGCGGATGGCCTGTGCCATGTTGGCCATGGGTTACTTGTCCTCCGCGTAGATGTGCTTCCAGATGGAGTCGGGCTCGGGCTGGGGCTCGTCGCGCACCTGACGGGCGGCGGCGGCCAGCTCCTCGGTGTACTTGTTGCGCAGGTCGTCCATCTGCTGCCGCGTCATGAAGCCTTCCTGCTCCAGGCGCGCCTCGAACTGCTTGAGGCAGTCCACCTCGTCGCCCACGAAGTTGGCGCCGGAGGCGGAGGAGTGGCCGTAGAGGCGGGAGACCAGGGCCTCGATGAAGTACGGCTTGCGCTCCTTGCGCACGTACTCCATGGCGGCCTGGATCTCCTGGTAGGCCTCGACGGGGTCATTCCCGTTGATGGTCTTCGCCGGGATGTTGAAGGCCTTGGCGCGGTCGCTGATGCGCGTCTCGCCGTGCTGGCCCTCGCCGGAGGTGGAGATGCCCCACTTGTTGTTGGTGACGATGATGAGGATGGGCAGCGGGTTGGCGGGCCGCGAGCTCCACACCAGGCACGAGGCGAAATCGCCCTCGGCCGTGCCGGCGTCGCCACCGGTGACGATGGTGATGCCGTCACCGCCGACGCGCTTCTGCATCATGGCGGTGCCCGGGGCGACGGCGTACTGCACCTCGATGGGCGAGGACACAGGCGCCACGTTGTACTTCTTCAGCGAGAAGTGGCCCGCGAAGTTGCGGCCGCCGGAGTACGGGTCCGTGGCCGTGTTCTTCATCTGCCGCAGCGCGCCGATGGGCTCCTCACCCAGGGCCATGAGCGTGCCGGACTGGCGGTAGTGGGCGTGCAGGTAGTCGTACTCGGGGCCCTGGCCCTTCTTCATCAGCATGCCCAGGGGGACGTTGAACGCCTCCTCGCCGGGGCCGCCAATCCAGAAGTACCCGTGGCCCTGCTTGTACATCTGGATGAGGCGCTCCTCGAGGGCGCGCGTTTTGACCATGAGGTCGTGAATGCGGAGCAGCAGCTCCTTGTCGAGCTGTAGCGGCGCGGACGCTTCTTTGATGAGACGAGGTCTAGACACGCGCGGGCTTCCTCTGGCTGGAGGGGATGCCCCTATAACCCGGATGCGCCCCCTCCACTCAAGGCTGCTGATGGCCCTCCTGCCGGCCTGTCAGGCGGAAGCCACCTTCTGGCGCGGCGCGGCAATCAGCGGCGCTCATCCGAGTTAGAAATTGCTTCGGCACGCGCGGCCAGCGTCTCGTCACCCGCGGCCCGCGCCCGCTCGGAGATGAGGGCCAGCGTGTCGTCGCCCAGGTGCGCGGCGCGAGCGCCCTCCAGCAGCGCGGCCACCTCCTTCAGGCGCCCGGTCTCCAGCAGCGCCAGGACGAGCGCATGGCCCGTGCGAGGGGAGGGTGACTTCGCGAAGGCGGACTGGAGCGGGCGCACCGCCATCGCCGCCAGGCCGCCGTCCAGCAGCAGCTCGCCCACCATTCCCGGGTCATGCGGCCCCTCGGGGGCCTCCGGCTCCACCACGGGCGCCGGGGCGCGTCGTGGCGCGGCCGGGGCCTCGGGCGGCGCGGCGCGCGGGCCGCTTCGCAGCTCGCCCATCAGCTGCTCGACGGACACCGCACCGGCCTCGGACCTGCGCCGCGAGGCGGCCCGGCGCGGGGGTGGGGCAGCGGAGCGCTGGAAGCGGACCTCCTTCGGCAGGCGGCGGAGCTGCTCGAAGTTCATCACGCCGAACATCATCGCCAGCAGCCCCATCCACACCATGCTCCACCAGATGGAGAGGGCCAGCACGCCCAGCGCCGTGGCGATGCCGATGCCGTGCAGCACCCGCTCGTACCGGTAGCCGCTCCGGGCGCGCACCGCGGAGGCCAGCAGGTGCCCCCCGTCCAGGGGCTGGAGGGGCAGCAGGTTGAAGAGGCCCCAGCCCACGTTGACCCAGACGAGCTGACGCACCGCCTCGCCCGCGAGCCCTCCCTGCTCCCCCAGGGGCGTCAGGCGCGACACCGCCCAGACGAGCCCGCCCAGCAGGAAGCCCATCCCCGGCCCCGCGAAGCTCACCCACGCGGACTGCCGGTGCGTGAGCTGCTCCGTGTCCTCTGCCGTGGTGGTGCCGCCCATGCCGTGCAGCTCGATGCCCGCGGGACAGCCGTACCGGCGGAAGGCCAGCGCATGGCCCAGCTCATGGAGCAGCACCGAGACGAAGACGATGGCCAGCCACATCGCCAGCCGCCCGGGCTGCTCGAGGAGGCCCCAGCCCGAGGCGAAGGCAATGAGGAAGAACAGCGGGTGGACGCGGACCGGGAAGCCGGCCACGTGGAAGTGGGGCCGCATGCGCCCTCAATGCTAACCGGTGCCTCCCGAGGACGCCCGGTGAAGGGGCAGGGAGACGCCTGCGCACCCTGCGTGAAGTCCATTCACAAGCTTCTCGTCCCAGGCCCACTCCGGTTCGTCCCTCTCCGTGGGAAGTGGGGTGGGGGGCGCTACCTCGCGAAGCGGGAGAAGTGCGATAGAGTCGCCACTCCCCCGCTCCCTCGTCGCGCCCCGGCGCGACCCCCTGGGTGTGCCCTTGTCGAGCACGAACACACGCCTGAAGCCCGCCCCCCAGCCCGATGGCGCTCCGGACTCCGCCCCGCCGCCCGCCGAGCGGACTGGCACCCGTGAGGTCACCGCCACCGGCACGGGCACCGGCGCCCGCGAGTCCACCGCCACGCGGCTGACCAGCCCCGTGGGCCTGGCCCACGCGGAGGCCACCAGCACCCTCATCGCCCCGCTGGAGGCCGGCGAGCTGCCCAACGTGGCCGCCATCCGCGGGCTGCGGTTGGATCAGATCCTCCTGCTCACCACCGGCGTGCTGGTGGTGCTCATCGTCGGCCTGCTGGCCTCGCTGTCCGTCGCCTCCACGCAGTCCCAGTTCGAGGAGACGGCCCGCCGCTCCACGGAGCGCATCCAACTGCAGGCCCGCGAGCTCGGCCAGACTGTCGGACAGACGCTGGCGCTCACCTCCGCCACCAACCTGCGCGACAACAACTACGCCTTCCTCGAAGAGGTGGCGGGCTCCATCGTCAAGACGAACCCCAACATCCTCCGCGTGCAGATCTTCGACCCCGAGGGGACGAAGATGGCGGACAGCGAGGAGAAGGGCGCGCAGGAGGCCGCTTCCGGGGAGACCCACGAGCGCGTCGCCGAGCGGCGCATGGTGAGCGCCTTCTACCGGGGCCAGCCCGTCTCCGAAATCCAGGAGCCCATCGACTACGGCTCCAGCAGCGGCAAGGGCCTGGTCGTCATCAGCTACTCCCTGGGCGAGCTCCAGCGGCAGCTGGAGATCCTCGAGAAGGACAAGCGCGCCACGGTGCGCGCCAACACCCTGCGCATGCTCGCGCTGGGCCTCGGCTTCGTGGTGGTGGCGGGCGTGCTCGTGGCGTACCAGAGCCGCCGCATCACCCGCCCGCTGGGCATGCTCACCAACAAGGTGATGCAGCTGGCCTCCGGAAACCTCGGGGCCCGCGCCGGCACCGCCCGGGGCGCCGGCCGCGAGGTGGTGACGCTGGGCGTGGTGTTCAACCACATGGCCGAGCGCATCAAGGTGCTGCTGGACGACGTGCGCGCCAAGGCGCAGCTCGAGCGCGAGGTGTCGCTTGCCCGCACGGTGCAGGAGACCCTGCTGCCCGGCCGCGACGCCGTGCAGGTGGGGGCGCTGCGCATCGCCGGCCTCGTCGTCACCGCGGACGCGTGCGGCGGCGACTGGTGGTTCCGCGCCGGGCTGGACGAGCAGCGGGTGGTCATCGGCATCGGCGACGTGACGGGCCACGGCCTGTCCACGGCCCTGGTGGCCACCAGCGCCACCAGCGGCTTCGCCTCCGCGATGACGCTGCGCGAGCCCTCGCAGGTCAACGCGCAGATGCTCATCACCGCCCTCAACGTGACGCTGGCCAACGTGGGGCGCGGCGAGCACCAGATGTCCAGCGCCCTGGCCGTCATCGACGTCACCAACGGCCTCATCGACTACGCGGCCGGCGCGCACCCCAGCCCCCTGGTGTTCAACAAGCACAGCGGGCAGGTGGCGTCGCTGCCGGCGCGCGGGCCGCTGCTGGGCGCGGCCGTGACGTCCCAGTTCACCTCGCGCCAGGCGCAGCTGCGCCCGGGTGACGTGGTGGTCTGGTACACCGACGGCCTCACCGAGGCGCGGGACGGCGCGGGCAAGCTCTACGGCACCCAGCGCCTCGCCGCCGCCGTGCAGGCCCATGCCCACCTGTCCGCGGAGGCGCTGCGTGACGCGCTGCTCGCGGACGCACGCGCCTACAGCGCCGGCCAGCCGCAGCGCGACGACATCACCGTCGTCGTGGCCGAGTTCAGCCCCGTCGCCTGACCTTCCTGGGAAACCGCCCTCATGCGCCGCACACCCCGCACCCCGTCGCCGCGCCGCCTCACCACGGCGCTCGCGCTGCTGGCCTCCCTGGCCGGCCCTCCCGCGCTCGCGCAGTACCGCCCTCCGCCCATGTCCGAGTCGCAGCGGCTGGTGAAGGAGGGCGAGACGGCCCAGGTGGCCGCCAGCGCCGCCAGTGCCTCCGGCGACAAGAAGGAGGCCGAGGAGAAGTACCGCAAGGCCCTGGCCCTCTTCGAGCAGGCGCTCGCCGCGGAGCCGGGCTCCGTCTCCGCCGCCGCGGGCGTGGGCGCCGCCGCCAACGGACTCCAGGACTGGCAGCGCACGGTGGACCGGGTGCTGCCCGTGCAGGCGGCGAATCCGGGCGAGCTGTCGCTGGCGTACCCGCTGGGCGTGGCCCTCTACAAGCTGCGCCGCTTCCCGGAGGCCGTGCCGCTGATGGAGAAGGTGGCCGCCGCGGACAGCGCGGAGCACCTCATCGTCCAGTACTACCTCGCCAGCTACTACCTCTATGCGCAGCAGGGCGACGCGGCGGTGACGCGGCTGCAGCGCTACCTGGCGCTGCGCCCCGCGAAGCTGGCCACCAACGACTTCCAGATTCACGAGCTGCTGGGCCGCGCGCACGTGCTGCGCCGGGACGTGGCCGCCGCGCGCGCGTCCTTCCAGCAGGCCCAGGCCGGGCGGCCGGAGTCGCCCGGCGTGCAACTGGGCCTCGCCAGCGTCCTGGAGCTGGAGGGCCGGGTGGCGGAGGCGCGCACGCTGCTGGAGGGCGTCACCACGCGCTTCCCGCAGGCGGCCGAGCCGAAGGAGAAGCTGGCACGCCTGTACCTTACGGCGGGCGACGTGCCGCGCGCGGAAGGGCAGGCGGTGGCGCTGGTGAAGCTGGGCGGCACGCCCGCGGCGCATCTCTTGATGGGTGACGTGCGGCTGGCGCAGAAGCAGGCCGCGGCCGCGGAAGGCGAGTACCGCAAGGTGCTGCAGCTCCAGCCGGGCCTCGTCATCGGACAGATGGCGGTGGGCAAGGCGCTGCAGGCGCAGGGGCGGCACGAGGAGGCCATCCAGTTTCTGGAGGCCGCGGTGCGCTCGGGCGCCAACAGCCTGGAGCTGTGGGCCAACCTCGGCTCCGTCAACCGCCGCGCGGGCCGCTTCCAGCGCGCGGTGGAGGTGCACCGGCGCGTGGTGGAGATGGCGCCGCGCCAGGCCCTGGGCTGGACGCTGCTGGGCGCGGACCACTTCGCCACCGGCCAGTGGGACCAGGCCATCGAGGACTACGCCAACGCCCTGCAGGTGGAGCCCAACCACGCCGGCGCCAGGCAGTGGCTGGCGCGCGCGCTGGCCCACCGCGCCCGGGACAGGGCGGGGGCGGGGCGCCTGGATGACTCCGTTCGAGACCTGCGCCGCGCCTACGATTTGGACCGCAGCGCGCCCATGGCCCGCCGGCTGGGCGCCGCGCTGCTGGAGACGCGCGCCTTCGCCGACGCCCGCAAGGTGATGGAGCAGGGCGCCACGCTGCCGGGCGCCACCTGGCGCGAGGGGCTGCTGCTGGGCTACGCGCGGCTGGCCTCGGGGGATGCGCAGGCGGCGCTGGAGGCCTTCACCGCCGCGGGCAAGCGGACGGAGGAGCCGGACGAGCAGGCCGAGGCCTCCGTGGGCGCCGCGCTGGCCGAGGTGGAGCTGGGCCAGGTGGATGCCGCCGTGCAGCGGCTGTCCGATGTGGGCCCGTCCAAGGTCGCCGCGGGTGTGGCCGAGGCCAACCTGCCGCGCGTGCTGGTGCGCCGCGCCCTGGCCCGCCTGGAGGCCGGCGACGCGGAGGCCGCGGAGCGCGACCTCGAAGCGGTGGACAAGCTGGGCACGGGCAAGCGCTTGGACCTGGCGAAGCTGGCCCTCTTCACCCGGGGCCTGGCGCGCGCGGAGGCGGGCCGCCATGCGGAGGCGAGCGCCGCCCTCAAGCGGGCCCTCACCCCCGCGCAGCGCTGGGCCTGGCCCAACACGCGCGCCCTGGCGGATGCCTTCGTCCTCTACAAGAAGGGGCAGGTGGCCGCCGCGCGCAAGCAGCTGACCGCCGCCTCGAAGAAGCCCAACCCCGGGCAGCCGAAGTGGCTGACGGCCATGACGGGCGCGCTCCACCGGCGCGAGGCCGGGCTGGCGTACGCCTCCGGCAACATGAAGCTGGCGGAGAAGGCCCTCAAGGCCGCGCTCGCCGGAGACCCGGAGGACGCGCTGGTGCAGCACAACCTGGCCTGCGTGGACTGGCGCAAGGGCAGGGCGGCGGACGCGCTCACCACCTGGCGCCGGCTGGAGTCCTCCGTGCCGGTGGCAGCCCTCAACCTCGGCATCGACGCGCAGGAGCGCCGCCGCGAGCCCGCCGAGGCCGTGGACGCGTGGCGCCGCTACCTCGCCTCGGGCACCGGCCCCCGCATGGCCCAGGTGCGCGAGTGGAAGGACCGCCTGCAGAGCCTCCACGGCCTCGGCGAGCCTTCCGGCGCCACGCCCGCCGCGGCCACCGCGGAGGAGACCCCATGATGACGACGAAGGCACACCGCTTCCTCCTGGCCGGCCTCGCGCTGGCCTGCACCCTGGCCGCCGCTACGTCGGACGCGGCCGCGAAGAAGGCCACCGTGGGCGTCTTCCTCGCCACCACCCTCACGGACGGCCAGGAGCGCTTCCAGTACGCGGAGGCGCTCGCCGCGAAGCTGACCGACGCCCTGGGCCGCCCGGTGGCCGCCAAGAGCTTCGGCCGCTACGAGGACTTCTCCCGCGCGGTGAATGACGGGCTGGTGGACTTCGCCGTGGTGGACGCGTGGGCCGCCGTGCAGCTCGGCGCCCGCGCGAAGCCCGTGGCCTGGGCCTCCCGCGCCGGTGACACCCAGCAGCGCTGGGCCATCGTCTCCACCCAGAAGGGCGCCGTGAAGGACCTGGCAGGCAAGCGGCTGGCGCACGTGAAGGGCGCGGGCCCCGCCGACCCGAAGTTCGTCACCCACGTCGTCCTCGGCGGTGACCTGGACGCGCAGCGCCATTTCAAATTGGCGCCCGTTCCGAACGTGGAGTCCGCCCTGAAGATGCTGGAGGCGAAGGGCGCGGAGGCGGCGCTCGTCCCCCTGGCACATGTGCCCAAGGACGTGCGCGTCCTCTTCCGCAGCGCCCGGGTGCCGGGCGCGGTGCTGGTGGACCTGCGCAACCAGGAGGACGCGCTCGCCGGGGCGCTGGGCTCCGTGGGCGCGGTGGCCCCCTTCGACGCCTTTGCCCGCGTCCAGGGCAAGGACTTCGAGGACTTCCGCCGCCTCGTCGCCCAGGGCCCGCCCCGCCGCCAGCCGGTGCTCGCAGAAGGGCCGGACCTCCGAGTGGACGCCGAGGTGCTGGTCCGCTCCGAGGAGCTGGGCCCCGCCCTGCCGTCCTTCGCCGAGGACCTGGCCGTCGCCGCCGAGCAGCCGGATGACTGAGGACGCAACACGAATCCTGGGTCGCCGATAACCGAGAGCCTTCTTGAGTTTGCAGGGAATGAGAGCCGCTGACTTGGCCCGGCAGGGGCTCTGGGGTACTTTAAAAACCGACGGCACGAGCGTTCAGGGGGTGAAGCTTCGTCCGAAAGGACGATTGCCCTGAGGCCGGGCCCGCCAACCGGGGCGTACGTACAGGACCGTGGGTGCCCCCCTCACTCACGGATGTGAGAACGATGCACTCGACTGTGTACGGTGATCCGCGGCGAGGCGCGGTGCAGGCTCTTCTCGGGCGCCGAGGCCTGCGTGCCCTGCCTCTTTCCATCTTCCTGTGCGCGCTGGCCGTGGCCAGCCCTGGACCGAGCGAGGCCCAGGCGCAGGAGGCCCAGGCGGAGACGCAGCCCAAGGTGAAGAAGAAGAAGCGCGCGGAGAAGAAGCCGCCCACGCGCGCCACCCGGCCTCCCCGCATCAAGAAGAACAAGGGCGTCAAGGCTCCCGCGGAGCCCGCGCTGACCGACGACGAGATTCCGGTGCTGGGCGGTGGCCCTGCCACGGATGATCCACTGACCGCGACGGAGCCGGCGACCCCGGTGACGGCCGAGCCGCCCACGCCCATGGACCCGCCCGTCAGCCCCTCGCTGCCGGTGGCGTCCCCGGGCGCCCCGGTGGGGCCCTCGACCGCCGACCCGGCGACGGTGGCTCCCGCCACCGGAGCGCTGGCCGCGCCCTCCACGGTGGCGGCGCCCGCGCAGGACAACGTCCCCATCCGCGCCCCGTTCGCCGAGCCCACCATGGACCGTCCGCTGCCGCCGCCCTCGGGGCTGGCCGGGCTGCCGGGTGATCCGCTGGCGGGGGGGGATGCCATCGAAGAGTCCGTCAACCGCGTGCTGAGCGAGGCGGTGGTGACCACCGCGTCCAAGCGCAACCAGCGCATCGCGGACGTGCCGCTGACGGTGTCGTGGATTCCGGCGGAGGAGCTGGAGGGCACCGGCCAGTTCTCGCTGTGCGAGGCCATCCAGTACTTCCCGGGCATGGAGTGCCGTCGCGGCTCCATGCGCAAGGCCGCGGTGAGCGCGCGCGGCCTCGGCTCCAACTACCTGTCCAACCGCCTGCTGCTCCTGAAGGACGGCCGGCCGCTGACGGACCCGTGGACGGGCCAGTTCTACGCGGACGAGACGACGCCCCTGGTCAACCTCAAGCAGGTGGAGGTCATCCGGGGCCCGGGCTCGTCGCTGTACGGCTCCAACGCCTTCAGCGGCGTCATCAACATCATCGAGCGCCAGCCGTCGGACCTCATCGCCAAGGGCCAGAATGTCGGCGCCGAGGCGCGCGTGCTGGCGGGCCAGGAGCAGACGTGGCGCCTGCACGGCACCGTCGCCGGCCGCGGCGGCCCGGTGGAGGCGCTGCTCGGCTACTACGGCTACGGCTCGGACGGCCCGCAGCTCTTCAACGACCCGAGCGTGGGCCGGGTGGACGACAACCAGGACTCGCTGGTGCACCAGGTCAGCGGCAAGGTGCGCGTGGGCCCGCTGGCGCTGGACGCGGACTTCACGGACGCGGAGATTGGCCGCCCGGGTGGCACGCACATCTCCACCGTGGGCAACTGCGGCCGCTGCCACTACACGCCCAACGACTCCGAGTCGGTGCAGAACCTCAACGCCTCCGCCCAGGTGGACCAGCAGGTGACGGAGAACGTGCGCCTGTTCGCCCAGGCGTACGGCCTCTTCAAGCGGCGCGACGTGCTGATGGAGAACGCCTTCGGCGGCGAGATGACGCGCGCGCTGGGCAAGCGCCGGCGGCTGGGTGGCGAGGCGCGCGCGCTGCTCTCCGCGGGCGACCTCAACGTCACCGTCGGCGGCGACGTGAAGCTGGACACCGTCAACGTCCCCAACGCGCTGCCGGAGCTGACGCTCGACGACACGAAGCAGACCATCCTCGGCGGCTTCGCGGATGCCGAGTACCGGCTCTTCAACCGGCTCGTGTTCGGCGCGGGCATCCGCTACGACCGCTACCAGATTCCCGAGCGCGTCTGGAGCCAGCGCACCGACCAGCTCTCCCCGCGCGCCAGCGTCGTGTTCCACGCGGTGCCGGAGTTGCTCACGCTGCGCACCAACTACGGCCGCGCCTTCCGCGCGCCCACGCTGGCGGAGCTGGCCATCAACCAGCAGATGTACGCGTCCACGCTCATCGGCAACTCGGAGCTGAAGGCCGAGACGCTGGACACGCTCGAGGCCTCGGTGGACTTCTGGCCCTTCGACCGGCGGGTGCGCCTGACGGGCACCGGCTTCTACAACCTGGCCAAGAACTTCATCAACCAGGAGCTCGTCTTCGGCTCCGTGTCCCAGTTCAAGAACCTGGGTGACGCGCGCGTGGCGGGCTTCGAGCTGGAGGCGGCGGCGCAGATTCCGTCCATCAACTCGTCCTTCGACGTGGCCTACCAGTTCCTCGACGCCAAGACGCTGCCCTACGACGACGGGCCGGAGACGCCGCTGGACTACGCGCCCAGCCACCGCATCTACGCGCGCGGTCGCACCAACATCGGCAAGGTGGCCTTCGCGGAGCTGTACGCCCTCTACGTGGGCCAGCGCTACGACCCGGGCTTCCTGGTGGACGAGTCGACGGGCCTGCCCAGCTCCCGCGTGCAGCTGGCCAGCTACCTCACCGCCGGCGCCCGCGTGGGCTTCAACATCTACGACGGAATCTCCGTCTCGTTCCTCGGCTCCAACCTCTTCAACGCGAGGTACGAGGAGTCCTTCGGCTTCCCGGCGCCACCCCAGTCCTTCTTCAGTGAAGTCAAGGTTCGTTACTAGCCTTTGAGTACCGCTCCCCACGTCGAGGCCGAAAGCCTCCTGTTGATTGCCGACGAGTCCCTGCCTCCCGCGCTGCTGGAGCAGGCGGCACCACTCCTCACGCAGGGGGGCGTGGCGCTGCACCCGGGCCCGGGGCTCTCCTCGCGCCCCCGGCGGCTGGTCCTCTTCGACGGCCGCCTGACGCCCTCGCACGCGGAGCTGCTGCTGCGCGAGCCTCCCGCGCTGCTGCTGGCCACGCGGGGGGCCCAGCCGCGTCCCTCCGCCTGGGAGGTGCGCCTGCTGGGGGCCCTGCTGCGCGGCGGGTCGCTGCTGCCGGAAGGGGCGGCGGTGACGCGCAAGCAGCTGTGGAGCGTGGCGGACATCGGCGCCGCGGGGACCGAGGCCGCGGTGGCGGTGACGCGGGCCGGCGGCTCGCGCGCGGCGGCCGCGCTGGTGGGCGACGTGGTGCATGAAATCGCCGCCAACGCGCTGCTGGACGCGCCGGTGGATTCCGACGGCCAGCAGCGCTACGCGCACCGCCGCACGCAGGTGCGCGAGGTGGCGCCGGAGGACAGCTGCGAGCTGGCCTGGGCCGTGGAGGACGGACGCATCTGGTTGGAAGTGGTGGACCGCTTCGGCGGCCTGCGGCCGGGGCCCTTCGCCCGGGCGCTGGAAGGGTGGGGCGGGCGCGTCCAGGTGGATGCGTCCGGTGGGGGCGCGGGCCTGGGGCTGCGGCGCATCCTGGAGCACAGTGACACGGTGGCGGTCCGGGTGACCGCCGGCCGCGAGTCACGTGTGGTGTGCGTGGTGGACCTGGGCGAGGCGCGCCGCCGGGCCACCCAGCCGAAGTCTCTGCTGTTCTGTTCGCAATGAGGTCAGGGCCGGTGGATAGCCAGGGTTCCAACGCCATCATCAGCCGGCTCCGTGTGGGGACGATTACCCACGTACGGATTTCCGGCGTCATCGACGAAACCTTCCCGCTGACGTCCAGCAGCCCGGAGCTCACCGGGTTGCTGGTGGTCGACCTGGGACGGGTGGAGCGCATCAGCTCCTTCGGCGTGCGCCGGTGGATCGAGTTCGCGGGCAAGCTGCCGCCCGGGGCCCTGAGCCTCTACGTCGTCCACGCGCCACCGGTGATGGTGGACCAGCTCAACATGGTGGAGGGCTTCGCGGGCGTGGCCCGCATCGTCTCCCTCCTGGCGCCCTACACCTGCCGCACCTGCAACGACGACCGGCTCCGGGTGGTGAACCTGGTGGACGACGCCGAGGTCATTGCCCAGGAGCGCGCGCCCGAGCACACCTGCCCGGTGTGCTCCAACCCGCTGGAGTTCGCGGACCAGGCGAGCGAGTTCTTCGACTACGCGCGCCGCCAGCAGTTCGGCACGCTGGACCCGGTGGTGCTGCGCTACCTGCGCGCGAGCATGCCGGCGGAGCAGCCGGAGCTGGCGCAGCACCTCAAGATCGTCCAGGACGACATCACGTACATCACCCTGGCCAGCGTGCTGAAGGGGGACCTCAACGTGCGCCGGCTGGCCTCCGGGCTGGAGGGGCGCGTCGGCTTCGACTTCAGCCACGTGAGCAAGGTGGAGCCGGAGGCCCTGCCGAAGCTGGAGCAGGTGCTGGACACGGCGGCCCAGGGCGCGCAGGTGGTGCTGTGCCGGGTGCCGCCGCCGGCACTGGCCGCGCTGGCGCGCTCGCAGAAGCAGCCCAACGCGCGCATGGCCACGCTGTGGCTGCCGTGCGAGTGCCGCCACTGCGGGAAGGTGAGCCACCAGCGCATCCAGGCCGCGGACTACCTGGCGCAACTGCGCGCGCACCAGTCCTCCGTGGAGCGCACGTGCCCCATCTGCGGCGGCAGCGCCCGGGTGCCGCACATGCCGCAGCTCCAGGGGCTGCTGGCGCGCCTTCCCCTCACGGACCGGCCGCTGGAGGACATGGAGGCGCTGGAGCCGCGCGCCCTCAGCCAGTACCTCTTCGGCTCCACGAACGTCGACCCCCAGGCGAAGCAGGGGGCCTCCACCGACATCTCCAACTCGCTGGGCAGCACCAAGCTGAACATCATCCGGCGGCTGGGGCAGGGTGGCATGGCGGAGGTCTTCCTCGCCAAGCAGGTGGGCGTGAAGGGCTTCGAGAAGTTCCTGGTGATGAAGAAGATCCTCCCGCAGTTCGCGGAGAACCCCGAGTTCGTGGACATGCTGTTCGCGGAAGCGCGGGCGAACGCGCGGCTGACGCACCCGAACGTCGTGCAGACGTTCGACGTGGGCGTGTCCGACGGGGTGGCGTACATCCTGATGGAGTACGTGCGCGGGCCGGACCTCAAGAAGCTGGTGAACGAGCTGCGGCGCAAGGGGCTGGCGCTCCCCATGGAGCACGCGCTGCGCATCGTCGCGGAGGTGGCCGCGGGGCTGCACTACGCGCACGCGTACGTGGACCCGGCGGGCGTCCCGCACCCGGTGGTGCACCGCGACGTCAGCCCGCACAACGTCCTCATCTCGCTGGACGGCGCCGTCAAGCTGAGCGACTTCGGCATCGCCAAGGTGGCGGGCGAGGAGCACACGCAGGCGGGCGTGCTGAAGGGGAAGATCTCCTACATCTCCCCGGAGGCGGCCTCCGGGCGCACGCTGGACGCGCGCAACGACGTGTTCGCCCTGGGCGTGGTGCTCTTCGAGCTGCTCACCGGCCAGCTGCCGTTCCGCAGGGACCACGACGCGGCCACGCTCAACGCCATCGTCCGCGAGCCGGCGCCGGTGCCCTCGCAGCTCAAGCCGAACATCCCCCAGGACGTGTCCGACCTCGTCCTCCGCGCGCTGGTGAAGGACCCGTCGCGGCGCACGCCCTCTGCCGCGGCGATGCGCGAGGAGATTGAAGCGGTGATGGCGCACCACCGGCTCAACTCGTCGCCGGCGGCGGTGGCCCAGTTCTTCAAGGACACGCTGGGGGACCGGCTGGTGGAGTTCGCGCCGTCGTCGGGCACGCCCGGGACGGGCAGCCACCCGCGGCCCATGCCGTCGGGGACGGGCAGCGGGAGCGGCTCGGGGGACATGGCGGCCCCCGGTGACTCGCGCCCGTCCGTCAGGGGCAGTGGCTCGCACCCCGCGGGCTCGGGCAGCGGCTCGCGTCCGGCGGTCAGCGGGGCGAGCGGCAGTGGGCCCCGGCCCGCGACTCCGCCGCCCGTGGCGGCGCCCCGTCCTTCCGGCAGCGTGCCGCGCATGCCGCCCCCGGCCCCGGTTCCTCCTCCCGTGCCCCAGGCTGCGTTGCCCCAGCTTCCCGACCTGGACATGGAGGAGGAGGTCGACCGGACGGAGATGGTCCCCCTGAGCCTGGGCCAGCCTCCGCCGCGCTCGGAGAGCCCCGCCGCTGCCCGGCCCGCGCCCCAGGTGCGGCCCTCACAGTCCCACGCGGCTCCTCCGCCTCCGGCGCGCCCGTCTTCGTCCGTGCCGAGGGTGGCACCCCCGGCGCCCCATGGCACCCCGCCACCGCCACCCCAAGGCGCGCACGGAGCGGGCGCGGCACCCCGGAGCTCGTCGCCCGCGGCTCCCGCCTTGCGGCCGTCTACGGGCAGCCCCGCGGCTCCCGCAGCCCACGCCCGTCCGGAGCCCCACGCCGCGGGCGCTGCCTCGCACGCCGAGGACTCCGGCTCCGGAGGAGGTGTGCCCTGGAAGTGGGTGGGGCTGGGCGGTGGCGCGCTGCTCGTGGTGGGCGCGGTGGCGCTGGTGTTGCTGCGCGGCTCCGGCTCCGGCTTCGTCAACGTGGAGGAGGGGGAGCACGTGTACGTGGGGGGCCAGCGACTGGAGCAGGGCACCGCCACGTTCGACCCCTCGGGCGCGCCGCTCGTCGTCTCCACGGCGGTGGGTGGGAAGCTGCGCCGGTTCGGGACGACCCAGCAGCGCGAGGGCATCGACGTGCGCACGCTGGCGGACGCCGCGCACCAGCCGGGGACGCGGGGCCTGCTGAGCGTGAGGGACGCTCCTCCGGGCTGCCAGGTCCAGGTGGGCGGGACGACGCTGCAGGGCGTGACGCCGCTCGTGAAGGCCCCCATCGAGGCCGGCCGCGAGCTGGAGGTGTTGGTGCGCTGTCCCACCGGCGTCAGCAAGCTCTGGGTGATGGCCGTGCCGGGCCAGGAAATCGAAGTGAAGGCGCGTCAGCAGGACTGAGCTGCACACTTCCGGGCACCGAGCGTGCCCCAGGACGCAGGGTGCGAAACCCCATGAAGGGCTGGACCCTCTTCCCCCACCTCGTGGTTCGCACCACGGGCTTTCCCTTCGACTGGCTGGAGCGGCTGGGCTGCCCGGAGTCCGCGGTCGCGGCGCGGCGCCTGGCCGCCGAGCGACGCGCGCTGGACGCCCTGCGCGCCGAGGGGCCTCGTGTGAAGCGCCCGCCCCGCGCGGTGCTGGCGGCGCTGAAGGCCGGACGTCCGGTGGACGCGGCGGGGCTGGAGGCGCCCGAGGTCTTCGACGCCTGGAATGCGCGGGCCCGCTCCGCGCGGGAGGCCGAGGAGGCCTTCGAGGCGGCGCTGGAGCGCGAGAGCGCGAGCATGGAGTCGGCGCTGGCGGCGCTGCGCAAGGAGCCGCGCTTCCTGGAGGCGGTGGCCAGCTCCAGCCCGCCCGTGGCCAGGGATTTGCTGGCGGGACGGGACGGGGCCCGGCTGCGCAGGCAGGTGGCCAGCTATCTGCAGCGGCTGTGCGCGAAGAACGAGACGATGGGCTTCTTCGGCCCCATCAACTACGGCCGCGCGGACGCGGAGGCTCCGACGGGGGTGACGCTGCGCTGGTCCGGGCCGCAAGCGCTGGTGGGACGCAACACCTTCGCGGCCTCGTGGCTGGTGCAGGGGCTGGTGCGGGCGATTGCCTTCGACCCGGAGCTCGCCGCGTGGCTGGTGCTGCGCCGCAAGGCCTTCTCGGAAGCGCCCGCGCGCAAGGCGGTGCCCGCACCGCAGAGCGCGGAGGAGCTGCTGCCCCGGCTGGTCGAAGTCGCCGACGGGACGCGGACGCTCGCGGGGCTGGCTTCTGCGCTGGGCGTGGCGCCGGGCCTGGCGCGCGAGGCCGCGCGGTGGGGCTGTGAGAAGGGACTGCTGACGCACCAGCTCGAGGTCCCCGCCGCCGTGCACCACCCGCTGGACGACCTGGCTGAGCGCGTGGCGGGGCTGCCCTGCCTGGCGGCGCGGCGCCACGTGGAGGGACTGAGCGCGCTGCTGGAGCTGATGGGCCGCTACGGGGAGGCGGATGCGGCGGGGAAGATGGCGCTCCAGGCGTCCTTCGCCGAGCTCGCGCGGGAGCGGTGGGGCGTGGCGCCTCCGTCCGAGCGGGGCCCCGCGTCCGAGTCGCACAACTTCTACCAGGACCGGCTTCCGCTGCGGGAGGAGTGCGGTGGAGACCTTCGCGTGGAGGTGGGGGGCGAGCGCGCGAGAGAGCTGGCGGCGCGGCTGGAGCCTGCCCTGGCGTGGATGGCGGAGGCCGCGCGGCGCACGCGCGAGACCGCGCGGGCCGCGGTGGCGGAGTGGGTGGGGGCGCGCACGGTGCCCTTCTGGAAGGTCGTCGCCGCTTACTCGGACCGGGCCGTGCCCGCGGACACGTCGATGGCGGAGGCGCTCGCGAGCGCCATCTCGGATGCCTCCGCGAGCTGCGTGGAGCTGGGCGGGGTGGCGCCGCCGCCGATGCCCGGGGATGTGCGGGCGCTGCCGCTCGTCACCTCGGTGGACCTGCTCGTCGGCGCGCGGGACGTGGAGGCGTGGGGGCGGGGCGAGTACGAGCTGGTGATGGGCGACGTGCACGACACCGCGCTGGTGTGGGGCTGGGCGCTCCAGTTCCACGAGGCGCGGGGGCGGGTGGAGAGCGCCATGGTGCGGGCGCTGGGGGCACTGCGGCGGCCGGTGCCGCTGGTGACGGTGCTGGCGTCCCGGCGCACGGGGCTGCTGCCCTCGGAGTTTCCCGGCCCGGTGGTGGAGCTGGGTGGGGTGAGTGCGCGCGCGTCGGCGTGGCGGCTGCCGCTGGACGACCTGTTCGTGGAGAGTGACGGGAAGAGCGCGCGGCTGGTGTCGAAGCGGCTGGGCTCGGAGGTGTGCCTCTACAACGGGGAGCTGGAGAGCGCGGTCCACACCGCCTTCGCCCTGCCGCGCATCCGCCCGCTGCGGGTGTCGCTGGGCGCGCACACGCCCCGGGTGACGCTGGGGGGCGTGGTGGTGCAGCGCGAGCAGTGGCGCCTGGGGGCGGAGGAGCGGGAGGCGCTGCTCGCGTGCAGGGACGACAAGGCGCGGCTGCGCGCGGCGGTGGGGCTGTGGGAGGCGCGGGGGATGCCCGACTGCGTCTTCGCCAAGTTCAAGGATGAGCGGAAGCCGGTGCTCGTGGACGTGCGCAGCCCACCGCTGCTGCGCGTCTTCCTCAACCTGCTGGAGCAGAAGGAGGAGGTCGTCCTCTCCGAGATGCGGCCGGGGCCGGACCAGCTCTGGCTCCAGGGACCGGACGGACGCCACACGGTGGAGCTGCGCTGCACGCTGTTCTGGGGGGCGCCGTCCGCCGAGCCCGAGGCGGAGGAGGGGCGATGACTCGACGGTTGTCGCCTCGTCCAGGACTGACGGACTCCGGTGCACATGCGGTGGCCCAAGCATGAGCCTGCTGATGCAGCCACCGCCCCGAGCCGTGCGTTGGATGAGGCGGATGGGCCTGCCCCCATACCAGGACGTGCCCCTGGTGCCGGCCGCTCCCGAGACACGCGCGGAGGGGCTCGCATGAAGCTGCTGGTCCTGCCCCCGCACCGGGACGTGACCCTGGTGCCGGACGTGCCCGAGGGGTGGCACCTCGTGGACGCGGCCCGCGACTTCTGTCTCCGCGTCTCCACCGACGCGTCCGTGGCGGAAGCCGCGGACGCACGCGAGCGGGGACCCGTCACGGCACAGTCGATGCGGGAGCTGCTCCTGCTGCGCGCGGCCCAGGCACTGATGCAGCGTGAGGACGCCACGGGACACACGGGGCTGCGGGCACTGGGCGCGGTGCTGACGGCCCTCTCCGGGCCTCCGAGCGGCGTACGCCTGCGCCTCGACGACATAGAACTGGAGAACGGCACCACCGAGCGAAGCCAGGACGTGCTGCGCGTGGTGAGCCAACCTGCGCCGTACTCGGAGGACCTTGCCCGCGCCGCCGAGCGCTTTGCCTCCGCGGAGCGGGTGCGCCTGTGGCTGGACAGGGACCTGCAGCTCCCGGCAGCGGCGTGGCTCGCCCGGGCCTGTCCGCTGGAGGTGCCACTGGAGGTCGCCGGGCCCTTCGCCGTGGCACACCGGAAGGTGCTCGCGCGGATGCCCATGTTCCAGCGGGCGGAGTTCGTCGAGGCGTCCACGCCCCTTCGCTGGCGCGTCGCCCCGCTGCCCGGCGGGCCGGACCTGGAGCCCCTCTACTGGATTCCCGAGGCCCTGGAGCTGACAGTCATTCCCCCACCGACGCCACTGGCGCCCGGGGAGCTGATGCTCGACGGGGTGGACCCGGTCGACCTCGGAGCCGTCACCACGAGGAAGGTGCTCGGGTCCTGTACCGCGGAGGAGCTGCGGACCCTCACGGGAGGCGCCCCCTGGGGCGGTCACGTCGGGCTCGAATCGGTGCTTCACGCGGAGGTCCTGCTGGAGAGCGGCTGCCGGGTGGCGGTGGTGGGCTTCTGCTCCATCTCCGGCGGCACCGTGCTGGAGCCCACCTCGGGCTACCGGCTGGACACGGCCCGGCTGCTGCAAGGCGCCCGGCGACTGAGGGACGCGGGCGTGAGGCTCGTCGCGGAGTGGTGGGTCGGCGCGCCGGGAGTGGACGAGGCGGAGCTGGAGGAGACACTCGCTGCGCCACCCCTCTTCGAGCACGTGGCCGGAGTGCGCCCCTTCCACTGGGGCCTGGAGCGCCCGGACCTCGACCGCCAGTTCCGACGCTCCTGGATTCAGCCGAAGAGCCCGCCCGCGGACCGCGACCTGGCGCGCAGTCGCCCCTTCGACGCGCCGAACACGCTCTCGGGCTCCCGGCTCTCGGAGGTGATGGAGTCGCTGTCCCAGCGCCTGCTGCGGCGCGCGCCCCTGAACCCGGGCCGTGTCGCCGCTGCCTGTCTTCGGGGCCCTTCGGCTCCGCTGCCCGTGTCGCAGGAAGCGGCGCCGCAAGAAGTCCCCACCGCCCGCGGGCCCATCCGCCTGGATGCGGACTGCGCGCTGGTTCAACTGCCGGCCACGCTCGACGGGACGCCCAGGCCGGCGTGGTACGCGGCGAACCTGCGCACCGGCGCCGTGCTCGCGATGGACGCGCGCCTCGCGCCCGGGCTCTCCGGCCTGACGCGGCCCGCTCTGGCGGCGGACGTGCTGGGCGCCGTCCCCGAGGCGCAGCGGGAGAAGCTGGTGGACACACTGGTGGCCAAAGCCGTCCTGACGAGGGTGCGCGGATGAGCAGGTCCTGGACGCTGGGCGAGGTCTTCGTACTGCGGCACGCGGGCTTCCCGTTCGACTGGCTGGAGTCGCTCGGGCTGTCGGCGGAGCTGCTGGAGCAGACCTCCCGCCTGCTGGCGGAGGAAGAGGCCCTGCTCGCCATGGTGCGCACGGGCAGCGGGGACGCCGACGCCAGTGCCTTCCAGGCATCGCTCGCGCAGGGCAGGGAGCCCACGCTCAAGGCCCGCCACGGCCCCGAGCTTCGCGCCGCGCTGGCCCGCTACCGCGACAGCCGCGAGGCGCTCCAGGCCCGCTACGCCGGAGAACGCCAGTCGCTGCGGCGAAGCCTGCGGGAGCGGGCCGCGGAGCCGGCCATCCAGGAGGCGGTGTTCCTCTCCAGCCCGGCCATGTTCGACAACGTCTGGGCGCGCTACCTCAAGGGCGGAGAGCGGCCGGACACCTCCGACGCGCGCCGGGTGGAGCGGCAGGTCTACACGTACCTGCAGCGCTTCTGCGCGAAGAACGAGACGACGAGCTTCTTCGGCCCCATCTCCTATGGCGAGCGCACCTCCGAGGACGGCTTCGACGTGCGCACGGTGCCCAGCGGGGACACGCGCCGCCGCACGTTCTTCTCCTTCTGGGCGGTGACGGAGCTGTCGCGCGCGGTGTGGCGCGAGCGGACCCTGCGCGCGCACCTGCCGCTGCGCCTCAACCCGCTCTTCACGGTGACTGCCGGCCGCGCCGTGTGCGCGCCGCTGAAGCTGGACGTGCCCCTGTCCCCCCAGGCGGAGCAGCTGCTGTCCGTGCTGCGCGACCACCCCACGCCGGCTGGAGCGGCGGCGCTGCTCGGCCTCGCGGCGGAGGACGTGGAGCGGCAGGCGGTGCCGCTGGTGAAGTCCGCGGTGCTGCTGTGGGGCCTGCCGTTCCGCCCCAACGACTTCGGCACGTTCGAGAGCGTGCGCGAAGCAGTGGCCGCCCTGCCGGAGTCCGAGGCACGCACCCGCTGGCTGGAGCGGCTGGACACGCTCGCGCGCCTGCGAGCGGACTTCGAAGCAGGAGAGCTGGGCCGCCGCCGTGAGCTGCTGCCGCGCCTGGAGGCGTGCTTCACGGAGGCCACGGGCAAGCCCGCCCGGCGGGGCGAGGGCCAGGTGTATGCGGACCGGCTCATCATCTACGAGGAGGCCAGCTCACCGTTCCGCCTGCGCTTCGGCGCGCGCTTCACCACGGAGCTGGAGGCGGCGCTGACGGGCGCGCTCGATCTGTCGGCCGCCTACGGAGAGACGGTGCAGCGCGGCTTCCGCGAGCAGGTGCGCGACGCGCTCGGCCCGGACGCGCAGCCCATGGACCTGCTGGACTACGCGGTGCGGCTGCGGCCGGACACCGTGTCGGGCAGCCGCTTCTCGCCCGTGCCGCCGGTGCTGCTGGAGGCGGACGCGGCCCGGGCCCGGGCGCTGCCCGTGGACTTCCTCGGCACGTCCACCCCGGGAGGCCGCTACGCGCTGCCCGACGTGTGCCTGGCCGCGAAGCAGGACGGCGCGGGCTTCGAGGTGATGCTCGCGCGTGTGCACCACCACCTGCTGCTGTGGAGCTGGCTGTGCGCCTTCCAGCCGGAGCGCCAGCGGTACGCGTCGGTGGCCTCGCGCTGGCTGGACTCGGAGCCCTCCGCCCGGGGGCTGGTGGGCCTGTCCATCCGGCGGCGCAACAAGGGCTTCTACGTCTTCCCGGGCCGGCGCCTGGTGTACTCGGTGTCGGACGTGCTGGACGTGGAGGAGGGTGCCCTGAAGCCGGGCGACGTGAAGGTGCTGCCCACGGGGGACGGGCCGGTGCTGGTGGACGGGAAGGGCGAGCGGCTCCACCTCTACATGCCGCTGGACGACTTCTCCTCGTACCCACCCTTCGCGGCGCTGGCGCACCCCCAGGTCCTGCACGCGCCGCTGCGCACGAAGGGCCGCCACCTGCCGCGGCTCAGCGTGGGCGGCGCGGTGTACCAGCGCGAGCGGTGGGAGCTGCCCGCGTCGAGCCTGGCGGGCCCCACGGGCTTCGACCTCTTCCTCGCCGTCCAGCGCGAGCGGCGCGCGGGGGGCTGGCCCCGCTTCGTCTTCATGCGCAGCTCGAAGGAGCGCAAGCCGTACCTCATCGACACCGCGAGCCCCTTCGCGGTGGACCTCCTGTCCCACCTGGCGCGCGAAGCGGAGCACCTCTCGCTGGAGGAGATGTACCCGGCCCCGGAGCAGCTGTGGCTGAAGGACGCGCGAGGCCGTTACACGTGCGAGCTGCGCATGCAGTTCACCCGCTGGAGCCCGGGCGTCCCCGTGCCTTCCCACGAGACGGTGGGCTAGGATGCCTCGTCTCTTCCTGGATAGCCCCAATCGATGACACCCATCCCCTACGTCCCAGAGCAGCACTTCGAGCAGATCAAGTCGTGGCTGCAGTTCTGGGACGAATCGATGACGCACGAAGCGCTGCCGCAGACGGGGTTCATCATCCCCGAGCGGTGCGTGGGCTTCCTGTACCGGACGGACAGCTCGCTGTGCATCATGGAGAACATCGTCGCCGCGCCCGGGTTGGACCGCGAGGTGCGCAGCGAGGCGGTGGACGCCGTCGTCACGGCCATCATCGCGGAGGCGAAGCGGCTCGGGTTCAAGCTGATGATGGGCTACACGCAGCTTGATGCGATGGTGAAGCGCTCCGAGAAGTTCGGCTTCGTGTCCATCCCCGGCAAGTTCCACCTGGTCGCCCTGCCGCTATGAGCGGGGAGGCCCCGGCCGGGAGCGACTCCCGCATCCTGATTCTCGGCGCTGGCGTGGTGGGCCTCTCGGCCGCGCGCCGGCTCGTCGCACGTGGCGCGGACGTCACCGTGCTGG
Source organism: Pyxidicoccus xibeiensis (assembly GCF_024198175.1). Lineage (NCBI taxonomy): Bacteria > Pseudomonadati > Myxococcota > Myxococcia > Myxococcales > Myxococcaceae > Pyxidicoccus > Pyxidicoccus xibeiensis. The sequence goes on from NZ_JAJVKV010000002.1 coordinate 39,372, forward strand.
ACGCCGTGGACCCCGGAGGCCGGGGCTCGCGCGCCGCCGCCGGGGTGGCCATTCCCTCCGTGCGCCTCTGGGATGACCCGGACATGCTCGCGTTCGCCCGGGCCGGCCGCGCCGCCCTGGCCGCGGACCTGGCCTCGCTCCCGGAAGGCGAGGCGCTCCGGCGCGGGCAGGGCATCCTCCGCATCGTCGCGGACGCGAAGGCGCGCGACGTGCTGGGAGACAAGGCCGCGAAGGACCCGGAGGCCCTGGGCACCTGGGTGGATGCCGCGAGGCTCGTGGCGCTGGAGCCCGCGCTGGAGGGAACGCCCCTGCTCGGCGCCTTCCAGAGCGAGCAGGGCCACATGGTGGACACCGACGGCTACGTGGACGCGCTCCTGCGCGCGGCGGCACGAGAGGGCGTCCACCTGCGGCTGGGAGAAGCCGCGCGCTCCATCGAGGAGGCGCCGGGCGGCGTCGCGGTGCGGACGGAGCGGGAGACGCTGCGCGGGGAGCAGCTGCTCGTCAGCGCGGGGCCCTGGTCCTCGGGCATCGAGGGGCTGCCCGCGCTACCCTTGAAGCCCGTGCGCGGGCAGATGCTGGTGGTGCACCAGCCGGGCCTCCAGCTCACGCGCGTGGTCTCCGGGCCCACGTACCTGGCGCCCTGGCGCTCGGGAGAAATCGTGGTGGGCGCCACGGAGGAGGACGCGGGCTTCGTGGAGCAGGTGACGCCAGCGGGCCTGCTGCACCTGAGCGCCACGGTGGCGAAGCTGGCGCCGCGCCTGCGCGAGGCCCGCTTCGTCCGGGCCTGGGCCGGGCTGCGTGCGGCGACTCCCGACGGCCGCCCGTACCTCGGCCGCTACCCGGGCATGAGCCGTACGTACGTCGCCACCGGACTGGGCGGGCAGGGCATCCTGACGGGCGCGCATGCCGGCGCGTCCATCGCGGAGCTGATGGCGTACGGCCGCTGTGCCGCCGTGGTTCCATTCGACCCGCTCCGCGTGGCGGGAGTGCGCTCGTAGTAGCTTCAGCGTCAAAGGGCCGGAAAGCCCCAAGGGGGAATCATCATGAGCGTCGTGCGAAGCGGTAGCAGCCAATCCAACTCTCGCGCCAGGCAGCTGCGCCTCCCGTTGCTGCTGCTCACGGGGCTGCTGTCCATGGGCAGCGGGATGGGCAACCCGGGCTGTGGGACCGAGTCCGGACCGGGCTGTGAGGACGGCTGCTACGTCGAGGGCACCTGGGACCTGACCTACCCTGACACGAGCCCGCTCCCGGTGGAGTGTGCCCTGGGGCTGCCGACGGGGCCGCTGACGATTACCCGCGCCGCCTCGAGCCTCATCGCCACCGCGGATGACCGCATCCTCAAGGGCCAGTTCACCGGCCGCGGTGACACGACGTTCTACCTGTGGGGCAGGATGGAGACGGGCTCCACGCTGGCCGACTCGTACAGCTTCACCTTCGACGGGGAGCTGTCGCAGTCGCCCCAGAGCAAGCAGGAGCCGCTGACCTGGAAGGGCACCTACTCGCTCTACGACTCCACCAGCGGCAACGAGGGCTGCAAGGTGGAGCGCGCCTTCACCGCGACGCGGCGCTGACCTCGCGCCGGCCCGCCGTCAGTACAGGTTCACCGGGTCGAACGGCCGGTTGAGCTTCGTCCTCGCCCGCGGCAGCGCGGCGTGGACGGCCGCGGCATCCGCGCGGGACAGCGCGTCCCGCAGGGCCTCTGTCTCCTTGGGCCACGTCGTGCTCGCCTGGACGCAGCGCAGGGCCTCCGTCCAGTCGGTGCGTCCGCCGGCCAGCGCCAGGCCCGCGAGGCACTCGGCCGTCTTCAGCGGGTCTCCCACGGCCCGCGCATGCTCCTCGCCGCGAGCGAACCACTCCACGGCGGTGGCGGGCTGTCCCGCGTCCAGGGACATGCGCCCCAGCTCCGCGGCGATGACCTGCCGGTGGAACGAGTCCCCCAGCGCATCCGCGTTGGCATACGCCTCCGTGAAGTGGGCCTCGGCGGCGTCCCGCTCTCCCGCGGCCAGCTCCAGTCCGGCCAGCCGGTAGCAGTGGTGCTTGGCGAAGTTGGCGCCCCACTTCGCGCTGATCTTCTCGAAGCGCCGCCACGTGGCGATGGCGTCGCCGTACTGGCGCGCCGTCTCCTGCAGGTAGCTGGCGTTGGAGATGAGGTTGATCTTCAGATGCGTGGCGCTCGCGTCGTGCAGGTCGCCGACGCAGCGCATGGCGAGCTTCTCCTCCACCACCGCCTTGTCCAGCTTGCGCTCCTGGAACCAGGTGAGCGCGCAGACGTTGCGCAGCCAGCCCTCCTGGAGCGCGCGGTCCGCCGACGTGCAGCGCTCCAGTGCGGCCAGGCCCGCCTCCACCTCGACGCGCGCGTTGGGAAGCTGCCCGAAGCGCTTGGTGAGCGTGAGCGCGCGGAACATGTGCAGCCGCGCCACCAGCTCCGGCGGCACGCGGCACTGCAGCCCGCGGGCGAACGCCTCCATGGCCGCTTCGTGCGAGCCGGTGAACACGTGCACCACGCCCATGCTGCGGAGGAACAGGGCCCGCAGCTCTTCTGCGTCGCCCAGGCTGCTCCGGTCGATTTCGATGGCCGGCGTGGTGAAGCCCGTGTCCAGCGCGTCCCACGCCCGGGCCACGCGCCCGGGCAGCTCCGCGTCCGGGCCCTGCTCGGAGTCCAGCAGCGCCAGCCCCTGCTCCGCGGCCAGCAGCGCGCCCTCGTAGTTGGTGGTGAAGAAGCAGCTGCGGATGGCGAGGATGGCCGCGGCCACGCGGTCCTCCCGCGCCTGCGTGCCGTCCACCGCGAGCTGCAGGTAGCGCCCTTCCAGGTCTACCGCGGGCTCCACCTGCCGTGACGACACCGGCCCCGGCCCCGACACGCGCGGCGCCCGCATCCGGTCGCACAGCGCATCCAGGTATGCCTGCCGGCGGGCCTCGAAGCCCACCGCGCCATGCGGGCGGCGCACGTTCCACCCGGTGAGCAGCAGCGTGCCGTCCAGGCCTTCCAGGCGGCTCCACTCCGCGGCGCGCATCACCGCGCGGAGGCTGACCAGGTCGCACTCGCCCGCGCCGTGCAGCACCAGCGGGCGGCCGCTGGCGCGCAGCGTCTCCACGATGGCCTTCGCCGCCACGTTGAGCACCCAGAACATCTGCTCCGACTCGCGGTGCAGCCTCCGCTCGGACGGCGTGAGCGCCAGGTCCGCCAGGTCCGGCACACCCTGGATGGAGCCGGGAAACAGGCGGTTCCACTCGGACGGGTGCGCGCGGGACAGGGCGCCCACCACCTCCGGCGCGGCGGACTCACACGCGCGCAGCACCCTGCGCAGGCCGCCGAAGGCCACGGGCAGCGCCACTCCTACGTCCACCTCCAGGGCCCGCGAGGGCAGCACCTGGGGAACTCCACCCGCTACCGTCACCGCCAGCGCGCGCGTCCCCATGGCTCAGACCCACCCGCCTGCGCGGTGGGAGGACAGGCGCGACGGGACGACAGCGGGAGCACTCAGTGCGGAGACTGCGAGGGGGGGACTCACGGTCAGCTCCTCGGGAGGGGGACACAGTTGCCGAGCGGGGACAATGTTCCGTCCCTTCTGCATCCTCACACGCTCTCAGGAACTGAGCAATTGCCGCAGAACCCGAGAATCCTGCTTCGGGGGCGGACGTTCGGCGCTGGACGTCTCAGGCCGAGGGGCCGGAGGGCGTCGTCGGGAGGCCCTTGCTGTAGTGGAGGATGAGGCGGGGCAGCCAGCCGTCGAGGTTGCGGCAGCGGCGCAGGTTCGTGAGGTCCATCTCCTTGTAGGCAAGGCCCCGCGCCCCCCGGCCGAAGTAGTGGATGACCCAGGCGTTGTCGAGGAGCCACTCAATCTGGTCCTCGGACAGGCGGAGCTCGCCGGTGAAGCCGCTCTCGGAAGGCCAGTTGAGCCGGCCGGTGGGAAGCCGGTCCACGGCGAAGCGGCCGGAGTCGATGACGCGGTTGCACAGCGTCTGGTCGCTCCAGTGGTCCCACTGCGCGTCGGGGACGGCCTTCATCGCGGTGAGCCACGCCAGGGCGAACGGGTCTCCGGGCGGGCTGGCGCAGGCGCCGGTGCAGCGGCGGCGCGCGTCCCAGCACTCCTCGCCGATGGTGAACCGCTCGACTTCTGGCAGGGGGCGCAGGGTGAGGGTGTCGAAGGCGTCCAGGTACCAGCCGCCATGGCGGTGCAGCGCGAGCGCCCGCATGCGCCGCGCGGCCACGTCCAGCCGCGTCGTCTGGAGCGCCGCGAAGGACTGGGACAGGTCCTCGAAGCGCGCCTTCGGGAGCAGGGGCTGGTAGCGGGTGATGCTCGCGGTATCACAGTAGACGTGGACGGCCGCGCCACGGTTGTGGGCCATGGCCGAGCGGATGGCGGCGACCACGGTCGGCCGCACGTGGGTGTCCTGGAAGCAGAAGGAGAGGGCAGGCGTCGTCATGGGCGTGCTCAGGGTGCTCCGGAGGCGAGCGGGCGGGAGTCGTCGGAGAGTGCGGCGTCGTGGAGGGCGGCGAAGGCATCTCCCATGAGGGCGCGCACGGCGTCCGTCGGGTGGGGTTGCCAGAAGCGGTGGTGCACGCGCTTGGGGTCCACGTTGGCGCCGTGGATGCACGCGACGAAGAAGGAGGCGTCCTCCAGGACGAGCAGCCGGCGTGCCGGGTCGTTCCAGAGGAAGCGCGCGTCCTCACCCACGTTGATGTCGGGGAAGGGGTTGCGGCGCCAGAAGTCGCGCGTGTAGCAGAGCGTGTTGCCGGACACCCAGGGGCGCTGGCCGGCGGGGTAGACGTACTGCCAGGAGCGGCCGGTGGCGGGCTGGTGGTAGTAGACGCGCGTGAGGCCGCAGACGGCGGCGCTGGCCTGGCGCAGGGCCGACACCTGGTAGGTGAGGCGCGTGGGCGCGGACCAGTCGTCGTCGTCCCAGTGGACGATGACGTCGCCGCGCGCCGCCTGGCACGCGAGGTTGCGCTTGGCACCCACGGAGTGGCGGCGCTCCAGGCGCAGGTAGCGGATGCGCGCGTCCTCGGGGAGGAGGTCCGCGACGGGCTCGGTGCCGTCGTCCACGACGACGAGCTCGCGGTCCGCCCAGTCCTGCGCGAGGAACCAGCGCACGGCCAGCGGGACGAAGCGGCGCCGGTTGAACGTGGGCATGATGCAGGACACGCGGAGGCCCTCCGCGCTGGCGGGCACGACGAGGCGGGGCCTCGCGGCGACGGGCTCCGGGAGCGCGGTGGGCGGTGCGGGCTCGGGCTCCGGGGCGGGCGCGGGCACCTCGCCCTGGGCCCGCTTCTCCAGGACGACCAGGGTGCCGGCCATGTGGACGCGCCGGTAGCGGCCGCCGCGCAGCAGCTCGCGCACGTAGAGCTTCACGCCGGGGAAGTAGTCGGCGCAGTCGTGGAAGGCCACGTACCCGCCGACGGCGAGCCAGGGTTCCAGGTGCCGGAAGTCCGCGGCGACGCTGGCGTAGTCATGCAGCCCGTCCACGAGGAGGAATGCGATGGGCCCGCTCCAGGGCACGGCGGGCGCGGGCTCGAAGTGGACCTGCACACGCGGAGCGAGCCCGGCCTGCTTCAGCGTCTGCTGGAGCTTGTCGCGCGTGGGGCCGGTGTGGCGCAGGCCGGTGTCGCGGGAGCCGACGACGCCGTCCCCCGGGTCGATGGCGTGGATGGGCGCGGGGGTGCCCAGTGCCTCGGCGACGCGGCCGAGGACGACGGTGGCCTTGCCGCAGTAGCTGCCGACCTCCACCACGGCGTGCGGCGCGGGCAGCGAGGACAGCGCGCGCGAGGACGCGGCGATGAGCAGGTCCGCCTCCTCGTCGGACAGCCAGCCCTCCACCTTCTGCATCTCCGCGAGGATGGGCCAGGTGAGCAGCAGCGGGCGCGGGCCTCCGTCCGAGTTCGCGGCGGGCGCGGGCTCGGAGAGGTCCTGCGCCGGTGGCGGCGCCGTGTTCTCGGGCGGAGGCGGTGTCACGCGGCGGGCGGTGCCCTCGTAGTCGAGGTAGCGCGAGCGCACGTGGGCGCGCAGCGGGTCGTCATGGCGGCGGGGAATGGGGTGGGCCCAGAAGCCGCCGGGGTGGTTCATGGCGCCGTCGAGCTGCGCGGTGGAGTAGCGGACGCGGTAGCGGACGAGGTCGTAGCTGCAGGGGCTGGTGAGGACGCGGTGTCCCAGCAGGGCGACGAGGGTGGGGAAGAGCACCTCCTCGGTGGCCCAGATGCGCGAGCGCCGGAGGATGTCCTGGAGCTGCGAGTCCCCATCCCACAGCTTCACCAGGTCCCGGGCCGCGTCCGCGCTGAAGACGGTGGAGGGCCAGAAGGTCCAATGGACGAACTGGGACTCGCCCTGGGGGAAGCGGCGGAGGAAGGGGCGCCACAGGTCCAGCTCGCGGCGCGCATGGACGGCGGGGGCGGCGCGGCTGCCGGGGCCGTGCGGGGACTGCACGTTGCCGAGCAGCCCCGCGCCGGGGTTGGCCTGGAGGAAGTCACCCAGGAACGCGGAGTAGCCGGGCCGCAGGCCGAGCTGGTCCGAGTCGACGATGGTCATCGCGTCGAACGGCTCGTGCTCCAGGGCGAAGCGGAAGCAGTCGAGCGCGAAGTCGTGCAGCCAGCCCCACTTCATGGGCCGCGGGGAGGGATGGATGACGGCGTTGTAACGCTCGAAGGGGAAGCCGTGGAGCAGGTCCGCGTCGCGGCCCCCGTTGTAGAGCAGGATGCGCGAGCCCGGGTCCAGGTGGTGGAGGTTGCGCACCAGGTCGATGACGCACTCGCGGCTCTCGTGGACGAGACAGGCGTAGGTGTTACGCACGGGCGGGTACCTCGCGGGTCAGGGTTGGATAGAGACCTGTCGGGCGATGAGCTTCACGATGCCTTCTTCTTCGTTCTCCGCGAGGAGCACGTAGCCCGTCGCCCACAGGGCCAGCAGCGGCTCGAAGGGGTTGGACAGCTCCGCGAAGGGCCTGTTCCGCACGGTGCTGAGCGGCCAGGACGCTCCAGACACCTCCAGGCCTTCCCGGACGGCCAGGCGCCAGCCCAGGTAGCCCTTGATGGACTTGAGGTACGGGTAGGGAACGGCGGGGGCGGGTTGGGGAAGGAGCGTGTCCCAGTCGACTCCGTGCTCCTCGAGGGACACCGCGACGGCGTCGAGAACGGCGTTGAAGGCCACGCCCACGCTGACGTCACGCAGCTCGAAGTCCTCGACTCCCAGCCAGCGGAATCGGGTGACGTCTCGCGCACCCCAGGGCTTCAGGCGCGAGTACAGGACCTCTGTCGCGGACTCCGCGGCCAGCACCCCCGTGGGGTCTGCGGCCAGCGTGAGGGCCATCCTCAAGGTGGGCGGCGTACGGTCATCCTCGAGGACAGGAGGGGCGCCTCGTGCGAGGGCGGCCTGGACGAATTCGGCGGTCATCACGAAGCGGCGCCGGTCGTTGTCGATGAAGTCCTGGGGAATCGTGCCTCGCGCGGCGAGCTCCCGCCACGCGGCACCGGAGTCACGGATGCCGGCAACCGCCGCGCGCGCCGAGGCGAGGTGCGGCCGCTCCGGATGGAGGGCTCGTCTTGCCAACGCTTCCAGGGCTGCGACATCCATTTCATTCCTCCTGGCCGCGAGGCCCTCGGCGCTGGGCCCTGCTCAAGGTGAGAGTCGGATGATGGCTGCGACCAGCTTGCCACGAGCCGCCTGGATGGCGGCCTTGCCGGTCTCGATCTGACCGGACTTGCCTGCATCCTGTCGTAGGAGCTCCGCCGCCGCCTCCGGGTCAAAGGACGAGTCCACCCATCTCGGGATGACGGAAGCCCGGAGCGCCTGTGAGGCGGTTCGCAGGTGGGCCGAGTTGCGCTCGCGGGCCTGACGGGACTGCTCCTGGTAGCTGGGCGCTGTCCGGTCCGTGGGCACGCCCGCCCCCGTCTGCCAGCGCTCCAGGGCGGTGACGAACTGCCGGAAGGCCAGCAGCAACTGCTGCTTGGCGGCTCCATGGGCGACGGAGTTCGCATCGGTTCCGGGCTCGCCTTCCTTGTCGACGGTCAGGGAGATGGGACCAATGGAGAGATCGCCCTGCATCCCCCCGAGTGCTGCCGACAGGATTGCCACATGCTGCGGGTTGCTGAGCGCGCCAAGCTCCGCCCTCAGGTCGGGGATGACCTGCTTGAGCGCGTTGTTGAAGACGTGGTGCCCCCGCTTGGGGCCGCCCTTGCCCGAGCCTTTCTTCGTCTTCGCGGGGCTGGCGACGTAGACGTAGTCCCAGGTGGCGGAGCCCTCGACGACCCTGATGGACTTGAAGACAGGGTGCTCACGCTTGACCTGCGCTGCCACCCGCTCGGCATCCTTCTTGTCTATCTTTCCCGCGCGCGTCTTGGCGGCGGTGAGCCGGTCCAGCACGGCGAGGCCGGCCGCTACCTTCTGCGCCTTCTGCGGATCTTCCCGCTCACCGCCCCCCCGCCCGAACAGCTTCTTCACCCACGCCCACGCCTTCTTCAGCCAGTTGAGCACCGCGGCGCGGACCTTCGTCTGCACCTTGGTGATGAACTCGCGGATCTTCGCGGACAGGCCGCCCAGGCCGATGAGCCGCGCCAGGAAGCCGATGACGATGGGGATGAGGCTCGCCAGCGCCCGCTCTATCCACGCCGCCGCGCCGCCAATCGCACCCGTGGCGATGGCATGCACCGAGTTCACCACCGCCTCGATGAGCGCGACGATGCGCGAGGCGTTCTCGATGACCCACATCACCACGTTGTAGATGGCGATGACGGCCTGGACGATGGCGCCAGCCGGGTTGAACATCGAGAGGATCTTCGTCACCGCCTGCTTGACGATGGTGGTGATGAGCCAGTCCTGGATGGCGTCGATGACCATCGCCTTCAGGTTGGACAGGTCCTCCTTCAGCTTCTCCCAGAGCGCCTGGGGCCCGCCCTTGATGGTGATGGAGATGTACTCGACCAGCTTCTCGAGGAGCGCCACGTTGCGCTCGCCCATCAGCTTCACGGCCTCGCCGCGCATCCAGGCGTAGGTCAGCCCGAGCACGTCGAGCACCAGCTTGAGGATGGACCAGACGTTGAGGTCGCTCGGCACCTGGATTCCGGCGGAGGCCAGCGAGCCGAAGAGCCACTCCATGAAGCCCTTCTTGAGGTGCGTCCAGATGTTGCCGACGAACTGGCTGAAGCCCTGCTTGATGGCCGCGAGCAGGTTGCCCAGGAACCCGATGGGGTCCGCGAGGATGAGCTTGATGGTCGCCAGCCCCTTGCGGAGCACGGCCATCAGCTTGTCCTTGAACTCGGTGAGGATCTTGATGACCTCGCCGATGGCATCCGCCAGCTTCTTCAGCGCGCCGGCGTTCTCCTCCTCCAGCTTCTTGAGCGCCGCGTCCGCCTTGTCGTGCGCCTCCTTGTATTTCTGCGCCAGCTTCTGGGCGAGGTCGTTCTTCTTCGCGTCGATGCCGCTGCGCAGCTCATCGAAGCGCTCGGTCATCGCCTTCTGCGCGTCGCGTCCCACCGCCTGCAAGTCCCGAGGCAGGCTGTCCACGTACGTCTTGATGGCGGCCTGACCCCGGTCCACCTCCGCCTTTGCGTCGGCAAGCCGCATGTCCACCATGGTGGAGATGCGCACCGCCAGTGCGTCCATCTTGGAAGCGAAGCGCGCCCGCGCCTGGCCAAGGATGACCTTGATGCCCTCGGGCACCGGGCGGAACAGGTCCGCCACCCAGCGGGCCGCGCCGAGCGGGCCGCTGTAGCGCCGCTCCTTGAATCTGTCGATCTCCCGGCTGGCGTACGCCTTCATGTCCGCCAGGGCCGCCTCGGCGCCCAAGTCGAACACGCGCATCACGTCCGCTTCGAGCGTGGACAGCTTCGTGTCCACCTTCTGCTTGGTCTGCTGGTACAGCCTCTCGATGTGCTCGGTGACTTCCTTGCGCCGCGCCTCGTCCTTCTGCTTCGCCAGCAACTGGCGCGCCTTGACCTTGCTGTTGCCGGACACCTTCACGCCGGCCATCTGCGCCACGCCGGCCTTCGAGTCGCCCGAGGCCTTCGCTTTCGCCTGGCCCAGCGTGGCGCCCTCGGCGGCGATGTACTTCCCGGGCGCCGCCGCCGACACCTTCTCCACGGTGCCCTTCTGGGCCAGCACGTTGGAGAAGCGCGGGTCATTGGCCTTCTTGAGCTGGTCCGGCGTCAGCTCGGCGTCCTTCATCTGCTGGTCGGAGTCCTGCTTGCTCGTGCCGAGCGCCTGCACCTGTGCGGCGGGCTTCGGCGCCGGCATGGCCTCCGCGCCGTTGACAGGCGGGGGCGGCGAGGCCGGCTCCTCGGGCATGGCCTCGGGAGTCCGGGCCGGCACGCCGCTCGGGTCCGGCGGCGCGGCGGTGGCCTGTTCCGTGGGCCCCGCGGCCGTGTCCTTCGCGCCCTTCACCCCGCCCGAGACAGCGTCCTTCACCTGGCCCGTCTCGTTGCCCTCCATGAACTTGTCGGCGTCGTCCAGGTTCTTGGGCATCACCTTTTCGATTTCCGCACGCAGCAGCGTGAGGAAACCGTTGGGGTCCGCCTTGGGCGTCTCCGCCGACTTCATGGCGTCCACCTGGTTCGCCTTGGCACCGGCGAGCCGCTCCGTGGGTGGGGACACGGCGGCGGCCTGGGCCTCGGCGGCCTTCTGGCCGGCGGGCGGGTGCTGCTTCGTCTTCTTCGCTCCCTTCTCCAGTTGTTCGATGACCTTGCGGAAGCGCGGGTCCTTCTCCGCGTCGCCGCCCACCTTCACCGCCGCCCCGCCCGGTGCGGCGGCGGTGGTGGCGCCGGGCCTCGCGGCACGCGCCGGGGCTCCGCCGCGCGCGGGGGCGCGGGAGGGACCTCGGGCTGCGGCGCGGGCGGGAGGCATGGGTGGCGCTCAGCCTCGAAGGGAGATGGCGCCAGGACGGCGCAGTGGGCAGACGTCACCGGACTTGCGGTACTCGCGCAGCACTCCGGCCTCCAGGTGCGACGAGCCGAGCGGCCCTCCTTCCTCCAGCGCCAGCAGCGACGCGTGCAGCACCGCGTTGCGAATCTGTCCGCCGCTCAGGTGGCAGCGTGCGGCCACCTCCCGCAGCAGGCCCGCGTCCACCGCGTGCGCGGCGGGCAGGTGGAGCTGCCACAGGACCCAGCGCTCGGCGGGCTCGGGCGCGCGGAAGTCCACCACCACGTCCATGCGCCGCGCGAAGGCGGAGTCGATGGCATCCGCCGCGTTGGTGGTGACCACGAGGATGCCCTCGTAGGACTCGATGCGCTGGAGGAGGTAGTTCGTCTCGAGGTTCGCATACCGGTCCGTGGACGAGCCCACGCCGGTGCGCTTCGCGAACAGCGAGTCGCCCTCGTCGAAGAGCAGCACCACGTCCAGCTCCTCGGCGAGCGCGAAGATGCGGGAGAGGTTCTTCTCCGTCTCGCCGATGTACTTGTTCACCACCGAGGACAGCTCCACCCGGTACACGTCCAGCCCGAGCGCCGCCGCGACGAGCCGCGCGGCCAGCGTCTTCCCGGTGCCGCTGGGGCCCTGGAAGAGGGCGCGCACGCCCGGGGTGAGCTGCTTCGACAGGGAGCCGCCCACGGCGTCGCCCAGCCGCTCGCGATGGCGGCAGCGCGTCTCCAGCAGGCGCAGCTCGCGCATCGTCTCGCTGGCCACGGAGAGGTGGCCCCAGTCTCCCTGCGAGCTCAGCCGCACGGCAAGTGTGTCCAGCGCCTGCCGGTTGAGGGCGCGTGTCGCCTCGCGCACGTCGTCGCGCTCCACCTCGGCGCGCCCGGCCAGCGCCGCGTGGGCCTGGGCCAGCCGTGCCGCCCGGCGGACATGCCCTCGGGTGAGGCGGAAGGACGCGCTGATCTCCTCGAGGGCGGAGCATGGCCGCCCCGCCAGGCTCCGCGTCCAGTGCTGGGCCCGCTCCTCGGGGCCTGGCATGTCCACGCTCAGCGTGAGCGCGCGGTCCACGGCGTCACCCGTGACGCCCCCCAGCCGGCCGAGCACCACGCCCAGGGGGCCGTCCAGTCCGGTCAGCTCGGGCACCTCGGCCGCTTCGCCCGGGGGCGGCTCCAGCACCACCACGGGGAGCGCATGGAGCAGCGTGGCCAGCGGCCCCACCATGCGCCAGCGCGCATCGTCCACCTTCTGCGGCCCCTCCACCTCCAGCACGCCCCGGCCCAGTCCGCGAGCCACCGAGCGCAGCAGGGTGCGCCGCCCGTTGTGGCGGGGGCCGCGCACGACCAGCGCTCCGGCCTCGCCGGAGGCCAGCAGCGAAGGCAGCCGCGCCAGCGCTTCATGGAGCGCTTCGGGGATGATGAGCGGCTCGTCGTGCGTCAACGCTTCGAGCGCGTGGTGCTTCATCCACGGCGCGGGCCGCTCCGGTGCTTCACCGCGGAGCGCGTCCCAGACGGCGCCGGGGACATGGAGCGCCCACTCGGAGCGGGGCGCTTCGCGGTCGGTCACCTCGACCAGCCCCAGGTCCATGAGCCGGCGGAGGCGGGCGCGCACCTCACCCCGGTCGTCCTCTCCGCGCCAGCTCGCATTGAGCAGGCCCAGGGTGGGGCGGTTCAGGGTGGGCGTGCCCTGGAGGGAGGCGAAGAGCGTTCCGAAGCGCGCATCCTCCTCCACCATGCCCACGGCGAGCAGCAGCGTCAGCGCCTCATGGTCCAACTGGGCGGCATTGCGCAGCGCGCGCAGGGGCAGGTGGCCGGAGACGTCCGCTTCCCAGGCCGAGATGGCCTCGGGCCACGAGTCGGGTTCTCCATCGAGGCCGGACACGCCCAGCTCGACGAGCTCCGTGCGGTAGTGCTCCAGGAAGGGGAAGCGCGCCAGCAGCGCGGCCTCGCCGTCAAAGGTGCGTGCACCGTGGGCCAGGACGCGCGTGGCGGCGGCGAAGAAGTACAGCTTGAAGTGCTCCAGGGGCTCGGAGTCGGCGGCGGTCGAGGGCTCGGAGGACATGGCGTCTGGGCTCACTCGAAGTGGAAGGTGAGGTGACGCCCGGCGGACGGGAGCCAGCCGATGTCGCGGTCCAGCCCGGCCAGGCGCACGGCCAGCGGGAGCTGTGCGAGCTCGAGCACCACGTCCACGTGCGTGTCCGTCAGGTGGATGCGCGCATCGTGCGTGAAGAGGGTGGACTCCAGCTCCGCTGCGTCCTCGAGGGGTAGGCCGAGCGCGCGCGCCAGTCGGGCGCGGCAGTACGGCACGAGCCAGCCGAGCCACCGCTCGAGGGGCGTGCCGTCGCCACCGGCAGCCGCCGCTACCTCCCCGCGCACCAACGTGAAGGGGGGGAGCGCATCATCGACCGCCGCCCCTTCCGAAGAGGCCTTTGGAGCGGCAAGGATGTGGAGGTATGGCTCCGTCTCCCGGAGTGCCTGGGCCTCCGCGTCGCTGTCCGTCGCGCACGTCACGTCCACGACGAGGAAGCCTTCCGGGTGCCGCACGCGCAGCCGGCCGTCATCGACAGCCCAGGTCCACGTGGTCGCCTCCGGCGAGCGGAACGCGAGCAGCCACTCCCCGGAAACGCGCCACTCATGGGGCGGGTCGAAGCCATGTCCGGCGGTCTCGCCCGGCTTGCGACGGGAGAGAAGGGCCAGCACCTTCCACACCGGGTCCCCGGGGCGTGGGGCCACGAGCAGTCTCCGCCCCAGCAGCGTGACGAAGTCCCAGAGCGGCAGCGCCAGGTGCGGGTGCGAGGGCCGCGAGAAGTCGCCGTACAGCTCCAGGAAGAGGCCCAGGTTGACCAGGTAGAACAATCCCCCCAGCCCGGTGGGGATGGGCAGTCCCCACGCATGCCCGGGAGACGGCGCGAAGAGCCTGGGCGGGTCGGACGGGATGGGCGGAAGCACCGGGGGCGCGGAGTCCACCGCATCCTGGGCAGGCGCCACGCCCGTCGGGACCTCGGTGTTGGCGCTCACGACCACCGGAGCCTCGAACGACGGTGGGGTAGGGGAGTCCGTGGAACCAGCGCTCACGGAGACCGGAGCCCCCGTCCGCACCTCTTCCCGAGGAGCCCTCTCCGTCCTCGGGCTTGGGACGTCCGGGTCCGGCGGAGCACTCACGCCCCTCACCGGCTCCTGCGCCCGCTCCACCCGGACCGCTGCAGGCGTGGATGGACTTCCGATATCCACGGGATGCAAATCGACCTTCCGGGTAGGCACCTCGGAGACACGAAGAGGCCGCTCCACCCGGGGGGCTTCTTCGCCACCGCGCCGCCACGCCACCACCGCTGGAGCGAACGAAGGGGCCCGCGTCTCCACGGGAGCCCTGCGCAGCATCATCGACACCCCGAGCAGCGCCTGCCGCTCCACGCCGAGCCCTGTCCCGCGAGCCTCGGGAACCCACCGCTCCCACGGAGCAACGGAGGCGCCCGGCCCCCCGCCTTCCTTCGAGGACCGACGGGCTCCTGTATGCCCCGTGTCCTGGGGGACCACGTCCTCCTCTTCCAGCACGCGCACGGAGGCCAGCGCCGTCAGTCCATGCACCCGGGCGACGTGGGCCAGCAGGGTCCGCGCTTCCTCCCGGCTGAACAGCGACAACACGGGCCGGACCTCCCGCCGGTGGACCACCGTCTCCAGCGCGGCGGGCACGTACTCGGGGCGGCGCAGCCACTCGGCCACCACCGTCCGGGCCAGGTCCACGCTGGGGAACAGCCCGCGCCACCACCAGTGCGCCAGCGCGCTGCCCCGGCTGACGTCGCTGGCCAGACACGCCATCAGCTCCGCCGGGTCCGCGAAGAGCACGGCCTCCGCGCTCGGCGGTACCGCGCCCTGCACCGGCCGTGCGGCCCGGGCCACCTGGGCCGCCAGCGTGGACGCCAGCGCCTCGTCCCACTCCCGGGGCGGGCGAACCGCGTGCCCCCGCACCGGCATCACCCCCGGCTTCGGGTCCATCAGCCTGCGGATGCAGACCGTGGCCGAGGGTGGCAAGCCCGCGGGCAGGAGGTGGGCGCCGCTCAACAGGGACTCCATCCGCAGCCGCGCGGTGAGCGGTTCCAGCTCCGCTCCACGCAGCCGCAGCGTCCCGATGACCGTCCGACCCACCCCCGCCCCCTCACTCATCGCCGCGGCGCCTCCTCGGGCGGGAGATGAAGCCGAGCAGCACCAGCCCCATCACCCCCAGCATCCCGCCCGACGACATCCGGCGGCACCCACAGCCCGTCCCGTTGGGCGGCGGTACCGGCCCGGGCCCCGTGCCCCCGTCCGCCGGAGGCGGGCGCACCTCGGGCTTGACGGGCTTGGGCTCGCCCACGGTGCCCTCCGCGATGGGCGTCCCCGCGACGGCGACGTAGAGGGGCGTGTCCTTGTCCACGCTCGCGAGCAGCACCTGGTAGCGACCGTCGACGTCGGGCGTACCGATGCTCCGCACCGAGCCCTTGCCGCCCAGCCGCACGGTGATCTGATCGTCGTAGCCCGGACCGCTGAAGTTGCCCTTCGCGTCCACCGGGGTGAAGTGCAGCGTGTAGGCCCCGGGCCCCGTCTGCTCGCTCTTCACCTCGGACAGCGTGCCGTCCGGGAGCACCTCGACAGTGGCCTCGACCTTGTCCTGTCGGCGGATGGGCTCGCCGTCCGGCCCCTTCATCTCCAGCTCGACGAAGAAGCGGTAGATGCCAGGCACGGCCGTGTCGGTGAACTCCAGCGTATAGCGCCCGTCGCCCTGATGCTTCAGGGGGAGGGCCGTGTCCTCCAGCTTCTGGCCCATCCGCTCCTGGAACTTCGGGTCCTTCAGCAGCCCGTCCACCTTGAGCTGGTACGGGTGTGTCGGCTCCTTCAGCTCCGGCTGCTCGACCCTGGGCATGGGCGCCTTGTGCAGCAGCGTGCCGAGCGCCTCGATGGGCCGCTCCACCCGCACGCGCAGCTCGCCTTCCAGCTTCGTTATCGGCTTGCCGTCCCAGCTCAGGTCCGCCACCACGTTCAGCGGCGTCCCCGTGGCGTGCTTGATGCCCGGCACGTCGACGCGGAAGTCGAGGTGCTTCTCCTCCGCCACCACGCGCAGCCGGTAGGGCAGGGGGGCGGACGAAGTGAACCGCTGCACCTGCACCTTCCACATCCCCGGCTTGCCGCTCTTCGGCAGGTCCACGCGCTGCACCGTGTGCGCCAGGCCATCCGCACGGTACGTCGGCGTCACCACCGTCCCGTCCGGAGAGATGATGCGCAGCTGGGGAGGACTGCGGAGGGCGGGTGCGCCCAGCCAGCCCAGCGTCACCAGGGCGAACTCGACGGTGCCGTCCAGGAAGACCTCCTCCGTCACCGTGGTCTGCTCCACGCCCATCGTCCCCGAGGTCTTCTTCAGCGTGGACAGTGTGTTGCCCTTGAGGGCCGCGACGAGCTGGTCCGCGAAGGCGTCGGGAATGCCGCCGTCCACCGACAGCACGTGCGCGCCCGCCGTCTCCGCGGAGATGCGCTGCATCGTCTCCACGAAGGGCGACGTCACCGTCCCGACGGACACCGCGAGCACCGGCGTGCACTCGCCGGCCATGAACGTGGTCCCCCCGTCCCGCTCGATGACGAGCATCCCGTTGGAGATGCCTCCATCCGTGTCGATGGCCACCCGCGGGTTGATGTTCTGCATGCCGTCCGTCATCAGCACCACCGTGGTGTTGCTGAGCTGGCGGGGCAGCCGGTGCGCGTACCCATCCAGCAGGCCCTGGCCCATGGCCGTCATGTTCTGCGGGTTGCGTGTCGTCAGGTCGCTCTTGAATACCTGCCAGTTGGGCACACCGCCGTCGGGCAGCGAGGTGCCGCGCTCGCGCAGGTAGGGCTCGGCGAAGGGCGTCACGGGGGCCGAGTCGGAGAAGTAGGTGATGCCCAGCCGGTCATTGGTGAGCCCCAGCCCCGCCTCCGTCGACGCCGCGGCGCTCTCCGCGGCCCAGGTGTTGATGAACTCGTCCACCGCCGCCTTCATCGCGGTGATGCGCGTCACCGACGAGCCGCCTCCCACGGACGAGCCCATGCTCCCGGACTGGTCCAGCACCAGGATGACGTCCAGCGGCAGCCGCCCCATGTTCAGCGCCGGGGCGGGGAAGGGAGAAGTCCACACCACGCCGGGCACGCGGCGCGACGGGCACGAGCAGAAGCTCACCGTCCCCACGCCGCCCGGGTCCTCGATGTGGGTGGCCGACAGGCCCACCACGCCGTAGCGCTCCACCGTGGGCAGCCCATTCAGCGTCACGTCGTAGTTCTTGGCGCCGGTGATGCCGGACTTGTCACAGAAGGTGCCTCCCGGAGCCAGCAGGCTTCGGGCCTCCACCAGCAGCAGGGCCGAGTTCGCGTCCCGCCGCAGGAACATGACGTTGTCGCCGCCGACGTCGACCTCGACGGGGGCGCCCGCCTCGCTCAGCGGCACGTTGACGCCGTTGAGCGTCATGCCCGCGCCGCCGCCCGCGCTGATGTTGCCGTTGAACTCGAAGTACGCCCGCGCCTCGGCGACGGGAGGTTTGTTGCCGGTGGCGGGCAGGACGAACTGCTCGGCGCGGACGGCGACCGGCGCCAGCAGGGTGAGGATGGCGAGCGCGACAGCGGCTCGTGACGGGGAAAGGGACATGCGTGCTCCTCTCAGAGGATCAACGGGGGTCTGACGATGACGACGCTCTGCGGGTTCTCTAGCGACTCTTCCGTGTTGACCCGCACCTTGACGACGAACTGCTTCTCGACGCCGGCGGACACACCCGAGAGCGTCGTGGGAATGGTGATGGTCACCGCGGTGGGGGTGAGCTGCGTGGGCACCACGCCCGTGGAGGGCTCGCCCGAGAAGAACACCCGGACGGCCTCGGGGTTCGAACCGAACCCCGTCCCATTGATGGTCAGCGACGAGCCCGCGCGGGGGGTGGCGGCGCTGAGCCCGGTGATGGTGGGCTTCGCGATGCCGGAGGCCGGGCCCACCCTCAGCACGCCCGTCGACGTCACCTCCTTGCCGGTGCTCTGGTTCAGCACCGTGACGGTGACGGGGACGGGCGTCGCACCCTGCTGGGTGGGGACGTTGGGCAGGCCGCTGGGGACCAGGATGTAGAGCGAGAAGTTGGTGCTCCGCACGGACGGCGTCTGCGTCTGCACGCCGTTGATGCGCACGATGTTGTTGCCCGGCTGGCTCGCGAAGTTCTTCCCGAGGATCTGCACCTCCTCGAGCATGGGGGTGGACTCGGGCAGGAAGCCGGTGACCTCCGGCGCGTTGTTGCCGGGCGTCGTCGCCGAGGGCAGGCCGGAGATGAGCAGGTTGACGATGGAGTTGGCCACCACCCGGCTGCCCGCCGCGGGCACCTGGCCAATCACCCGCCGGTTCTGGTTGTCCTGGTGGTTGGGGTTGACGGCCAGCCCGTTGGAGTCCAGCAGCACGGGGCCGAGCACCAGCGGAGGGGTGTTGCTGGTGAGCACGTTCCTCGCGTTCCCCAGCGTCTCTCCGAACAGGTTGGGCACGGTGACGGGCCCGCCCAGCTTGAGCTCCAGCTCCTTCAACAACTGGATGATGGTGTTGATGAGCCGGGCGGTAATCAGGTCACCTGGCTGGACTTCGTTCAATTCGGGCATCGCGTTCTCCTCGCGGCCTGTCAGGCGTGGAATCAGGGGGGCGGTTCACCGCAGTGCGTAGTTGCCGAAGCTCCAGTGCGAGGCGTCGAAACGGGGCTCGCTCACGTCCGGCATGTGGCCGCTGGCGAAGACGAGGTACTCCTGCGTGGGACCGCTGGCGGACAGGGCCTGCTGGTTCTCGCGGACCTTGTAGACCCAGACGAAGGGGTCGGTGCCTCCCGCCGTGCCCGTCAGGAAGCTGACGGGCGGGAAGGCGAACGACAGCCGCAGCAGGGCCTGCATCCGGGCGCCCTCCACGTGCGTGACGACGTGGCGCACCGTCACTCCCTCGAAGAAGTTCGCCGTGTCGAAGCCCGGGAAGGCGGCATGGCCCAGTGGCACCACGCCGGCGGGAGGCAGGAAGTGGAAGTGGTCCTTCGCCTTGAGCGTCTGCGGGTTCGTCGCTCGCAGCGTGTCCAGCTGCTCCTGGAACTGGAGGAACATCGCCTCGCCCTCGGAGGCACGGCGGTCTCCCACGCCCAGCGCCCAGCGCGGGGGCTGCGCGGAGCGGGTGGGGCGGCGGCGCGCCGACCACATGTCCACGAAGCGGATGCCCTCCGTGTCCCGCCAGTGGATGACGGCGAGGGGCACGTCGCAGTCGGTGAGGAACTGGGGGCGCAGCTTGTCGATGGCGCCATACCCGGCGGTGGGCACGGCGAAGGGGTAGTCGCGGAAGGGCACCGCCTGCGTGTCCGTCGTCCCGAAGCAGTGGTGCGCCACGCGGTTGCGCAGCTTCTGCCGCTTCGCTGGCGTGTTCTGCAGGTCGTCCACGGGCACGTCCAGCCGCAGCAGGCGGAAGCGCACGCCGTCCACCAGCCGCTTCGCCTCGCAGCCGGAGCTGGTGACGCCGCCCAGGCCGCTGGTCTCCGCGCGGCCCTCGCGCCCGTCCGCCTCTGAGATGACCAGGAGGTACACGCCCGTGCCGGACACGTACACGCTGCCCGGCGGGGAGCACGCGCCGAAGCCCGCCTTGGCGCCCGCGGCCGTCGTGTCGTTGGAGGCGCCGCGCAGCAGCGACACCTCCACCGGCTGCTTCAGCTCCAGCGCGCGCCCTTCACGGTTGAGGGCCAGGCCCTTCTTCACGGTGACGATGGGCTCCGTCGCGGAGCTGCCGCCGGTGATGGCCTCCACCTCCAGGCCGTGCACCACGCCCTCGCCGAACGCGACGCCGAACTGCTTGAGCGCCTCCTTCCGGGCCTGCTGCTCCTGCGTGAGGTCCTCGGCGGACAGGAGCCGGCCATTGAAGAAGTTCGTCGAGCGGATGCCGTCGTCGAGGAATGCCGTGTCCAGGTCGATGCGCATGGCGCCTAGCCCTCCACGTTGAGGAAGTACTGGCTGACCTCGATGACGAACTCGAGCTGCTCCAGGATGCTGGACTTCACCGGCTGCTGCTCGAGGACGTCGTAGACGTGCAGGAAGAAGTTCTCCCCGTCGAAATCGCCGCAGGTGACGACGCCCAGGTGCGGCCACTGGGGGTGGAAGCGCACCATCGCCTTGACGATGTACTGGTGCTTCTCCGGCTCCCGCGAGTAGCCGTCGAAGGTGAAGCCCACCCGCCCTTCATCGAACCCGATGGAGATGAGGTTGTTGTACGTGTTGCCGGGCTGGTTGCCCGGGTCCGCGGGGACGATGCCCGCCGCGACGATGAAGTACTCGGGCAGCCCGGGCGGTCGCCGCACGACGTCCGGGTCGCCGCCCGGGTCTCCCGCCGGCCCCTGCGGGCCCTGCGGTCCTTGAGGCCCCTGCGGTCCAGCGGGCCCGGCCGGTCCCGTGGCGCCAGTGGCGCCAGTGGTACCCGCGGGGCCTTGAGGTCCAGCGGGCCCGGCCGGTCCAGCCGGCCCCGTGGCTCCCGCCGCTCCCGTCGCGCCAGCCGGCCCCACCGGTCCCCCCGGCCCCACCGCTCCCGTCGCGCCCGCAGGCCCCGCAGGCCCAGCGGGCCCGGCCGGTCCAGCAGGCCCCGCGGGTCCCCCCGAGCCCGAGCCTCCGCCGAGCCCGCCGCCGAGCAGCCACTCCTGCAGCATCCGCAGGTGGAGGAGGAAGGGCCGCTCCTCCTCCAGGATGCGGATGGCAGTGGCGGCGTCATCCACCTCCCATTCGCCACTCACACCGGACTTGTCGAGCGCCAGCTCCACCTCCGCCAGCATCACGCAGTCGCCGTCGCCCGCGGCCTCGGGGGTGACGGGGGCGGTGCAGCCGTGTGCCTCGCCCAGCCAGTTGGGGCGCCACAGCGCGCGCAGCTCCGTCACCCACAGCCGCATGGCGGCGCGCAGGTACTGCTCCAGGTACTCGGTGTAGACGATGAGCGGCGACGCCGGGGAGCTGTCCTCCATGGCGTCCAGCGGGCTGTTGGGCGGCGACAGGGGAGACAGCGGCGACGAGGGCGGCGAGCCCGTCACCACCGCGTCGCGCACGGCCTGGAGGAAGTCCTCCAATGACACGGACGTGGCCGGGTCGCTGCCCGGCTGGATGTGCTCGCGCAGCCAGCGCACGAAGTCGCGGATGGCGTCCTCTTCCGTCTGGGCCGGGCGCGACAGGCGCAGCTCCAGCGCGAAGTCGTCGGTGACGCGCGAGGGCGCCATCGAGTCGTCCTCGCTGCGGCACGGCTCGCCGGGTACCGGCACCATGTCCGTGAGGCACTCGCGGTAGCAGAGCACCACCCACAGGCGCAGCAGCTGCGTCGTGGAGACGTGGGTATTCACCCCCTCGCGGTTCGCCTTCAGCCAGTCGTTGAGCGACGCGCACTGCGCGGGCGTGACGCGCACCAGTTGGCCTCGCTTGGTCAGCGCCACGCCGGGAGACACCCGCACCTCGGGGCCCCGGGTGCCCAGGCCCTGGGTGACGGCGAGTCCCCACGCGGTGCCGTAGCCCAGCAAATCCCTGGCGAGCCACCGGTCCCGCTCGGAGAGGTAGGCGAACTCCTGGTTGAAGTCGTCCACGCCCAGCACCATTCCGAGCACGTAGTTGACGTGCTTGGTGGGGTCGGCCGCCGCGCGTGGTACGGACGTCGAAGTGAAGGTGCTCATTGGATGTCGCTCCCGTGGGTCTCACGACGCCCGAGCGGGTCTCTCCCCAGGATTTGCCGGTCCTTGGCATCCTGTGGAGGTCTCGGGGCCAGATGGCTTTCCGCCAGGTACTCCCGGCCGAGCTTCATGGCGGGCATCAGCTCGGGGGCACGGCTGCCCAGGTCAATCAGGGTGTCCACGCCCAGGCGGGCTTCGCCGACGCGGAACATGGCCCAGTAGAACTTCACGTCGAACACGGTGTGGGCCGGCTTCTCCACCGCCACCACCCGCAGGGCCTGCTCCTGCCGCGTGCGCTGCTCCTGCGCCGAGCTTCCCGACGGCACCGGCAGCACCACCGTGAAGCGGTGGGCCGCGGCGCGCACCGGCAGCACCACCGTCTCGAAGTGGTACCAGTCCGCCTGCGCCGGGCCGTCCGCGGGCAGCGCCGTGGGGAGCGCGGCCTGCGTGAAGCCCGCCAGCGAGGTGATGTGCGCCGCGTTGAGCGCCGTCACGCTCCGGTACCTCCGCATCAGGAAGTCGCGCCACACCGGCGTGTCGGTCGCCGTGGCCGCTGGCAGGAAGCCCAGCGCCTCCATGGAGAAGGAACGCCAGACGCCGGCAATCTTCGCGTCGGCCGGCTCCCGCAGCGGGAAGCTCTCCGTCACCGCCGTCACGCCCGCCGCCACCAGCGCCGCGCGGTACCGGTCCAGCAGCTGCCCGCGGCCCTGGGAGGGCTCCCAGCGGGTGGAGGTGGCGGTGGCCACGGCATGGATGCCCTCCGTCTCCAGGGCCTCCGGCGGGGTGATGAAGGGCGTGCGCGCGGAGCGGAAGCGCTCGACGATGCGGAAGCGCGAGCGCGTGGGGTCCGAGTCCTCGGTGAAGATGGAGTCGTCCGGGCACTCGTCCAGCGACACGCGCAGCGCCATGCGCAGGCCTCGCGGTGTGCCCCGCCACTGGAAGAAGTCCAGCGTGTGGCGCAGGAAGAGGCGGCGCCGGGGCTCGTCCCAGGCCGGGTCCAGGGCCACGCCGAACCAGGACGACAGCCACTCCAGCGCCTCGGGCGGAGCGCCGCGCGCGTCGAAGAGCACCTGGGCCGCGGCGATGCGGTCCTCCACGGAGGTGAGCAGGCCCTCCGTGTTGGCGAGGAACCTGTCGAGGAAGCTCCCCGACTCCACGTCCTGCCGGTAGAGGCCGGGCAGGTACTGCGCCAGGTACGAGAAGCGCGGGTACCACGCGCGCAGCGCATGGATGCGGGGCGTGGTGGCGCCGCCGCCGTGCAGCGTGAGCTCCACCTGCGCGTAGCGGCCCTTCGCGCGCTGGAAGAGGACCTCGAAGGTGCCGCGGTGCTCACCCTTCGCCGCCTGCACGAAGGGCTGCTCGGAGCCGCCGCCGCGCTTGTACAGCGCGGGCTCGTCGATGAACGGCGCGGCCTCCAGGTCCGCGCGCTCGTTGGCCGAGCGGCTGCGCACGGTGACGCGGGCGCCGGGAGGAATGGACGCGTCCAGCATCAGCCGGTGCCACACGCAGTCCGGCGAGCGGCCGTCGAGCACCGGCGTGAGCAGGGTGGCCTCGGGCACGTAGCGGGGCCGGCGCTGGGCCACCAGGGGCACGAAGGTGTCCGCGAAGTCGTAGTAGGCGCTGCTGCCCCAGGCGATGAGCGCCTTGCCGCCGAACAGGCGCAGGGGCAGGTAGTCCGGCTGGGGCACGGCGGTGAGGGTGCCGTTCCCGGCGGTGTGCAGGTCGAAGGCGAAGACCTGGTTGCCGTCGCGGCCGACCACCAGCACCCGGTCCGGCACGTCCTTCGCGCCCGTCACCAGGGCCATGTCATGCGCCACCAGCGCGTAGCTGAACGCCGCGCCGGAGCCCTGGAGGATGCCCTCCACCTCCAGCACCACCGGCGTCCCCTCGGGCTGCCCGTCGCGGTACACGAGCAGGCGGCTCTCGACGGCGCCCCGGTCCAGCACCAGCACGCGGCCGTCCGGCAGCACCTCCACGGAGACGGGGTCCTCCACCGCCAGCGGCGTCGAGGCATCTAGCGTCATCGGCTCCGGGAAGGTGGACGCGGGCACGCGCCGCTGGGGGCCGCCCGCCGAGGGCTGGAACACCTCCACCACCTCCGCGGACAGCACGGAGTCGCCGCCCAGCCGCACCACGCGCAGCTCCGCGTCCAGGCGCCACAGGCGGCGGTTCACCCGGTCCAGCACCACCAGCCCGCCGTCCGGAGTGGCCGCCATGTCCCACGGCGCGAAGGGCACGCTCGCGGGCCACCGGTGCTGGACGGGCGGGCCACCGGAGTGCAGGTCGAACACGAGCAGCCCGGCGGACGGCGCCAGCGTGCCCACCACGAGGTAGTGGTGCAGCGTGATGCCCAGGCCACCGAGCGGCACCAGCGCGGGCGTGGCCGGCGGCGTGACGGGGCCGAAGCCTCCGGGGCGCGGAGTGGAAGGCTCGGAGGGGGCCAGCGGCCAGAAGGTGCTGGTGACGCGCGAGCCGCTGGACAGCACCTTCACGGTGAGCCCGTCGCTGCCAATCCAGTAGAAGTTGCCGTACCGGTCCCTCGCGGCGCCGCGCCGGTCCTCGAGCTTCGGAGGCACGTCGCGAGGCGCGGCCACGAAGCGGAACAGCTCCGCGCGCAGGGAAATCTCCGCGCGGATGGCGTCCCAGGCCACGTCGGCACCGGTGCCGGACGGGTCGCTCCAGGCCTCGGACAGGGGCCGGCCGCCGGACTCGGACGTGCAGCGGCCCCAGTCGTCGCGACCGAGCAGCAGGTGGAAGCGTGTCCCGTTGGCGTCCATCTACCGGCACTCCTCCGGGACGACGGGCACGGACACGAAGGGGCGCTGCGCGCCGGTGGCCACGGGGCCGGTGCCGCGCAGCTCGTCCAGCGACGGCGGGTCCCCCACGGCCACGGCGAGGCCGGCCAGCCGGGGGAGCTGCAGGCCCGTGAGCGGCACCTGCTCCTGCTGCGCGCCCGTCGCCAGGCCCAGCCGCACGCCGCGCACCAGCGCCACGCCGGCCACGCGGCTGGCCACCGCCGCCAGCTCCAGCGCCACCACCGCCTTGCGCAGCGGCCAGCCCCGCTGCGCCACCGCGGCCTGCGGCGCGCCCGCCAGCGACACCGTCTGCTCCAGCAGCTCCGTGTCCTCGGGCGGCAGCGGGGACAGGAAGGCGGTGAGCGCGGCCTTCACCGCCTCGCGCACCTGCGCCTGGGACACGCCCGCCACCACCTCCAGGCCCACCGTCACCCAGACGGGCTTGTAGACGGGGCGGCGCACGAAGATCTCCGTCGTCACCAACCGGCGGGGCGCCAGCCAGCAGGCGATGGCGTCCAGGAAGCCGTCCGTGCCTTGCGTCTCCGCGGGGTCGGGCTCGAAGCGGGGAATGGCCATCACCGTCACGGCGCCCGGCGCGTCTCCGGGCTCGTTGGGTGACAGGGCGGGGTGGAAGGCGGGCAGCACCTCCACGCGGCCCACCGCGACGCCGGGCGTGCGCAGGGTGACGGCCTCGAAGTCCTGCGCCGTCACCAGCCTGTCCCTGTGCTGGAGGAAGCGGGTGATGTGCTTCTCGCCCGTGCTGACGCTCTCCGCGTCCGCGCCGCCCCACGTGGGCAGCGGGTTCTCCACCTGGAGGCCCGGCGGAAGGGCGGGGCCGCTCGTCACCGTGCCCGGGCCCACGTTGCCGGCGCGGCCCACGCCCTGGTCGTAGTCCACGCGCAGGGTGGCGCCGGGGGGAGGCCGTGCGCCGTGCGCGCCATCACCGAAGCGCAGCTCACCGGCCTCCGCGTCCAGCTTGAACACCTTCACGCGGGTGTTGGTGGACGCGGGCGTGCCCGGCGGCAGGCGCGGGTCGGGCGCGGCGACCTCGGGGCCCGCGCTCATCAGGTCGTCGATCTCCTCCCACGTCTCGGGCGTGCCGTTGATGGGGATGACGGTCAGCTTCACGGAGCCCGGCAGCACGGGCGCGCGCGCCAGCTTCGCCGCCTGGTCCGGCTCGCCGGTGCCCTCGGGCAGCAGCTCGCCCGTCACGCGCTCGCGCTGCGTCACCGGCGCGGCGTTGATGCCCGCCCACAGGAGCTTCGTGGACACGGGCGCGGAGGAGTTGATGCGCACCCACGTAATCACGCGCGCCTCCAGCTCCTCGTCGTCCAGCGCGGGAGGGAAGTCGCGGGTGCCCGCCTCCAGCGGGTCCAGGTTCGTCCACAGCTCCAGCTCCGCCACGGAGGAGGGCAGGGGGACGTCCACCACGGTGGGCTCGGCGGGCACCTCGGCGGTGGCCAGGGTGCGCCAGCTCGCGTTGCGCTCCGCCGCGCTCTCCGGGAGCTTGCCCTCCGGAGGCAGCCTCGGCAGCTGGAACTGCAGCACCGCCGAGCCCTCCGGCCGCGCCTGCCCGTTGGGCACCAGGTCCCGGCCGCCCGTGTCTCCGGCCGGCGCGAGGCCCACGGTGAGCACCTTGCCCTTCAGCTCCTCGCGGGCGCGCTTCAGCGCGTCCGGCAGCTTCCGGTCCGCGGGCCGCAGCAGCAGCGCCACCCACAGCGCCCGGTCGATGGCCTGCGTGTTCAAGTCCAGCGGCTCGGTGCCGCGCGGGGAGAAGGGCGTCGTCTCGTAGAACTGGAGCTGGTCGGGCGGCGCGGGCGGGGGCGTGGTGGCGGTGAAGGACGCGTACAGCTCCTGGTAGTACTCCTTGACGCGCTCCTCGGGTGCCACGCTGCGCTTGTAGAAGAAGGCGGCCTCCACCGGCAGCACATCCAGGCCGCGCTCGGTGCGGAAGGGCACCTGGCCGGCGCGCACCTCCACGCCGTCGGTGAGCGTGAGGGACTGGGGCGGGCCGCCGCGCTCGTTGCGGAAGGCGACGAGGCCGCGCGCGGACGACGCCGGCTGGAGCGGCACGCCGAGCAGCTGGAGGAACTTGAGCCGGTTGCGCTCCGGAATCTGGTTGGCGCGGTAGAGGAGGCTCTCCGTGAGGAAGGAGAACAGCTCCAGCAGCGTGACGCCCGGGTCGGCCTTGTTGAAGTTGGTCCACTCGGGGTTGTGGACGGGGATGCGCGACAGCGCCTCGTCCAGCAGCTGCTGGTACTTCCGGTCGTCGATGGTGGGCAGGGTGAGTGGCACGGTGTTGGTTACCCCGCGAGCGTGACGCTCAGGCTGAGCCGCTCGCGCGCCCCGGTGGCGACGAGCTTGTAGGTGAGGGTTGCGGTGGCGGCCCGGTCATCCTGGGGGTCGGCCTCCACGTCCACGGACTCCACGATGATGCGCGGCTCCCAGCGGGCCAGGGCTCGGCTGATGCTGTCGGCGATCTGCGCGCGCGTTGCGACGGTGTTCGGCTCGAAGAGGTAGCGCGCCAGCCCGGCGCCGAACTCCGGCAGCAGCAGGCGCTCCGGCGGCTCGGTGGCCAGGATGACCTGGATGTTCTCGCGCACGTTGCGCTCCCCCTCGGACCACTGCACGCGCCCGTCAGGGCCCACGCGCGGGGGGAAGCTGATGCCTCGGCCTATGAGCTTTCCGGCGTCCATGGGCTACCCCACCCTCGGCTTCGGCAGGCAGATCTTCAGGAAGGGCAGCCACCAGAAGATGATGTTGAGCAGTGCGAGGAAGATCATCAGGACGATGAACGCGCACAGCGTGATGATGGGGATGGAGAACATGCACAGCTCTCCCAGGTCGAAGCTCAGCCCGTCGTCGAGCTCGCCCTTCATCGTCTTCTCCAGCCCCGCCACGCGGGACATCTGCTTGCGCAGCCCCTTGGACAGGGTGAAGCCGACGTTCTTCTTGAACTTGCGCAGCCCGCGGATGCTGGTGTCCACCGGCAGCTCGATGCGGATGGGCCTCGCGGGCGCGTCCGGGTCGAAGAACGCCGCCAGCGTGAAGGCCATCGAGCGCGCGCTCACCAGGGGAGGGCAGAGCGTTCCACAGTGCGGCTTCAGGTACACACAGCGCAGCACGTACTTGGCCACGCCCGGCTCCTCCAGCTTGGGCACGGGCTCCGGCTCCGGTGGCAGGCTGTAGGTCCCCACGGTGACAGCCGACTCCAGCGCGGAGCGCAGCGTGGCCACCGCCAGCTGTCCGTCGCGCAGGTTGTAGTCGAGCGTGTTGGTAGTGCCGTTGAGGACGGCCACGCGCTGCTGCATCGCCTTGTGCAGCGCCGCCTGCCAGGTGTCACCCGAGCTGCCCTGGACGAAGTTGCCCGCCAAGAGGTTGTAGAGCGCCAGCGTGGCGCCCGCAGGCGCCGGACCCGGGGAGGCCTTGTTGAGCAGGGCCCACAGCGTGGGCAGGCGCTCCTCCAGGAAGGTGGCGAAGTCCACCAGCAGGAAGCGCGTGGCCTCCTTCTGCACCTCCTCCGCCTCGGCCGTCGTCTTCGTCCAGGCCTTGAGCTGCTCGTACGGCGCGAGCACCTGCCCCTCGGCCTCGGACATCAGCATCTTCTCCGGGTCCAGGCCGGTGTTCGGGTCCGTGTCCTCGAAGGCGGCGGCGGACTCGAAGGTGTCGCGGCTGGACGTGGGGATGAGCCCCACCAGCATCCGGCGGCGCTTGCCGTCCATCTGGAAGTTCATCGGGAAGAGGGGGAACAGCTCCTCGCCCTTCGTCAGCGTGCCCGTCTGCGCCGCGGGCAGTTCCTTCCAGATGCGGCGCTTGTCGGCCGGGTTCTCCGGCGACATGGGCACCCACGCGCCCTCCCGGCCGTTGCCGAAGTCCCGGCGCAGCACGAAGGCGGCCTTCTCGCCCCTGGGCAGGTCCACCACGTGGTCGGGCATGCCGGGCAGGCGGCACACGAGGCTGGACGCCACCAGGTAGAAGCGCCCATGCGCGGGCTGGTACAGCTTGGGCGTGCGGTTCAGGTCGTCCGGGGGCTCGCCGGGGACGCGCTCGTGGAAGCTCTCGAAGCGCGTCACCAGCAGGGACGTCAGGTCCGGGCGCGCGGCGCCCTGGAGCCGCTCGGCCAGCTCCTCCATGAAGCGGTCCGAGTCGAACTGGAGGATGCCGGGCGCCTGGATGCGCTCCAGCTTCTTGGTGGTCGGGCCCCACAGCGGCGTGGCCGTCACCCACTGGACGGGATGTGCGAGCGCCGTGGCCATCACCACACGTTCCCCGCGCCCGGCGTGTACGAGGCGCTGACCACGCTGTTGGTGATGACCGTGTCCGCCTGCACCACGCCGCTGAACTTCGACATGCCCGCGTTGACGGTGAGCATGCTGGCGGAAATCTCGGCGGTGCTGGCGGTGATGGTCACCTTCGCCGAGGCATTCACGGTGATGCCGCTGGACTCCAGCTTCACGGAGTTGCCATTGCTGTCCTGCACCTCGATGGCGCCCGGCCCGTCCTTGAGCGTCACCTTCTGGCCGCCGGGCGTCTCCAGCGTCAGCGTCTCCTTGCCGTCGGTGTCGTCGAGTGTGATGACCACGCCGTTGCGCGAGCGCAGCACCTTCTTCGCGTTCTTCCCCGCGCCGTCCATGCTCTCCGGGGGGGCGTCCTTGCCGTTCCACAGCGCGCCCACCACGTAGGGCCGTCGCGCATCGCCGCCCTCGAAGCCGACCAGCACCTCGTCTTCCACGTCCGGCACGAACCAGGAGCCGCGGTTGTTGCCGCCCATCAGCGTGGCCAGCCGCGCCCACGCCTCGTACTGTCCGCCGCCCGCCGCGTCCGCCGCCCAGGGCAGCGCCACCTTCACCCGGCCCTGGCTGTCCGGGTCCTTGATGTCGGTGACGCGCGCCGGGTACAGGCCATAGAAGCGCCCGCCCAGCCCGTCGGACGCGCGCTCACCCGTCACCAGGTCCCACGCCGAGCCGTCCATCACGAAGCCCTCCCCAGTCCCGCGCGCTCGGCCACGAACTCCGTGCGCAGGCCGCGCGCGGAGTCGAACAGGTGCTTCACCTCCGCCAGGTGGTACTTGCCGCTGAACAGCGGCCCCAGCCCCGTCAGCTCCACCCGGGTGCCCACCCGCAGCCGCGCGTCCGTCTGCGCCGTGCCCTGGCCCACCACGAAGCGCCGTGCCTGCTGGCGGAAGCACGCCTCCGCGCGCGCCTGCGCCTCCTGTCCGTTGAGTGGCACCGTGTGGACCACCGCCTCCTTGCGCTCGGCCAGCTTGGAGGACAGCAGGCTGGCGCCGCTCTCGTCGTTGCCCAGCTCCGCGCCCAGCACGGACGGGCCCGCCTCGTGCTTCACCGTGTCCTTGTCCTGCACGCTCCAGCCGCTCACCGTCACCATGGAGCGCTGGCCCGCCAGGTCCGCCAGCACCGTGAAGGCCTGCAGCTGGCCGCCGCGCGCCAGCTTCACCGGCTCGCCGCTGGAGCGGGCGCCGCGCTTCTTCGCCTTCAGCGTGCGGCCCTCCACCCACAGCTCCACGTCCACCGCGCGGCAGCGCTCGCGCAGGAAGGCCAGGTCGCTCTGGTTGAGCTGGGCCAGCACCTTGTGCTTGGGGCCCGGCATGTCCACCTCGGGCGTCAGCCCGTGCTTGCCTGCAATCTGCTTCACCACGTCCGCGTCGCTCACGTCCGCGTACGTGGCCGTCCGCCGCGTCATCCGCAGGTCCTGGAGCCGGTCATCCGCCAGCACCGTCAGCGTGGGCGGCGCGTTCTCCTGGAAGCCTGCTTCCAGCGCGGTGATGCGGCCCTCGAAGAGCACGTCGGTGGTGCCCAGCCGCACCTCGAAGGGCTTGCCGAAGTCCAGCAACTGCCGGTCGAAGTAGAGGAAGCCCGTCTCTCCGTCCTTGGGGCCCCAGTTGCCGAAGGTGGCCTCGCACCGGTACAGCCCCTGGGCCGTCTCGACGATGGACAGCTCCAGCAGGCCGCCGACGAGCGTGGCCTGGTCCACTCCGTCCACGCGCAGGGTGGGACGGGCGCTGCGAAGCCGGGAGTCGGTGCCGTTGCCGTCAGCCATGGGGGTTCCGGTTCATTCCTTCAGTGCGCGCGCGCGCGCTCCCTGCGCACGCGCCGGCGCTCCAGTTCCAGCTCCAGGTCATGCGCCCGCTGCACGCCGGACGCGGAGGGGCCTGCCTCTCCCGTGGCACCTCCGCTCGAGGCAGTGCCGGACGGCGGCTCGCTCACGACTTCCAGCTCGTTGATGACCACGGCCATGTGCGTGCCCCCTCTACCGCTTCACTCCGAACTTGAGCCCGGCCTGCAGATCCACCAACTGCCCGGGCGCCAGCTGCCGCGGGTTCTCGATGCCGTTCGCCGCCGCGATGGCCTGCCAGTTCCCGGCCTTGCCCACGGCGGCGGCCAGTTGCTGCAGCGACATGCCGGAGGGCGTAGGCGTCATCGGCGCCTCACCCGGCGGCTTGCCGCTGGGGCTGCGCGCCGGAGAGGCCGGCGGCGCCTTCGTCGGCTCGAAGGTGTACTTGTCGATTTTCTGCTGCGTCAGGGTGAAGGACACGCTGGCGCGCAGGGGCAGGCCCTCGGAGGAGAACAGCTCCAGCGACTCCTCCATCGACTCCATGATTCCGTCGAACTTGAAGCTGCCCCACAGGAAGCGCACCCCGGGCGGGAGGTACTCCGTCTCCGACCCCGGTTTCTTCTCCGGCTTCATGAAGAAGGCGACCTTCCCCGTGAGCTTGCGCACGTCGTCCACGGCGCCGGACTTGCCCTCCGGCTGGCCCGTCACGTCGAACCAGAGCTGCACGGCCAGCTTGGTGGTGCCGGCGCCCACGAACTGCTGCGCCGGCTGGCCACGCTGGTCTCCGCTGCGACCGCCTCCGCCTCCACCGCCGTTCCCACCTCCACCGGAGGGCTGCTGCACCTGGTTGGCGAAGGAGACCTTCAGCGTCTCCGGGTTGAACTGCACGTCGGCGGTGGCTCCACCGCTGAGGGGATTCGTGAAGCTTGCATCCAGCTGGATGAGCTTTGCCTTGGCGAGCGGCGCGACATCATCGGCCATGGTCAGGCGCCTCCGGACACGGGCTTGCGGGTGAGGGACTCGTAGGCGAGCTGCAGCTCCTCGATGGCCACCATGCCGTCCTTGGCGTTGAGCGGCGGCGCCTTCAGCTTCACCGGCAGGCACCGCGACAGGACGAAGCGGGCGCGCTCGGTGCGCTCGCGGTCGGGCGCGAACACCACCACCTGCGCGCTGGCCCGCATGCGGGGGCGCGTCTGCATCAGCTCGAACCAGAACCAGAGGTCGTCGTTGGCCGTCATGCCGCGCTTGAGCGTGAGCTGGCCGTAGCTCAGCGCGCCCGCCAGCCTTATCTGCCGGGCGTTGTTGCCACCCTCGCGGATGGTCTTCACGTCCATCGTCATCTCCAGCCCGTCGCACTCGGCGAAGGCGGCCTCGCAGGCCTTGGGGCCGACGCCGGGGATGTCGATCTCCACCGCGAAGTTGAAGGCAGTGAAGGGCGCGACGACCAGCTCTTCCTTGGGGTCGGACATGGCCTAGCGGACCTCCGTGACGAGCCCGCGCTCGCCGCTCTGGACGAGCCGCACGCTGAGGAAGGTGAGGGGCTGGGACGGCGCGACCTTGAGGTCCACGAAGAAGCGTCCCTGCTCCGCCTGCGTGGGCGTGTTGAGCGCGTCGCCCGTCACCACCTGGAAGGCTGTCGCGGGCGTCTTCCCGGCGAAGGCGCCCTGGATGAACAACTCTCCCAGCAGGACTTCGAAGCCGTACTGGACGCGGCGGCGGAAGCTGGCGTCGTTGGGCTCGAAGACATAGGTGGCGCCCAGCCGCAACGCCGAGCGCCGCAGCAGCGACAAGAGCCGGCGCACGTGGATGGGCCGCAGCTCCGGGTCCGTGGCCAGCGTATCGGCGGAGAGCGTGAGGAAGGCGCGCGGCTCCTGGCGCACCACGTTCACCTGCGCCTCCTGGAGGTCCAGCCACCGGTCCTGGCTGAGCGCGGGGTTCAGCGCCACCACGCCGTCCCAGGGCTCGTTGGCCGGGGCCACCCACGCCCCGCGCGCCAGCGTCCGCCGCGCCAGCACGCCGCAGGCGGTGCCGTCCGGAGGCATGCGCCGGGGCGTGGCGAGCCGGCCCTCCTCGGTGACGAACGTCCACGGGTGGTACAGGGCGCCGAAGGACAGCGCGTGCTCCTCCACGAAGCCCAGCGGCGGCACGCCGTCCTCCTCCGCGCCCAGCGGGGACTGGAGCGCCGCCGCGTGCGCCATGGCGTCCGCCTCCCGGTAGTGCTCGGGCAGGGACAGCACGGCCAGCAGGTCTCCCCGCACGCACGCCATCCGCAGGAGCGCGCGCTGCACGGCGAGCAGCGGCCCCACGTCGTACGCGTCCGTGGCCACCAGGCGCCACCGGGCCTGGGGCGCGACGGTGACGGCCACGCCCGGCGCGTACGGGCCCGTCACGCCCCCACGCTCGGCGCGCACGCGGTAGTATCGCGTGCCGGTGGTGCGCCCGTAGAGGGTGCGCTCGACCAGCGGCCCCCGGTACACCTCGGCGGCGTCGCTGAAGTCCGGCCGGGTGGCCTCCTCCAGCACGTAGACGACGCCCGTCCCGTCCACCAGCGCCCAGGTGAGGGTGAAGGCCTGGCCGGAGGCGGGCTCCTCGGGCTGTGCCACCAGCGGCTCCGGCGGGGGCGGGGGACGCAGGGCGCAGTCGAGGAACGAGCCCCAGGCGGGCTCGGGCAGCGGCTCGCCGTCCTCGGGAGGCGGCACGGCGGGGCGGCCGGTGAGCACCCACGGGCGGTGTACCGCGTCCGGCACTGACACCAGGCTGGCATCCAGCCGGTCCATCACCGCGTGGAGGCCCTTGAGGGCGCGCGGCTGGGTGCTCTGGTAGCGGAGGAAGTCGGCCGTGGAGAGCAGCGCCTCCGTGCCCAGGGACTTCACGCCCGCGTCCAGGAACAGCTCCGAGCCAAAGGTGGCCAGCCCGTCGCGCACCAGCGCGTCACCGGGCGGCGGCGTGCAGCCCACGAAGGCGGTGGGCTGGTCCGTCAGGCCCAGGGGGATGGAGAAGGCCTCGCCCTCCGCGCCGGGGCCCGCCAGGGGGAAGCGCTCGGAGGGCACGCCCTGGCGCCAGTCCTGCGGCAGCCGCTCCTCGGGCAGGCGCGAGGGCAGGGCGTCCTCGTGCCGGGCGCGCTCCACGTCCGTGGGCAGCGCGGCCCAGTGGCGCGGGTGCTGGGGGCAGAAGCCCAGCCGCTCCAGCCGCGCTGGCTGCCCCTCGCCCCGCCGCGTCCACAGGCCGAGCGTCAGCCGCTCGCACCAGGCGGGCGCGGACGCCACCTCCGGCGGAGCGGACGTCAGCACCCGCGACGCCACGCCGGACACCTGCACCGCCGCGCCCACGCCCTGGCCCAGGACGACGGCCTCCACGGGCAGCCAGTGCTCGCCGGTGGACGCGTCCACGATGCGCAGCACCGTGCCGGCGGGAGGCGCCTGCTCCGGGTCCAGGTCCAGCGTCAGCGTGAGGACGCGCGGCGTGGTGCCCGGTCCCGGGTCGTCCAGCGCGGTGACGTCCAGGGACACCTCGTCGCCCACGCCCCGCGTCCAGGAGATGAAGGGCGTGGTGTCCACGGGCGCCACGTCCGACTGCAGCCACCGCGCGCGAGGGGCCAGCACCTTCGCCGTCACCCGCCGGGGCACCGGCCCCGACCAGGTCGGCACCGTCTCCATCGACACCGCCTCCACGGCCTCCACCGGCGCCAGCAGCGCGCAGCTCGTCCCGTCGAAGCTCACCCGCAGCAGGTCGCCCACGGCCACGCCGCCGGGCGCCGTCACCGTCAGCTCCACGCCGCCGTCGAGAGAGGTGTGCCAGTCCACCAGCTCCACCGGCTCGCGGTGGATGGAGGACGCCACCTGGGCCGCGTCGGACCAGCTTCCCTCCGAGCGTGCCCGCGCCAGCGCCTCGGACACGCCGCCGCCCTCCGTCACCCGCAGCAGGCCCGGCACCGGGAAGGTGTTGGCGCGCGCGCTGGGGCCCGCCACCCGCACCACCCAGCAGCGCCGGCCGCCGTTGCGGAAGAAGGCCCGCACGGCCGGCTCCAGCTGCGCGTACACCGGCTCGCCCCGCTCCGCGTCCCACGCCAGCAGGGGCGCGGGGCCGAACACGGCCTCGAAGTCCGCCACGTCCTCCACCACCACCGGCACGTGCAGCGGGCCGGATGCGGCGAAGCCGACGAAGGCGGCCACGTCCATCCGAGGCAGCGCGTCCGCCACGGGC
The DNA here is from genome assembly GCF_024198175.1 of Pyxidicoccus xibeiensis. NCBI lineage: Bacteria > Pseudomonadati > Myxococcota > Myxococcia > Myxococcales > Myxococcaceae > Pyxidicoccus > Pyxidicoccus xibeiensis. The sequence goes on from NZ_JAJVKV010000002.1 coordinate 73,958, forward strand.
GGCGCCTGCATCTCGAACCGGAGGCCGGGAAGGCGTCTGGCGGCGGGGCGGCTCACGTCACTCCATCTCCAGCCGCTCGTACGCGATGGTGAGCTCTTCCATCGCCACGTCGGTGCCCTTGGCGTTCATGGGGCCGCTGATGTGCTTGATGATGCGCGCGCGCAAGAGCTTCCACGTCTGCACCACCGCCGTGTGGTCCTCGTTCTGGAGCTGGATGGTGACGGTGCGCAGGGCGTTGGCGTCGCCGTTGCGCAGCTGGTTCAGCCAGTTGTAGAGGCTGAGCGAGCCAATCACGCCGCGCTTCATCGTCACGTCCGTCGCCTTGTTCAGGCCGGTAATCTTGCGGACGCTGTTCTCCTTCTCGTTGCCGTTGCGGTACTCCGCGACGGTGACCTCCATGCCGATGTTGGAGATTTCCTGGAAGCCCGCGTCCGGTCCGTCGGTGGTGCCGGTGCCCAGGTCGACCAGGAAGTTGAACTGCACATAGGGGCGATCACGAAAGACAGCCATGGGTGGTCTCCAGGAGGGTTACTTCCGGTCGCCGGTCCACTGGCCGATGCGGAAGATGACGAACTCGGCCGGGCGCAGCGGCGCCACGCCGATGAGGCAGACCAGCCGACCGTTATCCAGGTCGTTCTGGCTCATGGTGCTGCGGTCGCACTTCACGAAGTACGCCTTCTCAGGCTTGTCCCCGAGCAGCGCGCCCGCCTGCCACTCGTTGAGCATGAAGTCCTCAATCGTCCGCCGGACGTTCGCCCAGAGCTGCTCGCCGTTCGGCTCGAACACCGCCCACTGGGTGCCCTTGTCGATGGAGCGCTCCAGGTAGGCGAAGTAGCGGCGCAGGTTGACGTACTTCCACTCGGGGTCCGACGACGTGGTGCGCGCGCCCCACAGCCGGTTGCCGCGGCCCTCGAAGAAGCGGAAGGCGTTGATGCCCTCGGGGTTGAGCACCTCCTGCTGCGCCTTGCTCAGGCTGAACTCGAAGCCGAGCGCCAAGTTCACCACCTCGTTGGCGGGGGCCTTGTACACGGCACGGTTGACGTCGTTGCGCGCGTAGATGCCCGCCACGAAGCCGCTGGGCGGCAGGAAGATGGGCTGGCGGGTGACGGGGTCCAGCACCTTCACCCAGGGGTAGTAGAGGGCCGCGTGGCTCGAATCAATCTTGGCGCGCAGCGCCCGCACCTGCGACAGCGTCTGCCCGTTGCCGCTGTCCAGCACGGCGATGCGGTACTTCATCCGCTGCGCGTGCGAGATGAGCAGGTTGATGATGCTGGCCGCGTCGTTGCCGTAGCCGTTCTCGTACCCGAACGTGGAGCCGGGCGCGGCGACGATGGAGATGTCCTCCAGGTCCTCGAACTGCACCAGGCCCGTCTTCCGGGTGGTGTTGACGATCTGCTGGCCCTTGTACTCGTCCGCGGTGGGCCGCACGCCGTCGCTGCCGCCCTTGAGCAGCACCTCCAGCGAGCGCTGCGACTCGGGCGAGTCCGGGTCCTCCAGCGCCGTGTCCAGCGGCGGGCTCATCGGCGGGCTGGCCAGGCTGGCGTCCAGGAACGCCTGCAGCACGCCCAGGCCGTCGGTGAGGTCCTGCACGGAGATGATGATGGGGACGTCGCGGTTCTTCGCCGTGTCAGCGGCGTCGTAGCCGAAGCGCGCGGACAGCGAGTCCTCCGCTCCGGCGCGCGTGTGCGCGGGGTCCAGCGCCAGCCCGTCCCACGTCTGCGCGGAGGCCGGGTCGTCCGTGGGGATGACCGTCACCGCGGCGGTGATGACGCGAATCTCATAGCCGTCGCCCTCGGTGATGCTGGACAGGAGGATGGAGGTGATGGGGCTGCTGTCGCCCTTGGTGAACCTCCAGTCCTGCGCGTCCTCGTCCCACTCCGCCAGGTAGGGCTCTCCGGAGCCGACCGGGCTGGAGATGGGCGAGCGGATGTCGCGAATCAGCACCACGTCCCGTGGCAGCAGCGCGCCCACGCGGGGCGCTCCGGCGTCGAAGGAGAGGACGTTCTGACCCACGCGCAGGGAGAAGCGCACGCGGAAGTTTCCGGCCGAGCCCGGGTAGCGCGCCGTCAGGGCCAGCGTCTCCGCCTTGTTGGCCGCGGTCAGGTCCAGGAGCGTGCGGGCGTGGCCGTCCGCGTACTCGGTGGCCACCGTGGTGCCGCCACCCAGGTCGATGGTGGAGTCCAGGCCGGTGTAGGTCGTGTCACCCGGCTTGCGGTAGACGCGGCTGATGTAGAGCCGCTTGCCGCCCTCCTCGAAGAAGGCGCGCACCGCGTGCCACGTGTAGTTGTGCAGGGAGCCAATCGTCTTGAAGGCGAGCTGACGGCGGTTGCCGTAGATGCGCTCGAACTCCACCACGCTGGTGACGAGCTCCGGCTCCAGGTCCACCGGGCCGTAGCGCGTGGGGCCGACGAAGCCCGTGGTGGTCGTGCTCACTCCCTCGATGGACTTGGAGCGGAAGCTGGTCTCTTCGACGAATACGCCAGGGGCAAGATATTCGGGCATCGGTCTTTCCTAGGGAGGGGTGATCCACAGCCGGGACTGGGGCGCGTTCTGGGTGCGCAGGACCAGCTCCTGGCCGTAGCGCAGCGTTGGCTCGAGCAGCTCCAGCGGGCTGCCCGTGCTGTCCGCCCACACCCCCGCCGGGGGCTGGGACAGCGTGAGGCACACGTCCGGCAGCTGGGGCACCGGCGTGCGGCGGGCGTAGTGGACGCGCACCTGCAGCGCCCACGACTGGTCCAGCAGGGGCGGCCCCGCGGGAAGGCTCGACGCGTCCAGCGGCGAGCCCGGCGCGAAGTCCACCGGCTCCGGGTACTGGAAGAAGAGGGCGAGCCGCCCCTGCGCGTCCGCCATGCCGCGCGCGGTGACGCCGCCCGCCACGGGCGTGGCCTCCACCAGCGCCCAGGCCGCGGGAATCCGCATCGGCTGGTCCCACAGCTCGGCGCGCAGCACCGCCATGGGCACCGCGGACTGACGCGACGGCGCGGAGTAGAGCGGCACCGCGGGCCCCTCGTTGGGCGACAGGGGGGAGGGCGGGGACGACACGCAGTCGGGCGTGAAGAGGCCGCGGTGGGGAAGGTCCGCGCGGAAGGCGCAGGGCAGGAAGCGGCCCAGCGTGTCGCGCACCTCCACGGTGTAGGGCCGGCGCGCGGGCAGGGCGGCCCACCACGCGTCGTCGCCTGCGTCGCCGTCGGCGTACTCCAGGTCCCTCAGCCCGGGCAGGTCCATGAGGACGTGGATGCCGGAGCGGTTGACGATGGAGTGCCGGCGCGCGGCGGGGAGGCCCAGCGGGAAGGCGCTGACCTCCAGGCCGTCTCCGACGAGGGTGCCGGTGGCCTCGTCGCGGAAGCGCACGCCCAGCGGGGCTACGCGCGACAGCCGCTCCATGACGTGGATGGCGGGCCTCATCGCTCCGTCAACCTCCCCGGCGCGAGGACGCGCGTCTGCACGGGGCCGGCCTCTTCGTCGGAGATGCCGGACTCGATGCCCACCATCCGCGCGATGTACGTGGCGGAGATCTGCAGGTTGGGCTCGCCCGGCTTCCAGATGTTGAGCATGTCCTGGATGGACAGCGGGTCGAAGACGACAGTGACTGTCTCGTCGGGCAGGAAGGTGTCCGTCTCCGGCGTGCCGTAGTGGTTGAGGAAGCTGGCGGTGAGGGTGGGCGTGTCCTCGAGCTGCCGCATGGCCCAGCCGAGCAGCCGGTGCTGCTTCACGGCGGACTTCGCCCACGGCGTCAGGAGGTAATAGAGGTCCAGCGGCAGGGGCCGGCGGGTGCGGCGGCCCTGCGCGTCCACGCGGCCGGGGAGGTTGCGGCGGGTGACGCTGGGCGTGACGCGGTACAGGTAGAGGGAGACGCCCTCGTCCATGGGCGCCTTGAAGTCAGCGGCCTGGTAGAGGCGGAACTTCGCGCCCTCGAACTCGGGCTTGGGGCACGCCTGCTCCAGCAGGGCCAGCAGGCCCTGACCGACCGCGGAGATGGCCGCATACGTTGCCACTGCGTTGCCCCCGTCACCCACCTACGTTCGCGCACACCCCCATGGTGCTGCGGAAGAGTCGGAGGCAGGACAGCAACCCGCGTGCCCATGCACTCAGGCGTGCGCGGCGCAGTGATCCCGCACACTTGAAGGGAGCGAAGGACGGGCTGCACCGGGGCCAGCGGGATGAAAACCTCCACCCCCGCGCGCAACCCCGCGTGGCCCTTGCGGAATGGGGGTGGACGAAAACATCCACCGGCCCGTGAGGGGCAGCTCCGGGCCGTGGGCAGGGTGAAGGGGGGAGCCGAGGCTTGATTCCAGGCGTCCTCGCGCTTCCCACTCACGGCGTGTGGCTTCGCGTCGCGCATGGCCGTAGGACGGTGCGTCGCGCCTGCCTTTGGGTGAGCCGCGGCACCACGGGATGACGATGACTCACCAGAAGAGTGACGGAGTACGCCGTCCGATGACGGCCCATCCCATTTGGATGCGGGTGTGCCTTGTCACAGCCGCCTTGGGGCTCGTGGCCTGCGAGACGGAGGAGATCCAGCAACTGAGAGACCTGGCGCGAACCTCGAAGCTGGTGCGCGCCGAATTGAAGGATCGGCTGGAGAACCGGGCGGAGTCGGAGCGCGAGCTACAAACGGTAGAGCGCCGACTGCGCCTCTACTGCCCTCCAACCGACAAGGGGGAGCTGCTGTCCCGGCTGAAGGAAGTAGCCGCTGGTGCGGATGTGACTGTGCTCCACGAGCGCGACGAAGGGGTGGTGCTTCGGCTGCAGTGGGAAGGGGAGACGGGCAACATCGTCGACACGCTGGAGGTGCTCGGGAAGCATGCGCCCTTCCTTTCCCTCAGGAAGCTGGCCGTTCAGCGCGAAGCCTGGTCGGCGGACGTGGATACCGGACCGGCCTGTCTCACTCTCGAGGCATCAGCGGCCACGGTAACCCGATTCCCACTTCCTCCGCGTGGGGTCCTCTGGGCTGGAACGAGCAAGCAGTTGCGGGCGGAGATTGTCGCCGCGGAGAGCGACATCCAGCGATGGGAGTCCACGACCTTGGCGGGTGGCCTGGCGAGGCTCAATTCTCGACGCGCCCTGCATGAACGTCGTCGTGATCAGCAGCTGGACGGGCCTGATCACCTCACGGGTCAACTGCGCTTGGTGAAGGGGCTTCTCGGGGGGGCTGTCGTGCCGGAGTTGACGCTTTCCAAGGCGGAGGGTGGCGAATGGCTGCTCGAGAGCAACCCTGCCGGGATGGATGCGGCAGGGGTTGAGCGCCTTGCACGAGCCGGCTACCGGTTGGCGGGAGCAAGAGGAGGTCTGCAGGTGCTGATGCGTCGCTGAGTCGGACGGCCTGCTGGTCCTCCGTCTCGCGTGTTACCGTTTCGCATGGATCTGGAGTCGCCGGAGCGCCCCCTTCTCGAGCAGCTCTTCCCGTCACATTCGGCTTCCGACTTCCTGGCGGAGTACTGGCCCCGGCGGCACCTGGCCTGCCACGGTCCGCTCGAGCGGCTCGGGGCCCTCGCACAGCTCCCCGAGCTCCAGGACCTCGAGCGACTGCTGCACGCCTACCGCGGCCCGGTGATGGTCGCGCTGCCGGACCGGCGCGACGAGCACAGCGTCATCCGGGTGGACGCGGAGTCCGCCGGGGCGCTGTACCGCAGCGGCATGGCGCTCATCCTCGACTCGGCGGAGCGCTTCCTCCCCCTGCTCGAGCAGTGGCTGTTCACGCTGGCCCTCGAGCTGGGGCTGGCGCGCAACGCCGTCGCGCGGACCATCGTCTATGCCTCGCCGCCCGGCGGCGGCAACAGCCCCCACTTCGACGCGAACGCGAACATTGTCGTGCAGCTTCGCGGCACCAAGCGCTGGACGCTCGCGCCCAACACCCAGGTGCCCTTTCCCACGGACCGCTGGGCGATGAACATGGGCCCTCCCTCGCCCGAGCTGGCCGGCTACCTGGAGCAGGAGCTGCCCCAGCAGATGCCCGAGGGCGCCGAGGTCATCGCGCTCGAGCCCGGCTCGGTGCTCTTCGTGCCGCGCGGCTACTGGCACTCCACCGACGCCTCGGAGGACACGCTGGCGCTGAACTTCACGTACAGCCAGCCCACCTGGGCGGATGTCGTCACGGCCGCGCTCCGGCAGCAGCTGCTGAAGGACGTGCAGTGGCGCGAGCTCGCGGATGGGATTGGCTCGCCGGACCCCGAGCGCAGCGCGGCGTGCAGCGCGCGCCTCTCCGAGCTGCTGCACCAGGTGCAGGCCCACGTCTTCGCGCTGGAGGCCCGGAGCATCGTGGAGCAGAGCTAGCCGGAGCGGGGCGCCTCAGCGCGAGCGCGCCTTCAGCCCGTGCCGGCGCATCAGCTCGAAGAAGGCGCGCCGGTGCTTGCCGCTGGCGCGGGCCGCGGCGGCGATGTTGCCCTCGTGCTCGGTGAGGGACTCCTCCACCCACGCGCGCTCGAAGGCCTCCACCACCCGGCGCTTGGCGTCCTGGAACGACTCGCGGGACAGGCGCTGCGCCTCCAGCCGCGCGGCCGTGCTCGGCGTCAGCTCCGACAGCAGCGGCAGGTGCTCCACCTCCACGCGCGAGCCGGGGCGCGTGCACAAGAGGTAGCGCGCGCAGTTCTCCACCTCGCGCACGTTGCCCGGCCACGAATAGGTCAGCAGCCGCTCCAGCGCCTCCGGCGAGAAGGTGACGGGCGCCTGGCCGTACTCCACGGCGTAGTGCTGGAGGTAGTGCTCCAGCAGCGGCGGGATGTCCTCCGGACGCTCCCGCAGCGGCGGCACTTCGATGGGCAGCACGCGCAGGCGGAAGAACAGGTCGAAGCGGAAGTGGCCCGCCTGCGTCTCCGCCAGCAGGTCCGCGTTGGTGGCGGCGATGATGCGCACGTCCGAGCGATACAGCCGTGAGTCTCCCAGCGGCCGGTACTCCTTCTGCTGGATGAGCCGCAAGAGCTTCACCTGGCTGGCCAGGGGCAGCGCGTCGACCTCGTCCAGGAAGAGCGTGCCGTGCTCCGCCTCGGCCACCAGGCCCCTCGCGCGCGAGCGCGCCCCCGTGAAGGCGCCGCCCACGTGGCCGAACAGCTCGTTCTCGAAGAGGTCCGGGGGCAGGGCGCCGCAGTTGACCGGGATGAAGGGATGCGGCGCCCGCGGGCTCTGCTCGTGCACCCGCCGCGCGTACAGCTCCTTGCCGACGCCGCTGGGCCCCTGGATGAGGACCTCCGCGTCGTTTCCCGCCGCCGCGTCCACCAGCGCCAGCAGCCGGGCATGTATGGGACTGCGTCCCAGAATCGTCATCATGTGCGAGCCCCCCCGCCGCGCTCACAGGCTAGCGGCCCGACCGGATGACTCAAGAAAACGGAATGTCCCGAAATGTCGGAGAACGGCGAAGGCATCATCGTCCTACCCGTCGGATGGGGCGACGCCTGGTGACGTGCCCGGGGACTCACACGGGATGAACGCGGGTGCCGGGATTTCTTCCCTCTTCCGGGGCGTGCCGGCCCTCAGTCGTGGGTGCCGATGTGCTGATCGCCATGGGCCTCGCAGACCCAGTGGAAGGCGCAGGAGCACGCGACGGCGCGCGCGCGGGTGCAGCACCGGCCACCGAAGTGTTCGGGAAGGGACAGCGCCTCATCCTCCGGGGAGGGGTCCGGCAGCAGGAGCGGCGCGGCACGGCCGGACCGCGCGGGCTCGCTGTCGCAGCAGCCGAGCTCCATGCAGCCGGGGCACCGCGACAGCTCGCAGTTGGCACACCAGTCGAAGATTTCACCGGCGCTCCCGCGACGGTCGCACCCACCACAGCAATCGAACATGGCCGACCTCCAGGCTTACGTGCACGAAGGTAGAGAGGGGGTCTGACAGGGAGGCGCCGGCGGGAGCGCTGCCGAGCTGGACCGCCGGCCGTCATGCAAGCGTCAAATGGGCCTGTGTCCGGGGGTGGATCCTTCCATCGGTGAACGCCGGACGCGCCGAGCGTGGGGCACTGAACCGTTGCGGAAGGAAGTCCGCGCCAGCATGGAAGAAGCTGGGGCCGGGGCCGGTCAATGAGGTGGAGGAGCGGAGCCCATGCGCAGGGGACGGCGGATCATCGGAGTCTTCGGATCAGGCAAGGAGGACCATGCGGAGCGTGTCATCCCCCTGGTCCGCTGGATTGCCGAGGCGGGCTTCGACCTGCTCACCGGCGCGGGCAGCGGCGTCATGCGCGTGGCCGCGGACGCCTTCGTGCAGGTGGAGGGCCGGCGGGGCATCTCCATCGGCATCGTCCCCGGCACGGTGGACGGCGGGGAGTACCGCCCCCGCCCCGGCTACCCCAACCCCGGCGTGGAGCTGGCCATCTACACCCACCTGCCGCTCAGCGGCGAGCAGGGCACGGACCTGCTCAGCCGCAACCACATCAACGTCCTCACCCCGCACGCCCTGGTGGCGCTCCCCGGCGGGCCCGGCACCGCCGCCGAGGCCGGCCTGGCCCTGCGCTACGGCAAGCCCGTCATCCTCTACGGCCCCCCGGAGTCCTTCCGCCGCTTCCACGCGGACCTCGAGCGCACCGACTCCCTGGAGCGCGTCGCCGAGTTCATCCTGGAGACCGTCCGGGAGGCAGGTCGCCCGCACGCCCCGTAAGGGCCAGATTCCGGGGACTTCGCGGATTGATACGGCCGGTGCGGCCCGGCGTGTACAAAACGTCTAGAATGGTTCACATGCGGGGTACGGTCGGCACCGCCCAAGAAAAGGGCGGCCGGGACGTCCCTGCACACCGTCATGATCAGCGCCCAACATCCGCTCGCCAGCTGGTTCCTCGTGGTCTCGACGCTGTCGTTCCTGGCGGTCTTCGGGCTGCCGCTGCTGCTGTGCCCGCTGAAGTGGGCGCGGGTGTTCGGGTGGAAGATTCCCGAGGGGAACACGGACCTGACGGTGTACTTCGCCCGGTGCCTGGGCGGGGTGGCGACGGCCATCATCCTCACGCTGGTGCAGTACATCCCTGACCCGGACAGCCAGCCGGCGCTGTTCGACCTCATCGCCCTGGTGTGCGGGGCCATGGTGGTGGTGCACGTCTGGGGCGCCCTGAGGAAGGCCCAGCCTCCGTTGGAGACGTTGGAGATCTTCTTCTACGCCGCGGTGTGCGCGGTGGCCGTCTGGATCCGCCACACGGCCCTGGCCTGAGGGACAGTCCCATGCGCCAGCCGGCCGACTCGGACTCCATCCTCGCCTCCCTCGTCCCGTACGTCCCGGGTGCGATGCTCCGCCGGCTGGAGCACCTGGAGCCGCACGCGCTGCCGCTGGTGGAGCCGGTGCGCGGCGCCATCCTCGTGCTGGACATCGCGGGCTTCACGCCCATCGTCGTCAGCCTGAGCGGCGCCGGCCCGCGCGGCATCGACGCGCTCCAGCGCCTGCTGACCAGCTACTACACGGAGATGATCGACGTCGTGAAGACGCACGGCGGCGACATCTACCAGTTCGCCGGGGACTCCATCCTCGCCGCCTACGAGCCGGTGGAGGGCGAGTCCGACTCGGACGTGGTGCAGCGCGCGGCCCGGTGCGCGCTGGACGTGCAGCAGCGGCTGGCGCGCTTCGCCCGGCTGGAGCTCTTGGGCCAGCGGTTCAGCGTGTCCTCGCGCATCGGCATCGGCTTCGGCGAGTCGCACCGCATCATGCTCGGCACCACGGGCATGTGGATGCACCCGGCGCTCATCGGCCAGCCGCTGGAGCAGGCGGTGGGCGCGGAGAAGCGCGCCACGGTGGGCGAGGTGCTCCTGAGCCCGCGCGCCTGGGAGCTGCTCCCGGACGCCGCGCGCCGGGGCGAGGCGCGGGACGGGGCCTTCCGCCTGGAGCCCGCCGCGCCGCTCCAGGCCCGGCCTCCACCGCCGGCCACGCTGCCGGGGGGCGAGGAGCTGGTGGCGCGCTGCGCGCTGCTCTTGCACCCGGTGCTCTTCACGAAGATCACGACGGCGCACCAGGAGTTCAGCGGGGACTTCCGCGACCTCACCTGCTTCTTCCTGCGCTTCACCAGCACCACGGGGCCCGACGAGGCCGAGGCCTTCACCCGCGAGCTGAACGCCTTCTACGAGCACGTCCAGCGCGAGAGCGCGCACCACGGCGGCGTGCTCCTGATGACGGACTTCACGGACAAGGGCAACGTCCTCTACGTCATCTTCGGCGCGCCCACCGCCCAGCAGAACAAGGAGGTGCTGGCCTGCAAGCTGGCCTGCAAGCTCATCCGCGAGCGGGACGCGTTCCCCTTCGTCCAGGAGCTGCAGATTGGCATCGCCACCGGGCACGCCTACTTCGGCGACATGGGCTCGCCGTGGCGCAAGGGCTACTCCGCGCTGGGCGAGGTGGTGAACCTGGCCGCGCGCCTGATGACGCACGGGCGCGGCACCGGCATCCACATCGACTCGCACACCGAGCGCAAGCTCCAGCAGGGCGGCTTCATCACCGAGTTCGTGGGTGACGCGAAGCTCAAGGGCGTCACGCGCACGGTGCCGGTGTTCCGGCTTCAGACGGAGGTGCGGCGCAGCTTCCTCATCAAGGGCGGTGGGGACATCGTCGGCCGGCGCGTGGAGCTGGAGACGCTGCGCGGCGCGCTCCAGGACTCGCTGGCGGGGCAGGGCCGGGTGTGCGTGGTGTCCGGCGAGGCGGGCATCGGCAAGTCGCGCCTGGGCGCCAAGATGGTGGAGGAGGCGGAGTCCGGCCTGGACGCGCGCAGCCTGTACGGCATCTGCTACTCGTACGAGATGTTCACCCCCTTCTTCCCGTGGAAGGAGGTGCTGGTCCAGGCCTTCGGCCTGCACGAGGCGGACGACCTGGCCACGCAGGTCAGCCGGCTCACCCAGGGCTTCGAGGGGCTGGTGGACGCGGGCCCGGAGTGGATTCCGGTGCTGGGCGCCATCCTCGGCCTGCCGCTGGAGGAGGAGCCCATCACCCGCGGCCTGGACGCGCGGCGCAAGAACCAGGTCGTCTTCGAGATCATCTTCCAACTGCTGGAGAAGCTGTCGCGCCAGAAGCCGGTGCTGCTGTTCTTCGAGGACCTGCACTGGGCGGACAACATCTCCGTCGACCTCATCGAGTACGTGGCGGCGCGGCTGTCCTCGCTGCGGCTGACGCTGCTGGTGACGATGCGGCCGGGCGAGCCGCTGAAGAACCTGAAGGGGCTGCCGGGGCTGCGCTGGATGGACCTGTCCAGCCTGGATGACGACGACACGCGGGCCCTGCTGCGCATGCACCTGCGCATGGACCCGCCGGACCTGGCGCTGGAGGACATGCTGCTGGCGAAGGTGCAGGGCAACCCGTTCTTCGCCGAGTCCATCGTCCAGGGGCTGGTGGAGAAGGGCTACCTGGGGGTGGTGGCGCCGGGCTCGGGCCGCATGGAGCTCAAGCGGAGCCTCCAGGGGCTGGAGCTGCCGGACTCCATCCAGGACGTGGTGCTCTCGCGCATCGACCTGTTGAGCGAGACGGAGAAGCTGGTGGTGAAGGTGGCCTCGGTGGTGGGGCGCATCTTCACGCTGGAGGCCGTCGCGGCGCTGGCGCCGGGCTCGGTGTCGCCGCAGCGCATCCGCGAGGCCGTGGACACGCTGCGCGGCCTGGGGCTCATCCTCCTGGAGCTGGAGGAGCCCTTCACCTGCATCTTCAAGCACATCGTCATCCGCGACGTGGCGTACAACACGCTGCTGGTGTCGGCGCGCGAGGACCTGCACCGGAGGATGGCGCGCTTCATCGAGGCGCGCGCGGGCGACAACCCCGTCAAGTCCGCGGGCATCCTCGCGTACCACTACCTCGCCGGAAACGACGAGGTGAAGGGGCTGGAGTACACGCTGCTGGCGGCGCGCAGCGCGCGTGAGCAGTACGCCAACGAAGACGCCATCCACCACTACAACCGGGCGCTGGAGATCCTCGGCGTCACCACCGCGTTGGATCCGGACGAGGTCCTCCTCAAGACGCGCAAGGTGATGCAGGAGCTGGCGGAGACGCTGCTGCAGGCGGGCAACTACGACGGCGCCATCCTCATGTTCGAGCAGTGCCTGGCGGACGAGGAGCAGGAGTCACGCCGGGCGGAGATCCACCTGGGGCTGGGGCGCTCGTACCAGGAGAAGGGCGAGTCCACGAAGGCCATCCAGGACCTGGAGCAGGCGCTGGTGCTGATGGGGCACGGCGCGCCGCGCAACCTGGGAGCGCTGGCGCTGCGCACGGTGGGCAACCTCCTCCTGCGCTTCCTGGCGTGGGTGTTCCCCTTCCTGATGCGCCCGCTGCCGGCGCACCGGCTGCCGCTGTACCTCAAGCAGCTGTCCACGCTCATCTCGCTCATCCGCATCTACTACTTCGCGGACATCAAGAAGCTCACCTGGGCCACGCTGGTGGCCACCAACATGGCGGAGCGCTCGCGCAGCGACTACGCGGTGAGCGTGGCCACGGGCTTCTACGCCACGCTGCTGTTCGGCGCCGGGCTGGTGAAGCGCTCGCTGCGGCACTGCGAGCGGGCGCTGGAGCACGCGCGCCGCGCGAAGGACCCGGTGGCGGAGGGGCTGGCGCTCAGCCGCCTGGGCATCCAGGCCTTCTTCACCAACGACCTCACGCGCGCGCACGCCTTCCAGGAGCAGGCGGTGGCGACGCTGCGGCAGGTGGGCGAGCGCTGGGAGCGGCAGACCTGCCTGATGATGCTGGCGACGGGCGAGTTCCTGAACTCGCGCTTCGAGTCGGCCGAGGGGCTCTACCGGCAGATGAACGCCATTGGCCTGGAGCTGAACGCGCTGATGCACCAGGGCTGGGCGCACTCGTGGATGCCGATGTGCCGCTACCTGAGGGGTGAGGGGGACGTGGGGGAGCTGTGCGCGGAGCTGGAGACGGGGCTGCGCATCAGCATCGAGGTGGACGACGTGGCCAACCAGTGCGCCAGCCTCAACCACCTGGCCAACGTGACGGTGCGCGAGCACCAGGTGGAGGAGTCCGCGCTGGTGGCGCTCCGCTCGTTCGACACCATCTGGAACTACCACGTGCTCATCCCCTTCCTGCAGGTGGGGCTGGTGGACGCGGCGGAGGCGGCGCTGTTCGCGCTGGAGGAGGGGGCCACGGTGGTGCCGCGGGGCAAGCTGCTGCGCATCGTCCAGCTGAGCAGCTTCAAGGCGCGGGCGCTGTCGAAGCTGTACCCGTATCTGAAGGGGCCGGCGCTGCGGGTGACGGCGCGCTCGCTGCGGCTGCGCAAGGGCGTGAAGGCGGCGGAGCCCGTGTTCGACGAGGCCATCCGCGTCCTGGAGGCGAGCCCCAACCGGTGGGAGACGGGCGTTGCATACTACGACGCAGCCGTGGCCCTGCCGCACCGCCGGACGGAGCTGCTGGCGCGGGCGCGCGACATCTTCACCGCCATCGGCGCGAAGGCGGAGCTGCGCCGCGTCGAGCGGTTGGAGCTGACGGACACCCTCCAGATGCCGCCGCCCGGCGCTCCTGTCTCCGTGGGCCCTGGCGCCAGGGCCTGAGGTGCGGGTGCCCGGCTTGCCCGGGCCCCGGCCCGCACTACACTCGCGGTCATGACCTCGGTCACCGCCCCGCGCCACCGCCTGAGTCCCGTCATCATCGCCTACATGGTGGTGGTCCACGCGCTGGCGCTCTCCGCCTTCTTCCTGCCGTGGCCGCCCTACGCGCTGCCCATGGCGCTGGGCCTGTACGTGGCCATCGGCCTGGGGACGACGGTGGGGCTGCACCGGCTCATCTGCCACCGCGCCTTCAAGTGCCCGCGCTGGGTGGAGTACGCGCTCGTCACCGTCGCCATGCTGACGGGGCAGGGCAGCCCGCTGTTGTGGGCAGCCAACCACCGCATCCACCACGCGCACCCGGACGTGGACGGCGACATCCACTCGCCCATCCGCGGCTTCTGGTGGGCGCACATGGGGTGGATTCTCGACGAGGGCTCCACGGACGAGCAGGCATGGCGGACGTACTGCAAGGACCTCGCGGATGACCGGTACTACCACTGGCTGGTGCGCTTCCGCCTGGGGCCGCAGGTCATTGCCGTAGTGGTGCTGGGGCTGACGCTGGGGTGGAGCGCGCTGCCGGCCTGCTTCTTCCTGCCGGTGGTGGCGTGGATGCAGAGCACGTACGCTGTGAACTCCGTCTGCCACTGGAAGGGCTTCGGCTACCGCAAGCACGACACGCGCGACCTGAGCCGCAACGTGTGGTGGGTGGGCGTGCTGGCGCTGGGCGAGGGCTGGCACAACAACCACCACGCGTACCCCGCGTCCGCGCGGCACGGGTGGGTGTGGTGGCAGTTCGACCCGGGCTGGCTCTTCATCCGCCTGCTGCGGGGCCTGGGCCTGGCCACCGACGTGAAGGTGCCCTCGCGGCGCCACGGGGCGCGGAGCCCCGCGGCCTGATTCATGACGCGGAAGAGTCCTGCAGCATCCGGAAGGCTCCGAGCCCTCCCGGAGCCATGGCATGCAGGAACGTGACGACCGCCATGGCCTCCAGCGCCTTGTTGGCCACGCAGCCCGGTAGGCGCCTCCCGAGTGCGGTGTCCTCGTTCCGGCCATGCCGCATCGAAGAACGCCATGGGGCCTGTCGTGCATCGGGCGCCCGAACGCCGGAGCATCGTGAGCTGCTGCAAGCGCTTCTCTATCCCTCGCGGCTGCGGACCGCGCCGTCCCCGCCCCCCTGGGTGAGGCACTCAACGTGCGCAGCCCCAGGTGTTCACGCGCGGAAGTTGCCGGAGTAGTGCCCTCCACCATGGCGTGAGGACCACGCGCGGCATTTGCCGGAGTAGCGCCCTCCACCATGGCGTGGGGACGCTCCGTTTTCACGGGCAGAGCGCTTGGCGGATGCGTCGCCGCGCCCTCATCCATTGCCTCCGCCGCGCCACTGCCGGTCGCCTCATCCGGGGCCTTCTCGCCGTCAGGAGGTGGCCTGCCTCCGGGCCCCCGGGGCGCCGACTCCTCCCTGGGCCCGAGCGCCCGCCAGAGCGCCTCCGCCGACGCGAGCACGTCCTCCTCCGTGACTGCGCCTTCCCACCTCGCCGCCACCCGCCCCAGCTCCGCCAGCGCGCCCCACACCAGGCACGTCCTCGCCATCGCGGAACCCGGCTCCAGTGCTCCGTCGCGCTCGCCCTGGCTGACGACCTCGCGAATCAGGTCTCGCACCCGCCAGCCTCGCTCGTCGTCCGGCCCCTGCTCCGGACGGGCGTGCAGGAAGACGAAGCTGAAGACGCCGGGCATCCGCAACACGTAGTTGGCCAGCAGTCGCCAGAGGGCGAAGAAGCCCTCGCGGAAGCCCGCGCCCTCGTCCGTGCTGGCCATCTGGAACTCGTAGCGCGCATACCGGTACAGCTCGTCGTCGGAGAAGTCGCGAATGGCCAGCGCACAGCCGCGCTTGCTGCCATAGCGCCGGTACAGCGAGCCCACCGACATGCGCATCACCCGCGCCAGCTCCGCGGCCGAAGTGTTCTCGTAGCCGCGCTGCGCCATCACCGCCGCCGCTTCCTCCATCCGCGTGGCCATGAACTGCTGGTACAGCTCCATGATCATCTACCCACCCCCTGCCGGACCGACCCGCCCGCGGAAGGAACGTTCCTTCCGCCAGCACCTTCCTACCGGGTGGGGCTGACATGCCGACGGCGGACGACCGGGCAGGTCCGCTGCGGCCCATGGCCCGCGGAGAGGCCGGAAGACCTCTCGCGGGCTCAGGCGAGGCGGGCTCCCTCCAGGTCTCAAGTCAGCCCTTCCGAGAGCCTGCCCATGACACGTCCCCGACGGCACCGGAGCCTGCGGCCCTGGCATGGCATGACCGCACGGGGGCTGCCGTCCCCACCCTGAGGCTTGGAAGGAAGGCTCATTTCGTGGGGGCGCGCCCCTTCCTCGCTGGCAGCAGGAGTCATCCGCATCTTGAATGAGCGGCGGTCTCAGGTGAGCCGCTGGGGCTGGAGCCGCAGGACGTCCATCTGCCGGACGTCCCACTCCTCCAGGGCATCCTGTCCAGCGATGTAGCGGCGGGCCTTGTTCTTCACCGGGTTGCGGATGCTGAGAATCTCCGGGCCGGAGAAGAGGATGGTCTGCTTGTAGCGGGGCATGTCGCTCATGGTGAGCTTGGACCAGTAGTGCTTCGCGATGTTGGGCAGGCTGCCCAGCTCCCCGCAGAGCCGGTTGAAGTGCTCGATGACCTCGGAGGTGTGGAGGTTCTTCGGCTGGTGGCACAGGGTGTAGCCGTCGTAGTCGCGGCTGACGGTGCCGGGCAGCAGGCGCCCCTCGGCCTGCAGCTCGCGGAAGAAGGGCGTCTCCGGGTAGGGGCAGACGATGCCCAGGAAGGTGACGGAGAAGTACTTCAGGTCCGCCAGGTACATGGGCAGCTTCTCCAGGTACTCGTTGGTGTCGCCGTCCGAGCCGACGATGAGGCCGAAGGACAGGAGGATGCCGGCGGAGAAGACGCGGCGGATGACGGCGTCCACCTCGCTCAGCTTGTTCTGGCCCTTGTTCATCGCCTTGATGGAGTCGGGGTTGAGGGACTCCAGGCCCGTGTAGACGTAGCGGCAGCCGGCCTTCGCCATCAGCTTCACGAGTGACTCGTCCTTGAGGACGTTGAACGTCAGGGCGCAGCCCCAGGTCTTCTTCAGGGGGATGAGCGCCTCGCACAGCTCGCGCAGGTACTTGGGCGAGCCGCCCAGGTTGTTGTCGAGGAAGACGAAGGCGTCCCCCATGAGGCCCAGGTAGTTGGGGTTCCAGCGCATGCGCGTCTGGATTTCGTCGATGACGGCGGAGACGGGGCGGAAGCGGTAGCGCTCGTTGCCGGTGAGGACGCAGAAGTTGCAGGTGAAGGGGCAGCCGCGGGAGGCCTCGATGCCGGGCAGGCGCAGCTTGTTGTTCGTGAAGTCGATGAGCTCGTAGCGGTAGGGGCGGATGGCGGAGGCGCCCAGGGAGGGGCGGCTGTAGACGGGCTGGAGCTGGCCCTTCTCGAAGTCCTCGATGAGGGCGGGGACGTTGGCCTCGGGCTCGCCGGTGATGACCGCGTCGAAGTACTGCTTCGCGTCGTCGGGGAAGTAGGACGCGTGGCGTCCACCGGCGACCGTCTTCATTCCGCGCTGGCGGAAGAGGGTGGAGAGCACCTTGGTGTGCTCGTAGTACGAGTGCAGGTACGAGAAGAAGACGAGGTCCCAGTGGCGGTCCATCGGGATGTCGGCTTCCTTCTCGTTGTAGAGCTCGACGTGCGCGTGCTCCGGGCAGAGTCCGGCGATGAGCTCCGGCACGGAGGACTGCATGATGGACGGCTCCTTGATACGGAGCCGGGTGGGGTGGGTATACGTGGCGATGACGGCGATCCGCATAGCGGGGAAAGGCTCCGGGATGGAACGTCGCGGCAGCAGCGCGGAGAGCAGCTCACGTCAATCGTTCAGCGCCCCCCGGCCTGACCGTGTGAGCAGGATGGAACGGTTGCAGCGGCTTGGCAAAATGACAGCCGCGTAGGATGCGGGGAGACAATGTCACCAGAGACGAAGACGCAGGTTCCGGCCTTCCGGGTGAGGGTCGCGACAGGGGCGGACGCGCCGGTGCTGCTGGCGCTGCTGCGCCAGTTCGCGGAGGAAGAGGAGAGCGCGCAGTTCATGCTGGCCACCGAGCCCCGGCTGCGAGAGGCGCTCGAGACGCGGCTGCTCCGGGCCGCGCTGGTGGAGGGGCCCGAGGGCGCGGTGGGGTTCGCCACGTACACAGTGGACTTCATGGTGTGGGCGGACTCGCGCGTCCTGCGCCTGGACGACCTGTACGTGCACGGCAGGGCGCGGGGCCGGGGGCAGGGCGTGGCGCTGATGCGGCACCTGGCGGAGGTGGCCATGGCGGAGGGGATACCCATGCGCTGGGAGATGCGGCCGCAGAATGCCTCCGCGCGCGCGTTCTACGAGCGGCTGGGAGCCCAGGCGCGGGACAAGTCGGTGTTCCGGTGGATGCCGGACGCGATGCAGCGCTTCCTCGCGGCGCCTGGGCAGTAGGAGCCCCGCCTGAGGCCAGCAGCCGTGCGGTCTGCTGGACGTATCGCAGGGGCCCCCTCAGGGCCTCGGGACGTGTAGGGTGCCCTGGTGCTGCTCAACGACGGCTATGTGTACCGCGAGAAGCTCGGGAACCGACCGGGCAGCAGCGCGCTCGCCCACCTGACGGACCGGTACCGTCACTCCACTGAAGCCGAGTGGCAGGCCCGCTTCGTGCGCGGCGAGGTGCAGTTGGACGGTGTCGTCGCGGACGGCTCGGAGGCGCTGCGAGCAGGGCAGTGGCTGTGCTGGCACCGCCCACCCTGGGAGGAGCACGACACCCCCCAGGGCTTCGAGCTCGTGCATGAAGACGCGGAGCTCGTCGTCGTGGTGAAGCCGGGGGGCCTGCCGACGCTTCCCTCGGGGGGCTACCTGAAGAACACGCTGCTGTCCTTCGTGCAGGCCCGCTGGCCCGAAGCCGTCCCCATGCACCGCCTGGGGCGGGCGACGTCCGGCCTGGTGCTCTTCACCCGCACGCACGACGCGGCCTCCAAGGTGGCGAGCAGCTGGCGCGAGGGCCGGGTGCACAAGCGCTACCGCGCGCTCTCCAGCGGGCTCGCCGCCAGCGAGCACTACGACATCCGCGCCCCCATCGGGCTCGTCCCCCACCCGCTGCTGGGCGAGGTGCACGGCGCGAACGCGCGCGGAAAGCCTTCGCACAGCACGGCGCAAGTCCTCGAGCGCCGCACCGGGGACACGCTCTTCCAGGTGGACATCCACACGGGGCGTCCCGAGCAGATTCGCATCCACCTGGCCTTCATCGGCCACCCCCTCGTGGGAGACCCGCTCTTCGCCGCGGGCGGCGTGCCGCTGGCCGACAACCCCGGCCTGCCCGGCGACGGCGGCTACCTGCTGCACGCCGAGTCGCTCGCCCTCCTGCATCCCCGCTCGGGCGAGCGCCTCCAGCTTCACGCGCCGCCGCCCCTCGCGCTCCGCTGCTAGCGGCAGCAGCGCAGGGGCCGCGGCTTCAGGCGTCCTTCGGGCCCGGGCCCAGGGGCACGTCCCAGCGCCGGGCGAGCTGCACCAGCGCGTCCGGCGTGCGCAGGTCCGTGGGAGGCAGCGCCACGCCGGGTCGCTGCAGGACGTACAGGTTCCAGAGGCCCTGCAGGCCCAGCCGGTGGATGTCCTCGTTCATCCGCCGCTCCAGCCGCGGGGCGTGCACGAAGCCCGCCGCCTCGAACTGGCGCCGCCACCACGCGAAGGACGCAATCGTCAGGTGCCCCTCCAGGGGCCGGCCCCACTCGTCACGCGCCAGGTCCTCCTCCGGCACCGGGCCGGGATACTCCGGCCCCTGCGCCCGGTAGTGCTCCAGCCGCTCCGGCCGCACCTTCCCGTCGAACCAGCCATCCGGGCCCGTGTCGCACGGGCCGAAGGACGGCGCCGTCACCACCAGGAAGCCCTGCGTCACGCGGAACAGCTCCGAAATCGCGTGCGGCACCAGGGCCGGCGGCAGGTGCTCCAGCGTCTCGAAGGCGGACACCAGCTCGAACTGCCGGTCCTCGAAGGGCAGGCGCTGGGACAGGTCTCCGAGGAACAGGTGCGGCTTGACGTCCCACGGCGCGTGGTGGATGGCGAAGTCGCTGAAGTCGGTGCCCTTGGCGTCCCAGCCCAGCTCGCGCAGCGCCTGCACCGTGAAGCCCAGCGCGCAGCCCACGTCCAGCGCGTCCTTCACCTCGAAGTGCTTCCACAGCAGGTACGCGGCCTTGTTGGCGTGGCTGGAGCTGCGGCGGTAGTGCTCGTAGCCGCTGTTGCCCTCGCGGTCCAACGGGTTGCGCCCGGCGCCGTAGTAGCTGGCCCCGTACATGTCCTCGCCCCCTCGTGCCAGCAGCAGGGACAGCTCGAAGCTCAAGAGCTCCAGGCCGCTGCGCAGCGGCGGGACGTGGGTGACACCCTTGATGACCAGCCGCCGGGCCTCCAGCGCGAGCCGCCGCCGCACGCGGGCGGGCAGTCGCTGGAGACCATCTTTCGTGAGGAGTGACGAGAGCTTCACGGACACGACTCCGGCAGGCAGGGGACCGCGCCTCTTATGCCAGGAACCGGTGGCCCGGTCACCCCTGCCCGAGCGGGCCGTCACGGCCGGCTACGGCTGGGCGCGCAGCCAGGTCGTGGCGGTCTCGAGGTTGTCGAACAGCACGGCCGTGCCAGGCAGTGCCTGCTGCAGCGTCGTCGTCGCGGAGACGAAGCTGAGGCGGGCCGGGGACTGGACCCAGGCGAAGTGGCGCAGTCCCGCCTGCTGCATCCGGGGGAACCAGTTGCCCGCGACCCAGGCCGCGGCGCCCACCCAGATGCCCGTCACCAGCGTGTTGTCGTTCAACACCTTCGACAGGCGCAGCGCGGCCAGCAGCCGCAGCATCTCCTCGCAGCCGGCCTTCACCATGTCGACGGACTGGTAGCCCTTCCAGTTCGCATACAGCCAGCCTTCTGACTGCTCATGGTGGATGTCGAGGTTGTCGCTCGAATACAGCACGTGCCCGGCCATGAACCTCTCTGAAGGCTGAAGGGAAGCTCTACTCAAGGACGTTGGGCCTCCGGGTCAAGGAGGATCGTCCTCCTGTTCCGGAGCGCACCCCGACAACCTGCCAGTGCGGGACGCCCCTGTCCGGTTCCTCCCAGTCCGGGGACGAGTCCGGCGGGAAGCCTCCTGCCTGCCCTCCTGCCGGGCCGCCGAAGCAGCCCGGAGGCCTGTCAGTCACACGGCAGCATCAGCGTGAAGGCCGAGCCCGCGCCGGGACGGCTGGTCAGCGCCACGGTGCCACTGTGGGCCTCGACCACCTGCTTCACGATCCACAGGCCCAGCCCGAACCCCCCGGCGAACTGCTCGCTGTCCGCCTGGGCGAAGCGCTCGAAGATTCGCGCGTGGTCCTTCTCGTGGATGCCCGGACCGCTGTCGCGCACGACGAGGCGGGCCCAGGGGCCCTCGCTCTGGACCCGGACCGTCACCGGCATGCCGGGAGCGTAGCGCGCCGCGTTCTGCAGCAGGTTGGTGACCGCCTGCTCCATGCGCATCCGGTGGAGCAGGGCCCCACTCCCCGCGGCTGCCGGCGGGAACCGCCGACTACGAGCTGCAGGAGAGCGCCGAGCACCCTGGCTTGGAGCGCGCCCAGTCCGGCCGCTTCGCCGCGTACTCCTCGCGCCCGGGCTGGTCGTCGAAGGGCCTGCGCATCACGTCGAGCAGCGTGTGCACCTTGGAGTCATCCCCCGCGTGCGCCGCGTCGATGGCCTCCTGGGCGAGCCAGTTGCGCAGGACGTACTTCGGATTCACCGCGTCCATCCGCCGGGCCAGCTCCGCCGGGGCCACGTCCTCGCGGCGGGTGCGCTGCCACCAGGCAGCCAGCCACTCGACGCCCTTCGCGACGTGCGCCTCGGGGACCTCGCCGTAGAACGTCTCGCGCACCACCGGCGGCAGCGACGTGGGCGCCGAGGCCATCGTCACCACCTGGGAGAGGCCGCGGAAGAAGCGGGTCATGTCCGTCTCCTCCTCCGCGAGCCAGGCGAAGCAGCCATTCGTCAGCGCCACGTCCGCCTCGTCCTGGAGCGACGACAGCCCGAGCTTCGCCGCGAAGCGCCTGCCTGCCTCTTCCCCGAAGGTGCGCTGGTATTCCAGCAGGCCCGCCTCGAGCAGGGACTCGTCGTCGTCGAACAGCGGCATCAGCGCGACGCCCAGCCGCTCGATGTTCCACAGGCCGATGGCGGGCTGGTTGCCGAACCGGTAGCGCCGCTGCTCCGCGTCGGTGGTGTTGGGCGTCCAGCCGGGATTGAAGTCATCCACCCAGCCATAGGGGCCGTAGTCGATGGTGAGCCCCAGGATGGACATGTTGTCGGTGTTCATCACGCCGTGCACGAAGCCGACGGCCTGCCAGTGCGCGATGAGCTTCGCGGTGCGCCGCGCCACCTCGCGGTAGAAGGCCGCGTAGGTCTCCTTCGACGGCACGCCGAGCTCCGCGAAGAAGTGCTGCACGGTGTAGTCCGCCAGCTGCTTCAGCAGCGCCACGTCACCGCGGCTGGCGCACAGCTCGAAGTTGCCGAAGCGCAGGAAGGACGGCGCGACACGGCAGACGATGGCGCCGGGCTCGGCCTCGGGGTGGCCGTCGTAGAACATGTCGCGGATGACCGCGTCGCCCGTCGCCACCAGCGACAGCGCCCGGGTGGTGGGCACGCCCAGGTGGTGCATCGCCTCGCTGCACAGGAACTCGCGAATCGACGAGCGGAGCACCGCGCGTCCATCCGCGCGGCGGGAGTAGGGCGTGGGCCCCGCGCCCTTGAGCTGGAGCTCCTGGCGCGTGCCGTCCGGTGTCAGCAGCTCGCCCAGGACGATGGCGCGCCCGTCCCCGAGCTGCCCGGCCCAGTTGCCGAACTGGTGGCCCCCATAGTTGGCGGCATACGGCACCATGCCCGGCCACAGGGCGTTGCCGGCCAGCACCTGCACGGCCTCGGCAGCCTGGAGCGTGGCCGCGTCCAGCCCGAGCAGCCGGGCCACCTCGGGAGACCAGGCAATCATGCGCGGCGCGGCCACGGGCGTCGGCTGGACCCTGGACCAGAGCGCACCCTGCACCTGGCGCGGGCGGCGGTCGCTGAGCGGGTCTCCGGGGAGGGATTCGACGAAGCGCGAGTGGAACGAAAGCATGTGAGCTCAGATGCCGGAGCGGCCCGGATGATGCGGGGGGAGGACTGCTCTACCACCCCGGCACGGCCGCCTGCACGCCTGGAGGGGAGGCAACCCCGTCACCGGCGGCGTGCCCCGGTGCTCAGTGCGCCGGGGGAGCAGCGGACTCCGAGGGCAGCACCTGGCGCAGCTCGTCGACGGAGACCGAGAGCAGCACCGTGTCACTCACCGACTGGACGATGCGCGTCGGCAGCTCGATGCGGCCCGCGTGGAAGAAATTCCAGAATGCGCCAATCTGGTCGGCGGTCTCCGAGTGCAGCTTCACCTGCAGCGCCTCGACCTTCCAGGTCTCGCTGTCGATGGACAGGGCCTCCACGGTGCCGAGCTCCTGGCCGCCCGCGGCGACGACCGTGCGGCCCGCGTGGACGCGCTCCGTGATTCGCATGTGCCGGCTCCTTCCCCTCCTGGGATGATGGGGATGGCGCCAGCGGGGTGCCGCGAGGCGCGCACGGGTGTCGGAGGAGCGATGCCCCGGACACTCGCTCCACACGCGGGCTACAGGCCCGGGAACGACCGTCCTTCGTCCACCGTGTTCGCGGGCCCCGGCTTCGCGGGCGCCGCGCCAGCACGGCACTGCTCCACCGCCTCGACGAGCCGGTCGATGTCCAGGGGCTTGGCGAGGTGTCGTTGGAAGCCGGCGCCGAGCGCCGCGGTCCGGGCCGAGCCTCCGACGAGCGCCGTGAAGGCGATGGCCGGGACGTCCCCCCCGCGCAGCGGGCCCAGCGCCCGCACCTTGCGGATGAGCGTATAGCCGTCCTCTCCGGGCATCGCGATGTCGCTCAGGAGGACATCGGGCCTGAGGTCCTCCACGAGCGCCAGGGCCTCCTCCGCGGACTCCGCCGTCCGGGCCTCCGCGCCCGCCAGCCTCAGCACCTCGGCCGCGGCCTCGCGGGTTCCCGGGTCGTCATCCACGACGAGGACCCGCAGGCCCGCCAGCCGCGAGGCGGCCTCCCTGCTCCGGGAGGGGACGCGGCCCCGGACCTGCTCCTCGGTGGAGGGGCTCCCGTCGCCGGCCGTGGCAGCGGGGCCGGACAGCAGGGGCAACTGCACCGTGAACGTCGCCCCCTGGTTCCTGCCCGGGCTCTCCGCCTGCACGCTCCCCTCGTGGAGCTCCACCAGGTGGCGGACGATGGCCAGCCCCAGGCCGAGCCCACCGAACACGCGGGTGTTGGAGCTGTCCTCCTGCATGAACCGGTCGAAGATGCGCGGCAGTGCCTCGGGCTCGATGCCGGCCCCCTTGTCGCTCACCTGGAGCCGCGCGTAGCCGCCCCGCCGCTCCAGCTTCACGCTCACCTGCTGCCCGTCGGGGGAGAACTTGATGGCGTTGCTGAGCAGGTTCCAGAAGATCTGCTGCAGCCGGGTCGGGTCTCCGGAGACCGGCCCGAGCGATGAATCCAGGAAGACCTCGAAGGAGACGGCCTTCTTGTCGGCCTGGGCGCTCACGCTCTCCAGCGCGGCCTGGACCACCGACGGAAGGTGGACGGTCTGCAGCTGCATCCGCATCTTGCCGGTGACGATGCGCGACACGTCGAGCAGGTCGTCGATGAGCTGCACCTGCAGCTTCGTGCCCCGCTCGATGGCCTCGCCCGCGCGCTTGAGCCGGGCCTCGTCCATGGGGCCGCGGCGCAGCAGCTGCGCCTGCATCAGCATGGTGGAGAGCGGGGTCCGCAGCTCGTGGGACAGGGTGGCCAGGAACTGGTCCTTCGCGCGGTTGGCCCGCTCCGCCTCCTCCTTCGCCTGCTGGGCCCGGGTGAGCAGCTCGGCGCGCTCCTGCTCCCGCTGCTGGCGCTCGGTGATGTCCTCGATGGCGAGCAGCAGCATGGGCACGCCCGTGCGGGAGTGGACGGAGCGCGCCGAGAGCGACATCCTCCTTCGCCCCAGCCGGGGGAAGACGTGCTCGAGCTCCAGCCCCTGCAGGGACGTGTTCCTGGCGAGCATCTGCCCCAGCGAGGCCCGCAGCTCCGGCACGTCCCAGGCGCCTCCGCTCAGCTCGAAGACGGGCTTCGCCACCGTCTCCGCCGGCGAGCCACCGTAGGCCTGGAAGAAGGCGTGGTTCGCCGACAGGACGCGCATGTCCGCGTCGAGCACCATGAGCGGCACCTGCACGGCCTCCACGATGCCCGAGGCGTAGTCCCGCGCCCACTCCACCTGGCTGACGTGGTGCTTGAGCGCGTCGATGTCGACGAGCGACAGGATGGCGCCGTCGATGCGGTGGTCCGTCGTCTGGTAGGGCCGCAGGTGCATCCGGTACCAGCGGCCGGACCGGTCCTGCACCTCGAGCTCCCGCGCCAGGGCCGACTCCATCACCTCGGCGACCCGCGGGCCCAGGTCCGCCACGTTGATGTTCAGCGTGATGTCCTCGAGCGGCCGCCCGACGTCGGAGGGCAGGACGTTCATGATGCTGCGCGCCTTCGGCGTGAAGCGCCGGATGCGCCGCTCGAGGTCCAGGATGACGACCGGGATGTCGACGGTGTTGAGCAGGTTGAGCAGGTCCCCGTTGACCTGGCTCATCTCTTGGTTGCGGCTGTGGAGCTCGTCGTTGACGGTGGTCAGCTCCTCGTTGGTGGACTGGAGCTCCTCCTTCGCCGTCTCGAGCTCCTCGTTGAGGCTCTGGAGCTCTTCATTGCTCGACACCAGCTCGCCATTGGCGAACGCGAGCTCGTCGTTGGTGCGGCCATGCTCCTCGAGCACGGAATGGAGGTAGTCCTTCATGGCGTCCAGCTCGAGCTTCAGCGCGGGGACGCGGTGGGACTCCTGGCCCTTCGCCTTGGGGGATGACGGCTTCGCCACGGGCTTCTTCCCCCGCTTCACGGGCAGGGGCACCTCTTCGAACGTCACCAGGAAGAGGGGCTCGTTCTCCTCGAGCAACCCCGAGATGGGGACCACGACGATGTCACAGACGCGCGTGACGCCATTGGGGTCCACCTGCGCCCCCTGCATCCGGGAGGGGGCGTTCTTCTTCCGGGCCTGGGAGAGCGCCACGCGCAGCGGGGAGAGCAGCCCCTCACGCACCATCTTGAGGAGGTTGAGCTGGGGCTCTCCCGGCGCGGACTCGAGGTAGGGGCCGGTGTGGCCACGGAACTGGACGACCTCCAGCTTGTCGTTGACGACGACTCCCGGCGGCGCATACCGGCTCAGCAGCAAGCGGTCGACCCGCCTCGCCGCATCGGGCGCCGTCCGGGGGGGCTCGACGGAGACACGCCCGCCCACCGGCTTCTCGGCCGACGGAAACGTGGAGCCCCGGGTGAACCGGAGCCTGCTGGGGCCCTCCACCCGCGCGAGCAGCTTCTGGGCCTTGCTCGCCGGCGTGAAGAGCTGGCTGAACCCGGAGATGTTCTCCGTGCGCCCGAGCAGGAGGAAGCCCGGGGTGTTCAGGCAGTAGTGGAAGGTGGCCAGCACCCGCTTCTGCAGCTCGGGGGCGAAGTAGATGAAGACGTTGCGGCACGTCACCAGGTCCAGCTTGGAGAAGGGCGGGTCCCGGGCGAGGTCGTGCCGGACGAAGACACACAGCTCGCGCACCGCCTTGGAGATGCGGTAGCCCCCGTCGACCTTCGTGAAGAAGCGCACCCTCCGCTCCGGGCTCAGGTCTCCCAGCGCGCTCTCCGGGTACAGCCCGGCGCGGGCCTTCTCGATGGCCTGCGCGCTGATGTCCGACGCGAAGATCTGCACCGGATGCGCGCGCCGGGCCTCACCCAGGAACTCCAGGAGGGAGATGGCGAGCGAGTACACCTCTTCCCCGGTGGAGCACCCCGCGGACCACAGCCGCAGGGGCGCCCCGTCCGGCTTGTGCTCGAGCAGCACGGGAAAGACCTGCCGCTTCAGCGCCTCGAAGGCCTCGGGGTCCCGGAAGAAGGACGTGACGTGGATGAGGACGTCCTCATAGAGCGCCCGGGCCTCGTCGGGGCTCTGCTCGAGGAGCTTCACGTAGTCCCGCAGCCCCTCCACGCGGTGGAGCGCCATCCGGCGGGCCAGCCGCCGCTGCACGGTGGCCGGCTTGTATTCGCTGAAGTCGACCCCGACGGCGCTCCGCACCAGGGCGAACAGTCGCGCGCGCAGCGCGTCGTCATCCTCTGGGAGGCGGGGAGGCGTCTTCCCGGCCGTGGTGACATAGCCATGCTGGCTCAGTCGCACGAGCTCCTGGGCGAGCTGCGGCAGCTCCAGGCAGCGGTCCACGACGCCGGCCTGGACGGCGCTCTGGGGCATCTCCCCGAACTTCGCCGAGCGGGGGGACTGCGCGAGCGTGATGCCGCTCTGCTCTCGGATGGCCCTGAGCCCTTCGGTACCATCCGAGGCGGTCCCCGAGAGGATGACGCCGATGGCGCGGCTGCCGCGCGTGGCGGCGAGCGAGCGCAGGAAGATGTCGACCGGCAGGTGCGCCTTGCGAGGCTCGTCCACGCGCGTGCGCAGGGTGAGCACGTCGCCCGAGACCTCCATGTCCTCACCGGGCGGGATGACGTAGACGTGGTCGGGCTTCAGGCGCATCCCGTCCCCGGCCTGGGTGACCGGCATCGGCGTCGCCCGGCCCAGCGCCTCGCTCAGGAAGCTGGTGTGTGTGGCGGACAGGTGCTGGATGAGGACGAAGGCCATCCCCGTATCGGGCGGGAGTTGCTCAAGCAACTGGGTGAATGCCTCGAGTCCACCCGCTGACGCCCCGATTCCCACCACCGGGAAGGACGTGCCGGGAGTTCGCCTGGGGGGGCGGGCCGGGGGCCGCTTGGGCGCCGCCCGGGAGGCAGCGGCGGAGCGCCGCAGCCTGTCGGGGCGGCGCCTGCTCGTCTGCTTTTTCACTGACGCTCCCATTCCCAAAGGCCCTTCCGCGAACGCGTACCCTGGGCCGTTGGCGAGGCTTCGTCAGTGCTTCGTAGATCAATGACCCTGGGCCTTAAGTCATGAACAGTCAATGGCTCCGGCGGAAGCGCGGGGAGACCGACCCGCTTGGACGAGCCCAGGCTGGCCTGGAAGACCTCCTGCGGCCGGACGCTGCGTCGGCCAGGCAGGGTTGCGCTCCTGCGCTGCTCGCTCAAGAGATGGCGCGCGACGGGCCCAGCGGACGCCCCGCGAGCGAGCCCGGGTCCACCGCACGCTGCTCGACCTGGAAGTCCGGCAGCGCGCGGAACAGCAGCCACTCCCCGCTGCGCAGCGGACCCTTCACCAGCTGTCCGGTATCCAATAGCTGGCGGCCCAGCGGCCCCGAGGTGTCGCCGAGCAGGTGCTCGAGGTGGAGTCGCTCCAGCCGCCCGTCGTCCAGCCTCACCTCTCCTTCCACCTGGACGCGGTCGTCATCGAGGAAGACGCGCGACGCGCCCTCCACCCGGCCATAGGAGTTGTCCGCGAGGAGCAGCTCGAAGGCCCCGTCGACCAGCAGCGAGGGACAGTCCCCACTGGGGGTGTGCCCCACGACGACGCGGTGGATGCCCGAGCGCGCGAGCGTTTCGATGAGGCCTGGCGACGGCAGGGTGGGGTGGTTGCGCTCGTTGGCCATGCGTCCGTACACGACGCTGGCGGTGTTGATGCGCTTGCCCGGGGTGGGCGCCTGATAGGCGATGACGGGCTCCCAGGCCGGGCGGCCGTCCGCGTCGTAGCGCTCCTCGGCGAAGGCCGTGAGTTGCTCGCGATACCACCCGTTGAGGGTCTCGCTCCAGGCGTCCACGCCCTCCACGCGCTCCCGGGACGGCACCGCTCCCAGGCTGTCCTCGTGCAGCCCGCCGTGGAGGAAGAGCGTGTTGCCGATGCGGTGGGTCAGCTGGCACGCGGAGAGGTAGTCGCGCAGCTCGCCGCCGGGACCGAGGTCCGCGAGGTAGCTGTCCACCACGTCCTCGTCGCTCACGGCGTCGCCCGAGCGGGCCAGCTCCGCCTTGCGGAAGTCGAAGGCGCCGCGTGCGCCCATGGAGTTCTCGAAAATCCACCGGAGCAGCACGGGCCGGGGGGCGCTGCGCACCTCCGGGGGCGTGCGGGCCAGCGGGTGGCCGCGCAGCTCGCGCACCAGCCGCAGCTTGTTGATGTCGCGGTTGCCCGCGAGCAGCACCACCTGCGAGGGCTGCCGGCGCCGGGCCTCCAGGAGCGTGCGCACCACGCGCCGCCCGTCGGGCCCCCGGTCGATGGCGTCGCCCCCGTAGACGAAGGTCGCGCCGGGCCGGACCACCAGGCGCTCCCCGTCCTCCAGCGACACGAGCGGGTTGTCCTCACAGAAGCCGGTCAGCTTCTGCCAGATGCCCTCCACGTCGGTGAGGTAGGCGACGGAGGGGATGGGCGTCGACATGGGCATGCGTCAGAAGTCGTCGAAGAAGCACCCGCGCAGCTCGCCCGAGCGCGCGGCGCCCCCGCAGTAGGGAGAGGCCTTGACGTTGATGGGCTGGCCCTCGAGCACGAGCTGCCTGGAGACGGGACACTCCGGGGAGTCCACGTCCTCGGGCTCATCCGTGTCCTCCCCGCAGGCGCACAGCAGGAGTCCGGCCATCAGGTAGCTCAGCGGTCGCATGAGGCCATCATGCCTCACCGCCTGGGGGAGGTGGCCAGTCCTGCGTCATGACCGAGCCATGACCGACAGATGGAGCCCGGGGCAGCCGTGCCGCCCCGGGCCCAGGGCAATGCTCAGTCGTAGGGACAGATGGTGGGACTGCCGTGGCCGGCACAGACGTTGCGCTCGATGCAGTAGCCGCCGTCGGGCGTCGAGAACGCGAACATGATGATGCCGTCACTGCAGGGCACGTACATCGACCAGACGCGGCAGTAGTAGGTGGGGTCGCAGTCGGGGTACTGCTGCGCGGTGACGGTGTCGACCTGGGGTGACGTGGTCACCGTCTCCTGTGCGCCCATGTCCTCGGGCGCACCGCCGCAGCCGGCGAGCAGCAGCGTCGCGCAGAGCGCGGCGAGGGACGTCGTACGAAACGAGAGA
This sequence comes from Pyxidicoccus xibeiensis, assembly GCF_024198175.1. Lineage (NCBI taxonomy): Bacteria > Pseudomonadati > Myxococcota > Myxococcia > Myxococcales > Myxococcaceae > Pyxidicoccus > Pyxidicoccus xibeiensis. The sequence goes on from NZ_JAJVKV010000002.1 coordinate 103,460, forward strand.
CTTCTCATCATCGTTCCTCCTGTAGGGGCCATCCGGCGCGCCGCTCGCGCGCCATCTCCCAGTTTCCATCACTCGTGTTGCAGGTGCAACGAGGCCAGGCGTCTCCCGAGGCACGCCAGGAATTCGGCGGATTCCTCAGGAAGAAATCCAATCCCCCCCGTTCATGGGTCGGCACGTGCGCGCACTGCCCCAACACCCAGTCCCTAGAGGGGGATACATGTCAGCGTTTCGAAAGACCGTCGCGGCCTCGGTGGCCGTCGTCGGATTGAATGGTTGTGTCTACGGCTACGTGAACGACGCCTCGACGGGCAGCGCCATCCAGGACGTGACGGTCACCGTCGCCTCCGGCTCCTGCTCGGGCAGCGGCTGCGCCACGCCCATCATCCAGAAGAGCGACTCGGCCGGTCTGTTCGTCTTCGACGCCTACGGCGACCGCCACGGCGAGGACCAGGTGCAGATCATCACGCCCGCATCCGGCCAGGAGGCGATGCGGCTGCTCTACACCCGCTCGGGGTACCGCTCCGTCAACGTCTACCACAAGCCGAAGTACGAGGAGGTCACCCAGGACGGGAAGAACTACCTCATCTCGGGCGTGCAGGCGGTCTACCTGTGCGCGCTGACCGCCGTCGACTCCGACGCGGACGGCATCTGTGACGCCGCGGAGAGCCGCTACGGCACCAGCCCCACGAACAGCGACACGGACGGCGACAACCTCAGCGACTTCGCCGAGCTGTATGGCTATGGCGGCGTCGACCTGCGCTACTTCGGCGCCAACCCGAAGAAGAAGGACGTCTTCGTCGAGCTCGACTACTACCCGAACCTCAAGCCCATCCAGGCCGCGCTGGACCGCGTCACGGCGGCCTTCGCCGCGGCGCCGGTGGGCAACCCGGACGGCTCCACGGGCATCGCGCTGCACCTGGTGCTGGACCAGCAGATCGCCACCGCCGACGCCGACATGAACCTGAGCCCGGCCTGGACGGACTTCGACGTCATCAAGGCCAAGTACTTCGCCTCGCGCCGCGCGCCGTTCTTCCACTACGCCCTGTTCGCCAACCAGTACGACAGCAACGGCTCCAGCGGCCTGTCGCGCGGCGTCCCCGGCCATGACTTCATGGTGACGCTGGGCACCTGGGGCACCCCGGGTGGCACCGAGCAGCAGCAGGCCGGCACCCTCATGCACGAGCTGGGGCACAACATCGGCCTGCAGCACGGCGGCAACGAGGGCATGAACTACAAGGCCAACTACCTGAGCCTCATGTCCTACTCGTACCAGCTGCGCGGCCTGCGCGTGGACGAGGTGGACGGGGTGCTCGACTACTCGCGCGTGCGCGTCGCCTCGGCGAGCGAGCTGTCCGTCAGTGAGATCTCCGCCTTCGCCCCCGCCGGGACGACGACGGAGGCGGACCTGTCGCGCTACGGCGTGCGCATCGGCACCGCCCTGCGCATCGGCGCCGCGCATGCCAACCTCGACTTCAACGGCAACAACGTCATCCAGGCCAGCCCCTTCGCCCAGGACCTCAACAACGACGGCGACACGGTGGACCTCATCAGCGCGTCGCAGAACGACTGGCTGGCCCTCGTCTATGACGGCGCGGGCAGCATCGGCGACCCCTTCCTGGGCGCCTCCGCCAGCCTGAAGCGCGCGCAGCCGTTCATGGTCGTCCCCGAGCGGACCGAGCCCTGCATCACCGAGCACGAGCACCGCCGGTAGTCGTTAGTCCCTTGCAAATGCGACCGCTCGGTCATATGACCGGGCGGTCACATGCCCAAGGACACCTTCTTCCGACTGCCCGACGAGCGCAGGGCCCGGCTCGTGCACGAGGCCATCTCCGAGTTCGCGGACCGGAGCTACACCGAGGCCTCGCTGTCCCAGATTGCGCGCCGTGCGCGCATCCCGAAGGGCAGCATGTACCAGTACTTCGAGGACAAGCTCGACCTGTACCGCTGGCTGCTCACGGAGGAGGCGCCGCGCCGCAAGCGTGAGTTCGTGGGCGCCGCCGCGAGCGCCGGGGGCGACTTCTGGGAGCGCCTGGAGACCTTCATCGAGCGGGGCATGGCGTTCCTCGTCGAGCACCCGCACCTGGCCCGCCTGTCCGCGGCGGCCGCCGCTCCCACCGCCCTCGTGGAGGTGCGTGGCCTGTACAAGGCCATCTGCGAGGCCGGCCTGGTGGAGCTGCGCGCCGTGCTGGAGGAGGGGGCCGCGAGCGGTGCCCTCCACGCACCGGACCTGGATGTCGCCACGCGCCTGGTCGCCACGGTCATCGGCCCCGGGCTGACGGACCTGGTGCTCCAGGAGCTCGGGGCGGAGCTCCACGAGGTGCTCGCCTCGGATGCCCTGCGAAAGCGGCTCAACTCCAGGCGCCGTCGCGCCCTGGCACACCAGGCGGTCCTCTTCATCCGGGGCGGCCTGGGCACTCCCGAAAGGAAACGCGCATGACCCACCACGACTTCTCCGGACGGGTGGCCCTCGTCATCGGGGGCACCTCAGGCATCGGCCTCACCACGGCGCGCGGCTTCGCGCGGGCGGGAGCGGCGGTCGCCATCGCCGCCCGGGGCGAGGAGGCCGGCCAGAAGGCCCGCGCCTCGCTGGAGGCCGAGGGCGCACGCGTCCTGTTCGTCCAGGCCGACGTGCGGGACGAGGCCGCCGTCGCGCGCGCCGTCGAGGCGACGGTGAAGGGGTTCGGCCGGCTCGACTTCGCGGTGAACAGCTCGGGCCATGGCGGCGACATGGCGCCGCTCGAGCAGGCGAGCCAGGCGGTCTGGGACGACGTGATGGCCGTCAACGCCCGGGGCGTGTGGCTGGCGATGCGCTACGAAATCCCGGCGATGCTCGCCTCGGGAGGGGGCTCCATCGTCAACGTGAGCTCCGTCTTCGGTCTCGCCGGCAGGGCCGCGCACCATGCCTACGTGGCGTCGAAACACGCGGTGGTCGGCATGACGCGCTCGGTGGCGCTGGAGTATGCGCAGCGGGGGATTCGAGTGAATGCCCTGTGCGCGGGCGTCACCCGCACCCCCGGCATGCAGCAGGCGGAAGTCCATGTCCCCGAACTCGTCCAGGGCCTCGTCGCGCAGCATCCGATGGGCCGGATGGCCACCGAGGAGGAGGTGGCGGGCGCCGCGCTGTGGCTGTGCTCGGCGGGCGCGGGCTACGTCACGGGGGTGCCGCTGCCGGTGGACGGCGGCTTCCTCGCGGCCTAGCGCGTCGCCACCTCCGCGAGCAGCATGGGCCGCAGCGTGCCCTTCCGGGTGGCGGGGTCGAGGAACGCCCGCGTCGGCCGGGTGATGCGGAAGTCCTCGAACGTCCCCAGCCTGCGCACGGACAGCCCCGCCTCCTCGAGCGCCGGCACGCGCTCCTCCGGCAGGTAGAGGTGGACGGGGCCGGCGCGCGTCACCTCCTTCAGCGCCTCCAGGTCCCAGTGCTCCACCCGCGTTCGGGCATAGAGCTGGAAGGCGTAACCGGAGACCGCGTGGACTCCCGTCGGCCGGGCCGGCTGGTGGTTGAGCAGCTCGGCCGCGTGGCTCCCGGCCTGGTAGCGCACCAGCTCCGGCAGGAAGCCCAGGTTGAGGGTGGCGCAGAAGGCGAGCGCCACGCCGAAGCTCCTGCCGAGAGTGCTGCCCACGGCCTCGCCCCGGAAGCCGGCGAACACCAGCCCCGTGGCCGCCGCCAGCCCGAGTCCGGCCCAGAGCAACAGGGGCGAGTGGAACACCCAGAGCGCGGCGGCCATCAGCACCACCATGCCCACCGAGACGCCGCTCTGCGTCCAGGCGAGGACCCGTGAAGGCGCGTCCCCCCGCGCGTCCAGCCACGCGGCGAGGATGATGCTGAAGAAGGGGAAGAGGATGTTCGTGTAGTGCGGGAGCTGGAAGCCCGACAGCGAGAACACCCCCAGGAGGACTCCGGCGGCGCCCCAGGTGAACAGCTCCTGGCCCGCCAGCCCCTGGCGCCACCAGCTCCGCAGCCGCGAGAGGCACGCGGCGTAGAGGAGCAGCGACCAGGGCAGGAAGGCCCACAGCAGCGTGTGGAGGAAGAAGAAGGGGTCTCCCTTCCCCCGGATGGGGCCGGTGTTGAAGAAGCGGCCGAACTGACTGTCCCAGAAGAAGAAGCGCAGCCCGGAGACACCGGTACGTCCGAAGACCTCCTTCTCCGGATGGAGGTCGAACTGCACGTAGAGACAGTACAGCTCCGGGAGGATGAACACCGCGACCAGGAGCAGGGCGAGCCACCAGCGCGGGCGGAGCAGCTCACGCCATTGCCGGTGCGCCAGCCAGTGCAGCACGAGCGCTCCACAGGGCGCGAGCAGCACGAAGGGCCCCTTGGTCATCACCGCGCAGGCGGTGAGCAGCGCGCCCCAGACCAGGTGCGGGCTGTACGGGCGCTCGTGGGCGCGCACGAGGTGATAGAGGCCGCCGACGAGCAGCGCCGTGAGGTAGGGCTCCGCGCGCACGTCGTTGTTGGAGAGCACCAGGTGGTACGCGGAGACCAGCAGGAGCACCGCCAGCCGTGCCACCGTGCGGGAGTAGAGGTGCCTGGCGAAGAGGTACGTGTAGACGAGCGACAGGCCCCAGAAACAGACGGCCGGGAGCTTGTAGCTGAGCGTTCCCACGCCGAAGAGCCGGAAGGAGAGGGCCGTCACCCAGAAGGGGAAGTGGGGCTTGTCCAGCCAGTCGCGCCCGGCGAGGACGAGCTCCACGAAGTTGCCCGTCTCCGCCATGCGCCGGGCAATCGTGGCGTAGAGCGCCGCATCGGGCTCCGCGACGGTGACCCACAGGCCGCTCAGGTTGACGAGCAGTCCTGACAACAACAGCGGTGTGAACCAGCGCTCCAGCCACCGCTCCAGCGGCCGTGGCTCGTACGACGTCTCCGGCACCTGCGACTCCGTCCCTGCTCTCCGGCCCGGATGGCGGCGGAGGAGCCCCCAGGTCCATGGACCCGGGCCGGCTCATCGGACGCGCCCCCTCTCGACGCTCCTCGCTGGCAAGCCACATGCCATGTGACGCACTCCGCGAGGGACGCAGGGCCGCGAGGGACTCGGGGCGCTCCCGGGCCCGCGAAGCCTGACGCGCATGTCACGGCCTCACGGAGCGGATGCCTGACGCGCATGTCACGGCCTCACGGGTTCATGAAGGAGCCTCCGGACGTCACCCTGAAGCCCGGCATGGCTTCATCCTGAGAGCGCCCGGCGGCCCGCCCCCCTTGCACCGTGGGCCCCTCCGTCCCCGGACGGGCGGTGCGAGGAGCCGGGGCCCGCCTGTCTGCCTCCCTTCGGGGTGGAATCCTGTGGACAGTGCAGTGCGTCGGGCACATGACAGGTCTTCCACGCCGACGGGTGGGAGCGCCGCTTCGAGCGCCCCGTGGGACGGCGGCTTCATCGAGCCCTGGTTACGCATCTGCCCTCGCGGTTGTGGGGCACGTGCAGGTCCAGGCGGGGTGGGGCTTTGGAATCACGACCAGGGTCGGAGGAGACCGGACACGATGGACGAGCGGGCCAGACAGGGCAGTCGACAGGACGAGGCCATGGCCCCTTCGCGGGAAGCCTGGCTGGATGCCCTGGGTGGCCCCAGCGAGCTGCGCGAGCTCATGCGCACGAGGGACTGGGCCTCCACGCCCATGGGCCCCACTGCCTCCTGGCCCCGGAGCCTCAAGGTCGTCGTCAAGACGATGCTGGCGTCGCGCTTCCCCATGATTCTCACCTGGGGGCCGGAGCTCACCCAGTTCTACAACGACGCCTACTCCCGGCTCATCGGGACCAAGCACCCGGCCGCGCTCGGCATCGACATCCGCGTCACGCTGGCCGAGGCCTGGGACACGCTGGGGCCGGTCATCCGGCAGGTCATGGAGACGGGCGTCGCCAGCTGGCTGCCCGCGCTGCTCCTCCTGCTGGAGCGCTCGGGCTACCGCGAGGAGGCCTACTTCGATGTGTCCCACGCGCCCGCCGAGGACGACTCGGGGGCGGTGGTGGGCATGCTCGCCGTGTGCAGCGAGGTGACCCAGCAGGTGCTCAGCGAGCGGCGCCTGCGGCTGCTGAGCGAGGTCTCCACCCGTGAGGGCGCGACGCGCGGCGTGGAGCGCACGTGCCAGGACGTGGTCCGCGCCATGGCCGCGGACCCGCTGGACATCCCGTTCGCGCTGCTCTACCTGCGCTCCGCGGATGGCCAGCGCCTCACGCTGGGCGGCGCCCTGGGGATTTCCGAGGGCGGCCCCGCGTGTCCACGCACCGTGGAGCTGACGGACGGGGCGGACGCGGTATGGCCGCTCGCGAGGGCCGCGGCCGGTGAGGTCGTCCGGGTGGACGAGGTCGAGCGCCACATCGCGCTCCCCGGCGGCCCGTGGGGGGACACGGTGCGCTCGGCGCTGGTGCTGCCGCTGGAGGCGGCGGGGCACTCGGCGCCGCCAGGCGTCCTGGTGCTGGGGCTGAGCCCCAACCGCGCGCTCGATGACGGCTACCGCTCCTTCTTCGAGCTGCTGGCCGGCCAGGTCTCTGTGGCGCTGCGCAATGCGCGGGCCCACGAGGAGGAGCGGCAGCGCGCCGAGGCGCTGGCCGAGCTGGACCGGGCGAAGACGGCCTTCTTCAGCAACGTGTCCCACGAGTTCCGCACGCCGCTCACGCTGATGCTGGGGCCGCTGGAGGAGCTGCTTGCCTCGCGGCGCCTGGGCGAAGCGGAGCGCCGCGAGCTGGAGCTCGTCCACCGCAACTCGGTGCGGCTGCTGCGGCTCGTCAACACGCTGCTGGACTTCTCGCGGCTGGAGGCGGGCCGCGCCGAGGCCAGCTTCGAGCCCACGGACCTGGCGTCCTTCACGGCGGACCTGGCCAGCGGCTTCCGCTCCGCCGTGGAGCGCGCCGGGCTGGTGCTGACGGTGGACTGTCCTCCCCTGACCGGCCCCACGTTCGTGGACCGGGAGATGTGGGAGAAGATCGTCCTCAACCTCCTCTCCAACGCGCTCAAGTTCACCTTCGAGGGCGCCATCACCCTGCGCCTGCGCGAGGAGGGCGGCCAGGGGATGCTGACGGTGGAGGACACGGGCACGGGCATTCCCGCTGGCGACCTGCCGCACCTGTTCGACCGCTTCTTCCGCGTGAAGGGCGCGCGCAGCCGCACCCACGAGGGCAGCGGCATCGGCCTGTCGCTGGTGCGGGACCTGGTGCGGCTGCACGGCGGCGACGTGCGCGTGGACAGCGCGGAGGGGCGGGGCACGTCCTTCACGGTGACGCTGCCCCTGGGCAGCGCCCACCTGCCCGACGCGCGGCTCCACGCCCCGCGCAGCCAGGCGTCGACGGCGGCCGGGGTCGGCGCGTTCCTCGACGAGGCACTGCGCTGGCTCCCGGACCGGGGGGAGGGGAGCGCCTCGCCCGGGACGTCGGGCCCCCCTGGCGACGGGCCCCGTCGCGAGCAGGGCGCGAAGGCGGACGGGCGGCGGGGGCGGGTCCTCGCGGTGGACGACAACGCGGACATGCGCGAGTACCTCTCGCGCGTGCTCGGCACGGTGTTCGACGTGGTCACCGCCGAGGACGGCGAGGCGGCGCTGGAGGTGCTGGCCCGGCGCGGCCCCTTCGACCTGGTGCTGACGGACGTGATGATGCCGCGGCTGGGCGGCTTCGGGCTGCTCAAGGCGCTGCGCGAGGCGCCGCGCACGCGGACGCTGCCGGTCATCATGCTCTCCGCGCGCGCGGGCGAGGAGGCGAGCGTGGAGGGCCTGGAGGCCGGCGCGGACGACTACCTCGTGAAGCCCTTCTCCGCGCGCGAGCTGGTGGCCCGCACGCGCTCGGCGCTGGAGCTGTCGTGGATGCGCGGGGAGGTGACGCGCCACGAGATGACGGAGGCGCACCTGCGCGAGGCCGTCCGCGCGCGCGACGACTTCCTCTCCGTGGCCAGCCACGAGCTGAAGACGCCGCTGACGGCCTTCCGGCTGCAGCTGGAGCTCATCGAGCGCAACCTCAGCCCCGAGGCCCGCACGCACGTGGGAGACCGCATCCTCTCCGCGGGCAGGCAGGTGAGCCGGCTGTCCGTGCTGGTGGAGAACCTGCTGGACGTGTCGCAGCTCACCTCCGGGCGGCTGGTGCTCACGCGGGACGAGGTGGACCTGGCCGCGCTGGCGGAGGACGCGGCGGCGCGGCTGCGCGAGGAGGCGACCGCGGCCGGCTCCACGCTCTCACTGCACCTGGAGTCGCCGCTGGTGGGCCAGTTCGACCGGCTGCGGATGGACCAGGTGGTGACCAACCTGCTGCAGAACGCCATCAAGTACGGAGCGGGCAGGCCCATCCAGCTGCGCGTCTCCCGCGAAGGTGGGGTGGCGCGCGTCTGTGTGAAGGACGAGGGCATCGGCATCGCCCCGCACGACCGGGAGCGCATCTTCGGGCGCTTCGAGCGCGCGGTGTCCGTGCGCCAGTACGGCGGCTTCGGCCTGGGCCTGTGGATTGCCCGGCAGGTGGTGGAGGCGCATGGCGGCACCGTCTCCGTGGTGAGCGAGCCCGGCCACGGCGCCCTCTTCACCGTGGAGCTTCCTCTCACGGGGGAGACACGCACTGCGCGTCCAGCTCCGGAGGAGGAGCGGGGCATCTCGTAGGCACTGTGTTGTCCAGTGACGGTTGCGGGCCCTCGCCGCGGGGACGATTGCTGGCGGGGAGCCACGGTTTTCCTAGGATGCCCTTCCGTCCCGTACGGCCTGCGTGCTCGCACTGGCGTGTTGTCCTCGACCTCTCATCGCTGAGCCCTCCGAATGTCCGTTGCAACCTGGAACATCGACCCCGCGCACTCCTCCATCCTCTTCGTGGCGCGCCACATGGTGGTGGCCCGCGTCCACGGGCGCTTCGAGCGCATCTCCGGCACCCTCCGCGTGAATCCCGAGCACCCCGGCCAGGGCGACGTGGAGGTGAGCGCGGACACGGCCAGCATCTACACGGGCTCGCCGGACCGCGACGCGCACCTGCGCTCGCCGGACTTCCTCGACGCGGACAATGCCCCGAAGCTCACCTTCCGCAGCACGCGGGTGGAGCCCACCGGAGGCTCGGGCTTCCGGCTGCTGGGAGACCTGACCATCCGCAACGTGAGCCAGCCCGTGGTCTTCGAGGCCCGCCACACCGCCACCTCCAAGGACCCCTGGGGCAACACGCGGCTCATCTACACGGCCAAGGCCACCATCAACCGCTCGGACTACGGCATCCGCTGGAACAAGACGCTCGACAACGGGGGCTGGCTCGTCGGCGAGAAGGTCGACATCGAGCTGGACATCCAGGCCGTCCCCGCCACGAACTGAGCCGCCGCGGGGCCTGCTCGGCAGGCCCTGCCCGGCGGGCCCTGCTCAGCGCGCTGGCAGGAAGTCCGCGTACACCGCGGCGTGGTCCGAGCCGCCGTAGCCGCCTCGCGGCTCGCGCTCCGCCCTGAACGAGCCGGGCACGTACGCGCCGCCGCCGCGGGCGAGGTAGAGGTGGTCGATGGCCTGGAGGTTGCCGGAGAACGAGTACGTCCAGGTCTCGCTGTCCGGCCGGTCGCTGGCCACGCGGAGCAGGTGCCCGTCGCGCTCCAGGGCGTCGATGGGGGGCGAGCCGGGCACGTCGTTGAGGTCGCCGCCGAGCACGACGATGGCGTCCGGATGCGCTCGGGCCACGGTGGAGACGATGTCCCGGGCGGCGTCCGCCTCGGCATACCGGCGGCCGGGGTCGTCGTTCACCTTGGAGCGGAAGTGGGCGGCGAAGAGGATGGCCCGCGCGTCCGGCGCAGCCACGTGGACCTCCAGCAGCTCGCGCGAGAAGTACGTCGGCGAGCCGTCCGGCCGGAGGAGCACGCGCTCCCGGTGCCCGCGGGTGGAGATGGGGTGGACGGACAGGACGGCCACGTCCACGGAGCCCGGGGCGCCCGTCTCGCCCAGCGCCGCATGGCCGAACCGGGGCAGCCGCGCGTGGAGCGCGTCCAGGGCGGCCTGCGTCTCCACCTCCGCGAGCAGCACCACGTCGGCGTCCAGCCGGGTGATGGCCTTCGCGAGCCGGTCGGCCTGGGCGGCCAGGGCGTCGGCGGAGGGCAGCTCCTCGAAGTTGCTGCCCCCGCACGCGGACGAGTCACACACCGTGTCGAAGAGGCGGCGCACGTTGAAGGCGGCCACGCGGAGGCTGCCCTGGGGGCGCTCGTAGGGGGCCTCGGGGGTGGGCGCTTCGCAGTCCCCGGTGGGGCAGACGTCTTCGGGGGCGGTCTCCCGGCCCTGGCAGCCCAGGACGGAGAGGACGGCGCCCAGCAGCAGGGCCGTGCGGTACCCACGAGGCAGGAAAGGCATCATGACGCGTGCCAGGGTAGCACCGGGGCGGGGCCCCGGTGGTCGCCGGGCCGCCGGGCGGGCAGGGGCCCATTCGCGTTTCTCATGGCAGCCGGCTGCGGAAAGGTGGACACCCCTCCGCGAAGGTCCGCGCCAGGGTGGCAAGGGGCGTTAGATTAGGTGCGCCCGTGGGTGCGGGACCGACGGTGTCTGCGACCGGAGAAGCCTGAGCATGTTCTGGGAAATCTTGATCGGCGCCGCGGTGATGACCCTGGTCACCGTCCTCTTCACGGGCCCGGGGATGTGGAGCTCCAGCTGGGGCTTCAAGGAGCGAGAGGGGACGGACAAGCAGCCGCCCCGCTCGGACAAGTAGCCGCCTACTTCTTCTTCGGCTTCGTGGGCTCCTTGGCTGCCGTCGTGCGTGGCTCTGCGGCGGGGGTCTTGCGCGGCGCTGTGAGCGCCGGCGCGGTGGTGGTCGGCTTGGGGGACTCGTCGGGCGGCTCCCTGACGGTCGCTCGCGTCGCCGCGACGGAGGTCTCCAGGCCACCGTCCGGCCCGTAGGACACGGGCACCGCATCCACGACGCTGGCACTGGTCGCCTTCAGGATGGTGAGCTTCGACTGGTCGAACGCCCTGACGAAGCCCTGCACCGTCGTCCGGTACTCCGTCACGCGCTCGGCGGGCAGCGCGCCGATGGCCGCATAGAGCAGCTCATGGTCGGGGAGCACCTTCCTGCGCGCCTCCAGGTTGGCCTGGGCGTGCAGCTGCACCATGGCTTCCTTGTACTGCGCGAGGGTGATGCGCCCCGCGTCGAGCAACTGGCGCGGGGTGAGCTTGACGATCTCGTCTCCCTGGACGCCCTCGTCCGGCGCCAGAGGAATGAGGCCCTCCCGGGCGAGCTCGGCGCGGGACTTGGGGGTGATCTCTCCACCGACGACCTTCATTGTCTTGTCGAGTGTGATGAGGCCCGCAGCGACCTGCTCCCCCGGCGTCATCTCGCGGATGCTCTCTCCCTCGAGTATCTGGGTCGGCTTGAGGGTGACGAGCTTCTCGGCCACCTTCTCCGCGAGGCTCTTCTCGACAATCTTGTCCCCGACGAGCTTCTCCTCGGGCTTGAGGGTGATGACGCCGGAGGCGACCTTCTCCGGGAGGGTCTTCTCGACGATGGTATCGCCCACCATCTTCTGGTTGGGAGGCAGCTGCACCACGCCCGCCGCGACCTTCTCCTGCAGGGTCCACAGGACGATGTTCCCCTGCGCGTCGATGTTGAAGTGCGAGGGCACGTCCGGCAGGTCGCCGCGTCCCACCTCCATCGTCTTCGGGTCGAACTGGAAATAGATGTCCTGCCCCTCCAGTGCCTGGGAGAGCGGGGCGGGATTGACGTGGATGACCTTCTTGGTGGTCTTGTCACGAACGATGTACACGACGGGAGCTCCCTGCTGCCGCTTCCGCGGCACGGACTTCAGATCTTGATGATGAACATGAGATAGGCATTCTCCGGCCGGCTCTCATTGCCTCCCGTGGAGTTGGTGTTCTGATTGGGAAAGGTGAGGGTATGGGAGTGGTTGAACTGGGTGGACTCGGTGTAGTCTCGCCGGCCGAACCAGAGGTAGCGGCTTCCCGATTCGTACCGGATGCTGTTGGTACCGGCCGGAGGCGCGTTAGCGCTGTGCTGCCACGAGTCGTACGCCGATATCCAGTGGATGTGGCTGATGTTGATGGATGAGGACGAGCCAGAGGTCTGGTAGGTGTGGGTGTGCGCACCGAGCTGGTCGCTCTGGTAGGAGCCGACGCGGTCGCCTGCGAGCCCTCCTACCGCGAGGTTGAAACGTGAGCCCCTGTCGGGGTCCGTCGCGGTGCCATGGGCCCAGCCACGAATGAAGCGGCCACGGAGGTCTGGGATGTTGAAGCTGTTGGCAGACCCGTTCCCGCCTCCGAAGGCCTTGCCGATGGCGAGGAAGAGGTTGCGGTGCGGGCTGGCGGGAGCGCCGTCGAGCATGCTCCCGTTGCACTCGAGCCAGCCGATGGGGACCGTCTCGCTGGCGTAGGCCATCACCGTGCCGGGAGGCACGGCCTGGTTCACCAGGGCCTTCACGCCCTGGGACGTGGGTACCGTCTCGCCCAGCTCCTGCGTCGTCATGGCCGTGATGTCGGCCGAGGTGAACCGGGTGATGGCCACGGCGGCCGGCGCCGTGCCGACCTTCAGCGTCGAGTTGAGCGTGGCGGCGGGCGTCACCGTCAGCCCGGTGCCGCCCAGGGTGATGGTGCTGCCATTGTCGGTGATGTTGGAGTTGATGAGCACCGAGCCGCCGGTGGACTGCCACTTGGGCAGCACGTGCTGCGTGCCGGTGCCCTGGACGATGCTGCCCGTGCCGCCCACGAGGCTGCGCAGCGTGGGGAACACGTCGCGGATGTCGCGCAGGTCCGTCACCGGGTTGGAGATGGTGCCGTTCGCCTGGAACTTCGCCAGCGCCAGGGGGGCGTAGAAGTGCTCCTCTCCCGCCGGGGGCTGCTCCTGGCCCACCGCCCAGCCCTCGAGGCCGGACACCGTGCGCGCGGGAATGAGCCAGTAGTCACCCGTCCGGTAGAAGCAGGTCTGGGCGTTGCGCGTCGTCGCGAAGTGGACCGTGATGTCGCGCTCCAGGAGGAGCCGGTCGCCCTGCGTGAAGTCCGGGCCCACGTCGAGCAGCGTGCTGCCGGTCAGGTCCGGGTTCCAGGTGTTGTCCCAGCGGCGGACGGTGCGGTTCGTCCCGGCGAGCGGATTCACGTCCGCGTCGGTGCTCGCCAGCAGCGCCGAGTCGGCGGGCACCTCCAGGTTGAGGGTGTCGCCCACCACGCTGGTGATTTCCCCGAAGACGCCGGGCCGGCGCTGGAGGACGAACTCCTCGTTGCCCAGCTCCACCCGGTGGCCGGGCAGGAAGCTGCTGAAGCTGTCGCGCCCCGTCTGGTCCACCGTGACGCTGAACTGCCACACCTGCACGGGGACGCCGTCACGGGTGACGGAGGCCAGCACGGGCGGCGAGTACGTCGTCACCCGGGCCACCACCGTGCCGTTGTCGCGGGACCACTTGAAGGACGCGGTGCTGGCGTTGCCGCCCCGGTGGATCTCCACGCGGTAGAGCTGGTTCTCCAGCGGCGTGCTGCCGGCCCGCGCGTCCATGGCGCCGGTGCTCGCGGTGCCCGTGGGCAGCCAGTCCGGGCCGTACTGGCTCGGGTTGATGTTGGCCAGGTTGGTGCTCAGGTCGCCGATGCGCTCCACGCGGGCCTGCCAGACGAGCTGGCTGCGCGTGCCCGAGTCCGCGCCGGCCAGGGCCACCTCGCGGATGTTGGGGTCCTCCAGCGAGGTGACGTGGCGCTTCCAGATGTCCAGGTAGAGCAGGTACGCGCCCGCGCCCTGGGCCGGGGGGAGGGCGGCGCCGGGCTGCCTGTCGTACTGGACGGGCCCCTCGCTCTCCACCATGAGCCCGTCCACGTAGTACCGCCCGTGGTTGATGAAGAGCTGGTTCACGTTCTGCGCGTCGGGCGCGTAGAAGACCAGGAAGGCGCCGCGCCCACCGGCGCTCAGGTCCTGCGGCGCGCCGGTGTTGCCGATGATGTCGAGCATCTCGATGCGGTTGCGATGCGCGGCAATCTGCACCTGCTCGTTCCAGTCCGCATCGGTCTGGACGCGCCCCTGCTGCATCAGCACGGAGTCGTAGTGCTTGCCCGGGTCGAAGGTGAAGCGGGTAAAGTCACCCTTCATTGCTGGCTCCTCACGTCACGAAGATGAGCCCGGCCTCGAGGCCCAGGCGGAGATATTCACTGAGGCCCGTCTGTAGATTCAGGGCTCGCTGAGACTGTTCGAGGTGATGGAAGACCCCCATCTCCCCCTCGTCGCTGGCCCCGCGCAGCACCTCGTCCGGCATGTTGGCGGCGAGCTGGCAGTAGCCGGGCTGGCCGTACACCACGGACGTGAAGCGGGGGTTGAGTCGGTAGAGGATGGCCTCGCGGGTGGCCGCGTCCGTCCCGTCGGGCAGCTGCGGCTGGCACTGGAAGCGGGGCGGCAGCTCGGAGTCCGGGGGCGCGTAGGAGAAGCGGGCGCAGCCCGTCTGCCGCCGCTCGCTCATCACCGTGCCGGTGAAGAGCATGTCGCTGGCCAGCTCCAGCACGTCCACGCGGGTGTTGCCCAGGACGGTGCTCGCGCGGGCCCGCATGGCGCCGCCGTGGTGGATGGCGGTGCCCGCCCGGTGGTCGGCGATGCTCTCCTCGAAGTCCAGCACGCAGTCCGCCCCCAGCCCGCCCAGCTCCAGCCCGCCGACGATGCTGCGGCGCACCGTGCAGCTCACGGCCATGGGCGCGGCGTCGCCCTCGCCTCCGCCTCCCGCCGCGACGATGCGCAGCCGCGCGCCGGGGTGGCCCGGCGTCTCCGGCACCAGCGTGCAGTGGACGAGCGAGACGGCCGTCGGGCCCTCCGGCGCCACGGACACCACCACGTCGCCGCCGTGAAGCCACAGGCCGTTGAGCGTCAGGCTCGCGTGGCGCTCCAGGGTGATGTGCAGGTCCCCGCTCAGCGAGATGACGGGGCGCTGCCGGTTGGCCGCGCGCAGCTCCAGGTGCTTGCCCTCGGGGACGGTGATGGACAGCTCGTCCGGGTCCACCGCGTGGATGGCGTTGTCGAGCACCTCGATGACGGCCCCGGGGGTGTTGGGGGTCTCCGCCAGCCACTGGATGATGCGTGCCCGCAGGCCCGCCGCCGGGCCCGCGTCCGCGTGGACGGGGTAGTGGCTGAAGCCGGGGCGGTCGGGCAGCTCGGCGTGGCGCTCGTAGGTGCCTCCGCCCACGTCGCTGCTGAAGCCGTAGTGGTAGCTGACCAGCACCTGCTCGCTGGCCGCGGGCTCGTTGCCGGGCGTGAAGACCAGCCGGCCCAGCTCGGGGTCCACCAGGGCGGTGATGGGCTTCTGCACGGTGCCCCCCGACACCGGGTAGTACGTGCGCTGCCCCGGGGGGCGGAGCCAGCCCGGCTCACCACACCGGGCGAGGTTGGCGATGAGGATGCCGGAGGGGGACAACTCCTTGAGCCCGCCGCTGGGGCCGCGCGTGTAGATGCGGAAGGGGGGCTGGTCCCCGAACCAGGCGGGCAGCGGGTCCACGCCGTCCACCTCCGCCTGCCGGCGCGCCTCCAGCTCCAGGTAGAGCGCGCTGCGGCGCAGCTGCCCCGGCAGGTGGTGCTCCTGCGCCAGGCTGGCAGCCTCCAGCTTCGTCTGCGGGAAGTTGAAGAGGGGCAGATCCCGCCCGAGCTGGTTGAAGTGGTACCAGCTGTACGGCGTCTCGCCGTCCTGGGCCTCGTGCGGCACCGCGGGGGCCAGGGTGACGGGCCAGGCCCGCAGCCGCCAGAGGAAGACGCTGACCGTCTGGAGGTTGTAGCGCCCGCGATCTCTCTGGGTGAGCACCTTGACGGGCTCCGTCGGCGGGCTCACGGCCTCCTGGAGGCCGGGCTCCGGGGCGCGGTTGAGGCCGCGCACGTCCAGCGTGTGGCTGGCGCGCTCGAAGGGGCCGTACAGGCGGTCCATCTCGTTCGCGTTGCGCAGCGACGGCGTGCGCACCGAGCCCGGGCGCGGGTGCTTGATGTGCTGCGTGGTGGAGACCTGCTGGAACATCTCCAGCACGCTGGCGTGCCAGCCCGTCAGGTCTTGCGCCACCTGCTCCATGGCGGCCGGCGTGCCCTTGCGCCGGCGCAGGGCAATGGCGTTGGCCACGTAGGCGCGCAGCGTGTACGCCGTCGGGTTCATCGCGCGCAGCCGGGCGATGCCGACGAGGTCGCCCACGTAGGGCACCACCCACTCCTGGCTCGTCTCGATGAACCAGTTGCGGTACAGGCGGCCCACGTCGTCGTGGAGCTCGCTGGCGAGCTCCTCCGCGACGGCCATCAGCGCCCGGAGGGGCTCGCCCTCCTCTCGGTCCCGGATGCGGACGTGCGCGGGCAGCCAGGAATACAGCAGGTCCGGGTCCAGGCTCATGAGGCCACCTCGTCACGGTTCGTCAGCACGAGCCCGAGCGGTGAAGGGTCCAGCAGCAGCAGCTGCGCCGGCCGGATGACCAGCGCCTCCGGCTGGAGGAACCGGGCCCGGGCGTTCACCGTGTCCTCCTCGCTCCACCGCGCCTCCTCGGCGGACAGCCACGCCTCCACGCCCTCGGGAGCCTGCGGGTCCCCCGGGTCGCCCCGGGCCAGGCCGTCCAGGTCCACGAAGTCCACGCCGGGGACGCCCTGGAGCAGCGCCACCACCTCCGCCGCGGACACGCCCTGGCCGAAGGCGCGTCGCTCGAAGGAGAAGGCGTCCGTCAGCGCCGCGCGGGCCGCCGCGACGACGTCCTCGAAGCGGTAGTCCGCGGACGTGCGCAGCGTCGCGGCCACGCGGAACCAGGTGGGCTCGAAGCCGGCCAGCTCCACCGGCGTGGTGGTGTCCCGGAGGTCGTCCAGCGCCTTGCGCAGGGCGTCCAGGATGACGGCGTCGTCGGGGGTAGGGGTGCCGTCCGCCAGCGCCAGGGTGAGGTGCAGGCGCTGCGTCTCGCCCCGCCGCAGGAAGGTGGCGCGGGCCTTGCCGATGCCGGCGAAGGACTGGGCGAAGGTCTCGTAGTCCATCACCGAGACAATCCGGTCCAGCGTCAGCACGGAGACCGGCACGTCGTGCCGCGCGAGGGCGCCGTCGTCCGGGGCCTCGGCGCCCGAGGCCGGCAGCGGGTTGGTGACGGCGCGCAGGCCGAAGGGGCGCGTCTGGAAGAGGGACAGCTTCCCGGCGGAGACGGCGCCCTCCGCGCCCAGCCCGCTGCGATACGTGGCGACGACGTTCTCCTCGCCCGTGGGCAGGCGCGCGCCGTGGATGCCGTCACCGAAGATGACAGTCGTCCGCCCCTGGTCGTCCCGCTGGGTGAGGTACACCCGGTCGCGGGGCCCGTGGTCGTGGAAGGACTCCACCTCGCGCCACGCCACGCCGTCCACGCGGACCTCCAGCGTGTTGCGCCGGCCGGTGGGCGTGGCCGCGGACACCCACGTCAGCGGCGAGCGCTTGAGCGTGAAGCGCTGGTTGGGCTGGCTGCCGTCACCGCTGCCGAGCACCTCGCGCGCCGTCTCTCCATGGGTGGCGACGGCGACGTTGCCCTGCAACACGGTGGTGGCCCGGTCGTACCAGTACTTCAGCGGCTCCGTGAAGACGAGCTGGGTGCGGGTGAGCGTCTGGTTGACGCCCTTGAGCCGCACGAGCTCGGAGACAGTCGGGTCGCCCGGCTCGGCGGGCTCCAGGCGCAGGGCGCCGGGTTGCAGCTCCACCTGGCCCTCGAAGCCTCCGGCGTCGAGCAGGTGCCACACCCGCGTCTCGCCCTCGCCGCCGCTGTCGCCGGTGGTGGGACGGGTGAGGACGAAGAGGACCTCGTCCTTCGCGTAGGCGGCCCGCACGCCGCTGGCGGCGGTGAGCGACAGGCCGTCCTCCAGCATCACCCGGGCGCGCAGCCGCTTCCCGCTGATGGCCAGGACGCGGCCCGCGGTCAGCTCGGTCACCACCCGGTCCAGGCTGACCTTGTCCGCCTCGTCCAGCGCCCCCTCGCCGCCGCTGGCGCGCACGTCGGGGAAGGGCGCGAGCAGGTGGGTGCCCCACGTCGCGTTGACGAGGGGGCGCCTGCCGGGCGCGAGCGGCTCACCCTGGCCCAGCGCGATGATGCTCCGCCGGGCGCCCTTGAGGGCATCGTCGATGGTCGCCGCGTCCTCCGAGCCCACATGCGGTGACAGCTCGACGGCGGTGCACCGCGCGGTGAGCGCGAAGTTGGTGTAGCTGGAGGCCTTGACGGACTGCACCCAGCACAGCTGCACCGTGGCGCCCAAGACGAGCAGCATCCACGTCCGGGGCAGGATGCGCGGGTAGAGGGCATCCAGGTTGAGGAAGCCGTCGCCGGTGAGCGCCACGCCGAAGGCGGGCCACTCGGTCAGGTTGGCGGGCGCGTTGGGGGGCGCGTAGGCGGTCCGGTAGCGCTGCTGCACCTCCTGCGGCATGGTGAACCAGTCGGGCGCGTTGTGGCCGAACACCGCCGCCCGGTGGCGCATCGCGAAGACCTTCGTCCCGCTGCCGGGCGACTGGCTGGAGCCGCCTCCCGGAGACGCGTCGGAGGGCGTGAAGGTGACGAGCGTGCGCTGCGCCACCGCGTCCGGGGTGACGGTGGCCACGGTGCGCATCTCCCAGGCGTCGCTGTCCTCGTCCGTCTCCCGCGCGCTGCCCAGCAGCAGCAGGGTGTCTCCGGAGGAGAGGTTCGTCTGCACGCCGTCCAGCCACAGCGTCTGGGAGCCGAGCTGGACCTCCTCGGGCACGGAGGTGATGGGCAGCAGCTGGTTCAGCCGCCGGCGGGCCACGAGGCGCTCGGTGGTCTCGAATGTCTGCGGCCGCTCGTTCTGTCCGGGGATGCTCAGCACCCGCACGCCGGGCTCCACCAGCACCTGCTCGGGCGCGCCGGCGGCCTCCTCCACGGTGAAGGCCAGCCACGTGGCCGCGGCCAGGCCGGGGCTCAGCTCATGGCCCAGCGCGCGCGCCAGCTCCCGCACGGAGCGCGGCTCCGTGGCGGTGCGCAGGAAGCCCTCGTTGGCGATGCGCTCCTGGTAGAAGGTGAGGACGTCCGCCACCATGGAGAAGGCGTCGAGCAGCGCCACCGTGGGGTCTCTCTCGCTGTGCGTGGCGAGCCCGGCCAGCGGGCGGGTGCCGCCGTGCGGGCCGTCCGGCAGCGTCTGCCAGGGCAGCCGCTCCAGCATGCGCCGCAGGAAGACGTCGTGCGTGCCCACGCGGTAGCTGAGCTGCGAGCGCTCGGGCGGGTTGTGGAGGGGCGCGGCTTCCGTGGGCTCGCTGGCGCAGCCGCAGTCGACGCAGTCGGTGGGGGATGAGGTGGCCACGTTACAGTCCTCCCTCCATGTAGAACTCGAGGCGGCCGTTCTCCGGGCGGCCCGCGTCGTTGTCCAGGCGGGCAATCTCGAGCGGACCGATGGGAATCAGCCCCTGCGACAGCTCGCCGGCCTGGGGCACGCCCCAGCGGTGGAAGCGCCGCAGGCGGCCGGGCGGTGGGGACTCGCCGCTGTTGTCGGTGAAGTCCACCCAGCTCACCCCGGGCACCGCCATGGCGGTGGCGATGAGCTGGCTGAGGAGGACGGCCTGGCCGAAGCTCCACCGGTCCGGGTGGAAGAAGCCGCGCGTGCCGTCATTCAGCACGGTGTTGCTGAAGGCCTCCAGCAGCGCCTTGCGCACGGTGCTGCGCAGGTAGTCGCTGGCCACGTGCACGGTGAAGGCGATGTCCAGCGGGACATAGCGCGGGCTCTCGATGTGCACGTCGTGCCGGGTCATCCGGTAGCGCTCCAGGAACGCGCCCAGGCGTCCCCGGAACTCCTCGTCCACGGGCAGGCCGCCCACGCGGTCCACGAAGACGAAGACGGTGTGCCAGCTGCCCGTCCACCGGAAGACGGCGGCGGCCTTCTGCACCTCTGGGTGGCGCTCGGCGACGGCCGCGTAGTCCGCCTCCGTGACGGCCCGCTCCTGGGTGCGGAAGGCGGTGGGGGCCAGCAGGCGCACCTCGTCCGTCGTCTGCGGCTCGCGGCCGCCTACCGCGGGCAGCGGGTTGCGGACCCGGAGGATGCCCTTCGTCGCGTCGACGTGCGTCGCCACGCTGGCGAGCCCGGCGCTGGTGAGCGGGGTGAACACGACGTGGCGCAGCGCCTCGGCGCTGACGTTGCCGCGGCTGCCGTTGCCCACGCGGTAGTGGGCGGCGAAGCGGGTGCCGCTCAGCGGCCGCCGTCCCTTGAGGTCGTCACCGAAGCGCAGCGACGCGCGCTCCTGGTCGTCCACCTCCACCACGAACTCCGAGGCGAAGCGGTCGCTGCCGAGCAAGTCCCGGCGCGGGTACCACGTCTCCTGGACGCCGCTGCCACCGCCGGGCAGCCCGGCGCGCTGCTCCGACAGCAGCACCGCGGGCTGGACGTTGCGCAGCTCCCACTGGAGCGCATGGGAGGCGGGGGCGTCCGGGTCCAGCGGCACCAGCACGCCGCGCCGGTTTCGGACGCGGCCCTGCTGCGTCAGCGGGGCCTGCCGCAGGCGGGGCGGGGACAGCTCCACGCGGGGGCCCACCTCCAGCTCTTCTCGCGGCAGCACGGTGCGCCCGTGGTCGACGACGACCACGTTGCCCCGCGCCACGCACAGGGGCAGCGGCTCGGTGCCGTCGCGCGCGGGCACGGTGCCCAGGCACAGGTCGAAGCCCAGCGCGTCCGCGTCCGACCAGCCCACCTCCACCACCTGGAGCGGGTGCGGGTTGGGCGTGGCCTCGGTGTAGGGCAGGCCGGTGGCCTCGTCGAAGAGCGGGTCCGTCGTGTACGTCACCGACGTGAGCCGCACGACCTGGCGGCGCTCCGGGCGGGCCTCGCCCTCGTCACCGCGCGCGGGGCCGCGGACCTCCTCCAGCAGCAGCAGCTCCCCCACGGAGAGCTTCACGCCGCCGTCCGGCAGGTGGCCGTCCTTGTTGCGCAGGGTGGCGTGCGTGGCGCCCTTCTCGAGGCGGGCCGTCGGCTCGCCCCAGGTGTAGAAGGGGATGAGGTTGCGCTCCTTGCGCAGCAGCGCGTCGTGCAGCGGCTCGAACACCTCCGCGCGTGAGTACAGCCGCAGGTCGAGCTGGTCCTCGCGCGCGGCCACCGGCAGCGTCTCCACGGCGGTGAGCAGCTGCACCACCACGTCCGGCCCGTGCGACAGGTAGAGGGGCGGGTCCCCCGCGCCGGAGCCCACCTCCAGCACGACGAAGGAGCGCGCGTTGCTGCCATCGTGCATCAGGAAGTCGAGCAGGCGCGCATGCCGGCGGACGGAGATGCGCTGCCGGGCCGTGCCCAGGTAGGCCTCGGTGGCGACGGCGTCCTGGTAGTAGCTGAGGTAGTCGCCAGCGGCGGCCAGCGTCTCCACCAGGGTGACGCCCAGGTCGGCCGGGTTGCGCTCCTTCCAGTCCGGCAGCAGCGTGGACAGCCTGTCCAACATCAGCCGGCGAAAGCTGGCGTAGTCCTTCGCCAGGTAGTCGATCTCCGGCTCCTCCGCCACGGCGCGCACCGTGGGGGCGGCGGGGCCGCAGTCGAACTCGCTCTCCAGCACCTGGAAGGAGAAGTCCAGCCCCTGCAGCTGCCGGTCGAGGAGGACGCCGGGCGGCGAGGTGAGGGTGAGGTTGTACGTGGACAGGTCTCCGCGAGACCAGGTCCGGACGACCAGCACTCGTGCGGGCACGGGGGAGGCATTCGGGGCCGCCGGGTCGTACTGGTCCCTGCGCTGGAGGTACGCCGCGAGTGCGTTCGCATGGACCTGGCTCCAGCCGAACCGGAGCCAGGCCCGGGGAACTCCCAGCTGGGGCAGCAGCGCGCTGGCCACCACCGTCCACTGGACGGGGATGGAGGTGAGGCGGGCCCCGCCCCGGATGGCCACCAGGCCGGGCTCCATGCTGCCGAGGCCATCCGGCTTCAGCATGTAGACGAGCAGGTACGCCCCCGGGTCGTCCGGGGTGATGGAGGGGAGCACCTCCACGTAGTCGATGCCGTTGAGGGGCTGCTGGCTGGCGCGGACCTGGTTGCGGCGGGTCTCGCTCGCGCTGGCGTTGGAGGGAGCCATGTCAGACCTCGCGGGTGATCTGCGTGACCTGCCGCTGCTGGGTGCGCCGGACGACGTACTGCACCGTCACCTGGAGCACCGAGTCCACGGCCCGCACGTCCACCGCGTTCACCTGGATGACGTCCCCCAGCCACTGCTGCAGCGCGCCCTGGATCATGAACTGCGTGGCGGAGGCAATCTCGTCGCTCAGGGGCGAGAAGACCATCTGCCGCACGGCGGTGCCGAAGGCGGGGCGGTTGATGCGCTCGCCCGGGGACGTGAAGAGGAGCTGCTCGATGAGCTGCTTGATGTGGTCGTCCGTGTCGGCGGTGGCGGTGCGGCCGCGGCCATCGAGGCGGAAGGGAAAGCCGAAGTTCGTCATCACATCCCCCTGGCCCGCACCTGCGTGACGGTGACCATCAGCGGAGTGCCGTTGGGCGTACAGATGGCCTGGCTGTCCTGCAGCAGCAGCGGCTGGCCTCCGGAGCGCACCCGCGTGGCGGCCACCGTCCACTGCGCGGTGATGCACGGCATCGGGCCGCCAGGGGTGGTGAAGGGGCAGGCGCTCACCGTGTACATGTTGGACTGGACGACGGTGGGCTGGCCGGACACCCGCACGCGCGGGTTGGTGACCGCGGGCTGGGCCTGGCCGGCGTGCGCGCACATCACCGTGGCGCCCATGTGGAGCAGGAAGCCGGGCATCAGACCACCTCCAGCGCGCCGTCGTTGATGCTCACGCTCGCGGGCGTCAGCGCAATCTTCGCGGCGCCGTTGGAGATCTCGATGCCCGAAGGGCCGAGGACGATTTTGAGCGGCGTCGCCACCACCGGAGGCATCACCTCCAGGGTGACGCCGCCGGCGCCCGGCAGCTCGTTCACCGTGAGGGTGACGCCGTTCGTCTTGAAGACCTTCATCGCTTCGATGGCGGGCTGCGCGGGCACCTCGCCCGTGCCCCAGAAGCAGCCGGTCCAGATGGGGTAGTCCGGGTCGCCGCCCTCGAACTCCACCCAGACGTTGGCGCCGACGGGAGGCAGGGCGAACATCCCCACCTGCGGGCCCGCGAAGGGCGTGCAGGGCATGGCCCAGCTCAGCGTCCCGTCGCCCAGCACCGCCGGCACGCCCACCTGGACGCGCCCCAGCATCAGCGGGTCCACGTTGTTGACGATGCGGCCACGGAACTTCCCGAAGTAGCGATTCATGGTCTGACCACCGGAGTCGTGGAGCCGTAGCCTTCGCGCGTCAGCGTGAAGCGCTGCGTGTAGTCCCCTCGCTTGATGGAGTGGGAGACCCGCTTGACGTAGTAGAGGCCGTCGTGGAGGTAGCCGGCGCCGCGCACGCCCACCACGCCGCGCGGCTGGAGCAGCGTGCCGTAGCGCGTGACGTCCAGCTCTCCCGTCGCCGTCAGCACCTGGTCCGCGGAAGCATCCGTGCGCCCCTGCGCGCGCGCGAGCGCCTGGGTATAGGTGAGCCCCGCGACATCCTCCATCCGCTGCTGCCGGACGTGGGGGAACTGCGCCACCACCGCGGGCAGCGCCGCCATGGGCGGCAGGCGCAGGGGGGCGAAGGTCTGGAAGGGGAGCGTCTGGTGGAGCTGCCTGTCCCGCACCTGGCCCGAGTACGTGCTCTGCGCGAGCGCGTTGTACTGGAACTGGATGGAGGACACGTTGGTGGCCATGCCCATGTTCACCGACAGCGCCGGCTGCGGTACGTCGAACCGCTTGGGCGGGCCCCACCAGGCGACGCTCGTCATCGGGGCGGGGCCGGGGCTCAGGTAGAAGACGTAGCCGTGCCGCGCCGCGAGCCGCTGCAGGAAGGCCAGGTCCGTCTCCGTCTGCACGGGAGTCCGCTCGATGGGCAGCGGCGGGTCGATGACCAGCGGCGGGGTGACGAGCGGGATGAGGCCGTGGTGGGCGTAGCTCCCGATCAGCTTGAAGGCGATGAGCGTTTCGTCCTGGGCGGGGTGCTCCACCCGCTTGTCCTCCAGGTCCATCAGCACGCTGAGGTCCTCGCCCGTCAGCGTGAGGCGCGACTCGCCGGGCTGGTCGCTGGGCGAAAACTGGATGTTGGTGATGACGCCGTCCATGAGGACGGAGGGCATCAGGTTCACCGTCATCACGAGCACGACGCGGTTGAAGGGCTTGACGAGGGAGCTGGCGAGCAGGGCCGTCTCCAGGGCATCGCCCTGTCCGGTGCGTCCCACCTGGAAGGTGAGCTGGAAGCCCGAGCGTCCCTCGTCGCCGTGCTCGACCTCGGCGCTCTCCAGCGCCTCCAGGACGAACGGCGGCACGGGCGCGGCCACGGTGGGCCCCATCATCACGGTCAGGTGCGTCCCCAGCACGGTGGCTCCTCGACGCTCAGGGGCGCGGCATGGGGATGCGCACGAGCTGCTCCGGCGTGCGCTCCAGCTCGAAGGGGCTCAGGGCGTGGTTGGCGTCGCAGATGCGCCAGTACTGCTCGGGGTCCCCGAGCGTGCGGGCGGCGAGCAGGTCCAGCCGCTCGCCCTCCACCGGCAGCACCTCGCTCAGCGTGAGCAGCTCCGACGGCTGCGCGATGAAGCGGCGCCGCTTGTAGGCGATGGTCCGCCCCGACGGACTCGTGTACGTCGCGGTCTCCAGGTTGTGGTAGCGGCTCTTCAGCTCCAGCATGGTCCACCTCAGAAGAGTTTGACGTTGCCACCCATCGCTGCCGCCACGCTGCTGCCCGCCCCGACGGTGGCCAGGGTCTCCTTGACCACCTGGTGCGTCAGGAAGAGGGCGTAGCCGGGGTGGGTGATGGACAAGTCGTTGTAGCTCAGCACCCGCAGCGACAGGGACACGCGGGCCCGCAGGGGATTGAGGTCGTTGTCGTAGGCCTCTTCGGTGACGGTGAAGTCGGACACCCGCACCGGCAGCACGCGCTTGGCGCCCCAGATGAAGAGGGTGAGCGGCGCCATGGGCGGGACTATCTCCAGGCTCCCCGTCGCCATGAGGACGGTGTTGGCGATGACGAGCGCGCTCTTGGGGTAGAGCATCATCTCCAGCGACGCGAGCTGGGGGTGGATGCCCGTGGCCGTCGCCACCGGGTCGTCGCCCTCCAGCTGGTCGGTGGCGTCCAGCTCCACGTCCAGCTTGATGGTCTCCACGGGCGCCCCGCGCAGGCGCAGCGCCTCCGAGCGCGAGGCATTCTCCCCGGCGCCCTGCATCTGGAGGGTCCGCGACAGGGTGTCCGGGTTGTATTGGAAGATGATGGAGCCCGCGAGCGCGTTGAACGTGTCGACGCTGACGAGGGCGCCCTTGAGCATCCGTGGCGAGCGGGGCGTCATTTCCAGCCTCCATGCAGCGTCCGCGCGAGCTGCGTGCCCAGCTGCTCGGACTTCATTCCGGGCGTCACGGTGATCGGGGCGGGGCTGTAGCGCTCGAAGCGCTCCGGGCTCGCGAGCAGCGTCTGGAGTCCCTCGCTGGCCACCAGCGTCTGGAGCTCGCGCTGGAGCGCCTCGGCCACCGCGTGGCGGTCCGCGACGTCGACGCCGTGCAGCACCAGCTCCTCGATGTGGATCTCGATGTCCTGGGGCTTCACGTCCATCCCGCCACCTCCGCGTCCGTCAGGGGTTTCTCCAGCTTGGCGTACTCCATGCGGGTGGCACGGAGCAGGTGGCCCATGCCCACCGGGCTGCCCTCGGCCGCGGCGATGAAGGCGGCGTTGAGGGCGATGTTGCGGATGTTGCCGCCGGCCATGTTCACCCGGGCCAGGCGCGGGTAGTCCAGGCCGTTGAGCGGGGTGCGCTTGGGGAAGACGCGCCGCCACAGCTCCTGCCGCTGCTCGGCGTCCGGGAAGGGGAACTGCACGACGAAGCGCAGGCGGCGCATGAAGGCCACGTCCAGCGCGCTCTTGAAGTTCGTGGTGAGGATGGCGAGCCCGCGGTACGCCTCCATGCGCTGGAGCAGGTAGCTCACCTCCAGGTTGGCGTACCGGTCATGGCTGTCGCGCACCTCGCTGCGCTTGCCGAACAGGGCGTCCGCCTCATCGAAGAGGAGGATGACGCCGCCCTCGTCCGCGGCGTCGAAGATGCGGCGCAGGTTCTTCTCCGTCTCGCCGATGTACTTGCTCACCACCTGGCTCAGGTCGATGCGGTACAGGTCGAGCCCCAGCTCGGCGGAGAGCACCTCGGCGGCCATCGTCTTGCCGGTGCCGCTGGGCCCGGAGAAGAGGGCGCTGATGCCCAGGCCGCGGTGGCCGCGCTCGGCGAAGCCCCACGTGTCGTGGACGTGCGCGCGGTGGCGGACCTGGGTCGCCAGCTCGCGCAGGAGCAGGAGCTGTTGCGGCGGCAGGACGAGCTCCTCCCAGCCCGCCGCGGAGTCGATGCGCTGCGCGAGGTCATCCAGGCGCGGCCGGGACTGGCTCCGGCAGGCGGCCCAGAGGGCCTCGTCCAGCGGCAGCTCGGGGCCCGTCGTGGCCAGGGCCTCCGCGCAGGCGGAGCGCAGGGCGAGGGGGCCCAGGTGGAACTGGGCCGTGAGCTCGTCGATGCGGGCGTCGAGCCCGGTGGCCGCGGTGCCCAGGTGCTGCTGGAAGAGCAGGCGGCTCTCGTCGGCTTTGGGCGCGGAGACCTGGAGGCGCAGGCTGGCGCGTCCGGGAAGCGACGGCGCGTCGGAGCCGCTGATGACCAGGTGGCAGCGGAGCGTCTCCGCCAGGCTCGTGGCCGCGCGCTGCAGCTCCGGCGACTCACCCTCCGGCCACTCCAGCACCAGGGCGCTGTTGAGCAGCAGGGACTCCCGCTCCCACAGCCGCTGGAGCGCGGTGGTGTCCTGGGCCGCCGACGGCAGGCCCGAGGGCCGCAGCCGGTGGATGGCCATGCCCAGGTGCCGCGCCGCTTCCATGGCAATGCTGCGCCGCTGGATGCGGTCTCCGCCGCACAGCACGGGCAGGGCCTGGGCGGGAGGCGTCCACAGGTCCGCGAGCCGCGTGACGAGGGGCTGCTGCGAGGGCACCACCTCGCTGTCCCCGACGAGGGGCTCGACGAGCCCTTCGAGTCGCGGCTCCCGCTCCTGGATGCCCACGAGGTGGTGCAGGATGCGCTCGTCGATGCGGAGCGGGGCCTGGACCAGGCTGTCCGCGTCACCCGTCTCCACGAGCCGCCAGCGCCGCAGGGGCGCGCTGGGCCCGAGGGCGCTCCAGTGGCCCCCTGGCAGCATCGCGAGGGCCAGGCCGAAGGTGGGCAGCGTCTTCCGGGCCTCTCCCTGGACCCGCGCGAGCAGGGCGGCGAAGCCTCCGTCGAGCTCCACGCCCGCGCACAGCAGCAGCACGGCCCGCTCGAAGGGCGACAGCCCGAAGACCTGGGTGACCTGGTCCAGGCTGGAGACGAAGCCGGGGGCGGAGTCCTCGGAGGACAGCTCGACCGGCGGGGCCTCCCCGGTGCCCGACGCACCCTCGGCGCCCGCCTCCAGGCGCTGCTCGAGCCAGGCGCGCAGCCGCCCGAGCGCCGCCACGAGGTAGCGCTGGTTCTCCTGATGCCAGGTGCCCTCGCCGAGGCTCATGTCACCTCCAGCTCGGGCCCGACGAACTTCGGGGGCGTGGAGGCGCGGTCGACGACGAGGCTGTCCACGCCGTCCACGCGCAGCCGCAGCCGGTACTTCCCGGGGGTGAGGCCCTTGAGCGTGAAGGACAGCGTGGAGCCCTGCACCGCGAGCGCTTCGGCCTTGAACTCCCTGTCTCCGACGATGAGGGACACGCGCTGGTCCGGACGGACCTGGGGTGACACCGTCGCCGTCAGCGGGAGGATGCCGTCACCATTCGGGCTCCCCTGCGTGGGGGAGATGGACTGGAGGACGGGCGCGAGCATGAACGGGAGCGCGTTGGTGACGTACTCGGACTCACCGGGCTGGCGGGTGAGGGCGAGCGCCAGGGTGTAGACGCCTGCGGGCAGGCTGGCCTGGGCCGAGGCGTCCGCGGGCAGGGTGAAGGAGGCGGAGCGGGCGGAGACCGGGCCCGGAGTGAAGTACTGCGGGCCGCTCCACCGGCTGTGGGTGAGGGCGACGCGCGCCGGCCCGTCCGTGAGCCGGTGGCCGGTGATGGAGATGACGTCACCCAGGCGCGGGCCCGGCTGCTGGTGCGGGAAGGAGAGCGACTCCAGTCCCGGAGTGACGGGCGTGAGGTCCGGCTGGACGGTGATGCCCGTGTTGGCCGTGCCCCGGGTGAGCACGGGCAGCGCGGCGCGCGCGGGCCGGGTGCTGTCGATGAGCACGACGGATGCCTGCCACGCCATCGACAGCCGGTATGGCTTCTGGAACATGCTCCAGAGCTTCGACATCTCCTCCACCGAGGGGACGTGGGGCGTCAGGCGGATGCGCTCCACCTGCTCGTGCACGTCGGAGTGGGGCAGCGCGGCCTGGAGCTCGCTGGCGCTGAGGATGGTGTGGTCGTGCAGCACGCTGAGCGCGCGGCCGAGGAGCCGGTGCGCCTCGAGCCCGTCGTCATTCGGGGTGTAGACGGTGAGGAGGTAGTAGAGGTCGAGCGCCAGCGGCGGAAAGCCCTGCTCCCCGCGCTTCACCTGACTGGGGAGGGCCTCGTTGCGCCAGGCGGCGTTGGGGACGGCCTGGTAGAGGAAGAGGTTGAGCTGGTCGATGCTGTCCATCGCCTGAGGACGCGCGAACTCGGGCGAGTTGAACGTGACGCCCACCTCGTACTCGAAGCCCCAGGGCGCGCTCTGGAGGCCCTTGAGCAGCAGGTGCCGGAGCGCCGAGGTGACGGTGGCGATGGCGAGATGGTTGCTCACGAAGCACCCCCTCCTCGCCGCTTGAGATACGCCTCCAGGGACATGGCGGGTGTGGACCGGGGGGCCTGTCTCTGCGGCGCGGCCGGTGCCGGCGTCGTCGCCCGGACTTCAATCCGACCGATGGTGATACGGACCGTGGGGGCCTCGCGGGTCGTGGCGGGCTGCTCGGGGCTCGGCGCGCTCGGGCGGGCCGCGCGCCCGGTCTCGAGCTCCGGCGTGCGCCACCGGGCAGGAGTCTCCGGGGCACGAGGGGCTTCGGCTGCTTCTTCCAGCGAGGTCCGCGGCGTGCGCTGAGGCGTGGGGCTCGATGACGGGAGCATCACCGACGGCCGGGGAGCCTCCTCGGACGCCGCCAGTCGTGCCTCCACGCTGCTCGTGGATGCTGGCGACGCGGTCCCCGCCGCAGGGGCGCTCAGGGGCCGAGGCTCCAGGAGGTGCGCGGCAGCCAGCTCCCGCCCGTGCTCCGCTCGAAGCAGCGGAGCCTCTTCCCGGGTGTCAGGGCGCCGTGGAGCGCTGGAGGAAAGCAGGGGCGCATCCTCGTGTTGTCTCGAAGGAGCGGGCGCCTCGGGCTGGCGTGATTCGCCAGACGGAAGGAGGGGTGCCCCCTCCTCCATCCGAGAAGAGGCGGTAGCGCCAGGACCCTGTGCAGGGCTGGCAACGGGCAGCGGATGACCGGCTCGCTCCCGCGCAGTGGCAGGCAGGTCCTGACGCTGAGCGCCGTCGGATTGCCGTGCGACGTTCGCGCTCATGGCGCCCGGTGCATCGGCGGCCGGGCTGCCTGCCAGGTCTCGAG
Source organism: Pyxidicoccus xibeiensis (assembly GCF_024198175.1). Lineage (NCBI taxonomy): Bacteria > Pseudomonadati > Myxococcota > Myxococcia > Myxococcales > Myxococcaceae > Pyxidicoccus > Pyxidicoccus xibeiensis. Next base: position 132,859 of record NZ_JAJVKV010000002.1, read on the forward strand.
GCTCGGGCTGGGAAAGGGGACTCGCGTCGTCAGCGGTGAGCGGAATCCGCGCCTCGACCTGACCGGTCCGCTGCACCTGGAGACCGGAGTCCCGCACGGGCAGCGGCGCGTTCGGCGTGGAGCGGGACTCCTGGCCGGGTGCTGCTCGTGCGTGCCCTGGCGCCGGGAGCTCGACATCCTGCTCCACGAGCCCCGGCTCCTCCGCATGTTCCACTGGCAACACCGGCCGGAGCGAGGACGCGTGCGCGGCCAGGTCGGGAGCGCTGCCAGGGCCGAGCGGTGCGAACCGGCCGGGCAGCCGGGGACGGAGGGTGGCCTCGCCCTCGCGTCCAGCGTTGAGCAGCCGCGCCAGGAAGTCACTCATGCGGCAACCAGGTCCAGGTAGATTTGGCGCTTCCAGGGACTCATCGCCAGGACGTCCCGCTCGCTCCAGCCGTAGTGCCTCGCCAGCTCGTGCACCTCGTGCAGCATGCGGCGGGCCCACGCATCGAGCTTCGCCCAGAGGAACGCATCCACCTCCAGCGCGGAGGACCACTTGTGGCCACAGCCGCCACACGCGAGCTGGAAGTCAATCGTGGCCAGCGGATCCAGCTCCTCCATGCGCGTGACGAGGCGCGCCTGCACGTCCGAGGGCGCCGCGAGGATGCTCACGGGCTCCTCACCCCGGCGGCACTCGAAGACGCAGCGCTGGAGCAGCAGGCGCCGCGCGGACTCCGGGTCGCGCTCGTCGTGGGCGGCGTCCACGTCCAGCTCGCTGGGCAGCCGGAAGTGCATGTCCCACTCGTCGACCTGGAGCCGGGCTTGCTCGGCGGCGAGGGAAGGCTCCCCCCCGAGGAGGTCCGCCACGTCGACTTCCAGCTCGAGCGCCTGGGCACAAGCGGGACACGCCGTCCGGCAGTCGAGCCTGGGACCGAAGAGCGTTGCATGCAGGCGGAGCAGCACGGAGTTGGCGCGGCCCACCGGGAGCTGCGCGGGGTGGAATGCCCCCCGCGCTCCGGCGGACGCCAGCAGCTCACGGCGGCGCCGGCGGGGCGGCCCGGGCACCGCGCGCTCCCAGAGCTGGAGCCACTCCGTGCCGCCCGCGAGACTCATTCAGGCTCACCGAAGCTGGGCTCGGCCGGCTCCTTCACCTCGTAGTCCCGCTCCCAGCCTTCGTTCTCCAGCTTGAGCGTCTGGATGGCGATGGCGTTGGCGTTGGCATCCAGCTCGGGGACGGCCTGGAACTCGGACACCCAGCAGCGGAAGAGCTTGTACGAGAGCACCAGCTGCCCGGCCTCGTTGTACAGCTCGATGATGATGTCCTTGCGGAAGTCCTTGAGGGACACCTCGGAGCCCAGGCCGGAGCCCAGGTTCCAGACCTTGTTGGCCCACTTCTCGAACTCGGTGTCGTGGGTGACGCCGCGCTCGAGCGTGACGGCCTCGTACTCGGAGCGGCCGGGGGACTTGCGGCTGGTGCTGGGGTCGCCGCCGTCGCGGTGCTTGACCACCTCGGTGGTGCGCTTGAGGGCGCCCACCTTGCTGACGCCGGCCACATAGCGCCCGTCCCACTTCACGCGGAACTTGAAGTTCTTGTAGGGGTCGAGCCGGTGCGTGTTCACACTGAAAGTCGCCATGGTGCGTTACCTTTCTCTCAGGCCTCGAGCTGACCGGCGATCTGCTGCAGCTGGATGATGACGAACTCGGCGGGCTTCAACGGCGCGAAGCCGACGACGATATTGACGATGCCCCGGTTGATGTCCGCCTGCGTGGTCGTCTCGGCGTCGCACTTGACGAAGTAGGCCTCGCGCGGGGACTTGCCCTGGAAGGCGCCCTGGCGGAAGAGGTTGTGCATGAACGTGCCGAGGTTGAGGCGGATCTGCGACCACAGCGGCTCGTCATTGGGCTCGAAGACGACCCACTGCGTGCCGCGGTAGAGGCTCTCCTCGATGAAGAGGGCGAGCCGGCGGATGGGGATGTACTTGTACTCGTCGGCCTGCTGGTCGGCCCCGCGCGTGGTGCGGGCGCCCCAGGCGATGCGGCCGTAGACGGGCAGCGAGCGCAGGCAGTTGATGCCCAGCGGGTTGAGCACGCCGTTCTCCGCGTCCGTGACGTTGTAGGCCAGGCCCTGCACGTTGATGAGGGTGGCCTCGGTGCCAGCGGGCGCCTTCCAGACGCCGCGGGCGCTGTCGGTGCGCGAGTACAGGCCGGCCAGGGTGCCGGACGGCGGCAGGCTGCGCAGGCGGTAGTTGTCGAGCGGGTCCGGCACGAGGACGTTGGGCCAGTACACGGCCGCGTTGCGCTCGGGCGTCAGCTTGTCGGTGACCCACTCCTTGATGCCGTTGGCCGCGTGGGAGATCTGCGTGCGGACCGTGGGCGGGTCCACCAGGAAGAAGGCCCGGCGCTTCGTGCAGTAGGCGGTGGCGGCGGAGATGACCGCCAGGCCCTCGCTCTCGCTCAGGTCCGCGGTGCGGGGGATGCAGAGGAGGTTGACGAGGTTGACGTCCTCCAGCGCGTACAGGCCTGTCTTGTTCTGCTCGCTGCCGATGAGCTGGCTGGCACCGGGCGGCACGCCGTCGGTGCCGGGCACGGCGCCGGCCTGCTGGCCCTGTGCGGCGCCCATGCCCACCGAGTAGCGCTGGACGTTGCGGTTGTCGTCGAGGCCCAGCCGCCCGGCGAGGCCGTCCGTCTGGCCGCCGGGGAGCTGGTCGGTGAACGTGAGCAGCGCGTCCGTGGTGCCGATGCCGGAGACCACCTGAAGGCGCTTGCCGACGACGCGCACGGTGGCCTTGGAGAAGGCGGGCACGGCGCTGGAGGCGCGGATGAGGGCCTGGAGGGTGTTGGCCAGCTCGCCGAGCTCGTCGAGGGTGTAGGTGGCCTTCGAGCTGGCAAGGCTGAACTGCGTGGAGGTGGAGGAGACGCTGGTGGCGACGGTCAGCTGCACGGTGTGCGTGGGCAGGTTGGCCAGGCTGACGGTGCTGAGGTCCCTGGAGATGTTGCCGGCGGGCGCGGGGCGCAGGGCGGCGCTGGCGTCGGCCTCCCGGCCGCCGTTGCCCTGACCCAGCTTCAGCAGCCGCGAGGCGTCCTGCTGGGGCGCGCTGGAGATGCGCACGGACGAGCGCTCCTGGCCTGCGCCAGCGACGGGGCCCGCGGTGAAGCGCAGGCGGTTGGCGGTGGCCAGCTTCTCGCCGTTGAAGCCCGTGTAGGCCGCGTTGCCGGGCTTGATGGTCCTGACTCGCGCGACGATGAAGTCGGCGATGTCACCCAGGTCGGCCGGAGGGCTGGAGGGGTCGAAGATGGGGATGACGGTGGCCGGGTCGCCGTTGATGGAGATGGCGATGGAGTTGTGCGTCGCGTCGAGGTCGGCGAGGTTGAGGCTGGTGAGGTCGCCGGACTCGCTCCAGCCCGAGGGGAGGCCGCCGAGCAGCGCGGAGTCGACGCGCGCGTCCCGGGAGAGGCGGATGAGGGCGGAGTTGTTGTTGATGGTGCTGACCGCGTACTGAGCGGAGCTGGAGTCCATGCTCAGGTTGCGGTGCGACTCCGTCCGGTTGGCCACCAGCTGGGTGCCGTTGGACTTGTACTCGGTGACGGAGAGGTTGAACGACGAGTCCGGGTTGTTGGTGTCGTAGTCGACGTCGATGCGGAGCGAGTTGCCCCACGCGCCCTCGGTGGTGGCGGTGACGGTGAGCACGCCGCCGTGGGCGCTGGCATTGGTGGGGTTGCGCAGGGTGACGGCGGCCTTGGAGGCGCCATCGGAGGTGCGAATCACCCACGCATCGCTGCCGCCGTTGAGGAAGAACTGGCGGACGGCGTAGCTGACCTCGCTCTCACGTCCGAGGCCGCCGAACTCGCGCTCGAAGTCCCCGAAGTTGTGGACCTGGATGGGCTTGTTGATGGGGCCCTGGGTGGTGAAGCCCACGAAGGCCGTCACGGACGTACCGACCCCCGTGATGGTACGGACCCCACTGGGGATCTCCTCGACATACACTCCCGGATACGTCGGCGCGATTGACATTGCTCTCTCCCGTGGCGCCGGCCCCCCCGCCCCCTACGCCAATCCCTGGCGCACTGGGCGTGTTGCTTAACAGACCCGCAGAGGAGATGTCGATACCCCGAGAGGTCAAACGAGGTTCCTCTCTCGTCTGGATCTATTCCCGACGCGGGAGCGATTTCGTGCTTGCGCGATTCGACCGGCGTGCGGATCGCCCTTCATCCCGACCTGACAAGGCGGCAGCGTCAACGGATTGGTCTCGTGACAATGCATCGACCAGGCGAGTGACAGGGTAGGCGCCGCGCCAGTAGATCCGGGGCATGACTCAGAGCACTTCGGAGGGGGTGGCCCCGTCCGGCTTCCGGGACGCGATGGCACAGTGGGCGAGCGGCGTGGCCGTGGTCGCGGTCCGTGATGCTGAGGGGCTGGCGGCCACGACGGTGAGCTCGTTCAGCTCGCTCTCGCTGGAGCCGCCGCTCGTGGTGGTCGCCCTGTCGGAGCGCTCGAGGACCTTGAAGCGGGTGGAGGCCGCAGGGCGCTTCACCGTGAGCGTGCTGTCGGTCGCCCAGCGGGAGGTCGCGGTGAAGTGCGCGAAGGGCGAGGCGGAGGACGCGGCGTTCGATGAAGGCGCCTTCGTCCGGGACGGCCTGGCCGGCCTGTCGTGCACGGTGGAGGCCGTGCACCGCTACGGAGACCACCTGCTGCTCGTCGGCCGTGTCACGGAAGTGCGGCGAGGGGAGGAGCAGGAGCCGCTCCTCTACTGGAGCCGCGCGTATCGCGCCGTGTCGGAGCTGCCTTCGGCCGGAACGGAGAACGTCCCGAAGTAGGCGGCGGCCCACGCATCACTGATTTCTCAACCCGAAAGGACGCACCCGATGCCATTCACGCTGCCGGACCTGCCGTACAAGAAGGATGCGCTGGCCCCTCACATCAGCGCGGAGACGCTGGAGTTCCACCACGGCAAGCACCACGCCGCGTACGTGACGAACCTGAACAAGCTGCTGGAGGGCAAGCCCCAGGCGAACCAGACGCTGGAGGAGGTCATCCTCGCGAGCGACGGTGCCGTGTTCAACAACGCGGCCCAGGTGTGGAACCACACGTTCTACTGGCACTGCATGAGGCCGGATGGGGGAGGGCGCCCGACGGGGGAGCTGGCGGAGGCCATTGCCCGCGACTTCGGCTCGTTCGAGAAGTTCCGTGAGGAGTTCGCGAACGCCGCGGCGACGCAGTTCGGCTCGGGCTGGGCCTGGCTGGTGCTGGAGAAGGGCAAGCTGGCGGTGACGAAGACGGGCAACGCCGACCTGCCGATGAAGCACGGCCAGAAGGCGCTGCTGACCATCGACGTGTGGGAGCACGCGTACTACGTGGACTTCCGCAACGCGCGTCCCAAGTACATCGACACGTTCCTCGAGAAGCTCGTGAACTGGGAGTTCGTGAGCGAGAACTTCAAGGGGCGCTAAGCTGGCGGTTGAGCTCGGAGCTCAGCGGAGTGTCACTACCGCTGGGCTCCCCGGGACTCGTGCAGCTGGCGTGCGGCCTGGATGGTGTTCGCGAGCAGCATCGTGATGGTCATCGGGCCCACGCCGCCTGGAACGGGCGTGATGGCCTCGGCCTTCTCGCTCACTCCGGTGAAGTCCACGTCCCCGACCATCCGGTAGCCGCGCGGAGAGCTCTCGTCGGGGATGCGGTTCTGGCCCACGTCGATGACCACCACCCCCGGCTTGACCATGTCCGCGGTGATGAGGTTCTGCTTTCCCACCGCGACGATGAGGATGTCCGCCTGCCGCGTGAATGAGGCGAGGTCCGGCGTGTGCCGGTGGGTGAGGGTGACCGTGGCGTCGGGGCCGGGGGCCATCAGCAGCGAGGCCAGCGGCTTGCTGACGATGAGGCTGCGTCCCACGATGACCACGTGCTTGCCCCGGGTGGAGATGCCCTCGCGGCGGATCATCTCCATGATTCCGGCCGGGGTGCAGGGCACGAAGGCACGCGGGTCGCCCACGAAGGCCAGCCCCGCGTTCTGCGGGTGGAAGCCGTCCACGTCCTTGTCCGGGTGGATGTGCTCCAGCACGGCTTTGTAGGGCAGGTGCGCCGGGAGCGGGAGCTGCACCAGGATGCCATGCACTGCCGGGTCGGCGTTCAGGCGGTCGATGACCGCGAACAGCTCGTCCTTGGAGACGTCCTCGGGCAGGTTGAGCGTCTGACCCCGCATGCCAAGGGTCTCGCACGCCCGCGTCTTGCTGGCCACGTAGGCCTGGCTCGCCGGGTTGTTGCCCACGAGCACCACGGAGAGTCCGGGTGTCACTCCGACGGCCAGGAGCGCCGCCACCTGCTGGGCCATCTCCGCCCTCATTACCCGACTGATCTCGGTTCCATCGATGATCCGCGCCATGCGCCGGCTCTTTACGCGAAATCCCCCAGTGTTGCCGCACCGCTTTTCGGAGGGACGGTGCGCTGGAGCTGGCCCGTTGGCCCCAAGACAGGGGGACGTGCTCCTGATATCCGGCAGGTCGGCTGGCGGGGCACGCGGATGAGTGTCGGTGACGCTGCCCGCTCCCATCATCCAGTCGGTCCGAGACGAGGCCGGTCTCCCTCCGCCACCGTGCTCAGCAACAGCAAGGTGCAGCAGCGCCAGCCTCTCCGCTGAAATCGCTTCTGCCCCCATCGAGTTCTTCAAAGTTGGCTTCTCAGTCACGTGTGTGATGTCCAGGTAGTTGGCATCTGACGCCCGAATCCGGAGACTGCTTTGCCGGAGATCGGCATATGGACTGCATGGGCAGAGGCCATGGTGGTTCATGAGAAATCGCCCCTGAGGATGTTTGCCGACCTGCTTTTGTCGTGCGCTCGGCACGTCATGCAGATCGTGGCGGGGCTGGCGACGGTTGCTCTGGTGGTTCGCGTGCTCGGCCCGGAGAGCCTCGGCGCCTGGGTCGTCCTTGGAACCACGGGCTTCCTCGTCGGGTTATCGGATCTCGGCCTCAGCATCGCCGTACAGCGCACGGCGGCCAGGCAGGACGTCGCCGCCACGCGCCAGGTCGTGCGCCTCGCGGTGCTGGTGGTGACAATTGTCTGTCCGTTCCTGTGCGCCTGTGCCTACGCGTTCTTTCTTCACCTTCCGGCAGCCTCCGAGGCACTCCGGGCGGATGTGGCCCTTGCCGCGATTCCCGTTCTCGTCGCGGGGCTGGCGGGCTCGCTGGCGGCACCGCTGCGCTCGTTCCTGCTGATGCGTGGGGGCTTCACCCCACTCGCCTGGACGCGCGCCGCCTCGGCCGCGGTCCAGATCGCGCTGACCGCAGCGGTGCTGCTCGCCACGCGCTCGTTGCTCGGTCCGGCGCTGGGGCTGCTCGCGGGAGCCGTCCTGGAGCTCCTGCTCCTCGCGGTTGCCTCCAGGAACGCTGACCCACACCTGGACCTCCGCCCTGGCTGGCCGGTGGACCCGGCCCAGGCGCGCGACGCCTTCCGGCAGGGCGCCGCGGCCCTGGCGTTGAACATCGGAGTCGCTGCGGCCATCCGCGCGGACGCCCTCATCCTGACCAGCTACACCTCCCTGGGCACGGTGGGCGCATATCAGGTGGCGTCCCGGGCAGTGGATCAGATCTACGTGTTCGCGAAACAGACGAGCGCATGGCTCCTCCACCGGCTTGGAGATCCCAATCATCGCCCCGGCGCGCTGCGCCTGGGTACGGCCGTTCTCGGTTCGTTGGTATCCAGCGGGGTGATTGCGCTGGCCTTTGATGGGGCCGCCCTGCTGGAGGCCTGGGTGGGCGCGCTCGCGCACGACCCCGTTACCGCGCTGGTGGTGGGCCTGCTGGGGACGGCGGCGCTCATCGCGGCCGCCGTGGAGATGGCGTCCGCGACCCTGGCCGTGAGCGGCGCAACCCCGTGGGATGTGACCATCCCCGTGATTCTTGGCCACGCGCTGAACGTCACCGTGTCCCTGGTCGGGGTGAGCTACGGCGGTGTCTGGGCCGTTGCCGGAGGCACGGTCTGCGGAAACGTGCTCATCGCCCTGCTCGTCTGGGGCAAGGTCCGCGCACTGGTCCATTGGCCTCTCCGGGAAGTGCTCTGGACGCTGGCCCCGGTTGGAGCGGCGGGACTCGTGTCGCTCGCCGTGGGCTGGGGGCTCGCGCCGCTGGCCTCGCGTGGCCCGCTGGCGAGCGCTCTCGTTTGCTCGCTCGTCACGCTGCTCGGAACCGGGATGGCGCTCCTCATCTGGTGGCGGCGGCACGTGCTCCTCGTGGCGGCAGCCCCAGCGCCGCCGGAGGGTGCGTCTGCGTACGTGCCCTCTCCTTGATGCGGACTGGAGGCGGGAGGCGCCGCGCCTGGCGATCACCGCACCTTCTGCCAGAGGATGCGGAGCAGGAAGAGCGGGTTGCCGAGGAGGTAACGGGCGGCCATCCGGCGGGGTTCCTGGAGGAGCCGGTAGAGCCACTCCAGGCCCAACTCCCGCCAGGTGATGGGCGCGCGTGGTCTCCGGCCCGAGTAGAAGTCGAACAGCCCGCCCACGGTGAGGATGACGGCCTGCGCGGCCCCCGAGAGGTACTCGCGCGCCCACAGCTCCTGCCGCGGGCTGCCCATGCCCACCAGCACCAGACAGCGCCCCAGCCCCAAGATGGACTCCGCCAGCGCCAGGGAGCCGTCATGGGTGAGGAAGCCGTGCGAGACGATGGGCAGTGCCAGGGCCGGGTGGGCCTCCCGCAGTTTCTGCGCACAGGCGTCCGCCACACCGGGGGCTGCCCCCACCAGCACCATGGGACACTCGCGAGCTGACGCCTCCTCGCACAGCCGCGGCAGAAGGTCCGTGCCGTTGAGGTTGTGGCGCATGGCAACCCCGAGCAGCGCCGCGCCCACCCGGATGCCGATGCCGTCCGGCAGCACCAGGTCCGCCTCGGCCAGCATCCGCGCGAGCACCTTGTCGCGGGCCGCCAGGTTCAACGCGTGCGGGTGCACGATGGACACCAGCTTCGCCCGGCCGCCTTGCCCCGTCGTGAAGAGGTGCTCCACTGCTTGATCGAGGGTGAGGTTGTCCACACGCGCGGAGACGATCCACGGGCGCACTTCGGGTCTGGCGCCTTCGGGCGGCGCCAGGGCGCGGGCCACGGAGGTGCGCAGCATCACACCGAAGTCCGTCGCCGGGGTGCGGCCCTCGAGATAGCGCGCCTCTTCGGCGGCGAGGTCGCTATAGGGCAGGCCGAGCAGCCAGCGCGCCTCCACCGGCGAGAGGTAGCCGCGCGGCAGCACCTCGTTGAAGCGGGCGCCCACCAGTGGGGCCCGCCCGCGCAGCACATCGCTCAGCGGGGCACGGGGCAGGGGGCTCTTCATCGTGCGCCTCCCACGGAGTGGCACAGGGCCAGCAGGTCGTCACTCGTGCGGTCCCAACTGCGCTGCCGGGCGTGCCCGGGGCCCTCGCGGTGCACGCGCGCGGCCAACGGCTCGTCCCGCACCAGCCGCATCATCGCCGCCGCCATGTCCTGCTCGTCGAGCGGATCGCACAGCACCCCCAGGTCGCCCACCACCTCGGGTAGCGCGCCCGCCCGGGCCGCCAGCACGGGCTTGCCCGCGGCGATGGCCTCCAGCGCCGGTAGGCCAAAGCCCTCGCACAGCCCCACCGCGATGATGGCCTCCGCGCCCGCCACCAGGCCCGGGATGAGGCCATCCTCCACGTAGCCCAGCATCCTCACGCGCTCCTGGAGGCCCAGCCGCTGGAGCTCCTCCCGGATGAGTCCCTCGGCACCCCAGTCCGCACCGGCCAGCACCAGCTGATGGTCCTGCCGCACCGGGGACGCGGCGAAGGCCCGCAGCAGCCGCAAGTGGTTCTTCCCCGGGTGCTCCAGTCGCGACAGGTACAGCAGGTATGGCGCCGTCAGGCCCAGGCGCTCGCGAACCACGGTGGCGCGGGTGCCATCCGTGGAAGCGAAGCGGTCGGCGTCCACGCCGTTGGGGATGACGTGGATCCGCTGGGGCGCGCAGGAGAGGAAGCTCGCCATGTCCCTTCGGGTGGCATGACTCACGGCGGCCAGGGCCTCGAAGGACCTCAGCGCCTTCGGTAACAGCCAGCGCACGTACGTGGTGCGGAGCCGGTCGTACTTGTCCGGCACGGTGAACTGGGCGAGGTCATGCACCACCCCCACCGTGGGCAGGCCAGGGCGCAGCGCCACCCGGCGGTTGGCCGCGGGGAGCAGCAGCACGTCCGCGCCAGCCGAGCGGGCGTGCGCCCCGCACCGGGCGAGGTACCACGCAGCACTCAGCGCCGGCCTGTCGACGGCGTCTGGCACCGCGGCGCGCTCCGCGTCCCCCAGCTCGCCCTCATAGGCGGCGAAGTCCCGGGCCGTGCCGAGCGCCACCAGTCGCCCCTCGGTCTCTGCCAGCCCACGTGTCAGCCGTGGCAACATCGCGCGCACGTACGTGCCGATGCCCGAGCGTCCCCAGTCCGTTCCGCCCAGCGCGATGGCCAGTCTCATGGCGCCGTCTCCCCGGGGCGGGGCGCCCTCACCACTCGCGCAGGCATGCCCACCGCCACGGACGCCGCCGGAATCTCACCGCGCACCACGCTGGCCGCGCCCACCAGGCACCCGTCTCCTACCTTCGCTCCGGCCAGCACCGTCGTCCCGTTGGCCAGCACCACCTTGCTGCCGATGCGCGTGCCTGCGCCCCGTTGGACGGTGACGCCGTGGAGGATGGTGCACTCCGGACCAATCTTCACCCCGTCTCCGATGACGATGTTGAAGGGGTGCGGCAGCCTCAGCCCGGGGCCGATGTCATCCGTCCACACGTCGATGTGAAAGCCCAGGCGCAGCAACGTGGACAGGCCCAGCGACGTGCCCACCCCCCGCCGGAGCACCGCCCCCACCCGGAGCAGGCCCACCGCCCACAAGGATGGATCCGCGAGCGCCGAGGCTCTGGGGAAGCGTGCGCCGCGGCCCCGGACCGCGTCCACCACGCGGGCCCCATCCGAACGCAGGAAGCGCAGCGGCTCCATGCAGGCGTGTAATGATTCGGTGAGCGAGTGCATGTATGGCTCCCGACTGCAAGGCGGGAACCACTCTCTCCCGCATCACCTCCACGCGCTGGCCCGCCCGCGAGCACACTGCCGTCTCGATTTGAGATGTCTCGGATTGAGACGCCTGGGACGTCGCCAGGATTTAGCAAACAGGCCGGAGGTCGAGTCGTTGGCTGAGCGCACCGATGACAGCCACATCGGCCGCCCGGCCGTGCGGGAATGGTATGTGCAAACGGCTGTGTTTGATGACCCGCCTGAGCCGATGCGCGGTCTCCCGGCCTTCTGCTCCGCCCAGGCTGGAGCCACATCCTCCGTAAAGCGCATCACCCTGTGTCAGGAGAGTCGAACCCGTGAACGTCGTGGACTTCAACCGGCAGTCCCCCGTGGTGATTGTCGATAGGGATGACGTCGCCAGGCGGAGCCTGGGGGCCTGGGCCGAGGCAGCGGGCTACGCCGTGCGTGAGTATGCCACCGCGCGCGAGGCGCTGGAGGCCGACAGCTCCGAGTGGCTGGCGGTGTGCCTGGAGCTGGGGCTGGAGGACATGGTGGGCCTGGACGTGCTCCGGCACCTGCGTGCGCGGGACACCACACTCCCCGTCATCGTCCTCACCCGGAATCTGCAGCTCGACACCGCGGTGGATGCCACCCGGCTGGGGGCCTTCGCGTTCCTCGACAAGGCCTTCGAGCCGGCCCGGCTCGAGCGGACGCTACAGAGCGCCGCGAAGGCCCGCCGCGTGAGCTGGCGGGCGCTGCGGTGCGCGGGGGATGGCGGAGCGGAGCGCCTCATCGGCGCCATCGTGGGACGGAGTGCTCCGATGCGGGTGCTTGCGCGTCAGCTCGAGCGCATCCTCCAGTCCGACGTGCCGGTGTGCATCTCCGGTGAGACAGGGACGGGCAAGGAGCTGGTGGCGCGCGCCCTCCACGAGCAGGGAGCGCGGGCCAGGGGGCCCTTCGTCGCGGTGAATTGCGCGGCCTTCTCCGAGTCCCTGCTGGAGTCCGAGCTCTTCGGTCACGAGCGCGGCGCCTTCACCGGCGCGCTGGCCATGCACCGGGGCTGCTTCGAGCAGGCCCAGGGCGGGACGCTCTTCCTGGACGAGGTGGGTGAGATGAGCTCCGCCACCCAGGTGCGCCTGCTGCGCATCCTGCAGGAACGGACGCTGCGCCGGGTAGGCAGCACCGCGGAAGTACGAGTCGACGTGCGCATCATCGCCGCCACCCACCGGGACCTGATGGCCGAGGTGAAGGCGGGGCGCTTCCGGGAGGACCTGTACTACCGGCTGGCGGTATACCCGGTGCAGGTGCCCGCACTGCGGGAGCGGGCCACGGACATCCTTCCGCTCGTCGACCACTTCCTGGAGAAGTTCGGCGGCCCATCGCTCTCCTTGACCGACGAGGCCCGCGAGGCGCTCGTGCGGCACCGCTGGCCCGGCAACGTGCGTGAGCTGCAGAACGTCGTCCAGCGCGCCATCCTTTCCTGTGACGGCGCTCGCATCGAGCTGGCGGATCTCCCGCCGGAGCTGCGCGTCCTGGTGCTGCCGCCCGTCCCCGCCGCGCCTCCGCCCATGAGGACTGTCATCGTCGACCCGCCCGCTCCGTCCGACGCGGTGGTGCCGCTGCGCGAGCTGGAGCGGCGGGAAATCCTCAAGGCCCTCACGGTGACGAACGGAAGCGTCACCAAGGCGGCCAAGCTGCTCGGGCTGGGCCGGGCCACGCTCTACCGCCGCGTGGCCGAGCTGCACATCCAACTGGAGCCGGGGCCCGGAGTGACACTCGCCCCGGTCTGCGGCCGGCCCCCCTCCTGACGGAGCGCCGGTCATCGGGAGAGCCCCAGAAGCCGCAGGGCCGCCCGCGAGAGGAGCCGCCGCCGCGCGAGCAGCCGGGGATCTCCCAGTGGAAGCACGGGGCCGGTGCCATCCAGCGAGGCAAGGCCGTCCGGGGTGGCGATGGCGTCGCGCACCTCCAGACCCTCGCCCACCACCGTCTCCTCCTCCACCACCGCATTCACGAGCGTGGCGCCGCGCTCGATGATGGCCCGTGCTCCGATGAGGGCGCCCGGGCCGATCCTCGCTCCGCCGCACACCAGCGCCTGCGGGCCGATGAGCACCGGCGGGTACACCTCGGCACCGCGCTGGAGGAGGGCGCCGCGCGCCACCCAGACGCCCGGTGCGCGCTCGGCCGCGTGGATGAGGAGGCGGGACGTCCCCTCCGGCTGTGGCAGTCGCCCCAGCAGCGCCTTGCAGGCCAGCCGCAGGGCCGCGCCTGGCGTCTCCAGATGGGTGCCCCACCCGGGCAGGTCCTCGGTCTCGACCGGGCCGGTGGCCGCGGTGACCAGGTGTACCTCGGCCGGCGCGAAGGGCTCCACGGCCGGAGGGGGGGTCAGCCGGCCCACGCGTACGCCCCGGTCCGGCGCCCGGCGGTAGAAGGCCGCGAGGTCCGCGTTGCCCACCACGGTGTCCGGCAGCACGAGAAAGGGCGCGTGGGCGGGAAAGCCCGCCGAGTCCGCGATGACGCCCGGCGGGAACAACGAGTCCGTGGGGACGAAGACCACGTTTCGGGCCAGTGCTTCCTGCTGGGCAACGAGGCTTCGCAGCTCCTCGCCGTGGGCGTCGGCACCGATGTCGATGGCCACCTTCTCGAAGCCCGACCCGCGCAGCCACTGCAACTGGCGGGTGACGAGCGGGGGCCCGGTCACGGACAGCAGTCCGGCGCCGGGAGTCGCGGCGCTACGCTGGATGACGACGAACATGGTGGCGTCGGTCCCGTCCCTGGGAGGCCCCGCGGCCCCGGTTGCTCCGGATGGAGTGCTGCTCGGTGATGACAGAGAGAGAAGTCGTCTTCATGTCAGCGCTGCACCCTTCGCGGGACGGGGCCTCTCGGGGCCCTTTGCCTCTCCGGGCCCGGACCAGAAGCCCATCACCTCGCCCACGCGATCCGGATGGGTAGCAAGGTCGGTGCCGAGCCCCACCATCACGAAGCCGATGCGCTCCTCGCTCCCGAGCAACCGCCGCAGCGCCAGCACCTCGAATAGCGAGTGCGCGCCCGACCCGGCGAGGACGAGCACGCGGTCGCTCTGGCGGACCGCGCGGCGCAGCGCCAGGGGGCGGTTCGCCTCCTCCCAGAGCACCAGCGCCGCGTCCCGCCCGGAGACGCCATCCCAGGCCGGGACGTCCAACGGCCCGAGCAGGGACAGCAGCTCCCTGGCCGCCTCGCGCTGCGACGTTGCAAGGGGCAACAGCAGCGTCGTGCCAGGCGCCTCGTCCAGCGCGGCACGGAGATCCAGGACGAGCTCCTCCAGGCCATCGGGGGTGGCAGGCCAGGTGGTGGCGGCCACCACCGGGCCGCGTCCCCAGAAGGAGAGCTCGGCCGGCGTCCACGGCTTGAGGCCGCGCAGCGCGGACGCGGCGAGGGCCACTGCGGCCAGCAGCGCGAAGCAGGGCGGCAGGAGGAGGACCACCGCGCGGCGGTAGGACTTCGAGGGGCGCAGCGGCGGGGTGGCGGGGGTGAGGACGCGCAGCCCTACCTCTGGCTGGCGCACCTCGCCCTCTATCACCTTCTCTCGCGCCTGGAGGTCGGCCAGGCGCGTCTCGGTGATGTGGACCTGCGCGAGCAGCGAGCTGGCCTGGCCCTCGATGGCGGACAGCCTGGCGATTCGCTCCCGCGCCGCGGCCTCCACCTCCGCGTAGGAGCGCCACTTCCTCTGGGCCGCTTCACGCTGCGTGTCGACGTCCATCAGGTTGTTCTGGAGGAAGGTCCATGCGGGGTTGGCCCCCACGACGCGGTCGGAGACGGTGCTGCCCGGAGGCCTGGACTCCAGGGCTTGCACGGCGGCGGTGAGCCCCAGCACCTCCGGGTGCTCCTCGGAGAGGCTGGCCCTGCGGGTGGTGAGCTCGGCGCGCAGCTCGGCCAGCTTGCGCGTCTCGTAGAGGCTCTCCGTCTCCGAGAGCACCACCCGGGCGGGTTGCGCGCGGGCCGCGTGTCTGAGCAGGATGGCCCTGGCGTCAGACGCCTCCGCCTCGATACGGAAGCGGTTCATCTCCGTGCGCAGCCGCGCCGCCTCCTCGATGACGGCCTGCCGGTCGAGCGTGAGGTCAGCGATGCCGTTCTCCAAGCGGAAGCGGTCGTAGTGCGCCCGGGCCTCCGTCAGCTGCGCCTGGACCTTGCCCACCTCCTCGACGAGGGACTGGAGCTGCTCTTCGGCCCGGGCCCGCTCCGAGGCCCGCCGGCTGTCCAGGAACACCTGGGTCATGGTGTCCGATAGTCGGACGGCTTCCTCGGGGCTGACCGCGGTCGCCGAGAGGGTGAGGATGTTGGAGTCACGGGCCACGGAAATGTCTATCTGCCGGGCCAGTGAATCGAGCATCACCGTCAGGCTCATCCGCTTGCGCAGCTCCGCGAGATTGTTGGGGAGCTCGAGGGTGTTCATCAACGTCTGGAGCTCCCGCTCCGCGTTCCTCACCTCGCGGACGCGTGCGGGCTCCCACACGAGGATGGTCTGGGCGGTGAACTCGCGGGGCACCACCGTCTTGGCCAGCAGCACGCCCAGGATGATGCCCAGGGCGAAGGCCCCGGCGATGACGCGCCAGCGTCGTCGCAGCACCCGGGCGATGCGCAGCGGGTCGACGGGGTATCCGGAGCGCACGGCCTCGTTGCGCACGGGCGTCGAGGGAGTTTCGTGCTCCGCGCCCTCGTCCAGTGAGAACATCCCAGGCGCCTCCGTCAGCTCTCGGCCTTCAGGACCTCGATGGCGTCCTCATGGCGCTCGAAAACCTCTGTGAGGGGCAGGACCGGTGCGGGGGAGTCCTTCATGGCGACTGGTTGAGTGCACGGCGGGTGCCAGCGTTTCACCTGGCGTACCTCTGTGTCTGCGCCTGTGGCGGAGCTCTTGCAGTGCCTGTCGCCGTTGCTGACGGTAGGGGCGGTCGGGGCCACGCGGCTGGAGCTGCGCACGGCACCGTTCTCGCGATGAGACAGCGCCTTGTCCCGGAATGAGATGACTCAACAAACAGACAGCGCCGAGGCACGGGAGCGCGGGTACGCCCTGGTGGGCCCCGTCAGGCATCGCCGTGTGCTCGTCGTCTTCGTCGATGCGCTGGGCCCGTCCCAGTTGGAGGCCTCCGGAGGGCTGGGCGGGCTGACGCACCGGGGGCACCTTCGCGGCATCCTCGGCTATTCGTGCGGCGCTCTTCCGACGCTCCTCACAGGAGCGCCGCCGGAGCGGCATGGGCGGATGTGCCTCTTCTCGCACGCGGAGCGTGAGGGAGGGGTGCTGGCACCGCTGAAGTGGCTGGGGCTGCTGCCGCGGCTGGTGCACGAGCGGGGCAAACTGCGGCGGGCGGCGGCGAAGGTGCTGATGAAGACGGCGGGACTGACAGGGTACGTGGACCTGTACCGGGTGCCGCCGGAACTGTTCCGCTGGCTCGACCTGCCGGAGCGGGAGGACCTGTTCAACGCCGAGCGCATCGGCGGGGTGGAGACCTTCCTCTCGGTGGCGAGGCGCGCGGGCCTGCGGGTGTTCGCGGCACCGTGGCAGATGCCGGAGGAGGATCGCTGGGCACACACGTGCGCGGTGCTGCGGGCGCGGAAGCCGGACCTGGCGTTCGCGTACGCCACCGAGCTGGATGGAGCGCTGCACCGGGCGGGCAATGGCAGCCGGGAGGCGTGGGCGGCGGCGAGACGGGTCACCGAGCGAATCGAGCGGGCGGTGGAGGCGATGCGCAGTGGGGGCGGCGAGGTGACGACGGTGGTGGTGGGAGACCACGGGATGGCGGACATCCGCGATGTGGTGGATCCGCGGCGGCTGCTCGAGGAACTGCGGGGCACGCGGCTGTTCGTGGACAGCACCATGATGCGCTTCTGGGGCGATGACCGGACGCTCGAGAGGGCGCGCGAGCGGATGGCAGCGCATGGGCTGTGGGGGCGGTGGCTGGACGAGGAGGCACTGGTGAAGCGGCAGGCGCCGGTGCGTGGCGCACCCTACGGACAGGCGCTCTTCGTGCTGCGGGAGGGGGCCCTGTTCGCGCCCAGCTTCGTGGGAGGCGCGGTGCGGGGGATGCACGGCTACGACTTGGACAGCCCCTCGGCGTACGCCGCCATCGCCTCGGATGCGCCGGTGCCCGAGGATTGCGGCGCGCTGGCGGACGTGGCCGGATGGGTGTGCTCGATGCTCGGGCTGGACGTGGCGCGGGCAGGCGGGGAGACGGGCCAGCACGGTGGGCCCCCATGAGCCGCGGCTTGCGGATCGCATGGCTCAACGAGGGCGCCACCCCCATTGGCGGCGCCGAGCGCTACGTGCGGGAGACAGCGCGGGAGCTGGGTGTACGGGGCGTGGAGTCGCTGCTCTTCTATGACGTGAACGTCTCGCCGGATCCGCACCCGGTGATGCAGGAGCCGTTCGAGGGCGTCTTTCCCATCGTGGACCTGGCGCGGCAGCTGCGGGAGCTGGCTCCGGACGTCGTCTACGTGCACCAGCTAGCGAGCCTGACGGCGCAGCGCGCGCTGCTGGACTCGCCCGCTCCGGTCGTACGCTTCTTCCACGACCACCGGCTGTTCTGCTTGCGCGAGCACAAGTACACGACGCTGGGCAAGGAGCCGTGCACGAAGACGGTGGGCGCGGCCTGCTACCCGTGCCTCGGCTTCGTGGGGCGTTCGAACGAGTGGCCCGGGGTGAAGCTGGCCTCGCTGGGGAGGCTGCGGGAGGAGCAGGAGCTGGCCCGGCGCCATCACGCGTTCGTGGTGGGCTCGCGGTACATGGTGGAGCACGTGGTTGCGCACGGCTTCGAGCGCGAGCGGATGCACGTCATCCCGCTGTACGCGCAGGTCCCGCCCGCGCCGCGGACGCCGGTGGCGCGCGAGGAGGACCTGCTCCTGTTCGCCGGGCAGCTGACGACGGGCAAGGGCCTGGACGTGCTGTTCCGCGCGCTGGCACGTACCACGCAACCGTGCCGGCTGGTGGTGGTGGGCAAGGGCCGGCAGGAGGCGGAGCTGCGCGCGATGGTGGACGGGCTGGGAGTGTCGGACCGGGTGAGCTTCCTGGGACCGCTGGTGCCCGAGGGGCTTTCCGCCCTGTACCGGCGCGCCGCATGCGTCGTCTTCCCGAGCCGTGCGCCGGAGACGTCCGGACTGGTGGGCATCGAGGCGCTGGGGCACGGTACGCCGGTCATCGCCAGCCGCGTGGGTGGTGTGGGTGAGTGGCTGACGGACGGCGAAACGGGGCTGGGCGTGCGGCCGAATGAGCCGGTGGCGCTCGCGGCGGCGATCGATCGGCTGATGGCGGAGCCGGAACTGAGGAGGGCGATGGGGGAGAACGCGCTGAAGACGTACCAGGAGCGCTTTGTCCCCGAGCGGCACGTGACGCGGTTGCTGGCGCTGCTGGAGGCGGTGGCGATCGCGGGACGGAGGGCTGCGTGAGGGGCGGACGATTCACGCTGAAGGGCTCGGTCGGGGTGGAGGCGCGGATCTCCCAGGTGGTGAGCGAGGCGGCGGCCGTCATCCAGGGCCACGTGCCTCCCAGTGCCCTGCGGACGCTGGCCCTCATCGGTGGCTACGGGCGCGGCGAGGGCGGCGTGGAGACGCGGGACGGAATCGAGCGGCCCCACAACAACCTCGACTTCCTCCTGGTGCTGGAGCGGGCGCCGCGGGAAGGGCTGAAGGCGGAGCTGGATCGCGCGATGGAGCCGCTGCGCGAGCAGCACGGGCTGGGGATGGACCTGGGCATCACGACGGTGCGGGCGCTGCGGAGGTCTCCGTGCATGGTGATGTGGTACGACATGCGGTTCGGCCACAAGACGGTGGCGGGTGACGCGTCGTTCCTGCCGGGGCTGAAGCACTTCACGCGCGAGGACATCCCACCGGACGACGTGCGGAACCTGGCGGTGAACCGGGGGACGCTGCTCGTCATCAACGAGGCGCTGCGAGACAGGGGTTCGCTCGACGGGGAGGCGCGGCGCACCATCATCCGGCACACGGCGAAGGCCATCATCGGCTATGGCGACGCGCTGCTGTACTTCCTGGGGGCGTACGACTGGAGCTACGCGGAGAAGCGGCGGCGGATGGTGTGGCAGCGCGACGTGCCGGACGGGTTCCGCCAGCTGTACGACGAGGCGAGCGCCTTCCGCCTGGAGCCGGACTACACGCGCTTCGCCCCGCGCGAGCTGGGGCCGTGGATGGACGAGGTGCGGACGAGGCTCGCGGACGTGCACCTCGCGTGTGAGGCCGCGCGCCTGTCGGTGGCCGGGCTGAAGTGGTCCGGGTACGTCGATCGGGCGCTGACGCACTCGCTGAGAGAGGGCGGCTTCCAGCCCAGGGTGTGGGCGCGGCGGGTACGGAACGTGGTGCGGTTCCGGCCGAAGGCCTCACCGGAACTGGGGTTCGGGGCGCGGCTGGGGCTGAGGCTCGGAGGGCCTCGCGGCGTGCTGGCGGCGGCGTTCCCCTTCGTGGCGTTCGAGGTGGGCGAAACCCAGGGCGCCGAGTTCGCGCGGCAGGTGATGGGGGCGGAGAGCCGCTCGCCGGCGGACCTGAGACGCGCCTACCTGCGGTACTGGGGAGAGTCCGGAGACCCCAACTTCGCGCACGTGGTCCGGAAGTTCGGCCTGAGCCTCTGAGGCTGTCCCATGAATCGCAAGGTCACCCTCATCATGCGGTCGAAGGACTCGGCCTGGGTCATCGGTCAGGCGCTCTCGGGCCTCTTCTCGCAGGCGCGTAAGGACTTCGAGCTTCTCGTGGTGGACTCGGGCTCCAGGGACGCGACGCTGGACATCGTCTCGCGGTTTCCGTGCCGGCTGATCCGCATCGAGGCGAGGGCGTACTTTCCGGGCGTGGTGCTCAACAGGGCCATCCGCGAGGCCAAGGGGGAGGTCATCGTCTTCCAGAACTCTGATGTGGTGCCGCTGACGCCGGAGGCGCTGGACCGGCTGCTGGCGCCCATCGAGCGCGGCGAGGCGGACGCGACCTTCGCCCGGCAACTGCCGCGGCCGGAGGCGCACACGTGGGTGCGGCGGGACTACGAGGTGTCATTCCCGGAGAGGGGAGAGGCGCCGCCATGGATGACGTACTCGCTGCCGTTCGCGGCGATGACGCGTGAGGCGTGGCTGAAGCACCCCTTCTACGAGGACGCCTGGGGCTCGGAGGACACGGAGTGGGGGCACTGGGCGCGCAACCACGGGCTCCGGGTGCGCTACGTGCCGGGCGCGTTGGTGATGCACTCGCACAACTACACGCTGAAGCAGTTGTACGGCCGCCGCTTCATCGAGGGGGAGGCGGACGCCTTCATCCTCCGGGACCGCGCGTCGGTGATGGGACTGGCCCGGCGGGTGGGCGCTTCCTGGGCTCGGGATGCGGTCGCGCACCTCCTGGCGCGCGATGCCGCGGGCCTGGCGCTCTCCGTCCCGCGGCGGTTCGTGTACCACTGGGCCTACTTGAAGGGACACCTGTGGGGGGAGCAGCGCCTGCGGAGTGGGAACGCAGACCCGAGCACCGGTCAGCAGGTGGTGCTGCGGCGACAGTGAGCCCGTGCGTCTCGCTTTGAGACGTCCCGGAATGGGCACGGACTTGAAGTGAGTCTGGGGGCGCGCGCGGCGGGGCTGGTCCGCGAATTGCCTTTGGCCCGTGCCCATGACTGCTGTGAAGCGCTCCGGGCGGCGCGTGGTGCACGTCCTTCGCAAGTACGATCCTCGGGAGTGGGGCGGGACGGAGACGCACGTCGTGGAGGTGACGCGGCGGCTGGCGGAGCTGGGCTGGCGGCCGGAGGTGCACGCGCCGAGCGGACCCTCGGAGCCGGACCGCGCGCTGGGCCCCCAGGTTCCGTTGGTGCGCTACCGGGCCTTCTGTCCATTCATTGGTCCGGCCGGAAAGCGGAAGGCACTCGTCGCAACCGCCGGCAACCTGGCCTCCTTCGATGAGCCTCTCCGGCTCGTGCGTGACCGGGGGCTCGCCCTGGCGCACCTGCACACGGCGGGGCGCATCGGTGGGGCTGTGCGGACGGCCATGCGCCTCACCGGGCGTCCGTATGTCATCTCGGTGCATGGGCCCCTGCTGGCGCGGAAGTCCTGGCTGGAGGAGGACACCGCGCGGCGGCTGTCCGGACTCCTCGACGTGGGCAGGCCCATCGGGTGGCTGCTCGGTGCCCGGCGCGTCATCCAGGACGCCGAGCGCGTCATCACCTTCAACTCGGAGGAGCGGCGCGCCCTGAGTGCGGTGGTCGGTGACCGGGCGGTGCGGCTCGATCAGGGCGTCAACTTGGAGCGGATGGCCTCGGGAAGTGCGGACCGGGCGCGCGAGCGTTGGCCCCAGCTCGCGCGCTCACGCCTGGTCACCGTGGTGGGGCGTATCTCCCCGGAGAAGAACCAGGTGCTGGCGGTCCGGGCCTTCTCCGTGGGGGCGCCCGCGGACCACCACCTGGTGCTCGCGGGCGCGGCGGTGCACACCGCCTACCGGGAGCAACTGCTGCGGGAGATCCAGACACAGGGCGTCGGCTCGCGTGTCCATATCATGGGCAACCTGGACGCGGCGAAGGAGGTCCCGGACTTGATGGCCCTCTCCAGGCTGGTGCTGGTGCCCTCGGAGTATGAGGCCTTCGGGCTGGCGGTGCTGGAGGCGTGGGCGGCCAGCCGTCCGACAATGCTGGCGGTGCACTCGGGGCTGACGGACCTCGCCGAGGCCATCGGCCAGGATGGACTGAGCGTGCCGACGTTGGAGGTGGAGGACTGGGCTGCGGCGCTGCGGCAGGCGCTCGCCAGCCCGGAGCGGCTGGAGGTGGCGGCGCGCGCGGGCGCGGAGCTGGTGCGTCGGCGCTTCAGCTGGGACGTGGTGGTGCGGAAGCTCGAGGAGCTCTACCAGGAGGTCATCGAGAGGGGAGGGCGGCGGTGATGGACGGGATTCCGGTGAGGCGGGTGTTCCGCCGCTTGCTGTGGATGGCGCTGGAACGGCTGGCCCGCTCCTTCGACGACGACGAGCTCCGGCGCTCGGCGATGGTATTCGCGCCGCACCCGGATGACGAGACGCTGGGCTGCGGGGGGGCCATCCTCCAGAAGCGGCGCGCGGGGGCAGTGGTGCGAATCGCCTTCCTGACGGACGGCTCCAGCTCTCACCTCCAGCTGGCTTCGCGCGATGAGCTGAGGGCGATACGGGCCCGGGAGGCGTTGCGCGCGGCGAAGGTGCTGGGCGTGGAGGAAGAGGACGTCTTCATGCTGGGCTTTCCCGACGCCGCGCTGGGCTCGCACCGCGAGGCGGCCGTGGCCAGGGTGGGGGAGCTGCTGCGGCGGCACCGGCCGGAGCAGCTCTTCGTCCCGTACGCTCGGGGCGAGCACCAGGACCACGTGAGCACGAACCACATCGTCCATGAAGCGGTGGCACGGGCGGGGCTGCCAGTCACGGTGCTCGAGTACGCGGTGTGGGCCTGGCGGCACTGGCCCATGGTGGGCTTCGGGCGGACACGGCTGCAGCAGCGGTCCGTGCTGGCGGGAACGGTGTCCACGCGGCTGGGCCTGCGGATGGTGCGGGAGTTCCGGACGAAGGTGCCCATCCAGGACGTGGTGGGGCAGAAGCGCGCCGCGCTGGCGCTGCACGCATCACAGATGGAGCGCCGCAACGCGGAGCCACGCTGGCGCACGCTGCAGGACGTGGACGGGGGCGATTTCCTCCCGTGCTTCTTCGAGGACTACGAGCTCTACCGCCGCATCGACGTCGCGGCGCGCTGATGGAGACGAAGTCCATCATCTTCCTGAGCCTGTGCTCGGTGGTGATTCCCGCGGGAGTCATCGCAGTGGGCAGGTTTCCGCGCTTGAAGCACCTCTGCGCCGGCCTGCTCATCTGGGGTACCACCCACTCCTCGGCGCGAGCCATCAACTTTTTCAGCCGCGAGTGGTACCGCGGCACCACCCGCGGCTTTGAGTTCTGCTGGCTCGACTTCCTGTGGATCTTCCTCTTGGTGGACGAGCTGCGGCGGCGCAAGCCGGGCCAGCGGCTGGCGCTGCCCTACGGGCTGGTCAGCATGGGGGTGTTCTTCGCGTACAACGTGGTGAACGTCCTCCTCTCCGAGCCTCAGCTTTTCGGCCTGTTCGAGCTGTCGAAGATGTTCCGCGGCGTCATGGTGTACGTGACGATGGCGTACTACGTGAAGAACGAGCGGGACCTTCGCCGCGTCGTCCTGGTGCTGGCCATCACGGTCATCTACGAGTGGTTCTGGGCGATGCACTCCCGCGTCGTGCTGGGGCACTCGCGGGCGGATGGGACGCTGTTCCATCCGAACACGCTGTCCATGTTCAACCTCATCGCCATCCCGGTGCTGCTCGCGGTTTCTCTATCGAGCGTCGAGCAACGCCTCAAGCGCCTGTGTGGAGTGGCCGCCTTCCTGGGCTCCGTCTCGGTGCTCTGCACCGTGTCGCGCGCGGGGCTGGCCTCGCTCGGGCTGCTGCTGGTGGGCGTGGGGCTGACCTGCGGGGCGCTGAAGCTGACCCCGAAGACGGTGGCGGTGGCGTTCGCGCTGGTGCTCGCGGCGATTCCCCTGGGCATCAAGCTGGCTCCGTCGTTCCAGGCACGCTTCGAGTCGGAGGGTGGGCTGTCCAGGGAGTTCGGGGGCGAGGCGCACGAAGGGCGCGGCGCGTACGTGCACCTCGCCAGGCTGATGCAGGAGGACCACTTCTTCGGCGTCGGGCTTAACAACTGGTCCTACCAGGTGTCGAACCAGTACGGCAGGATGATTGGGTTCGGCTACATCCCATACACGGGCACAGACGAGGCGCCGCCAAAGGGTCCAATCCCGGCGGGCTCGAACGTGGACGCGGCGCAGGCTCCACCGGGGCACAGCCTGTATCTCATCACGCTCGGTGAGACAGGCTGGCCCGGCGTCTTCTTCTTTGCCGTTGTCTGGCTACGCTGGTTCAAGATGGGGGCGAGCTTCTTCTTCAGCCGCTCGCCCGCATTCCGCTCGCGCTTTGGCCTGGGTGTCTTCTTTGGCCTCCTGGGCGCCTTCGCCCAGAGCTTCTCCGAGTGGGAGTACCGACAGACACCGCTCTTCTTCCTGCTGCATACCCTGTTGGGGGCGCTCGCGGCCGTGTACCCGGCCCGCCCGTCGGTGATGGCGAAGCCGAGGGCGAGCGGAGGGGATGACAAGGCGCGCACCGCGGTGTGACAGCCACCGCGGTGACGGCCCTGCTCACGCCCCTGTCCTCACGTCATGATGGAGAGCGAGGACCTACAAACAATTGGTCGGCGTATAACAGCAACTTCCCCCCATACAAATGTTGTACTTGGGGCCCGTACAAGCATTCCCACAAGCGCCACAGTTGTCGTTGTCCTCTAGAGTCGTGCACGTGCCATTGGGGCACAGCGTCCAACCAGGCATCGCGGGGAGTGAACAGTCCTGCGTCTCCGTGGTCGTGGACCCCACGCACGCCCCGGTTGCGCAACTGTAGGTGTAGCTCGTCACCGTCCGTTGTTGTATCCCCTGCCCGCAAGGGGTGGCGCGGGTGCACGTGCCCCACTGCCCGTATGTCGTTGGGCAGTGCTGAGGACCGGGAGGCGTCCGCGTACAAGGCTGCGTCTCCGCGCTGCTGGATGTTGGCGTACACTGTCCTGTCGCGCAGTTGTAGGTGTAGTGAGTCACCTGGCGAGACTGCGTGCCCGACGCATCACATGTGTCGCTGAACCCACCGCAGGCGCTCCAGCTTCCATAGCTCGAGGAGCACGGCTGTGGACCGGGCGGCACCCGGCTGCATGCCTGCGTCTCCGTGCTGGTGCTCGACTCGTTGCACGATCCACCTCCGCACTCGTAAGCCGTCACGGATCTCGACTGCGACCCCGACGCGTCGCAGTAGTCACTGAAGCCTTCGCAGCTTCCCCAGCCTCCGTAGTCCGTACCGCAAGACCTTCCGTCCCTGCTGCGCGAGCACGCTTGCGTCTCCGTACCGTTGGAGGAGCCGCACGTCCCGTTGGAGCAGGTGTATGAGGTAACCGAGCGCGACTGCGTCCCTGTTTCGTCGCAGGTGTCACTGTAGCCACTGCAGCTGCTCCAGCCTCCGTAGCTGGGGGTGCCACAGCTGTTACCGTTCGTGTTGCGCGTGCAGGACTGCGTCTCGGTGCTCGTGGAGGCCACGCACTGCCCGGTGGCGCAGCTGTAGCTGTAGCTCGTCACCGTCCTCGACTGCGTCCCCGTCTGCGCGCAGGCGTCGCTGAAGTTGCACGCGCTCCACGCCCCGTAGCTGGGCGCCGCGCAGTTGGTGTTGGGAGCCGCTCGCGTACACGCCTGCGTCTCCGTGCTGGTGCTCGACTCGTTGCACGCCCCGGCCCCACACGTCGAAGCCGTCACCGTCCGCGACTGCGTCCCCGACGTGTCGCAGTAGTCACTGAAGCCTCCGCAGCTTCCCCAGCCGTCGTAGCTCATGCCGCACGCGGTGCCCCCCGTGCTTCGCGAGCACGCCTGCGTCTCGCCCGAGCTCGAACTGGCACACGTCCCGCTGCTGGTGCAGGCATACGCCGTCACCGTGCGCGACTGGCTCCCCGTCTCATCGCATGTGTCGCTGAATCCATCGCAGCTCCCCCAGGTTCCATACGAGGGGGCCGCGCATGTGCTTCCCAAGGCCTTGTTGCTCCAACCGCTCGTCGTTACTCCCGGGTTGCACTCCTGGCATGCCACGCTCGGGTTGGTGGCCCCCGCCGCGTAGTACGCCCCTCCAATCCAGCACCCGCTCAGACACTGGCCCGTCGCGTTGCACACCTGTCCGGCACCGCATGCCGTCCCAGTCACCTTCACCGGGTACGTGCAGGCCCCGTTGGCGTACGTGCCCGGGGAGTCATGGCACGCGCTCGGCGGCGTCGTGCATGCCGGCACTCCCGCGCACGCCCCCGTCCCGCTGCACACGTCGTTGAGGGTTCCACCATTGCCATCATTGCAGGCGGTGCCCGCGGCCTTCGGCGCATAGCTGCATGCCCCACTGCCGCACGTGCCCGCCGCCTCGTAGCACTGCCCGGGCGGGCTGTTGCAGCTCACCGGCGTGCCCGCGCACCCTCCAGCCCCGTTGCACTCCTCACCCACCGTGCACGCATCCCCGTCATCACACCCCGCGCCTGCCGCCTTGTACGCGTAGGAGCATGCGCCGCCGCTGCACGTGCCGGCCGCCTCGTAGCACTGTCCAGGCGGGCTGCTGCAACTGGTGGGACTTCCCGCGCACACTCCCGCGCCGTTGCACGCGTCCGCCCCGGTACAGGCATTCCCGTCATCGCACGCCGCGCCCGAAGCCTTCGGTGCGTAGCTGCACACCCCATTGCCGCATGTCCCCGTCGCCTCGTAGCACGGCCCCGGCGCGCTGTTGCAGCTCACCCCGGCGCATGCGTCGTACCCATACACCTCCGCCGTCGCCAGGCTCACGCTCCCAACTCCTCCCACCACCAACACCTTCCCCTCCAGCGGCACCGCCACGTGGACGTACCTCGCCACTCCCATCGGCGTCGTCGCGCTCCACGTCCCGCTGGTCTCGTCGTACACCTCCGCGCTGCTCAACGCGCTCCCATTCTGTCCTCCCGCAACCAGCACCTTCCCCGTGCTTAGCAGCGTCGCCGTGTGCAACTCCCGCGCACTCCCCAGCGCGCCCGTCGCGCTCCACGTCCCCGTGCTCGGGTCGTATACCTCCGCCGTCCCCACCACCCCCACTCCGCTGCTGCGCCCGCCCACCACCAGCACCTTGCCCGAGGGCAACCGCGTCGCCGTATGGTTGTAGCGCGCCGTCGCCAGCCCTCCCTTCGCCGTCCAGGTATTGCTCGCCGGGTCATACACCTCCGCCGTCGCCAGGCTCGCGCTCCCGACGCCTCCCACCACCAGCACCTGCCCCGTCGTCAGCAGCGTCGCCGTATGGTTGCGCCGCGCCACTCCCAGGTTCGGGCCCACGCTCCAGGTTCCCGCCACCGGGTCATACACATCCACATTGAACTTGGCGCCGCTGGAGTTGCCTCCGCCCGCCACCAGCACCTTGCCCGAAGGCAACAGCGTCGCCGTCAGAGCGTCGCGAGCCACTCCCGAGGCAAAACTCCCCGCTGAAGCCCACGTGTTGGTGGCTGGGTCATAGACTGCCGTGGATGACAAGCGGCCCGTCGCGTTCTCGCCGCCCGCCACGAGCACCTTGCCCGAAGTCAACAGCGTGGCGGTGAGCACCTGTCGGGGCGCCGGCATGGGGGCGGCGGCAGTCCAGGTGCCTGTTGCAGGGTCATAAACGGAGGAGGAGGACAAATAGCCGCTGGAGTTGTAGCCGCCCGCCACCAGCACCTTGCCCGACGGCAGCAGCACCACGCCCGCATGGTACTTGCGCGACTCGGCCATGGCGCCGGTGGCCGTCCACCCCTCCGCCAATGGCGAAGCGCTGCGGACCAGTGTCGTGTCTTCAGGCGCCTTGCTGCTACAACCCAAGGCAACACATACCAATCCCAACAGCAGGAGCCTGCTGGCTCTCATTGCGTGCATGATATTCCCAGTGAGTGGAGGCTGTCGCTGCGCCCCCTTGGCTTGCTTCAGCCGGCCACCATGCCTCACTTTCCATGAGAGATACAATTGTCTTGTTGTGCGGCCAGCTGGTTTGAGGGGCAACCTCAAGCACACGCATGGCCGCGGGAGGGTCGCGTGCTGGTGCTTTTCATTGCGGACTGGGGTGCTTGGGGACTCATCCATGCCGAATAGAGCGGCTCGGGTTGATGGAGCACTTCAAGCTGTTCTGCTGCGTGACCAAGGAGCTGCTCCCTGTCTTCTCATTCCGGACGCGAGTGAAATGCCACCCGTATCCTCACTTCGTAGGAGGAGCTGCACCCCAGGTGAAGTGCGACCCGGTCGCGCTCAGTTGCGTCCTGATGCGCGAGGCTCCCTCGGACAAGAAGCCCTGGGCGGGTCGGATGGAACCCCGGACAGGCCAATGCTCCATCGGAAGGCGCCATTTCTCTCAAGGAGGAGGTAGAGGCCCAAGGGTCCCATCAGCCCCACGAGCGAGCCCAGCGCCAGGTGGAGCGCGAGCGGCGCATCGGGCAGCACCTTCCCCAAAGCCAGCCTCAGCCCGGACACGAAGTAGATGTGGAAGAGGTACAGGGGCATGCTGATCGAGCCCAGGTAGACGATCCTGCTCGCCAGCCCCTTCCGCCCGGCGCCCAGGCTCCGAGCGACACCCAGCAGGAACACGGCCAGGGTGAATTGCATGCAGAAGCCCAGCGGGCCATTGATCAGGCGCAGATCAACGGGCCCCTCATCCAGGCCTGAGGCGTAGAGCGAAACCAGCAGCCCCAGAAGTCCTGCTGGCAGCAGTCCCTGGAGTGTCAGCGGCAGCCGGGACAGCCTATGGTGCGCCAGCGCCAGCCAGGGCGACAGGCTCATTCCCAGACCGAAGAGGCAGTTCCAGAAAAGGATGAAGCGGAGGTACCTCATCCCAATTCCAGCCATGGGAGAGTCCCAGGTCTCGAAGGCGCCATGCAACACCACGGACAACCCCAGGTAACCGAGCCCCTCCCATCTGCCCAGGGCCGGCGCGAGGCGCTTGTACGCCCACGCCAGGCATGAACAGCCCACCAGCGCGTGAACGAACCAGAAGATGGCGTACGGAGGGAACCACGCACCAGGGAACTGGGCCAGCAGCGCCAGCCAGCCTCCGAGGGTGTGAGGACGCGCCCGGGAGAGTTCATGGACATAGAGGAAGACGGGGGCCCACACCAACATGGGGAGGACGAGCTTGCGCAGCTTCCTGTGTGCGAACTCCCGGAAGGGAGTGTCCTGCCCACCGAAGAGCGACACCGCGGCTCCCGAGCTGATGAGCATCACCGCCATGTTGAAGCTGTGGATGACCCCTGCGGCGAACCGCAGCTCCTCGTGCTCCGGAGAGAAGAGCTTGCGCACTCCTTGGGAGGGCTCCACGCCAATCACATGGACGAGCACCACGAGCAGCAGGCTGGCGCCGCGGACGAAGAACAGATCCTCGGACAGCGCCTTGCGAATCACCGGATTGCGCATTCACATATGTCCCATGTGCTTCCTGCTGCCCGTGCCTTCATGCAGGTATCGTGCTCCATGCTTCGCGGCCTCACCGCCGTCTGCCTGTCTCTGCTGTCTCATGCTGGGACGTCAGGCTGTCTCGGGTTGAGTCCCTCGCTGGGGATGGCTCGTTCCCTCGAGAGGACGGCCCGTCTCGGCTGTCCCGGGGCGAGATGAAGGGCCGTCCCGGAACAGGACAAGCAGGGCCGGAATGCCAGGATTGTGCTGCCGCTGGTTGGAACGGCACTTGCTCTGTCAGGCTCGTGCCTTCTTTCATGAGTCCCTTCCAGGATGGCGCGAGGGAGTCCGCGAAGGTGCGGGTTCTCTTTGTCGCCTGGTCTTTGCGCGAGGAGCGACGGTGGCTGGGCGAGTTCCTCCCGCAGGGGCGTTTCGAGTGCGCCTGCGTGGGCCTGGAGGAGCCGGTCGACTCGACCCGGAAGCGCGCGCCCGGCAAGAAGTGCTGGCAGCTCTTCCGACTGGCCCTGAAGGCGCGGCGGCACCTGGCCCGACATCCGCAGGACCTCATCGTCACGGCCTTCCCGCAGGTGGGCTTCACAGTGGGGTTGGTGAACCTGCTGAGCTTGGCGCGGACGGGAGCAGAGCTGAAGGCGGAGGACTGTGGCGGGGCGCGTGAGCGCTTCCGGCGTGGCCCATTCCCGCCAACGTCAAGGTCCTCACCAGCATCCCCCAGCAGGACTGCCTGCGCGTCATCAAGGAGGCGGAGCGTGGCCATCTCCGTCAGCAACCGGGAGACGGCGAGCGGGCAGATGACGTTGATACAGGCCGTGTCGCTCGGGGGCTCAGTGGTCGCGACCCGGTGCATCGGGACCGGGGGCTACGTCCGCCACGGCGAGAACGGCTGGGTCGTCTCGATGGGAGACGTGGAGGAATGGCGATTCACCCTGCACTCCATCCTGTACGCCGCCGCCGAGCGGCAATGGGTGGCCACCGCGGCACTGTGCTGCGCCCAGGAGCGCTTCACGGACCGGGCCGGCACCCAGGTGGTGAGGGCGCTCGCCCAGGAGCTGTGCCCGGTCAAGGGCTCGCTGCATGGCCGAGCGCAGCAGGGGCCCATGGAACGCGGAGAGCAGCAGGAGCCAGCCCGATGAAACCTTGTGACCTCTGTGGCGGTACCGACTCCCAGCTCCTGGGCATCACCTCCAATGTCGCGCTGCGCTCCGATGACCAGCCGTACGAGCTTCGGCAGTGTCGCGGCTGCGGCTGCATCTTCACCGACATGAGCGGGGTGCGCGCCGCTACGGATGTCTACACGGACGGCTACTACAGCTTCCGGTCGTATGGCACGAGGACAGCCGAGGAGGGACAGTCCCGGGTCGAGCGGCCCGAGAAGCTCCTGAACGTCACCGTCAATATCCGGGAGGTGGTAGGAGACAGGTGGCGCCTGCTGATGCGCCGGGACAAGTCGAAGGAGCCGCTGCTGCGGACGCTGGGGCTGCTCGGCAGGATTCTGAAGGTTCATCTCGGTCCGACCGCGAGGGTAGGGGAGCGCAAGGACTGGCTCTACGCTCGCGCCCACCTGACCCGGGTCTGAAGCAAATGAGGCTTGTCTGGCCAAGCTCGTGCTTTCCCTCCGTTCAGTCGCGTGGGCCGCGGCGTGATGACTGCAATCGCCTGCGCTTCGTCGTCCGTGTGGTGGTCATTGCCTCCCTTGCTCTGGCCTTCGCGCGCGGCGTCGTCTTCAAGCGTATCGAAACAGGTGACGAGGGCGTCAATGGCACAATGGCCCTCAATATGTGTCGTTCGCTGGCGCTCGTGGTGCGGCCCTCGTACATCCCTGGCGGCTCGGAGGATTGGGTCGGCCACGATCTGCCGGGTATTGGCAACACTCCATTTCACTCGGTGCTCCTCGCACTCGGAGGCTGCCCTCTGGGCGGCCAGCTCGAAGCCATGGGGCTCGTCTCATTCGTGGCGCTTGCCGCCACCCTCTTCTTCACCTACCGGCTCGTCGCCCTGTGGGAGCGTCGCGCGGCGCTCCTGACGACGCTCCTGCTCGCGCTCTCTCCCACCGTCCTGTGGCAATTCCGGCTGATGGAGGCCGAGCCTGTCCTCGTGGCGTGGGGCATGGCGGGCACGTATTGGATTGCGCGAGGGGAACTCTCCGGGAGGAAGTGGCACTCCCTGCTGGGTGGCGCATGCCTCGGCCTTGGCTTCCTGACGAAGCTGTGGCTCGTCACCCCCTTCGTGCTGGCTTCGCTGGGGCTCCTTGCCATCGTGCGTCTCCAGCGGCGTCAGCGGGCGCTGGTGCCTGTCGCCTGCATCACCGCCGGCTTTCTTGCCACGGCGTCCCTCCACCTCGCCTTCATCGCCCTCCGGTCACCCACGGATGTCGCCCTCTGGCTCACCCAGGTCTACTTCGCTCCCTTCCTGGGGCAGAGCATCGGAGGGTCGAAGCTGGCTGGGGCGGGCGTGCCTCCGGAATGGGGGCATCCCTTCTGGTACTACCCGGCGGTCCTCTACCGGGAGCATTTCTTCCTCTGCCCCCTCCTTCTGGCTGCGCTCCCCGCCTTGAAGCGGCGTGCGCCGACCGCGGCCGGGCTCTTCGTCGCCATCGGCTTCGGGCTCGCGAGCCTGGTTCCTCTCTCGCTCCCCGCCATCAAGGAGCCGCTCTACATCCTGGGCCTCCTGCCGTTCCTCTATGCCCTGGCCGGGCTTGGTGCTTCGTCGCTCTTTGCCGGGGAGGGCACCCTCGAGCCGCAGGGGGCACTGGGCCGTCGAGCCCTCCTGGTGGCGGGCTTCTTCTCGGCTGCGGCAGTGCTCCTCATCGGGGCGGCTCATGCCCGGGGGCTCGAGCGCGATGAGCTCACGCCCGTCTACGTTGGCGCGCACGCTCTCGGGGTGGGGGGCGCGTGGCTCCTGGCGTATGCGGCGGCTCGCCTCGATCGCACGCGGGCGACAGCGCTCATCGGTGGCCTCTCCGCGCTGTCGCTGGCCGGTTTCGGGGCGTACGAGTTCACGGCTCCTCAACCACCGTACAAGGAGATCTCGGAGATCCTTCGCCCCTATTTGGAGCCCCTGCCGCCCGGGCACGAGAGCTTCATCTCGCCCCAGTACAAGGTTCTTCAGCTCTATCTGTTTCGTAATGGTCGCTACTGGCAGTCCTTCTACACGGAACTCCGGCCGGAGACGCTCATGGCGAGCATCGCGTCCGGCGAGCACTGCGCCTTCGTCTTCGGCCCGGAGGAGCGTGAAGACCACCGGCTCGAGCAAATGGAGCGGGACATCGCGCTGCGGGCCCTGGACTTGAGCGCGGAGCTGCCGGAGCGCTCACGGAGGGGGTTCAGCGTCTTCGTGAACCGAGCATGCGTGCAGGAGGGCGCGAAGGGATGGTCGCGGTAGAGAAGTGCCTCTCGGCCCGCCCCTACCGCGACCGTTACGTCCGTGAACTTCGCTCCGGTGATGCCCGCACGCGCCAGGGCCTCCTTGATCTCCTCGGACACGATCAAGGCCACGGTCCAGCCCCAGGTGCGGAACACCTTGGCGCCTTCCACCTTCGCCGGGTCGATGCGCATCCCGGACACCGAGGAGTAGGTACCCACCTTTTCCGGCATCCCGTCCTCCGGGGATCCGTAACGCACCTCCTCGCACGCAGCGTCGTCGATGCACTTCACCCACTGGGTGGCGTTGAGGATGGAGTGCTGAGCTGGCTGGGAGTCGACCTCCATCGGGATGAGCTGCACGTCGTCGGGCGCCCCTCGGTAGAGAGGGAGGTCACCTGGGCATGGACGACGGGATGCTGAATGCCGCGTGGGAATAGTCGAGCGGTCTTCCGGAGAGCTTGATGGGTATCCTAGTTCGCTCGTCCGGGTGAGCCCGCTGCCCGATCCTGAACTGCCACGGGCCATCGAGCTTCCGGCCCTCCTTATCGAGAGGATGCTCCAACTCCCACCGGCCGGAGAGGTACACATCTTCGGTCAACTTGAAGAATCATTTCGGCGTGAGGTCGTCCATCCGAGGCGAGCTATTCCGGATCGAGTGCCCAGGTCCCTTCCTCCCAGCGCTTCAATGCCTGCCCGGCTTCAAAGGGCACGAGCCCCTTGCCCTTGGCGGCTTCCTCCAAAACCGCCTTCGCCTCGGCCGTCCGGTAGCGGAGCAGATGGGCGGCAGCCATGACACGCACATCCATGCGCTCATGCTTGAGCAGGACGAGGAGGGCATTACGCCCTGCGTTTCCATGGGCCAGGAGCTTATGCGTGAACTTCCGGCGCTGCCTCCGGGTCTTCTTCTGCTTCGCGTCACTCGCCGACATTGGACACCCTTTCCATCACATCTCGGGTGTCCACGGAATCGGGGCAGGCTCATCGGCCACCTCGGCGGCGATGTAGAGGGCGAAGGGCGCGCAGAGCGGCTTCTCGCGCATGGTGGCGAGGCTGATGATGGTGTCCAGCGTGGGGCCGTCCACGTACTCCGCGATGACGTGCGGCCGGTCGGCGTGGATTTTCAGGTGATGGACCTGGGCGATGGCCGGGTGGTGGAGGCGGAAGGCGAGCTGGACCTCCTCGATCAGCCGCTGGCAGTGCTCGAAAGTGACGGGATTGCGAAGGCGCTTGATGGTGACGAGTCCAGCGAGTCCATGGGGGAGGTGACGCTCTGCCAGGAGCACCACCTCGCCGTTACCCCGCCGCTCCAGCGTGCGGATGGTCTCATACGTGGTGGTCTCGATGGTGAACCCGAGCCGGGGGCGGATGGCGCCCCAAGTCGGCCAGCGGGCATAGGGCCATCATCAATCCCACGTGAACGCGGATGCTTCCGGGCAACTCTGACGGGCCCGACCGGCCCGCCGGACGCTTCAGGGCGTCCTGGCTGCGAACTCCCTGGCCACCTCGATGAAGAGGCGCAAGGGGCCCGAGCGCTGCGCCCGGCTCGGGAAGTAGAGGAAGAAGCCGGGCACGATGGGGGCGTACTCCTCGAGCACCCGCATCAGCCGCCCGTCGCGCAGCTGCTCCTTCACCGCCGGCTCGACGGCGTACGCGAGTCCCAGCCCCTGCTCCACCAGGGCGAGCATCAGCCCTCGATTGTTGGTGACGACGCCGCCGCGCACCGGCACCCGCCAGTTCCGCTTCCCGCGCTCCAGCTCCCAGGCGTAGAGCCCTCCGCTCGAGGGGATGCGGAGGGTGAAGCACTCGTGGCGCAGCAGGTCCTCGGGCTTCTGGGGCGTGCCGTGGCGCTCGAAGTACGCGGGGGCACCCACCACGACGAAGCGGAAGGCCTCGGTGAGGCGCACCTGCACCATGTCGCGCTCGATGGCCTCGTGCAGGCGCACCCCCGCGTCGTAGCCGTCCGCGACGATGTCCACGAAGCGGTTCTCGGAGACCACCTCCACCTCCACCCGAGGGTGGCGCTCGCGGAAGGCAGGCAGCACGGGGGTGATGACGAAGGGCACCGCGACCTCCGGCACCGTCAGCTTCAGCCTCCCCACCGCCTCGCCCGGCCGGGCCGACACCTCTTGCAGGGAGGCGAGCGCCTGGCCGAGGCCCGGCCCCGCGCCCTCGAGCAGCCGGCGCCCTGCCTCCGTGAGCGCCATGCTGCGGGTGGTGCGGGTGAAGAGCACCACCCGCAGCTGCTCCTCCAGCTGACGCACCGACTGACTCACGGCTGCCGGGGTGACACCGAGCTCGCGCGCCGCCGCGCTGAAGCTCCTGAGGCGCGCCACCACGAGGAACGTCTGCAGGTGCGGCAGGAGGTTCGTCTTCATCGAGAGCGTCCGTTCGTGCAGCCGATGGGGCCCTCTGGCGGAACATCGTGCCCCAGGCGCCGGTGCTCCGCAGTCTTAGCAGCAGGCATTTTCAACCGGAGCTTCAAAGCCCTTCACCTTCTTGCCACCTAGTCCGGTGCGGCCGGGAGGGCTACTTCTCCTGGTGTCGGTGCGGAGCCTCGTGTCGAGCCCGCCACCCACCGCGCAATGGAAGCGCAGGGAAGACGAGAGCATGATTGCGAAGAGCCCCTCCATCATTCTCAACAATGGCGTGCAGATGCCGGCCCTTGGGCTCGGCGTCTTCCAGAGCCCACCGGCCGAGACTGTGGGGGCCGTCGAGGCAGCCATTGCTGCCGGCTACCGGCTCATCGACACCGCCGCCGCGTACTTCAACGAGCGCGAGGTCGGGGAAGGCTTCCGTCGCTCCGGCATCCCCCGCGACGAAGTGTTCATCGAGACGAAGGTGTGGATCACCGACTACGGCTACGATGCCACCCTGCACGCGTTCGACAAGAGCGCCCGCAAGCTCGGCGTCGACCAGCTCGACCTGCTGCTCCTGCATCAGCCGCTTTCGTCGGCGTTCGACCGTACCCTCGAGGCCTACCGGGCGCTTGAGCACCTGCTCGCGGACGGCAGGGTGCGCGCCATCGGCGTGAGCAACTTCATGCCCGGGCACCTCGAGCGCCTGCTGAGCGCAGCGCAGGTCGTGCCCGCGGTGAACCAGATTGAGGTGCATCCGTACTTCCAGCAGCCGGAGCTGCAGCGCATGCACGCGAAGCACGGGATTGTGACCCAGGCATGGTCGCCCATCGGCGGCATCACCTCGTACTTCGGAGGTCGCGAGAAGACGACGTTCAACGACCCGACGCTGCTTGGGATTGCGCGCCAGCACGGCAAGTCGGCCGCCCAGGTGATGCTCCGCTGGCACCTGCAGAAGGGCCTTTCTGCCATCCCGAAGTCGATCAAGCCCGCGCGCATCGCTGAGAACTTCAATGTCTTCGACTTCGAGCTCACGCGCGAGCAGGTGGCAGCAATCGACGCGCTCGATACCGGAGTCCGTGGCGGGCCGGACCCCGACAGCATCACCCTCGCCAACTACGGCCGCGCCATCCCCGAGGCCTAGGGCGCGACCTGGCTGCTCGCGCAGAATCCGTGGATCGTGCCCATCCCGGGGACCACCAAGCTGCACCGCCCACCGGCCTCTGATGGACCCGGCCATGGCGCATTTGAAAGGGCTGCTGACATGAGACTCACGACACTGACTGCCGCGGTATTGCCGCTACTGGCCGTGGCCTGTGCCCACTCGAACAACACCGGGAAGTCGATGGACGCCCGAGTGTCCGAGGCCCCTCCAGGTGACGGCGCACAGGGACTGCAGATTGCCCGGGCCGGCTCACAGCCCTCGCGTGAAGGCCCCGCCGAGAACTTCACCGGGGCCGTGCGGGTCGACCCGCTCTTCCAGGCGAAGCCCCCAGCACGCGCTTCGGGCGCCGCTGTGACCTTCGAGCCCGGCGCCCGCTCGGCCTGGCACTCGCACCCGCTGGGCCAGGTCCTCTACGTGACGGAGGGC
The DNA here is from genome assembly GCF_024198175.1 of Pyxidicoccus xibeiensis. Taxonomy (NCBI): domain Bacteria; kingdom Pseudomonadati; phylum Myxococcota; class Myxococcia; order Myxococcales; family Myxococcaceae; genus Pyxidicoccus; species Pyxidicoccus xibeiensis. The sequence goes on from NZ_JAJVKV010000002.1 coordinate 169,098, forward strand.
GTGGGCCGGGTGCAGCGCTGGGGCGACCCCGTCGAGGAGATTCGCAAGGGTGACGTCGTCTGGATTCCGCCAGGGCAGAAGCACTGGCACGGGGCTTCGCACGAGAGCCGGATGACGCACATCGCAGTCTCCGAACACCTCGACGGCAAGGCCGTGGACTGGATGGAGAAGGTGAGCGACGCGCAGTACGGTGCGCCCGCCACGGGCCGAGCGGCCACCTCCGCGGCACCCGCACGCCCCGGCGTCGGTGCAGACGGCCAACCCACCCGGGCCCAGCAGCTGTTCGGGGACATCTCGCCGAAGATGGTCGAGCTCACGGACGGCGTGCTCTTCGGCGACATCTGGGAGCGCCCGGAGCTGTCCAAGCGGGACCGCAGCCTCGTTACCGTCAGCGCCCTCATCGCGATGAATCGCCCCGACCAGCTGCGGAGCCACTTCGCTCGGGCGCGCGACAACGGGGTGACGCGGGAGGAGCTCATCGAGACCATCACCCACCTGGCGTTCTATGCGGGCTGGCCGAGCGCGGTGATGGCGCTCGGCGTGGCGAAGGAAGTCTTCGAGGCCAAACAGCCGTGATTCGGCAGCCGGACGTCCTTGACGGCGTCACCAGGAGGTAATCCAGATGCGTGCACAGTTGGTGGGGCGCTTCATATCGTGGTCGCTCGTCGTGGCGGGCGTGGCGCTGGGGGCATGTGCGGGGCCTACCCGCACCGTCACGGCCGAGCCGCAAGGGCTCGTGCTGCGCGAGCAGGGGAGCTTTGCCGTCGGCGGGACGGTGGTCACGAGTCCGGGGACCTTCGACCCGCGCCGCCCCTCGGCAGAAGGCGCAACGCTCCACGGGGACCACGCGTACGTCTTCTACCAGGTGCCCAGTGGTGCGCGCCCGCTCCCACTCGTGTTCTGGCACGGCGCCGGCCAGTCGTCCAAGACGTGGGAGACCACCCCGGACGGCCGGGAGGGCTTCCAGTCCCTCTTCCTGCGCCGCCGGTTCCCCGTCTACCTGATAGACCAGCCACGGCGCGGCAAGGCGGGTCGCAGCACCGTCCCGTCCACCATCCCGGCTACTCCGGACGACCAGACCTGGTTTGGCATGTTCCGGATTGGCATCTGGCCCGACTACTTCTCTGGGGTCCAGTTCTCGCGGGAGCCGGCAGCGCTCGAGCAGTTCTTCCGCGCGACCACCCCAAACACGGGTCCCTTCGACGCAGAGGTGAGCGCGAGTGCCGTGTCCGCGCTCTTCGACCGGATTGGCGCCGGCGTTCTCGTCACGCACTCGCAGGGTGGCGGCCCCGGCTGGCGGGTGGCGATGCGCAACCCGAAGGTGCGAGCCGTCGTCTCGTACGAGCCGGGCAGTGGTTTCGTCTTCCCAGAGGGCGAGGTGCCAGCGCCCATGCCCAGCCTCACCGGCCCGCTCGAGGCCACGGGCGTCCCGATGGAGCACTTCCGGGCGCTGACTCGCATTCCCATCGTCATCTACTTCGGAGACAACATCCCGGAAGAGCCGTCACCCAACCCGGGCCAGGACAACTGGCGCGTGCGGCTCGCCATGGCGCGCCTCTGGCGTGATGCGGTGAACCGGCACGGCGGCAACGTCACCCTCGTCCACCTGCCCGAGCTCGGCATCCGGGGCAACACGCACTTCCCCTTTTCTGACACCAACAACGTGCAGATTGCAGACCTCCTTTCGAAGTTTCTCGCCGACAAAGGCTTGGATTGACTCGGGAGACAGGGCGCCGGCCCGAAGCGAGGCTGCGATGAGCCACTTTGAAGTCCGTCGTCGGGGACAGAGCGCAGCGGCCCAGATGCGCAGCGTCCGCTTCGCAGCCGTCCTCCTCGTTGCTGCAGGGGCCGCGTTCGCGCCCGCATTCGCGCAGGAGAGGGGAAGGGCCATGAGGGAGGGCCAGGCTGGCCATCTCAGTCCTCGCAGCACCCTGCGAGACCTGCTGCACCACCCGGCGTTCGCGGGCTTCGGCCCGTTGCTGTTGCCGTGGGATGGGCGCGCGTACGACGAGGCCCTGCCGCTCTCGAAGATTGGCTCGCTGTTGCCGTACCACACGGAGGTCCACCCCGAGACGGTGACGCATGCGCTCAATCGCATGGTCGACGACGTCAACGGCGGCAAGCCCGTCTTCTACCGGTTCTACGATGAAGCCCACCGGCAGGACGAGCCCGACAAGAACCGCACCGGGCTGTTCTACTTCCGTGGCAAGCCCGGAGCGCCCTTCGCGATCATCAGTCCCGGGGGCGGCTTCAGCTACGTCGGCAGCGTCCACGAAGGTTTCCCATACGCTGCCGAGATCAGCCGCCGGGGGTACAACGCCTTCGTGCTGAGGTACCGAGCCGGACAGGGCGCCGCGGTGGCAACCCAAGACCTCGCCGCGGCCCTGACGTACATCTTCCACAACGCGCGGACGCTGGGCGTCAGCACGCCCGGCTACTCGCTCTGGGGAAGCTCGGCCGGGGCGAGGATGGCAGCCGCCATCGGTTCACACGGCGCGGCGGCGTTCGGCGGCTCGCAACTCCCGAAGCCGGCGGTCGTGGTGATGGCCTACACGGGGCATTCGGACCACTCCTCCGACGAGCCCGCCACATTCGTTGTCGTAGGCGAGCGGGATGGGATTGCTCCGCCAGCGGCCATGGAGCGGCGCGTTGCGGCGCTCCGAAAGGTTGGGAGCGTCGTGGAGTTCCGCCGCTACCCGAACCTGGGTCATGGCTTCGGCGTCGGCACCGGCACGCCGGCCGAAGGGTGGATCGCCGAGGGGACCCGCTTCTGGGAGCGAATCCTCCGCGAGCGGGGTCGCGGCTACCGCCTCGTCGACACCGAGGCTGCTAGCACGCCGTCGGATGCGGAAACCCAGCGTCGCTGAGACAGTTCAACGAGAGGAGTTTGCAAATGAGAGACACCACTTTGAAGGCTACTCTTCTAGTCGTGATGACCGGGCTCATGGCTGGCAAGGTCGGGGCGGCGGATTACAAGGCGAACTACAAGCAGAACCCATTCACCTTGGTCTACCAAGGTGCAATCACGAAGAATGAGCCGGGCAAGGTCAACATCCATCCGGTCACGTACAAGCTCAACGGCTTGGATATTTCTGCCAACGTCTACACCCCGGCGAAGTACGATCCGAAGAAGAAATATCCTGCAATCGTCGTGGCGCACCCGAACGGCGGGGTGAAGGAGCAGGTGGCGGGCCTGTACGCCCAGCGACTGGCGGAACAAGGCTATATTACGATTGCCGCAGATGCCGCGTATCAGGGTGCGAGCGGAGGACAGCCACGCAACGTGGACAAACCCGCATACCGCATCGAGGACATTCACGGCATGGCGGATTTCATCGCCCGGTATCCGGGCGTCGATGTCGCGCGTTTGGGCCTCCTCGGCATCTGCGGCGGCGGCGGCTATTCGCTGGCCGCCGCGCAAACCGACAAGCGATTCAAGACGATTGCCACAATCAGCATGTTCAACTCCGGACGAGCTCGTCGCAATGGTTATGCGGATTCGCAGCTGAGCACCATTCAGCAACGTCTGCAGCAGGCTTCGGCCGCCCGCGACCAGGAAGCGGCGGGCGGGAAGATTCTCTATGCTGGAGATGCGGAACTGACAGATGAGCAGATCGCCGCACAGCCGTTTGAGCTGTATCGGCAGGGTTACGAGTACTACTGGAGGTCGCACGCGCACCCCCGCTCAACCTTCAGGTACACCATGAGCAGCCTGGTGGATCTGATGCGCTTCGACGCCACGAATCAAATCGAATTGATCAACAAGCCCCTGATGATGATCGCCGGCAGCAAGGCTGACAGCCTGTACATGACCGAGGACGCGTTCGCCAAGGCGACCGGCACGAAGGACAAGGAGTTGTTCAAGATCGATGGCGCGACGCACATCGAGACCTACTGGGTTCCCAGATATGTAGATGCCGCGATGGGCAAGCTGACGCAGTTTTACGCCAGGACTCTCTGAGTTCACGTCCGGCTATTGCAGACCCGCACTTCCGAGCACGGCGCGCAGCCGGCACTCGCTCAGGACGAGTCGGCAGGGGCCGGAGACCCGCGGTGCGGCAGCAGCTCGTCCAGGCCGCGAGGCCGGATGTGAGCCGAGGCGCAGCAGCACATCGGCCAGATAGGCCTCGGGGTTGGCGCCATTGGCCTCCCCTCAACATGGCTTTCACACACGCCTACATGCTGCTTGGAGCGCGCACCCCATTTTCAATCATTGTTTAATAGCCCTTTGCGCTCCGGTTGCTAGTGCTTCGCGGACTCGTGGTGTATCTCCGTTCCACCAAGGCGCTCGCTCGCCCAGGCAGACGCACTCGAGCGCACGACAAGGAACACGGGTCGCGGCAACTCCCTCTTTCTCTTGAGGCAATAACACCATGACTGGAAGACGCTTCTGCCTCTCTCTCCGCAACGGCATCAAGACCCCGGCCCTCGGGCTCGGCGCGTTCGAGGCGACCGTGGGGGCGTACCGGGCCGCCGAGAAGCTGCTCGCGGACGGGCGCGTCCGCTGCGGAGCCATGCTGCTTCACCAACGACTTGGGCTCGTCGCAATGCTCTGTGCCTCTGCCCTCGTGGCATGTTCAGACCGGCCCTCCGTCGAGGGTGATGCCGGCGTCGAAATCGATGCCGGGAGTCTGACCGATGCTGGAGAGCCAAACCCAACGAGTGACGCCGGTGAGGCCGACGGCGGCGGGAGCTCCGATGCCGGCACCTCCGATGATGCTGGGACTTCCGATGCGGGCACTCCGCTCACGAACAGCTGCCTGGGGCCTTCGAGCGCCAACGTGGCCAACGCGAGGTTGCCAGCGGGGTACTGTGCATGGACCTGGGCGACCGTTACTGATCCGCGAGGGTTGATCGTCGCTCCGAACGGAGACGTACTGGTGGTCGAGCGCCGCGCGGGTCGAATCACCGCGCTTTACGATTCGAACAGTGACGGCGTTTCGGATTCGTCCGAACGGGCGACGCTGGTCGAGGTTGGCGGGCTCAACCATGGCATCACACTGCACGACGGATATCTTTATGCCTCCTCCGCGACGCGCGTCCTGCGTTGGCCGTTCGCGACCGGAACGAGAGCCGCGCTGAGCGGCCAGGAAGAAGTGGTGACCGGCATCCCTTCGGGCGGCGTCGCGGGCGGCCATGTCACCCGGACGATTGTCTTCGACGCCGAAGGCCGACTCTACGTGAGCGTCGGTTCAGCCACGAACGTGGATGGCGATTCGACGCGCGCTCGCATTCGTCGCTTTACCGCAGCCCAGGTTCAGGCAGGCAACGTGGCTTTCACGGACGGCGAGGTGTTCGCCGATGGCCTTCGGAACGAAGTGGGCCTGCGTTTCGACAGCCAGGGCAGGCTGTGGGGTGTGGAAAACGAGCGAGATAATCTCAACCGCGCCGACCTCGGGGGCGACATTCACACCGATAATCCCGCTGAAGAGCTGAACCTCTTCTCCGAAGCGGGACGGTTCTACGGCTACCCCTATTGCTTCAGTGAGTTCTTGCTTCCGGCGGGCGTGGGAATGGGCCGAGGGACGCAGTGGACGGATCCGGGCTTCATGAATGATGGCACCCACTCCGATGCGTGGTGCCGCGACGTCAACAATGTGGTGCCTCCGATGTTGGCGATGCCCGCTCACGTTGCCCCGCTCGACATCGTCTTCTACGACGGCGCGTCCTTCCCGCCCGAGGTGGTCGGCGACGCCTTCGTCAGCTTCCACGGTTCCTGGAATCGACGGCCCGCCCAGGGCTACGAGGTGGCGCGAGTGGTGTTCGAGAACGGGTTGCCGGTTCGCTACGAGCCGTTCTTCGAGTTCAACGGCACCGACGACACCTCAGTCGACTGGCCGCATCGGCCGGTAGGATTGGGTGTGGGCCCCCATGGCGAGTTGTTTGTGAGCAGCGACGCGTCAGGCCGAATCATCGCAATCGGCTACCAGCGATAACCAGACGCCCCGCGCTCGATTCGTGCGCATGTACAGAATTGCGTGGCTTGCGTCGACGCAGGCGCTTTCTGGTGCCCTGGTGATTGAGCGCATAGGAAGTCGCGGGTGGCGGTAGGGCACGGGAATCGAACTCGCCAGGGACGCCTCTCGGCGCCCCTCACCGGTTTTGAAGACCGGGCCGGCCACCAGGTCCGGAGGCCCTACCGCCGTCGATTACTGCCGCACCCCACGGGCTCCGTCAACCAACCGCCTGTGCCTTCAACCCCGGCAGTCCATGCACCAGCGTGGTCACCAGCACCCGGGTCAGCTCATCCACGGGCGAACCCTGGAACCCCGTGCACGTCAGCCGCAGGCTCACCAGTCCGTGCAGGCCCGCCCACAGCACCTCTGCCAGCATCCAGGGCTCCGCGGCCTCCGCAATCCTCCCGGTGGACTTCAGGTCCTCGAACACGCGCACCAGCACGCCAAAGGACCGCGGGCCCGCTGCGTCCGGCGCGTCGCTGAACAGCGCCGTCGACAGCTTCGCGTCCTCCATGAAGATGAGCCGGTACGTCTCCGGGTTCTCCAGCCCGAAGCGCACGTACGCGTCCGCCAGCTTCGATAGCCGCGCCAGCGGTTCTTCCCCCGTTGCCGCCGGCTCCAGCGCCGCCAGGAGATCTCGGAAGCCGCGCACGCACAGCTCCCTCGCAATCGCCTCGCGGTTCTCGAAGTGCAGGTAGAGCGTCGCCGGCGCGTACTCCACCGCGTCCGCCAGCTTGCGCATCGACAGGGCATCGAAGCCCTCGCGCATCACCATGTCCCGGGCCACGCGGAGGATCTGCTCGCGCAGCTCCGCCCGCTGTCGCTCCTTCCGCTCCGAAATCCCCATATCTGAACTGTAGGCCTTGACGTTCCGAACGACCACCAGTAAATGAACGGTGTTTACAGAACGGTGTTCATAATCCATTCGCTGTTCGGAGCAGGGGAGTACGACATGGACAAGGTGGCGTTGTTTGGCGCTTCGGGCGTCGTCGGTCAGAGCGTTGCGCGGGCCCTGCAGGCCCGGGGGCAGCCCTACCGGGTGGTCGGCCGCTCGCGTGCCTCCCTGCAGAAGGAGTTCGGCGCCGACCCGCTGGCGGAGGTCGCCACCTGGGACACGGAGAATCCGGACTCCATCCGCGCCGCGGCACGAGGCGTCCACACGCTCATCTACATGGTGGGGGTGAACTACTGGCAGTTCGGCCTCCACCCCCTCCTCATGCGCCGCACGCTCGACGCCGCCATCGCCGAGGGCGTCAAGCGCATCCTCCTCATCGGCACCGTGTACCCCTACGGCCGGCCTCGCACCGAAACCGTGAAGGAGGACCACCCGCGCGAGCCCCACACCTTCAAGGGGCGCATGCGCAAGGAGCAGGAGGACATGCTCATGGCCGAGCACGCCGCCGGCCGCATCCAGGCCACCATCCTCCGCCTCCCGGACTTCTACGGCCCCGGCGTGGACAAGAGCTTCCTCCACCGCGCCTTCCTCGCCGCCGTCGGGGGCACGCGCGCCCAGCTCATCGGCCCCATCGACCGCCCCCACGAGTTCGTCTACGTGCCTGACGTGGGCCCCGTGGTGACGAAGCTGATGGACGAGCCCCGCGCCTACGGCAAATGGTGGAACTTCGCGGGCGCCGGCGTCACCTCGCAGCGGACCCTCGTCGAGGAGATCTTCCGCCAGGCCGGACGCCCCCCCAAGCTCATGACGTCAGGGAAGGGGATGCTCCGGCTCATGGGCCTCTTCAACCCGTTCATGCGCGAGCTGGTGGAGATGCACTACCTGCTCACCGAGCCCGTGCTCATGGACGACTCGGCCCTGCGCCAACTGCTGGGCGATGTGCACAAGACGCCCTACACCGAGGGCATCCGGCAGACGCTCGCGGCCACCCGCGCCGCCGCCGTCAGTCCAGCCCCCGCTGCCACAGGTCGTCCTCATCCAGTCCCATGAAGTGACCGACCTCGTGCATCACCGTGATTCCAATCTGCTCGATGAGCTCCTCGCGCGTCCGTGCGAAGCGCTCCAGGTTGCGCTGGTACAGCACGATGGACGCGGGGTAGGGGTCGAACGTGTCCGTCAGGTGGCGCTCGCCCACCGGCGTCCCGAGGAACACCCCGAGGATGCTCGGGGACAGCGGCGGGTCCTGCCCCATCAGGTCCTCGTCCGAGGGAATGTCCTCCACCGCAATCGTCACGTTGTCCAGGTACTGCTTCGCGTGCCGGGGCAGTGACTTCACCGCCTCCTCCACCGCGCGGTCGAACTCCGCCTCCTCCAGCCGCACGGGCGGAGGGAACTCCCTGGGCCCCAGCGCCTGGGCCCGCTCGAAGCGCCGCTTCGCTTCCTTCTCGTCCCCGCGCCGCTCCGCCATCAGCCCCAGGTAGTGGTGCGCCAGCGCCTCGTCCGGCAGCTCCTTGAGGACCTTCTCGAAGGCGGCCTGCGCCTCCTCGAAGCGGCACAGCTCGAACAGGGCGATGCCGCGCTCCAGCTGCGCGTCCGCCGAGCGAGGCATGTGCCCCAGCGCCGCGTCCACGCTCTTCAGCGCGCGCTCGCACTCGCCCAGCTGGTTCAGCGCCATGCCCTCCAGGAGGAGGAACTCGTAGACCCTCTCCACGTCGGCGGCCTTCTGGGCCAGGCGTAGGCCTCGCGCACACAGGCCCAGGCCCTCCTCCGCGGCCTCCCGGTCCTCTTCGGTGCGGCACACCAGGCAGTCCGCCGCTCCCAGGAGCACCTTCAGGTCCTCCGGGGCCACCTTCAGGGCCAGGCCGAAGGCCTTCTCCGCCTCCTCCAGCCGCCCCAGCTCCATCAGGGCCGACGCCCGGTAGTGGAGGGCGGCGGGGTGCTCCGGCGCGTCCGCCAGCAGGCCCTCCGCCCCGGCCAGCGCCGTCTCGAAGTCACCCGCCTCGAAGGCCTCCGCCACCGCGTCCAGTCGTGCCTCCACGCCCTCCACCCCCCCTGGCTTCGCGGTGCGCTTCCCCATGGGCCGGCACATATGAAGCCACAACGTGCGTTGTCAACGACGGCCACGGCTGTTAGTTTCCGCCCCCCGTCCACGTGCGACGGCCCGTCCCGTGAACATCCTAGTCGTCGACGACGATCTCGAGCTGTGCACCATGCTCTCTCGCTTCCTGGAGATGCATGGGTTCACGGTCTACTCGGCGGCGGATGCCCTGCAGGCGCTCGACATCCTGGAGCGCAACCAGGTGGGCATGGTCATCACCGACTACCTCATGCCCCACCTCGACGGCATCCACTTCACGGAGATGCTGAAGGCGGACCCTCGCTTCCAGGCGATTCCAGTCCTCCTGATGACGGCCAGTACGGATGAAGGCATCACCGAGCGCGGCCTGCGCAAGGGCGTGGCGCTCACCCTTCAGAAGCCCTTGGACATGGGGCAGCTGCTGACGCTCGTGCGCTTCGCCGAGTAGCCCTCCGCCGGCCTCGCCCCCAGGGGGCCTGGACGCGTCCGCTCGCCCACAGGCACGCCCTTCCTGGTTGACTTCGTTCCGCTGGCCCTTATGTTGGCGCTCGCCAGGGTCGAGTGCTAACGACCTGCACGGTTACATAGAAATCCCCCAGTAATATCAGGAGGTTACGATGGCAGCCAAAGAGATTTTCTTCCACCAGTCCGCGCGTGAGGCCATCCTGCGCGGTGTCCGGATCCTGTCGGACGCCGTCGCGGTGACCCTGGGCCCCAAGGGCCGCAACGTGGTCATCGAGAAGAGCTTCGGCTCCCCCACGATCACCAAGGACGGCGTCACCGTCGCCAAGGAGATCGACCTCGAGAACAAGTTCGAGAACATGGGCGCGCAGATGGTGAAGGAGGTCGCGTCGAAGACCTCCGACAAGGCGGGTGACGGCACCACGACGGCGACGGTGCTGGCGCGCGCCATCTATGAGGAGGGCCTGAAGCTGTTGGCCGCCGGCCACAACCCGATGGACCTCAAGCGCGGCATCGACAAGGCCGTGGAAGTCGTCGTGGCGGAGCTGAAGAAGCTCTCCAAGCCGACCACCGACAAGAAGGCCATCACCCAGGTGGGCACCATCTCCGCCAACGGCGATGACACCATCGGCGTCATCATCGCGGACGCGATGGAGAAGGTGGGCAAGGAGGGCGTCATCACCGTCGAGGAGGCCAAGGGCCTGGAGACGACGCTCGACGTGGTGGAGGGCATGCAGTTCGACCGCGGGTACGTGTCTCCGTACTTCGTGACGAACCGCGACCGCATGGAGGCGGTGCTCGAGGACCCCTACATCCTCATCAGCGAGAAGAAGGTCTCGTCGATGCAGGACATGATTCCCATCCTCGAGCAGGTGGCGCGCTCGGGCAAGCCGCTCATCATCATCGCCGACGACATCGAGGGCGAGGCGCTGGCCACCCTGGTGGTCAACAAGATCCGCGGCGTGCTGAACGTGTGCGCGGTGAAGGCCCCGGGCTTCGGTGACCGCCGCAAGGAGATGCTGCAGGACATCGCCACGCTGACCGGCGGCACGGTGGTCAGCGAGGAGCTCGGCCACAAGTACGAGAACCTGACGCTGAACGACCTGGGCCGCGCCAAGCGCGTCACGGTGGACAAGGACACCACCACCATCGTCGACGGCGCTGGCACCAAGGAGACCATCGACGCCCGCATCAAGCTCATCCGCTCGCAGACGGAGACCGTCACGAGCGACTACGACCGCGAGAAGCTCCAGGAGCGCCTGGCGAAGCTCGTGGGCGGCGTGGCCGTCATCAACGTCGGCGCGGCCACCGAGACGGAGATGAAGGAGAAGAAGGCCCGCGTGGAGGACGCGCTGCATGCGACCCGCGCGGCCGTCGAGGAGGGCATCGTCCCCGGCGGTGGCGTGGCCTACCTGCGCACCCTGCCCGCGCTGGAGAAGCTGAAGCTGGGCGGTGAGCTGGACTTCGGCGTGGACATCATCCGCCGCGCGCTCCAGGAGCCGCTGCGCAAGATTGCCAGCAACGCCGGCATCGAGGGCGCCGTGGTCATCAACAAGGTCCGCGAGGGCCAGGGTGCGTTCGGGTTCAACGCCCGCACCGAGGTCTACGAGGACCTGGAGAAGGCCGGCGTCATCGACCCGACCAAGGTCGAGCGCACCGCGCTGCAGAACGCCGCCTCCGTGGCGTCCCTGCTTCTGACCACCGAGGCGATGATTGCCGACCGCCCCAAGAAGAAGGCGAAGAACGGCGGCGCCGGCGGTGGTGGCATGCCGGACTACGGCGGCGACGACATGGAGTACTGAGCCACTCCTTCCGGCCCGGGACGCACGTTCCGGGCGGGTGAGAGGGTGTGCTGGACGCGGCCCTGGATGCCTCTTCGCGAGGCGCCGGGGCCGTTGTCTTTTCCGGGCAGGGCAGGGTGGGGAGCGGCGACCTGGAGCCCTGTCCGAGGGGCACTCTCAGGGTGGCTCAGGGCACCCGGCCCACGCTGCCGCCCGTGCCGCTCTCCTGCGACGTGTAGAGCAGGGACGTGCCGTCCAACAGCAGAGCGCCCGGGCCGGTGCCGGCGGGGCCGACCGGGTCCGAGGTGCCGGGCGCGCACGCGCGGACCTGACGCAGGAAGTTCGCGCCGACGTCGGTGGCGTCCTTGAAGTAGAGGCTCCCGTTCAGCTCCACGGGGAAGCGTGGGCCCTGGAGTCCCGAGGCGACGACTTCGGCCGGGCCTCCGCTGCGTGGCAGCCTCACGACCCGGCCCGCGCCGCCTCCGCCATCGGTGATGAGGAAGTGGGTGGGGGTCAGTTCCAGGGACGTGCCCGCCGTGACGCTGTCATCCCGGAGCGTCGCCGCGGCACTCCCGTCCAGGGGGACGCTGTACAGGCCCGGGCTGGTCCCATTCGCAACCAGGAACCAGACGTCCGTGCCCGAAACCCGCGCGCCGCGCACCTGGTTGTTCGCGGCGCCGAGGAAGAGCTCCTGGCGGTTGCCACCGTTCGTGTCCACCCGCACCAGACGACGGTGCCCCGTCGAAACGACGAGCACGTCCCGGCCGTTCAGCTGCGCGGTGAGCACCTCCGTGTTTCCGAAGGTGACGTTGCTGAAGGTGGTGTCGAGGGCGCGCTCGTCCTTCCTTCCCGTGGCCTTGTCCACCCGCCATAGTCCGCCGAGGTCGAGCACGTAGACGCTCGTCGCATCCACCGCGAGGGCATCCGGTGCACGCAGGCCCGTGACCAGGGGGACCGCGTCTCCACCCGCGCGCGAAAGCCGCAGCACCCGTCCCGGTCCGGGATCCTCTTGCTGCGGGTCCAGCGAGTGCGACTCGGAGATGTAGATGTCCGTGGCGTACACTGCGAGCCGCCGGGGCGTGTTCAACCTCGCGGCCAGCTCCGTGCCCTGCTCCAGCGCGGGGGCCACGCAAGTGCCGCCATCCGTGCCCGCGTCCGTCCCCGCGTCGGGAACCGGCTCACCGGCGTCCGTCCCCGCATCGATGGGCTCGGCGCCGCCATCCGGCTCGGTGCCTCCGTCATCCGTGGGCCCGGCGTCGTCGCCGCCCGTGCCGGAGTCCTCCGTGCCGCCCGCGTCCGGCTGTCCCGGGTCCACGGGAGGCGACTCCGAGGAGCAGGCCACCGCGAACAACAGGACGGACAGTCGCGCGAGCTTCATGGGGCGTCTCTCTTGAAAGCACGGCTCAGCTCACGGCTGAGGGCCGTGGTGTCGGACAGCAGCTTGGGCAGGCACGCGGCGGCGCCGGCGCGCAATGACTCCAGCGCCGTCTCCATGGTGAGGTGCTCGGCCAACACTACGAAGGGCGCGCCCTGGGCCAGCGCCTTGCCCAGCTCCAGCGCCTTGCGCCCGTAGGCCGGCGCGAAGTCCCAGCTCACCACCACGCCCACCGGCGAGGCCAGCGCCGTCAGCTCGATGGTGGGCAGCACCCGCGCCTCCAGGCCCACCAGTGCCAGTGCCTCGGAGATGATGCGCGCCGTCGTCGGGTTGTCCTCCAGCACGTCCACCCGCCGTGCTTCCGGCCCCGCTCCCAGCGAGGGGAGGACGGGCTGCTCGGACAGTGCGGTGCGCAGCAGCGCCCGCACCTGGCGGATGTCGTCGAAGGGCTTGAGCAGGTAGTCCACCACGCCCAGCTCCAGCGCCTGCTGCGTCGTCACCAGCGACGGGTAGCCCGTCATCAGGATGACGCGCGAGTTGGAGTACAGGCGCCGCGCCTGCTGGGCCAGCTCCAGTCCGGACAGGCCCGGCAGGTTCTTGTCCGTGACGATGAGGTCCACCGGCCCCTGGCGCAGCTGGTCCAGCGCTTCCTCGCCGCTGGCCGCCTCGATGACCTCGCACTCCTTGCCCATCAGGTCGCGGAAGACCATGCGGATGATGGTCTCGTCGTCTACCACCAGCAGCCGCTGGCGCCGCGTGGGCGGCGCGTCCGTGGTGGGGAAGAGCACCCGGAACACGGTGGCCGGCGGCGGCACGTCCCGAATCAGCCCCGGCGAGCCCAGGCCAATCTGCGCGCGGTGCTCCTGGGCGATGCGCCGGCACACCGCCAGCCCCAGGCCCGTGCCCCGCTTGTTCGCGGTGACGTACGGCTCGAACATGCGCTCGCGCAGGTCCTCCGGGATGCCCGGGCCCCAGTCCGCCACATACAGCACCGGCGACGAGCCCTCGAGCGTGAGCACCACCTTCACCCGCCCGCGCCCGGCCATGGCGTCGCGGGCGTTGTTCAGCAAATTCAGCGTGAGCTGCTCGATGAGGCGCGCGTTGCCCTGGATGGTGATGTCCTCGGGGGCCTCCACTTCCAGGGAGATTCGCGCCGAGTCCGGGTTGATGCTGAACAGCCTGGCCGCCGCCCAGATGGGCGCCGCCAGCGACAGGCGCTGCTGAGGGGCAGGGCGCTCGCTGGCCAGGCGGATGTAGTCGGAGACGATCTGCTCCATCCGCTCCACCTGGGCGAGCAGCAGCCGCAGCGGGCCCGAGGGACCGCCGTCCTCCGCCAGGAGCTGTGCGTACGCCTTCACTCCGAGCAAAGGCTGCCGCAGCTCGTGCAGCACCTCGGCGGCGAGCTGGGTGGAGTGCGCGCCCACACGTTGCAGAGCCGCCGCCGCCGCTCGCGCGGCTGGCAGATCACCCACCTCCAGGGCCTGGAGCAGTTGGGCGAGCGGCGCGGGTGTTTCCATGTCCGGAGCATGGCGGATGCGTCGGCTTCTACGCAACGCGGGTGGAGGGAATCCGTTGACCGGGGGCTCGGACATGCGGATGCTGCCCGCGTTTCCCGCCGCTGGCCTCGGGAGGGCCTTCATGCCGCAGACCAACCCGTTCCACTCGCTCGTGCCCCGGAAGCTCACGGACTCCGAGCTGGCCCGCTCCATCCGGCTGAACATCGAGGCGGAGCTGGACGCCATCAACCTCTACGCCGCCCACCTCGACGCCACCGACAACGAGGAGGCCAAGGCCATCCTCCGCCACGTCATGGACGAGGAGCGCGAGCACGCCGCCCTCTTCTGGCAGCTCATCGCCCGGCTGGACCCCGAGCAGGCCCAGCACGACAAGGAGGCGTCGGAGAAGTACCGCCTCATCACCACCGGCGCGTCGCACGAAGAGGTGGAGGCCGTGGGCAAGGAGGGCGGTGGCGAGCGCTCCCCGGCCGACATCAGCCTCGAGAAGCGCCTCACCGTCGGCAGCCTGCGCCGCTAGCTAGGAACCGGAGCCGCCCTGCTGCCGCCGCTCGGCGGGCGGGGCCTCCAGGTCCAGCGCCGCCATGTAGACGACATTCCGCGAGCCACGCTTGCCGCGGTACATGGCCCGGTCCGACAAATCCAGCAGCGCGGCCTTGGCCTTGGCGTGCTCGGGGAAGCTCGCCACGCCGATGCACGTGGTGACGGTGAGCGCCAGGCCCTCGCGCGCCAGGAAGCGGTGCGTCTCCATGGTGCGGCGGATGCGCTCCGCCACCTTGAGCGCGCCGCCCGAGTCGGTGCCGCGCAGCATCACCACGTACTCGTCCCCGCCGTAGCGGGCCACCACGTCCGGGTCTCTCACGCAGCCCTTCACCACCCGGGCCGTCTCCACCAGCAGCTTGGAGCCCACCAGGTGGCCGTGGGTGTCGTTGATGGACTTGAAGTGGTCCAGGTCCATGAACAGCAGGCTGAAGGGGCGCTGCGTCTGGAGCGACTCCTGGATTTCGCGGTCCAGCACCATGTGCAGGTAGCGCGTGTTGAAGAGGCGGGTGAGGTCGTCGACGTACGCCAGGTCCTCCACCGCCGCGAAGCGCCCCAGGTTGCGCAGCGCCAGGCCCCAGTTGCGCACCAGGTAGCCGGCCGTCTCGCCGGTCCACTCCGCACCGGCGCCGCCGAAGAAGAGCACCGCGTGCCCCAGCACCACCTGGCCCTCCACGGCGGGGATGGAGAGCACGCGCGCGTAGGACACGCCCAGCCCCTCCAGCTCGCGGGGGGCGCGTGCGTCCGTCAGGCGCTCGGTGAGCGCGGCCACCAGGCGCTGCTCCACCTCGGTGGACAGCCCGCGCGTGCCGTGCAGGCGCAGGCCGGAGGTCGGGTCTCGCTCCAGCAGCACCACGGCGCTGGCGGAGGCCATGCCCTGCAGGGCGCTCGCGGTGGCGGCGGCCAGCTTCTCGCGGTCCAGCGTGGTGGCGATGCGCTGGCCCGCCTCCAGCATGGCGACGTGCCGGCGCAGGGAGGCGTTCTCCTGCATCAAGTCCCTCGTGGTGAGGGCGCGGCGGACGGCGTGCTGGAGGGCCTCGGGGGCCACCGGCTTGACGAGGTACTCGGCCGCGCCGCTCTTGATGGCCCGCACGGCGGGGTCGACCTTGTCCAGGCCGGTGATGACCACCACCTCCACGCCGGAGTGGCGGTCTCTCACGTAGCGCAGGACCTCCATGCCGTCGCCGCCGGGGAGGATGAGGTCCGTCACCACCGCATCGAAGCGCTCCGCGTCGAGTGCGTCCCGGGCTTCCTGCAGTGTGCCCACCGCGGTCACGGCGTGGCCCACGGCGGTCAGGTAGTCGCCGTAGAGGGTGCGGGCGATCTTTTCGTCATCGACGAGGAGGATGCGCGCCATCGCATCCACGGGCTTAGCACCAAGAGGCGGAAGGCTGCTAGGGTCGCCGCCGTGTCACCCTTCGAAAGCGGACGCCGGCTCTGCCTTCTCGTCGAGGCAGGGGAGACGCGCTACGCCGTGGAGGCCACCTCCGTCATGGAGGTGGCGATGTCCGGCGCCAATGGCTCCAGCCTCCGGGGCGTGCTGGAGGTGAAGGACCTGTCGGCCCTGCTCGGCGGCCCGCCCGAGGAGGGAGCGGGCATGGTCGTGGTGCTCGACGTGAGCCCCACCCTGGCCGTGAGGGTGCGCTCCGTGGTGGAAGTCGCAGATGTCGCTCGCGCCCCGTTCTTCCTGCTTCCCCCCGGTTTGGCGGACTCGCTGGCGCCCCTGAGCCGGGGCGCGGTGCTGCACAAGGAGCGGCTGTACCTGGAGCTCATCGCCGAGGCGCTGCCCCACCGGGTGGGCCCCCGGTCCTCGCCTGCCTCCCCGCGCCCCGTGCACTGGGCCGAGGCCGCGCCCGAGCGCGCGCTCGTCTTCGAGTCCCAGGGGCTGCTGTACGGCGTCCCGCTGGGCTTCGTGTCCCAGGTGGTGGAGCGGGGGGATGCCTTCAGCGTCCTGCCCGTGCAGAGCGGGCCGGTGGCCGGTATCTTCCCCCACGTGCAGGTGCTCTGGCCCATCTGTTCGGTACCCGCACTCCTGGGCGCAGCGCCGGCCCCGGAGGACTTCTTCATCCTCACGGAGCTGGCCGGCCGGAACGTGGGGCTGACGGCCACCCGGGTGCTCGGCGTCCTGCAGCGCTTCGTACCGGACGACACCGCGGGCTCCTTTCGCGCTCCCGGATTGCCCGACCCCGTGCTGTTCCTGGACCTGCAGCGCATGTTTTCTTGATCGTCCCGGAGCGCGACCCGTAAGCTGCCTCGCTTGATACAGTGCCGCGACCCAGCTTTATCGCGGCAGGAATCTCCAACGAATTCAGGGGGGTGGACGCCCCCCGAGGCCCGAACCGATGCCCAAGAATCTGCTGGTCGCCGACGACTCGCTCACCATCCGCAAGGTGATTGGGATGATCTTCGCGACCGAGGACTTTCAGGTGACCGCGGTGGACAACGGGCTCGACGCGATCTCCCGTGCCCGCGAGCTGCGCCCGGACGTGGTGCTGGCGGACGTGATGATGCCGGGCAAGAGCGGCTACGAGGTGTGCGAGGCCCTGAAGGGCGACCCCGCCACGCAGGGCATCCCGGTGATGCTGCTGGCCGGCACCTTCGAGGCCTTCGACGAGGGCCGCGCCCGCGCCGCCCGCGCGGACGACCACGTCGCCAAGCCCTTCGAGAGCCAGGTGCTCATCGACAAGGTGAAGGCGCTCGTCGGCCAGAAGTCCAACACCATGCCGTCCTCCATGGCCACGATGGTGCGCCCGCCTTCCGCGCAGCCGGCCGCCGCGCCGGCTCCCGCGCCCCAGGCCGCGCCGCCCGCCGCCGCCCGTCCGGGTGTGCCTCCCGCGCCGGGCATGGCCCGTCCTCCGGGCGCGCCGCCTCCGGGTGCGCCGGGTGCGCCGCGTCCTCCGGGCCCTGGCGCCCCGCCTCCGGGCATGGCCCGTCCTCCGGGCGCGCCGCCTCCGGGTGCGCCGGGTGCGCCGCGTCCTCCGGGCCCTGGCGTTCCGCCTCCGGGCATGGCCCGTCCTCCGGGCCCCGGCATGCCGCCTCCAGGCGCGCCGCGTCCTCCGGGCGCGGGGATGCCGCCTCCGGGCGCCGCCGCGCGTCCCGGCGTGCCGCCTCCGCCGGGTGCGTCCGCGCCGGGCATGCCGCCGCGTCCGGGCATGCCGCCCGCGCCGGGTGCGCAGCCTCCGGGAATGGCGCGTCCGGGGGCGCCCGCCGCTCCGGGCATGCCGGGTGGTTTCCCGCGTCCTCCGGGGGGCACGCCGCTGCCTCCCGCGCCCGCCGCCACTCAGCCCGCGGCGCGGGGAAGGGATCCGTTCGGCCTGGGCGCTCCGGCGCCGCAGGCGGCCCAGCCGTCCATCAGCATCGAGGACTCGCTGCCCGACACGAGCGGGGCGGAGGAGATCTCCCTGGACATGGGCACTCCGCCGGCGCCCGCGCCCACCTCGGCGCGTCCCGCCACGGCCCAGGCTCCCGCCGCCCGGCCCGCCGCCGCGGACGGGGGCGAGGCCCAGCTGCGCGAGGCGCTGTCGAAGGCCTCCCGCGAGGTCATCGAGAAGATTGCCTGGGAGGTCGTACCGCAGCTCGCGGAGACCATCATCCGCGAGGAGCTCGAGCGGCTCATCAAGGACCGAGAGACGCAGCACTGAGGCGTTCTTCGCCGTAACCTCCTGACCCTCCCGCCGGCCCCGTCCCCGGGGCCGGCAGTGTGCAATGACCGACACCACTGAACTGTCCAAGGCCTACGAGCCGACCGAGGTCGAGGCTCGCCGCTACGCCTTCTGGCTGGAGCGCGACTACTTCCGCGCCGAGCCCACCTCCGACAAGCCCGCCTTCTCCATCGTCCTGCCGCCGCCCAACGTCACGGGCAGCCTGCACATCGGCCACGCGCTCACCGCGACCATCCAGGACATCCTCACCCGCTGGAAGCGGATGAGTGGCTTCAACGCCCTGTGGCTCCCCGGCACGGACCACGCCGGCATCGCCACGCAGATGGTGGTGGAGAAGGAGCTGAAGAAGACCGAGGGCAAGAGCCGGCACGACCTGGGCCGCGCGAAGTTCCTCGAGCGCGTCTGGGAGTGGAAGGCAAAGTACGGCGCGCGCATCGGCGAGCAGCACCGCTTCCTGGGCGCCTCGCTGGACTGGAGCCGCGAGCGCTTCACCATGGACGAGCAGTCCTCGGCCGCGGTGCGCGAGGTCTTCGTCCGCCTGTACGAAGAGGGCCTGATGTACCGGGCCCAGAAGCTCATCAACTGGTGTCCCTCGTGCCGCACCGCCCTGAGCGACCTGGAGGTGGAGCACGAGGAGAAGAACGGCTCCATCTGGCACATCCGCTACCCGGTCAAGGACACGGAGCGCACGCTCACCGTGGCCACCACGCGCCCGGAGACGATGCTGGGCGACACGGCGGTGGCCGTGCACCCGGAGGACGAGCGCTACCAGGACCTCATCGGCAAGCACGTGGTGTTGCCGCTGACGGGCCGTGAGATTCCCATCATCGCGGACGCCGAGCTGGTGGACCCGAAGTTCGGCACCGGTGTGGTGAAGGTGACGCCCGCGCACGACTTCAACGACTACCAGACGGGGCTGCGGCACAAGCTGCCGATGCTCACCATCCTCGACGACGCCGCGCGGATGACGAAGGAGACCGGCAAGTACGCCGGGGTGGACCGCTTCGAGGCGCGCAAGCAGGTGCTGGCGGACCTCACCGAGCAGGGGCTGCTGGAGAAGGAGGAGCCGCACAAGCTGTCGGTGGGCACCTGCCAGCGCTGCTCCACCGTGGTGGAGCCGCGCCTGTCTCCGCAGTGGTTCGTCAAGATCGAGCCGCTGGCGAAGCCGGCCATCGAGGCGGTGGAGCAGGGCCGCACGAAGTTCGTGCCCGAGTCCTGGACGAACACGTTCTTCCACTGGATGCGCAACATCCACGACTGGTGCGTCAGCCGCCAGCTGTGGTGGGGCCACCAGATTCCCGCGTACTACTGCACCACGTGCAGCCCCCGGCAGGGCGACGACACGGACCTGGCCCTGGATGCCCCCACGGTGAAGGTGGGCGGGGTGGACTTCGCGCGCGCGGAGCCCATCGTCGCGCGCGAGCAGCCCAAGGCCTGCCCGAAGTGCGGCGGCGCGTCCTTCATCCAGGACCCGGACGTGCTGGACACCTGGTTCTCGTCCGGGCTGTGGCCGTTCTCCACGCTGGGCTGGCCGCGCGCCACGCCCGAGCTGAAGACCTTCTACCCGACGTCCGTCATGGAGACGGGCCACGACATCATCTTCTTCTGGGTTGCCCGGATGATGATGATGGGCCTGCACTTCATGGGCGATGTGCCCTTCCGCACCGTGTACCTGCACGCGATGGTGCGCGACGAGAAGGGCGAGAAGATGGCCAAGACGAAGGGGAACGTCATCGACCCCCTGGACATCGTCCTCGGCGCCCCGGCGGACAAGCTCCCGGCGATGCTGCGGAACAAGTTCCCGCAGGGCATGCCGCCGTTCGGCGCGGACGCGCTGCGCTTCACGCTCGCGTCGCTCACCCAGCAGGGCCGGGACATCAAGCTGTCGGTGGAGCGGCTCTCCGGCTACAAGGCGTTCTGCAACAAGCTGTGGAACGCCAGCCGCTTCGCCCTGATGAACATGGGCGAGTTCCAGCTGGACTCGCGCCCGCTCACCGAGCGCAAGCTGACGCTGGCGGACCGGTGGATCCTCTCCCGGCTGCAGCGCGCCACCACGGAGACGCGCGCGGCGCTGGACGCGTACGGCTTCGCCGAGGCGGCCTCCACGCTGTACCAGTTCCTCTGGGCCGAGTTCTGCGACTGGTACATCGAGCTGGCCAAGGGCTCGCTGTACGGCGAGGACCCGGAGGCCAAGGACTCCACCCGCGCGGTGCTCGTGTACAGCCTGGACCGCATCCTGCGGCTGCTGCACCCGTTCATGCCGTTCATCACCGAGGAGATCTGGCAGAAGCTGCCGATGTCCCGGCCGACGGACAGCATCATGATTGCCTCGTACCCGGAGCCGGACGCCGCGCTGCTGGATGAGGCGGCCGAGGCGGAGATGGCGCCCGTCGTGGCCGCCATCGAGGGCCTGCGCACCCTGCGTGGCGAGAGCAACCTGCCGCCCGCCACCAAGGTGAAGGCCTTCATCCAGAGCCCGGACGCGCGCACGCGGGAGCTGCTGGAGCGCTGGCGTGGCTACCTGATGCCGCTGGCCGGCCTCTCCGAGGTGCAGGTGGGGGCCCCGGGCGCGAAGCCTCCGCAGGCCGCCGCCTTCGTCGGCTCCAACCTGGAGATCTACGTCCCGCTGGCGGGTCTCATCGACCTGGACGCGGAGCGGGACCGCCTGCGCAAGGAGATTGCCCGCGCCGAGCAGGAAGCGGCGGGGGTGCTGCGCAAGCTGGAGAACCCCAACTTCGTGGCCAAGGCGCCCCCGGACGTGGTCGAGAAGGACCGCGCCCGCGTCGAGGAGCTGAATGAGCGCAAGGCCAAGCTTCAGGACCACCTGCAACGGATTGCCCCGGAGCCTTCCATGCCCGAGCACGTGCCGTCGGAGAGCAGCACGCCGTCCGAGAGCAACACGCCGTCCACGGAGGACAACCGCCTCCCCTCAGCCCCGGCCCAGGTGAAGGTCGCCCCGACGCAGGAAGAGAAGGGCGGCGTGGACCTGGGCCAGGAGCTGAAGGGTGAGATGGGGGACTCGGGCGCCGCGCCCGAGGCTCCGGACACCCAGGTCCAGGATGCGCTCGCGAAGCTGCGCGAGGGGACCAGGGAAGGCCTGTCCGCGGCGGACCACCATGACCTCGGCGTGGCGTACATGAGCATGGGGCTCGTGGACGACGCGATGCGGGAGTTCAACCGGGCCAAGGAAGGCGGAGAAGTCCGCGAGGCCCCGGCCACTGTCGCCGAGGCGGCTCCTGCGGCCGAGCAGGCCCTGGCGAAGCGGAAGGCCGCGGCGAAGAGCAAGCCGTCCGCTCCCGCGAAGGTGCAGGGGGACAAGCTGGCTGCGCCCGCGCAGGCCCGCGAGCCCGCGAGCCCGGCGAAGGCGAAGCAGTCGTCCGCTCCCGCGAAGGTGCACGGGGACAAGCTGGCGGTGACGGCGGCTCCGGCGAAGAAGGCCGCGGCGCCCGCGAAGAAGGCTTCGGCTCCGGCGAAGAAGGCCGCCGGGAAGAAGGCCGAGGCTCCGGCGAAGAAGGCCAGCGCCAAGAACGCCCCCGCGAAGAAGGCAGCGGTGAAGAAGGCCGCCGCGAAGAAGACGGCGGGCAAGGCGCCGGCGAAGAAGGCGCCGGCGAAGAAGGCGGCCGCGAAGAAGGGTGCGGCGGCGAAGAAGGCGGCGGGCCGGAAGGCTCCCGCGAAGAAGGCTCCCGCGAAGAAGGCGCCGGCGAAGAAGGCCACCCGGGCGAAACCCTCGGCACGGGCGAAGGCCCGGCGGTAACTGGAGGAGACGTGCAGCAGGACTATCTCGACCGGCTCATCTCGCTCGCCCTCGATGAGGATCTCGGGGCGGCGGGAGACGTCACCTCGCAGGCCCTCATCCCTCCCGACGCGGAGGGCAGCGCGGAGCTGGTCGCCAAGGAGCAGCTGGTGCTCGCGGGACTGGGCGCGTTCACCCGTGTCTTCCACATGGTCGACCCGGAGGTCGAGGTGGAGCTGGTCCGCCGCGACGGCGAGGAGATCAAGCCGAAGGTGGTGGCCGCGCGCTGCCATGGACGGATGCGCTCGCTCCTGGCCGCGGAGCGCACCGCGCTCAACCTCGTGCAGCGCGCCGCCGGCATCGCCACCCTGGCCCAGCAGGCGATGACGTCGGTGCGGGGGTCCAAGCTGAAGGTGCTCGACACCCGCAAGACGCCGCCGGGCATGCGCACCCTCGCCAAGGATGCGGTTCGCATGGGCGGCGCGTCCAACCACCGCTTCGGCCTCTTCGATGGCGTTCTCATCAAGGACAACCACATCGCGGCGGTGGGCGGCTCCGTCGCCGAGGCCCTCCGCCTGGCCAAGGCGCACGGTCCCCGGCTGACGAAGATTGAAATCGAGGTCACCAACCTCAAGCAGCTCGCCGAGGCCATCGAGGGCGGCGCCGACGTGGTGATGCTCGACAACATGGACGACGCGCAGATTCGCGAGGCCGTGAAGCTCACGGCCGGACGGGTGCCGCTCGAGGTCTCTGGTGGCGTCACGCTGGACCGGCTGCCCCGGCTGGCGAAGCTGGGCGTGGACTTCGTGTCCATGGGCGCGCTGACGCACTCCGCGCGGGCCATGGACCTGTCGCTGGAAATCACCGGCGCCGCGAAGAAGCCTCGCAAGCCGAAGCAGGCCTAGCAGTCACTGCATGGGCGGGGGAGCTGGCCCCCGCCCGTTGTAGACAGTTTCTCATTGTTTCAATCCCCGAGTGCCAGCACCTGGAAGCCCTGTCGTCGCGGCAGCGCGGTATGTCGACGGCATGTGGGCGTTCTTCCTCAGGGAGCCACGCTGAGCGTGGCTGGCGGGCCGCGGTTCAGGTGCCCACGACTCGCGAGCATCGGCTCCGCTGACGGCGGCGCAATTGTTGCTCAATTGCTCGCGTACTCCTGGCGCGGGTGTGGGGCCTGTCACTCACAAGTGACGCCGCGCCTATCTAGAGAGCTGTCCAGAGGGGGATGAACGTGAATGCAACGGAAGTGAAGGGAAGCCAGGGCGCCGGTCTCGTCGGCGGCTCGGACTCGACGAACCAGGCCGTGGACGATGCGCAGGATGCGGCCCGGGCCGCGGCCGAGGCGGCACGCAAGGCGGCTGAAGCCGCCGCGGCTGCCGCGGCCGAGCGCAACGCGGAGAAGGCTCGCGAGCTGGAGGCCAAGGCGAAGGCGCTGGCGGAGACGGCGGCGAAGGCGGCGCAGAAGGCGAGCAACGCCGCGGCGAAGCTGGCGGGCGCGTTGGAGAAGCTGGAGAACCGCGGCAAGAGCGACCTCAAGCTGGCCGCGGCGGTGGAGAAAGCCACGGCCGCCGCCAAGGCCGCCAGGTCGAGCTCTGCCGCCGCCATGAACAGTGCCGCCGCGGCGACCCGCTCCAGGGCGCAGAAGCCGGTGGACCGCTATGAGAGCATGAAGGACAAGAAGCTCGAGTACGGTCCGCCCGCTCCGCAGGCGAAGCCGTCGACCCCGTCCAATGGCGCCGTCTACGGTCCGCCCGCCCCGCAGGCGAAGCCGTCCGCTTCACCCACGGGCGCCGTGTACGGTCCGCCGGCTCCGCAGCCCCGGGCGTGGCATCCGCCCATGGCGCCGCCAACCTCGCAGCCGGCCTGGAACCGCGATTCCTTCGCGGGGCCCTCGCTCCAGGACCCCTTCTACAAGCCCGCCCCCAAGCCGCTCACGCCGGAGCAGCGCCTGGAGCTCGTGCGCGAGCGCAAGCTCGAGCAGCTGGACCGGGGCGCTCCGATGCCTCCCAGCAATCCCGTCCCCCAGGGCTTCTCCGTCTTCGAGCTCGGAAAGGCCGGGCCCATGGAGACCAAGTCGGGCGTCGTGGTGGAAGGAGAGCTCTACAACTCCCCCGAAATCACTGCGCGCGGCATGAAGCTCACCGCCGGAGTCGAAGGCACGGCCGAGTATCAGCGGAGCCTGAAGGCGTCGCAGCCCAAGCTCCAGCCCGGCGGCGGAATGACGGTCACCTTCGAGGTGAAGCAGGAGGTGAAGGGCGAGCTGTCTCCTGGCATCAACGTGGAGCGCGGCCTGGTCTCGGGCCGTGCGGCCACCAAGCACGCCCTGGGCCGTGAGACCACCTATGAGTTCACGGTCCCCGCGGACAAGGCCGAGCTCTACCAGCGGGATCCACTGCGCGCTCCGGACCCGTTCAACCCGAAGACGCTGCCGGAGGGCGCGACGCTCGTCATCAAGATGGACGACGTGCGCAGCGATGCCGTCGAGCTCGAGCTGGGGCACGCGGTGGGCGCCATGCCCTCGAAGCAGAAGCCCGGCGCGGATGGCCTGGCCGAGCCCAACCTGGTGAGCGTGGGCGGTCGCATCGAGACGGGCGGCGCGGAAATCTCCGGTCGCTCGGTGGCCATCGAGCGCCTGGAGGGCGACACCGTGCGCCTCATCGCGGGCCCGACGGAGGGACTCAAGGGGTCCTTCGCCCTCAGCGGCTTCGTCGGGGACGCGGACGGCACCTTCGAGGGCTCCATCAAGGCGGAGGTCGAGCGCTCCTTCGCCACACAGAACCTGCGGACGGTGGACCTGGACCTCAGCAAGCCCGGTGCAGCCGTCGTCTACGAGCACTTCCTGCGCACCGGCCAGCTCCCGGCGGGCGGAGGCAGCGCGGCGGTGGGCGGAGCCGAGGTCTACCAGTCCAGCTTCAAGGCCGGGGGCAAGCTCGAGGCGGCGGGGCGCTACGAGAAGGGGAGTGCCTCGGTGGCGGTGAACACCGAGTACGGCATCGACCAGAAGCAGACCTTCGGCCAGGACGGCTCCATCAGCTCGGAGTTCACCGTGAGCCAGGGGGACCGCACGGTGCAGATCTCCGAGGCCTACACGGCGGATGGCAAGGTCGACCCGAAGGGGACGGGCACCCGCTACCTCGTCCACGGCGCGCCGCAGGAGGTTGCCGAGGGCTTCCAGCGCAGCTTCAGCCCTCCGGAGGAGTTGAAGGGCAAGAAGCCCGCCCCCATCAGCGGCTCCCAGCAGGTGGAGCTCAGCCTCACCCCGGCGCAGGCCACCGAGCTGAGTGGCGTCGCGAAGGCGTACGTGGCTGATTGGGAGGCCCAGAACAACCAGAGCTTCAACTCCGCCACGGAGCCGCTCATCTGGGCGCTGGCCAATGCGCAGGACTCCAACGAGGCGTCGACGGCCCTGGCGGACGCGGGAGGGAGGAACGAGGACTACTACGCCCTCACCCGGCTGGCGGACTTCCACGGCCAGGTGCTCCCGGGAACCGTGCGGATGGTGCCCTCGAAGTAGTCCGCCAGCGCCTCGGGGCCGGAGAGTGGCGGCGGGGATTTTCGCCACTACGCTGCAGGGTTGAAGCCCACCCGCGTCTTTTTTCGCGGGTGGGTTCCCATGCGGGCCGGCTCGCTTGTCTCAAGGGCGTGGAGAGCCAATGGCACGAGGACTGAGCGCCTCGGAGCTCACAGATATCTACGAATTCTACGCGCCCACGGTCTACCGGCGGGCCAGGGCCCTGCTCGGCCGTGATTCGGACGCCTGGGATGCCGTGCAGGAGGTGTTCTGCCGGCTGCTGGAGTCCGGGGGCGCGTTCCGCGCGGAGGCGCGCCCCATGACCTACATCTATCGGGTCACGACCAATGTCTCCCTCAACCTGCTGCGCTCTCGCGCCTTGAGGGATGTGGCGGCTGAAGAGTCCCCGCCGGAGGACGCGAGGGAGATGCCGGAGGAAGTGGAGGCCCGCAACCTCCTGCGCGCGCTCTCGCGCGAGCTGGATGAGCGGGCCCTGCAGATTGCCACGCTCCACTTCATGGACTCGCTCACCCAGGAGGAAATCGTGGAGGTGGTGGGGCTGTCGCGAAAGACGGTGGGCCGGGAGCTGGAGAAGGTGCGCGCGCGGGCGCGCGAGCTCGCCCTGGAACCCCGGCAGGGGGCGCACTCATGAGTGAGCATCTGTCGGACCTGCTGCTGGACGAGCTGATGCTGGGAGCGCGGCCACTCCCTCCGCACGTGGACGCGTGCGAGCGGTGTCGGGCGCGGCTGGCCCTGCTTCGCACGCGGGCGACGGCCACCCGGGCCTCCCAGGACTTCCCACGCCGGCGACAGCAGGTGCTGGCCCGCGTTCCCCCTCCCGCGCCGTCGCGTTCGGTGTTCTCCTGGCTGCGCTACGCCGCTCCCGTTGCCATGGCCATGGGGCTCGCGACGCTGGTGTGGTTGCGGGAGCCGTCCGAGGGCGTCCGTGTGAAGGGCGGGCCCTTCGTGTCGCTCGTCCGTCAGCGGGACGGTGCCGTGGACGCACCCCTTCGGCCCGGGGACGTGGTGACGCTCTCGCTGCATGCGGCGCCCTACCGGTACGCCCTCGTGCTCGCCACCGATGCGACGGGGGGGGTGTCTCCCCTCTGGCCAGCGCGCGGGGACCTGAGCGGAGAGCCGGCCGCGCTCGGGGTTCCGCCCACGTTCGTCGTCACTCCCGGGGACTTCACCCTCGACGCGTTCTTCTCCGACGAGCCCCTTGCGCTCTCACAGGGACAGACCGCCGTCTCCCTGGCCGTGGCCGCCTGCGTGTCCCGGAAGCAGCCCCCGGATTGCCAGCCACCGGCCCGTGTGGCGGGCGCAGTGCGCCACCACCGCCTCTCCGTCTCCGTGACCTCCGACCCATGATGCTCCTCACGCTGCTGACCGCCGCGCTCCTGTCCCAGTCCCCCGGCACGCAGCCCGGCGCCGAGCCCCTGCCCAGGCGGTATGCCTTGCTGGTCGGCGCCAACCAGGGGCTCACGGCGGACACGCCGCTGCGCTTCGCGGACTCCGACGCGCGCCGCGTCTTCACCCTGTTCCGCGATGCGGGCGGGCTGGGGACGCAGGACGCGCAGCTCGTCCTGGACGCGGACGCGGGACGGGTGCGGGCCGCGCTGGAGGTGCTGCGCGCGCGCATGGCTCGCGAGGCCGGTCCGGCGGATCAGCTCCTGGTCTACGTGTCGAGCCATGCGGACGGGGACTCGTTGCACCTGTCCGGCAGCCAGCTCCCGGTGAAGGAGTTGGTGCGGTTCATGGAGGAGGCTCCGGTGGGCGTGGCGGTGATGTTCATCGACTCGTGCCGCTCGGGAGCCGCCACGCGCGTGAAGGGACTGCAGCCCGTGGAGGAGCGGCTCGTCCAGTGGTCCGCGCCGGCCATCCAGGGGCGCGTCATCGTCACGTCCTCGAGCGCCGACGAGCTGTCGCAGGAGGCGGATGACCTTCAAGGCTCGTACTTCACGCACCACCTGCTGGCGGGCCTGCGCGGCGCGGGAGACGTCACCCGGGATGGGCGCGTCACGCTTCAGGAGGCCTATACGTATGCGTACGGGCGGACGGTGGAGTCGACGCTGCTCACGCGCGCGGGCACCCAGCACCCGGCCTTCCTCTTCGACCTGAAGGGGCAGGGCGAGCTGGTCCTCACCGCCCCCGTCTCCGCATCGAGCCGCCTGGTCATCACCGTGCCCGAGCCGGGGGAGTGGGTGGTGGCCACGGAGGAGGGTGGCATGGTGCTGGGGGTCTTCTCCAAGGGCACCGGGCCGGTGATGCTCGCGGTTCCACCCGGTGGCTACCGGCTGCGAGTCCGGCGCGACACGTCCTGGCTGGAGACACGCATCACCGTGCCCGAGCGGGGCGTCGCGACGGTGGATGGGCCACTGCTGCGACAGGGCACGCTGGTCGCCAGGCGGGAGAAGGGCGAGGCGCCGCCGGACTGGCGCGGTGGAGTGAGCCTGGGGGGCAGCGTCGCGACCCGCACCGCGCGCGGTCTCGGCGCGGCCCTGGGGGTGCAGGGCCTGGTGGTCCTGCGGACTCCCGTGGTGCCTGGAGTCGTGGATGCGCTCTCGGTGACGGCCGCCCGGCGGTCCAGCGACTCCGATGCGCTCGCGAGCTTCCGTCAGACCGAGTGGGAGCTGCGGCTGGGGTTGGGACATCACTTCAAGGGGAAGGAGGGCACCATCGTCTTCGGGCCCGAGGTCGGAGGGCTGCTCGTCCTGCAGTCGGAGGACGGAAAGTCCTGGTCGGGCTTCGCGCCCTATGGGGGCGTGGGGTTGTCCGCCTGGCTCAGCCTGGAAGTCGTCTCGGTCGTGGTCACCGGCGCCGCGGGCTTCGCGGCGTTCCCCGATGCGTCGGGCACGCGGTTCGCGCCGCGCCTGGGAGCCAGCGCGGGCCTGGGCTGGATTTTCTGAAGCAGGCCGGTTCCCAGGGGCGCCGGACGGCGTGTCCAACGGGTACGTCCGGCCGCCGCCGGCACCTCAGGAGCGCCCATGTCATTCCTGTCCGTCTTCCACCGCTTCCGCGCAGCCCCCGTTGCCTCGTTGGGGGTGCTGATGCTGCTCGGCTGTGGCTCACTCGCTGATGGCTCCGCGCCGTCCCCTTCAGACGAAATCAAGCTGGACATCAACGGTCCCCGGGAGACTGACCATGTCCGAGGCCCGCTCCTCGTCACCGTGAAGGTCACCGGTGCCGCCACGCCCGACAAGGTGCAGCTGTTCCGTGGCAATGCCTTGCTGGCCACCCTCATCCCTCCCTTCCAGTACACCTGGGACACCGCCGACGAGAAGGAAGGCGTCTACCCGCTCAAGGCCCGGGCGGAATGGAATGGGTGGACGTTCGAAAGCCCCCTCCACACCGTCGTGGTGGACCGCACGCCCCCCGTGGTGAAGGCGGTGTGGCCGGTGGGGCACAACGTGCACGTCACGGAGTCCGTCGCCATCCGCGTCACGTTCTCGGAGCCGATGCTGCCCTCGAGCGTGCGGATGGATCAGCTCATGAACAGGTCATATCCGGTATCCGCGAAGCTCTCGGAAGACGGCATGAGCCTGGGCGTGCCGCAGTCCAGGAGCTCTGCCCCCAACCAGGACGATGCCAGCCTGAACCTGGAAGGACTCACCGACCTCGCGGGGAACCCACTGCTCGAACCGGGCGGGCCCAAGACCCACTCGTGGACGTGGAAGCTCCCGCTCTTCTGGACGTCAGCGGCGAGCGGGTCCGAGGCGGTGACCGATGGCGTGGCGCTGGCGCTGGAGGCGAATGGAAACCCCGTCGTCGCCTACAGCGCGAAGGGGTACGCTGAGTCGCCGCCCCTGCCGGGAGAGCACCTGTTCGTGAAGCGATGGACCTCGGAGGGCTGGACGCGGGTGGGGGGCCTGCTGTCGGTGGGTCCGGTCCAGGCGTCCACGAAGCTGCGCAACCCCCTGCTGGTCCTCGGCTCGGACGGCAACCCCGTGGTGGCCTTCCTCCAGGGCCGCGAGGGCGAGCCCGGGCGCATGCTCCAGGTGTTCCGCTGGGACTCCGCCACCTGGCAGCCCCTCGGCTCCACGCTGAACGGCGCACAGCAGCGGGAGGTGCACGGCGCGGCGCTCGTCATGGACTCCGAAGGACGGCCCATCGTGGCGTGGAGCGACGTGGAGGGCCTCCACGTCGCGCGCTGGGAGGTGAATCAGTGGGTGGCGCTCGGAGGCCTCCAGCGGGGGACGCCTGGGGCGGGAGTCGTCTCCGCGCAACCGCCTTCGCTGGCCGTCGATGGGGCGGGACGTGTCGTCCTGTCCTGGGCCGAGGCGGGGAGCGCGGAGGGGGCGCCGGAGCTGTACCTGCGGCGGTGGACTGGCACCCTCTGGGAGCCGTTGGGGAAGACCCTCAAGGGAGACACCGGAAGGGGCATCCGGGAGCACGCGCTCCTCCTCTTGCCGAACGGCGGGCCCATGGTCGCCTGGAGCGAGGGACCTGAGCCGTTCGGCTCCTGGGAGTCATCGGTCTATGAGGGCTCCCTGTCCGAGACGGGCTGGACGATGGCGGCGGTCTGGAGGTCTGCTGCGCGGGCCGAGGCTCGTGGGCCGGCCCTGGCGCTCGATGCCGAGGGCCGTGCGCTGGTGGCCTGGAATGACGGCGGGGAGGGCTCTGGCATCTATTTGAATTGGTTTCCGTCCGGCTCCAGCTCCTGGTCAGACCTGGCGGTCATCGGGTCCGGCTCCGCGCGCCTGTCCATGGCGGTGAGTCCACTGATGGGGCCATTGATTGCCTGGACCGATGGCGCCGGCGCCCGTGTCGCCTGGCTCAACAAGTGAGTCTGTGTTGCGTGGGCGGAGCGCCGACTTGCCAGGCACCACGGCAACTGCGTTGTGCTAGTGACGCGCCTCGACCCCTTTTTGGAATCGAGGACTGTCAATGCAAGTGATGCTTCGTGGTGCCCTGCTGTGCTCCCTGTTCGTCGTGGTCGGCTGTCCCAAGCGCATGGACCCGATGCCGACGGAGCCGCAGCCGCAGCTCCCGTCCGTCACGGAGGCCTGTGACGCGCAGCAGAAGGCCATCTCTCAGGAGGCGGACACGCTCGCGAGCCCGTACGGCATCGACCCGCACGTCGACAAGAACTTCAAGGACCGCCAGGTGTCCTGGCTGATGCCCGAGGGGCTGTACCAGAAGTACGTCGTGCAGACGGGCGCGAAGAACTTCGGGCGCTGCAACGACACGGCCTGCTACCTGTTCGCCGCCCCCACCGGCACCATCCAGAAGGCCGTCGCGGACTCGATGGTGGGGGGCACGGGGACGCATGACCCCGCCGTCCTCGGCAAGGCGCTCGGGCTGCCGGCCAAGAACTTCGAGGGCCCGCTGCGCATGATGACCCTGAACCTGGCGGCGACGAAGACCTGCGCCCGCCTGCCGGTGGAGGCGGACCCGGGCGTGTGGAAGTGCCAGACCCCCGAGGACACCGACTGCTGGAAGTTCGGCGGCTACACCACTGGCGGCATCCCGGAGGTCATGGTCATCAACGCGCCCGTCGAGCAGGCCCAGGTGACGGAAGTCCCATGAGCGACGAGGAGGTGCTCTACCAGAGCCCGCTCCTCTACCGGCTGCTGCGCGCCGCGGACGGCACGCTGTCGCTCGAGGTCGTGGTGGGCGGAATCTCCCAGTACGAGGTCCGCGTCCGCCTCGATGAGCAGGAGGCAGCGGCCTGGGCCCGCGAAGGCCCTGCCTTCACGGACCGCATGGCCCGGGACATCATGGCCAACCCGCGCTTCGGCGGGCGCTCGGTGCGCGTTCCGAACGTCTGAGCCGCGAGGCCGGGAAGGGCTGCTCACTTCCCGGTGAGAATCTCCGGAAGGGGCTTGCCCTCCGCCGCCGAGGGCATGCCCATCTCCAGCAGCGCGGACAGCGTGGGCACCACGTCCACGGGGTCGATTTCTCCCAGGTGCGTCCCCGGCTTGATGCCCTTGCCCGCGAACACCACGGGCACCTGCGAGTCGTACGCGTACGGCGTGCCGTGGCTGGTGCCCTCGGTGTCCGTGTAGAGCAGGTGGAAGGGCTTGAGCATGTACAGCACGTCGCCGCTGCGCTCCGGGTAGTAGCCCTTGCGCAGCGGCGCCAGGTGCCCCGCCACGTCCGGCGCGGTGAACAGGTCGTCCCGGGCCACCGCCGCCACCACCGCCGGGTGCTTCGCCAGCCAGGCCGCCGCCGCGCGCCGCACCGCCGCGCCGTCTCCCTTGCCGCCGCCCTCCAGCGACTTGCCGCTCAGGTACACGTCCAGCTCCTCCAGCGTCGCCGTCACGTCCCCGCCGAACTGCTTGCGCAGCTCCTGCGTCAGCGCCTGCGCCAGCACGGCCGGCTTCAGCCGCTGCGCCGGCAGGCCAGAGGCCGCGAGCTGCTCGGGCGCCGCCGCCCCGCCGTGGTCCGCCGTCAGCGCGATGACCAGGTTGGCCCGGCCCCCGGCCGCGCGCTCGGCCGCGGCGACCAGGTCTCCCACCGCCTTGTCCAGCCGCAGCAGCGTGTCCTGCATCTCCCACGAGTAGGCGCCGAACTCGTGGAACACCAGGTCCGTCCCGCTGATGCTCACCGCCAGCAGGTCCGGCACGTCGTCCTTGCCCAGCCCCTCGCCGGCGATGGCCGCCTTCGCCGCCTCCACCAGCACGTCATGCGAGTAGGGCGACACGCCGAACGCCTTGTAGAAGAGGGGCCCCGGCGTGGGCATGCCGCCGTCCAGCGGGTGCGGGAAGGTGCGGCCCAGCCCGTACGCGTCCGCCTCGTAGCTGCGCTCGTCCTCGCCCACGTACTCCGCGCGCGGCCGCAGCAGCTCCCACTTCTTCCCGAAGTAGGACTCCGGCAGCTTGCGCGCGTTCAGCTCCTTCACCCAGGTGGGGAACTCCTTCGTGTACCAGGTGCCCGTCACGAACTTCCCCACGCCGTCGTCGAACCACCAGGCCTGGCCCAGCCGCCCGGCCAGGGCGATGGCCGCGCGCGACTTGAGCGACACCGCCACCGCCTTGCCGCGCTCCTGCGTGGCCACCCGCAGCCGGTCCGCCAGCGTCTCCACCATGAGGTTGGCCGGGCTGGAGTCCTGCCCCGGCGTCAGCGGCACCTCCAGCACCGGGTGGGCCGGGTCCGCGAAGACCGACACCGGCTTGCCCGTGGCCCGGTCCACCCACCGGTTGTCGATGACGCCGTGGCGCCACGGGTTGGCGCCGGTGGAGAGGGTGGCATGGCCCGGCGCGGTGCGGCACTCGGCGAAGGCGTAGCGGGCGTACGGGTAGAAGGCACCCGCGGTGAGCAACTGACCCAGCCCGCCCTGGAGCCGGGGGCGGTTGCGCAGCAGCACGTCGCTGCCGAGCGCGTCCACGGTGATGAGCAGCGTGAGGCGCGGCGGACGGGCCGAGGCGGGCAGGGCGGCCAGGGCCGCCACCAGCAGGAGGGCTCGAATCATACGTATTAGAAGCTGACCCGGTCGGCTGGTGGGAAGCAACCAACATCCGGCGCGAGTGCATTGACGCTGGACAGTGCCCTGTTACGGTCAACGCTTCATGGTCGAGGCCCGACTTCGCGTCATCTACGGCGACACGGACCAGATGGGTGTCGTCTACTACGCGAACTACTTCCGCTACTTCGAGTTCGCCCGCAGCGAGTACTTCCGCGCGCGCGGCGGCAGCTATGCCGAGCTGGAGCGCTCCGGCCTGTTGCTGCCCGTCGTGGAGGCGAGCTGCCAGTACAAGGCCTCCGCGCGCTATGACGACCTGCTCGTCATCCAGGCCTCGGTGAGCGAGTTGCGCCGGGCCTCCATCGTGTTCACCTACGAGCTATTCCGCGACGGTGAGCCGCGCACCCTGCTGTGCACCGGACGTACCCTGCATGCCTGCGTGGGGCGCGACGGCAAGCCCACCCGGCTGCCGGACGCCATCACCCGGCTGATGAAACCCCCGGAGCCCTCCTGAGGGGCGCTCCCACTTCCACCTGAAACCTTCAGGGAACACCAAGGAGTACACACATGGATCGCAACCTGGCTATGGAGGTCGTGCGCGTCACCGAGATGGCGGCCATCGCCTCCGCCCGACTGATGGGCCGCGGCAACAAGAACGAGTCGGACCAGGCGGCCGTGGACGCCATGCGTCGCGCCTTCGACGCCCTGCAGATCGACGGCACCGTCGTCATCGGTGAGGGAGAGCGCGACGAGGCGCCCATGCTCTACATCGGTGAGAAGGTGGGCAAGCGCGGCGAGGGCGCCCCCGAGGTGGACATCGCCCTGGACCCGCTGGAGGGCACCAACCTGTGTGCCTACGGCCGTCCGGGCTCCATCTCCGTGGTGGC
Source organism: Pyxidicoccus xibeiensis (assembly GCF_024198175.1). Lineage (NCBI taxonomy): Bacteria > Pseudomonadati > Myxococcota > Myxococcia > Myxococcales > Myxococcaceae > Pyxidicoccus > Pyxidicoccus xibeiensis. Next base: position 202,891 of record NZ_JAJVKV010000002.1, read on the forward strand.
CATGGCCGGCAAGGGCGGGCTGCTCAACGCCCCGGACACGTACATGGAGAAGCTGGCGGTGGGCCCCCGCGCCCGCGGCGCCATCGACCTGCGCAAGTCCCCCACGGAGAACCTCCGCAACATCGCGGAGAAGATGAAGGTCTACGTGGAGGACCTCACCGTCGTGGTGCTGGACCGCGAGCGGCACGCGGACCTCATCAAGGAAGTGCGCGCGGCGGGCGCCCGCATCCGCCTCATCGAGGACGGGGACGTGGCCGGTGCCATCGCCACCTGCTTCGAGGGCACCGGCGTGGAGGTGCTGATGGGCATCGGCGGCGCGCCCGAGGGCGTCATCGCCGCGGCGGCCATGCGCGCCACCGGCGGTGACATGCAGGGCCGGCTCGTGCCCCGCAACCAGGGCGAAATCGACCGCGCCAAGAAGATGGGCATCACCGACATGTCCAAGATCTACACGGCGGAGGAGCTGGCGAAGGGCGAGGTGATGTTCGCCGCCTCCGGCGTCACCACCGGCGACTTCCTCAAGGGCGTGCGCTTCTTCGGCGGCGGCTGCGAGACGCACTCGGTGGTGATGCGCAGCAAGACGGGCACCGTGCGCTTCATCCAGTCCCTGCACAAGTTCGACAAGAAGCCGGGGTACGCTTTCTAGAGCCGTACCTCACGCGGCAACCGAGCCTCATCGGAGACGGAGTCACCCATGCCTGGCGCCACGCGGACCATCGTCATCAACGCTCCCGTCGAGAAGGTCTTCGACGTCATCACCCAGTACGACCGCTACCCGGAGTTCCTCCCGGAGGTGAAGGAGATCCGCACCGCCAACCGGGAGGGCAACACCGTGGTCATCCACTACAAGGTGGAGGTCATGAAGACGGTCCGCTACAGCATCCGCGTCACCGAGGAGCGCCCCCGCCGCATGTCCTGGACCTTCATCGAGGGCGAGGTCATGAAGGACAACAAGGGCAGCTGGGTGCTGGAGCCCGAGGGCGAGGGCAAGACGCGGGCGACGTACAACGTGGAGATGGCCCTGGGCCTGCTGGTGCCCAAGGCCGTCGTCAACGCCCTGGTGGACACCTCGCTCCCCAAGATGCTGGACGCCTTCAAGCGCCGCGCCGAGGCCCTCTGAGGCCACCCCTCCAGGGAGGCCCTTGGAACCCCCCGCCCGGACCCGGGTCCAGGTCCGAAAAGACCTCTGACGCAGCTCGTCAGCCCTCCCGGAAGCGGGCGGGCGGGCGGGCACCCTTGCGGGGTGGGTTGCCGCCCCGAATGTCATGGGTCTGCCCACGGGTTGTGCGGCTTGCGGGCTGACGCGAGGGCATTAGAATGAACACCATCCCGACCGGATTTTCGGCGTCCATGACATTCCTGCCCCGGTGGCCCTGGCCTGGATGTCGGGTGGCGGACGAGCAACCGTGCGAGATGGCTGCGCCGTGTCGCGTGTGGAACCGGGGTTCTTATTTTGCATCTGAGAGTGGCGGAAATGGTAGTGGGGCGGGACGGGCGTACATCGGGGTACGTAGGCTGAGGGAGACGGAAGGACCCATGCTCGACGCCTTCATCATCGAAGAAATCAAGCGACGTGAGCGCCGCCGGGAGGACCATGACCGGCCCGTGGTGGAGCTGCCGTTGCCGGCTCCCGACGACCGCCCGCGGCGCCGGACGGAGACTGACGACGAGAAGCCCCAGCGGGGCGTGGTGGTCATCGACCTGCTGTCCTGATTCCTGAAACCGCGGCCCTGGCGCCGCACCGTGTGTCCCGAAGCCCGCGTGGGTGTCCTCCAGAGGACGGCCCCCGCGGGCTTCTCGCATCCAGGGGCCTTCAGGCCGCGAGCGCCAGGAGGTGTCTGGGGTGGTACACGTCCCAGAGGGGGCCCTTCACCGTGGCCAGGGCCTCCAGCACGCCCTTGCGCCACGCGGCGGGCAGGGCTTCCTCGCCATGGAACGCCCCCACCAGGGCGCCGGTAATCGCGGCGTGGGCCTCGGTGTCGCCCCCGCGGTGGACGACGTCCAGCAGCGCGGCCTCGGCGGTGGGGGCGTGGAGCAGCTCCCAGAAGGCCAGCCGGAAGGCGACGCGGACGGCGTGCAGCGGCCGGTGCAGGTGCAGCTCCGGGCCGTACAGCTGCGGGTCCTCCTTGCGGGCCAGCTCCAGGTCCTCGCGCAGGAGGGCGGACGCGTGCGTCACCTCGTGGACGTGGTCCTTGTCGGAGCGCCCGAGCGCCGCGCCGGCCACCAGCAGGCCCGACTCCGCGGCGGAGAGCAGGTCCTCGGCCTTCAGCTCCGCGCCGCTGGTGACGGCGCGCGCCAGGGCGGCGTTGAAGGCGGCGCAGGCCAGCTGGCAGCGCGGGTCGAAGTGGGTGAGGGCGGAGTCCTCCAGTGAGGCCTGGGTGCGCGCGGCGGTGTTGCCCGCCAGGTACACGCCCAGCGGCGCGGTGCGGGCCAGGCTCCCCGCGCCGGCGGGCTGGCGGAAGGCCCGCAGCCACACGCGCCGGCCGGCCCCCAGCGGAGGGCCCGCCTGGCAGTCCTCCAGCACCTCCTTCATCGGCTCGCTGACGTCGAAGGCGTGCGGCTGCCAGGCGCGGTAGCGGCGGAGCGCGTCGGCGGCGTCATAGCGCTTGAGGTCCCTCAGGCTGTGGCCGAGGCAGCACGCGAGCTGGACTTCCTCCGTCACCTGCCCCTTGCGCAGCTCGTGGGGCCCCCCGCCCATCAGCTGGGAGTAGGGCCCGTCGGCCGGGGTGGGGAAGGGCACGGAGATGAGGGGCCGGTGCGCGGTGGGCACAGCCAGGGCGTTGCCCACGGCCAGGCCCAGGAGCGCGCCCCGGCGACGCTGGGCGAGGAGGGGATCAGGCCCCCGAGGGGCATTGCGGCGGTTGGGCGGCATTCGACGGGTGGACACTGTAGCAGTGCCGGATGCGACCACGCTTGCCCCCTCCGGGGCCCTCTTCTAGAAACGCCCGCCTATGACCGAGATTGCTCAGATTCTGGCGCGTGAAGTGCTCGACTCCCGCGGCAACCCCACCGTGGAGGCCGAGGTCCTCTTGACGGGTGGCTCCCGAGGCCGCGCGGCGGTGCCGTCCGGGGCCTCCACCGGCGAGCACGAGGCCATCGAGCTCCGTGACGGCGACAAGGGCCGCTACCTGGGCAAGGGCGTGAAGAAGGCCGTGCGCAACGTCATCGACGTGCTGGCCCCGGCGCTGGTGGGCCTGGACGCGGCGGACCAGTTCTCCGTGGACCAGAAGATGCTGGAGCTGGACGGCTCGCCCACCAAGGGCAAGCTGGGCGCCAACGCCATCCTCGCGGTGTCCATGGCGTGCGCGCGCGCCGCGGCGGACGCGCACGGGCTGCCGCTGTACCGGTACGTGGGCGGTGCCCAGGCGCGCACCCTGCCGGTGCCGCTGATGAACATCCTCAACGGCGGCGCGCACGCGGACACCCGCGTGGACGTGCAGGAGTTCATGGTGGTGCCCGCGGGCGCCCCCACCTTCGCGGAAGGGCTGCGCTGGGGCGCGGAGGTGTTCCACGCGCTGAAGAAGATTTTGAAGGGCCGCAAGCTGGCCACCGGCGTGGGCGACGAGGGCGGCTACGCCCCGGACCTGCCGGCCAACGAGGAGGCCCTGAAGCTCATCATGGAGGCCATCGACGCGGCGGGCTTCAAGGCCGGCGAGCAGCTGTTCCTGGCCCTGGACGTGGCGGCCAGCGAGTTCTTCGACAAGGGCAGCAAGAAGTACGGCCTCAAGGGCGAGGGCAAGGAGTACGACTCGTCCGGGCTGCTCGACTACTACCGCGGCCTGTCCGAGCGCTACCCCATCATCTCCATCGAGGACGGCATGGCGGAGGATGACTGGGAGGGCTGGAAGAAGCTCACCGACGCGCTGGGCGGCAAGCTGCAGCTGGTGGGCGACGACCTCTTCGTCACCAACGTGGAGCGGCTGTCGCGCGGAATCGACAGCGGCGTGGCCAACTCCATCCTGGTGAAGGTGAACCAGATTGGCTCGCTGACGGAGACGTTCGACGCCGTGCGCATGGCGCACAAGGCGGGCTTCACGTCGGTGATGAGCCACCGCTCCGGCGAGACGGAGGACACGACGATTGCCGACCTGGCCGTGGCCCTGGACTGCGGGCAGATCAAGACGGGCTCGGCGTCGCGCTCGGACCGCGTGGCCAAGTACAACCAGCTGCTGCGCATCGAGCAGGAGCTGGGCGCGGCCGCCCGCTATGCCGGCAAGTCCGTCTTCCGCTCGCTCGCGCAGAAGAAGTGAGCCCGGTGAGCGACAAGAAACCGCGAATCCTCGTCTCCAACGACGACGGCTACTTCTCCGACGGGCTCAAGGCGCTGGTGGAGGCCGTGAGCCCGCTGGGAGAGGTGTGGGTGGTGGCGCCGGACCGGGAGCAGAGCGCCACCTCGCATGCCATCTCCCTGCACCGGCCGCTGCGCATCAAGGAGGTGCGGGAGCGGTGGTTCGCCGTGGACGGCACCCCGGCGGACAGCGCTTATCTGGCGATCAACCATCTCCTGAAGGATGATCGCCCCACTCTCATGGTGTCCGGCATCAACCACGGTCCGAACCTGGCGGAAGACGTCATGTACTCCGGCACGGTGGCGGCGGCGATGGAGGGGGCCCTGCTCGGGGTGCCCGCCATCGCCTTCAGCCTCGTCGCCCGGGGGACGTTCGACTTCGGCCCGGCGGCCCGCTTCGCGCGCTCGCTGGTGGCCAGCGCGCTGGCGCAGCCCCTGCCGCCGAGGATGCTCCTCAACGTGAATGTCCCCGGTGGCGTGGAGCCGGCGGGCTACGTCGTCACGCGCCAGGGCCGGCACACGTACGGGTACGAGGTGGTGGAGAAGGAGGACCCTCGTGGCCGCAAGTACTACTGGATTGGCGGCAGCGAGTACCAGCACGAGGACATCCCGGGCAGCGACTGCAACGCGGTGCACCGGGACAAGCTCATCTCCATCACCCCGCTGCACTTCGAGCTGACGGACCATCCCCGCATGGCCGAGCTCGCGGGGTGGCGGCTCGACGGCTTCGCCCGGCACGAACCGGACGGTGCCTAGCGTTGCGGCCGTCCGTGTCCAGCCGAGCGGGTGGGGCGCTCCGGGTCTTCCTCGTGGCCGTGCTGTTCGCCGGCTGCGTGGGGCCCCGGGCCGCTGCCCCCGGGCCGGAGACGGCGCTGGACTCAGGCGATGAGTCCTCCTGGACGCGCCCCGCCGTGTCCGGGCCCGCTACGGACACGGGCTCGGGCGCTCCGACGGGGAAGCGGAGCGCGCTGCCGTTCGCCCTGAGGTCGGCGCATCCGGAGCCGGAGCTGGTGTCCGCGCGCCACCGCGTCGCCCCGGGCGAGACGATGTATCGCATCGCGAAGACGTACGGCCTCACGGTGGAGGAACTGGGGGCCGCCAACTCCATCAAGGCCCCGTGGACGCTGGCGGTGGGGCAGGAGCTCGTCGTCCCCGGACAGGAGCGCGAGGCTCCGGAAGAAGTCCTGGCGGAGGCGGACCCGGAGCCGGTGCGGACGTCCGCGGAGGTGCCCCGGCGCCGGGGGCCCACCGTGGCCCGCCGTGAGGAGCCACCTTCGCGTTCCCGTCCGCTGTCGCGTGCCGGCCCGGGCGCTCGGCCGCGGGTGGCCACGCAGGGCATGATCGACTGGCCGCTCAGGGGCGTGCTGTACGGGCGGTTCGGGAAGAAGGGCAAGGAGCCGCATGACGGCGTGGACCTGGCCGCGCCGAAGGGCACACCGGTGAAGACGGCCCAGGCCGGCACGGTGCTCTACGCGGGCGAGCAGCGGGGCTACGGCAACATCGTCATCGTCGAGCACTCGCAGCAGCTCATCACGCTGTACGCGCACAACCAGGATTTGCGCGTGAAGACGGGGCAGCGGGTGCTGCGCGGGCAGGTCATCGCCACCGTGGGCGAGTCGGGCAAGACGTCCGGGCCGCACCTGCACTTCGAGGTCCGCATGGACGGCAAGCCGGTGGACCCGCTCGACTACCTCGGGCCGATGCCGTCGACCTGACGGGGAGCGGCTGTCAGCTCGGACGGGGACCGGCGCGGCGACCCGGTGGACTCGGGCAATCCAGGACCGGCCGTCCGCCACGGGGGCACCAGCCGTTCCTCCGTCAGAAGCCGAGGTGAGGGTAGAGTGTCGCTCCGTGTCGCGCCTCCTCCCGCTGCTGGCCTCCCTCTTCGTCCTCCTCGCTACGGCCGCCCGTGCCCAGACGCCGCCCGTGGAGGGCAGCGCCGACGCCCCGGCCCCGGTGATGGCGGCTCCCGCGGCCGCCCCGGCCGCCCCGGCGAAGGAGTCGCAGAAGGAAGCCCTCGTCGTCGCGGTGCTGGCGCTCGAGTCCAATGAGGCGGGCCGCGACTCCGCGCCCGGTGTCACCTCGCTCATCGTCTCCCGCCTCGCCGAGTCCCCGAGCCTGCGCGTGCTGTCGCAGCGAGACCTCGAGGCCCTGCTCGACGCCGAGCGCCAGCAGCAGCTGCTCGGCGGCGCGCCCTGTGACGGCGGCGCCTGCCTCCAGGAGCTGGCCTCCGTCTCCGGTGCCCGCTACGTCGTCACCGGCCGCCTGGACCGCTTCGGCGACCAGTACCTCCTCACCGCCAACCTCGTGGACACCTTCGGCGGCAGGAGCCTGGCCAGGCCCCGCGCCGAAGCCCCCGAGGCGGACACGCTGCTGCGCACCGCCGGGGCCGTCGCCGACCAGCTCGTCGCCTCGCTCGTCACCCCGGAAGATGGCTTCTCGCCCCGCCCGCTGCTGGGGGGCTCGACGTCGACGGGCGGCGGCGGGCTCACCCTGGGCCTGCGCATCAACAACAACTTCATCCAGAACCTGGCCACCCTGAACCCGGGCGTCGACCTGGAGGTGGGCTACTGGTTCCACCCCGAGTGGGTCGGCTTCGCGCAGCTGGGCTTCTCGTACGTGCGCTCCAACGAGGAGGGCGCCAAGGGCGGGCTCAACGTCCTGCCCAGCGTCATCGGCGCGCGGCACTACCACAACGTCGCGAAGTCCCTGCGTCCCTACTGGGGCCTGGGCCTGGGCGTGCAGCTGTCCTTCGGCGACTTCGGCATCTTCCAGTCCACCGGCCCGCTGCCCACCGTCGTCGGCTTCGTCGGCCTCGAGTACCTCGTCGCCGGCCACGTGGGCATCCAGCTCGAGGCAGGCACCAACGTCGCGCAGGCCGTGCTCGGACTGGCGGACTCCAAGCTGGGTGACGGCCTCAACCTGGACCTCAATGCCGGCATCGCGTACCACTTCTGAGAGTCGGAGCCCCTACCTCATGTCCCCGCGCGTCCTGCCCCTGCTCGCCCTGCTCGCCGCCATCGCGTGCGAGGACTCCACCCCCAAGGTCTCCGCCAAGGACCACGCGGAGGGGCTCTACATCAAGGGCACCGCCGAGTACCTCCAGGGCCAGTTCGAGGCCTCGCTCAAGTCCTTCGAGGCGATGAAGCAGCTCGCCCCGCAGGACCCGCGCCTGCCCGCCGCCCGGGGCGAGGTGTACCTGTCCATGGGCCGCCTCAACGAGGCCGCAGCCGAGTTCGAGGCCGCCCTCGTCCTGGACCCCAAGCGCTCCACCAACTGGAGCCGCCTGGGCTTCATCCAGGCCCAGCTCGGCAAGGTGTCCGAGGCCCAGAGCTCGCTGCGCAAGGCCATTGGCCTGTTCCCCAACGACTTCAACGCCCTGGAGGCCCTGGGCGAGCTGCACCTCAAGAAGGGCGAGCACACCGAGGCCGTCCGCCACTTCACCCTGGCCTCCAACGCGGCGTCCGGCGAGGCGAAGTCCGCCCTCCTCATGCGCGCCCTGGACGTGCTGTCGCAGCAGGGCCGGCACGCGGAGGTCCTCGCGCTGGCGCAGAAGGGCGTGTCCGAGGGGACTCGCTCCGCCGAGGTGCTCACCGCCCTGGGGGACGCGCTCGTCCACGCCGGGAAGCTCCCCGAGGCCGCCGCCGCCTACCAGGACGCCGCGGGCCTGGCCCCGAGAGACCCGACGCTCTGGGAGCTGGTTGGCGAAATCCACATGCGCCTGGACAAGCCCGGCGAGGCCATCTCCGCCTACCAGGAGTCCCTGAAGGTGAAGGACCGGGCCGTCGTCCACGTGGCCCTCGCCCGCGTCCACCTGGCCATGAACAACCGCGCCGCCGCGGAGGACGAGCTCACCGCCGCGCTCGCGTCCGTCTCCGGCAAGGACACCCGCGAGCTGCGCGACCTGGCCGGCCTGCTCTCCGACCTGGACCGCAAGCCGGATGCGCTGCGCATCCTCGCCAGCCTCAGCGCCGAGGAGGATTACGTGAAGGACGCCGAGCTGCAGCTCACCACCGCCCGGCTGGCGCGGGAGCTGAAGGACACCTCGGTGCAGCAGGCCGCGTGCGCTCGCGCCACCGCGGCCGATGCTGGCGTGAAGAAGTGCCCGTGAGGCGTGCCCGGGCCCGGTGAACGGGGCCCGGAGCTGAAACCGCGCTGGCTAGACGCGCCCGCCCTGGAGCTTGCGGTACACGCCCACCACCTGGCCCAGAATCATGGTCGAGCGGAAGTCCGCGCGGCTCACGTAGATGGGCTGCATGGTGGCGTTGGCCGGCTGGAAGCGGATGCGCTCGCCCTCCGGGTAGTAGCGCTTCACCGTGGCCTCGTCCTCGATGAGGGCCACCACGATGTCACCCGGCTGGGCCGCCGGCGTCTTCTTCACGAAGAGGTAGTCGCCGTCGTGGATGCCGTCGTCAATCATCGACTGCCCCTTCACGCGCAGGGCGAAGACCTCGCGGCCGTTCACCCCCCCGAGCAGGAAGCTGTCGATCTTGACCGAGTCCTCCATGTGCTCCTGCGCGAGCAGGGGGGCACCGGCCGCCACCTTGCCCAGCAGGGGCACCTCCACCATGCCCGCTTCCTTCTTCATCCCCAGGCCCAGCGCGAGCCTCGCCCGCTTGGTGGGCACCAGGGAGCGGCTCTGCTGCTCGCCCCGGTTCAGGTAGCCCTTGCGCTCCAGGGCCTTGAGGTGGTCGTTCACCCCGTTGGTGGAGCGGATGTCCATCTGCTCGCCAATCTCGCGGATGGTCGGCGGGAAGCCCCGCGTCTCCGTCTCCTTGACGATGAAGCTCAGAATCTCGCGCTGGCGTTCCGTAAGCTCTTCCATCCGCTCCCTCCCTCGGCCGGCGCCCCGATAGGGGCTCGGGCGTGCAGGCAACAGGCTTTCAGTGTCACTTTCCCTGAACAGACGTGTAGAGTCAATTCGTTCGGCGTCCCCCCGCGTACTCACCGTGCGTGCTGAACGGTCGCCTTTCTCACACCTTGAGGAAGGACGTTGATCTCTGCGTACAATTCCTCCCGCCTTGTCCGAGCCCCGCCACACGCTGCTGTTCGTCGATGACGAGGCCGACGTCCTCGACATCCTCACGCGGATGTTTCAGCGCCGGTATCGGGTGCTGACGGCCTCCAGTGGTACGGCCGCGCTCGAAATCCTGCGTCGCGAAACGGTGGACGTGCTCGTCACGGACCAGCGCATGCCGGAGATGTCCGGCATCGAGCTGGCGGCCACGGCGCGCGCCGAGGGCCTCGACGTCACCACGCTGCTGCTCACCGGGTACACGGACCCGGAGGACATCATCGCGGCCATCAACCGCGGCCAAGTGTACCGGTACATCACCAAGCCGTGGGACGTGAACGACCTGCTCATCACCGTGAAGAACGCGGTGGAGTTCACGCAGCTGCGGCGGGACAAGGAGCGGCTCATCCGCCAGCTCCACCAGCGCGTGGAAGCGCTCTTCGTCCTGTACGAGGTCAGCCGCGCCAGCGCCAACGACCCGGCCAGCTACGACAACATCATCGACCGGGTGCTCATCGCCGTGGCGCGGGTGCTGCCGTACGACTGCGGCGCGGCGCTCATCGCCCCGGACGAGTCGCGCAGCGTCACGCTGCGCCTGCGCTGCCACGGCACGGTGGGGGAGAAGGCGCTGCTGGGCGTGAAGGAGTCCATGCTCGGCGCGTACCGCAAGAGCAGCGGCCTGCTGCTGCCGGAGGACCGCGTGATTACGCGCGTGGCCGGCACCACCACGCAGGACGCCACCGCGGCTACGGTGTACCCCAGCCAGCTCACGGTGAACCTGGTGGCCGGCGGGCGCCCGGTGGGCATGCTGTCGCTGTTCAGCCTGCGGCCCGACGCCTTCACCGAGGACGACGGCGTGCTGCTGGACGTCCTGGCCAACCAGACCGCGGACGCCATCCAGTCCCTGCGCTCGGCGGAGGAAGAGGCCCGCCACCGCATGGAGCGGATGGTGGAGTCCATGGCGGACGGCGTGGTCCTCACCGACGAGAAGAACGACATCGTGGTGATGAACCCGGCCGCGCGGCGCCTCCTGCAGGCGGGCGACGACCCGGAGGCGCACACCACCAAGATGATGGAGGAGCGGCTGGGCTTCCAGCCCTTCCACCTGGTGCGCGGCTGGGAGTACAGCGGCAGCCAGATCCTGCGCGAGGAGGTGAAGCTCTTCGAGCGGCACGTGCAGGTCACCGTCACGCCGGTGAGCGACGCGCGCGGCAACCTGCGCGGCGTGTGCGTGGTGCTGCGCGACATCACCGACCAGAAGCGGCTGGAGGAGCGCAAGGACGAGTTCGTCTCCATGGTGAGCCACGAGCTGCGCACGCCGCTCACGTCCATCTCCGGCGCGCTGGACCTGGTGCTCAACTTCATGGCCGGCGACATCAACGACCGGCAGCGCCGCTACCTGTCGCTGGCGAAGGACTCCACCGAGAAGCTCAACGCCATCGTCGACGACCTCTTGGATTTGTCGAAGTTCGCCAAGGGCCGGCTGCGGATGAACTTCGAGGTGGCGTACCTCGACGAGCTGATTCAACGCGTGGTGGAGAAGTACGGCCCCGCCTTCGGCGAGAAGCGCATCCTGGTGAAGCCCGTGCTGCCCAGGCATCCGCTGCGCGTGCTGGCCGACCCGAACCGCCTCAACCAGGTCCTCAACAACCTGCTCAACAACGCGGTGAAGTTCACCCCGGAGGGCGGCGAGGTGCGGGTGGAGCTGCACGCCACCAGCAGCCTGCCGGGCTACGTGGTGGTGTCCTGCTGGAACAGCGGCGACCCCATCGCCGAGGACAGCCTGGAGCGCATCTTCGACCGCTTCGAGCAGGCGCGCACCAAGGCCAACCGCACCGTGCGGGGCACCGGCCTGGGCCTGGCCATCTGCCGCAACATCGTGGAGGCCCACGGCGGCCGCATCTGGTGCGAGCCGTGCACCGACGGCGTGCGCTTCATGGCGGTGCTGCCCACCGAGCCGCCTCCCGAGCTGCGCCAGGACGACGGGAGCGAGGTCCCCGCACAGCCGCGCCGCAAGGAGAGCCGGGGCCGGGTGCTGGTCATCGAGGGTGAGCCCGAGGTGGGCTTCATCGCCAAGGCGCTGATGGCCGGGCGCGGCTATGACGTGCGGCTGGCCTTCAACGCCGAGGAGGGCCTGTCCTCCGCGCGCAAGTACCACCCGGACATGGTGCTGGTGTCCGTGCGGCTGCCGGACGTGGACGGGCTGCGGCTGGCGGAGATCCTCCGGCACGACCCGGAGACGCGCCGCGCGCCGCTGCTGGTGACGTCCGCCTTCGACGAGCGCCAGCGCGCCTTCCGCGCCGGGGCGGATGCCTTCCTGGTGCGCCCGCTGGCGTCGGACAAGCTGCTGGCCACGGTGGACTCGCTGGTGCGGGGCCGCGCGGGCCCGGCCCACGGCCGCGTGCTGGTGGTGGACGACGACGCGAAGATTGCCCTCATCTGCCGCGAGGTGCTGGAGAACATCGGCTTCGACGTGGCCACGGCGGGCTCCATCGAAGAGGGGCGCCGCTCCCTGCGCGAGCGCCGGCCGGACGTCGTCCTGCTGGACGTCACGCTGCCGGACGGCGACGGCTTCGTCTTCCTGGAGGAGATCAAGGCCGAGCGCGCCAGCGGCCACATCTCCGTCATCTTCATCTCCGCCCGCGCGGAGACGTCCTCGAAGGTCCGCGCCCTCAAGCTGGGCGGCGACGACTACCTCACCAAGCCCTTCGACGCGCTGGAGCTGGGGGCGCGCGTGGAGAGCGTGATGCGGCGCAAGGAGCAGGAGCTCTCCGCGTCGCCCACCACGCAGCTGCCGGGCTCCACGGCGATCGAGCGCGAGGTGCAGCGGCGCCTGCTGGCGCGGCGGCCCTTCGCCTTCTGCTACCTGGACCTGGACAACCTCAAGGCCTACAACGACTACTACGGCTTCGCGAAGGCGGACGGCGTGGTGCGCCAGACGGGCGACCTGATGCGAGAAATCTTCGCGCAGGAGGGCGGGCCCGGGGACTTCCTGGGCCACGTGGCCGGCGACGACTTCGTGTTCATCACCTCCACGGAGACGGTGGACCGCATCTGCCAGAAGGCGATTGAAACCTTCGACCGCATCATCCCGCTCTACTACGACCGGCAGGACCGGGAGCGCGGCCACATCGAGGCGGAGGACCGCTACGGTGAGAAGCGGCGCTTCCCCATCATGAGCGTGTCGGTGGTGGCGGTGATGACGGACGGCTCGCAGGACCACGCCGAGCTGGCGCGGCGCGCGGCGGAGATGAAGAAGCGGGCCAAGGCCATCCTGGGCTCCGTCTTCCTGCGCAGTGACCGGGAGCAGGTGGTACGCTCCGTGGCCGGATGAGGCTCTACCAACAGCTCGTCCTCTTCATGCTGGCCGCGACGGTGCTTCCCCTCGCCGCGGTCGGCTTCCTATTGCTCTCGCGCGCCGAGGCCGAGCTGGCCGCGCGCATCGACGCCGAGCAGCGGGCCCAGGCCTCCGCCACCGCGGAGGCCGTGAGCGCCTCCCTGATGGAGGTGGTGGACGCGCTGGCCCGCTCGGCGGAGCTCATCGACTGGGAGTCCGCCAGCGAGGCGGAGACGGTGGGCGGCCTGCGGCTGCTCTACGGCCAGTCCACGGCGGTGAGCGCGGTGCTGAAGCTGGACGCGGAGGGCCGGCCCCTGGGCTCGCCCGTCTTCCGCCCCCAGGCCTCGGACGGGCACCCGGCCTTCCGGGCCGAGGCGCTGGAGCGACTGGTGCGCTCGATGCCCGTGCAGACGCTGCGCGGCGGCGGCAAGGGGCAGGCCGCGCTGGGCAGTGCCTATGCACATGCGGAGGGCGAGCCGGCGGCGGTGGCCGTGGCGGTGAAGCTGGCGGAAGGAGAGAACGCGCCCTTCGCCCTGGCCGAGGTGGTCTTCACCGCGCTGGAGAGCGTGCTGGCGCGGCGCGCGGCCGGTGGGCTGGGCCGCATCGACCTGGTGGACGAGGACCGGCGCGTGCTGGCCAGCTCGGAGCCGGAGCGGCGCATGAAGACGCTGGCGCCGGAGCTGGCCGCGCCGCTGCTCACGCCCCCGGCCCAGCTGACGGAGCCCGTGCGCAGCTTCCGCGTGGAGTCGCCGGCCCGCCGGGTGAGCGTGGCGCGCGTGCCCCGGGGGCTGCGCTTCGACGTGGTGGTGGCCGTGGACGAGGCCACCGCGCTGGCGCCGGTGCGCGCCATGCGGCGCACCGTGCTGGCCTCCATCGGCGGCACCTTCCTGGTGCTGCTCGGGCTGGGCGCGCTCTTCACGCGCCGCCTCAACCGCCGGCTGGCGGACGTGGTGGAGGGCGCGGAGGCCTACGGGCGCGGCGAGCTGGACCGGCGCGTGAAGGTGCAGGGCCAGGACGAGCTGAGCGAGCTGGCCACGACGTTCAACCGCATGGGCGCCGAGCTGGAGGCCGCGCGCTCCCGGCTGCTGCGGTGGAACGACGACCTGCGTGCCCGCGTGGACGAGGCCACCGCCGAGCTCAAGGGCGCCCAGGTCCAGTTGCTGGAGGCACAGAAGCTGGCCGCGGTGGGGCAGCTCGGCGCGGGCGTGGCGCACGAAATCAACAACCCGCTGGCCGGCATCCTCGGCAACGTGCAGCTGCTGATGCTGGACCGCGGCTCCGCCGACCCCGATTTGGAGACGCTGCGGAAGATTGAGCAGAGCGCCAAGCGCTGCAAGGAGATCACCCAGAACCTGCTGCGCTTCTCCCAGCAGCGCGAGCGCGCGGAGCTGCGGCCGGTGGACCTCAACGCCGTGGTGCGCGACGCGCTCAGCCTCACCGAGCACCAGATCCGCGGCGACGGCATCACCCTCGTCACCGAGCTGGGCCAGGGGCTGGGCCGCGTGCGCGCGGACCCCGGGCACCTGTCCCAGGTGGTGCTGGCGCTCTTGTCCAACGCGCGCACGGCCATGCTGAAGACGCCCACGCGCTGCCTCACCCTGCGCACCGGCGAGCGGGACGGCCGGACCTTCCTCGAGGTGGAGGACACGGGCAAGGGCATCTCCCCGGACATCCGCCCGCGAATCTTCGAGCCCTTCTTCACCACCAAGGACGTGTGGTCCAACGTGGGGTTGGGCCTCAGCGTCGTGTGGCGGGTGGTGACGGAGACGGGCGGTAGCATCGACGTGCGCTCGGAAGTAGGGCAGGGGACCTGCTTCACCGTGTTTCTGCCGAAGGCGTGAGCGGCTGCACGGGGTGTGATACCAAGCAAGGCGTCCCATGGCTGACCCTCGCGCCCCCCGACGCCAGACGCCCTTCCTGGTCGGCCTCGTGCTGATCCTCGCGGCGCTGCCGCTGGGGTGGTTCGTGTTCCTGCGCGAGCCGCCCCCGCCACCCCCGCCTCCGCTGCCGCCCGTCGCCGTGGCGCCGCCCGTGGCGAAGCGGCCGCTGGTGCTGGAGTTCACCGAGGTGTCCGGCACCGTGGAGGTGCTGCAACCGGATGGCGCCTGGCGCGCGGCAACCGTAGGCACCTCGTTGCGCCGCGACGAGAAGGTGCGCACCCAGGACGGCTCGTACGCCATGCTCATCGGCGGCGAGGCCGTGGAGATTCGCATGGACCCCGGCACGGAGATCTCCGTGGAGGAGCTGACCGAGTCCGTGTCCCGCCTGCTGCTGGCGCGCGGTATGGCCACGGCCGTGGTGAAGTCCGGCAAGCGCCACACCTTCGAGGTGAAGGCGGCCAACGCCGACGCCGTGGCCACCCTGGAGCAGGGCGGCGCGTTCACCATGAGCAACAACGGCACGGGCACCGTGGCCGTGGGCACGCGCGAGGGTGAGGTCACCCTCGTCGGCCAGGGCAAGGTCGTCATCGTCCGCGCGGGCCAGCAGGCCGTCATCCGGCCCGGCCAGGCCCCGTCCGAGCCCGCCGCCGTCCCGGGCAGCCTGCTCCTCAAGGTGGACTGGCCCGGAGAGCGCACGCGGCGCGAGCGCGAGCTGGTGGTGCGCGGGCAGACCGAGCCCGGCAGCCGCGTGGAAGTCGACGGCGTCACCCTCATCCCCGACGCCCAGGGCCACTTCGAGCGCAAGGTGGCGCTGCGCGAGGGCCGCAACACGGTGGATGTCCGCGCCGTCGGAGTGGGGCGTATTGAACAGAGGGACCGGCAGGACGTGGTCGTCGACACCACGCCTCCCGCCCTGAAGACGGACACGCAGGACATCTGGAATCAGGCAAACGACGCTTCCCCCTAGAAGCCCGGCGGACGAGCGTGCGATCGCCTTGACCCCCGGCGACGGGGCTCCCTAGAGTGGCGTCTCGACGTTCCTGTTCAAGGGCAATCCAGGGCGAAAGCCTTGGTGCGCAAAGCCGCGGGGCCTGAAGTACGGCCGGCCGTGACCGCCGTGGGAAGCCAGCACCGGATTCTCCGGGGCCCACAGTGCCTTGTGCGGGGCGTGGGTCGTCGTCTCGGAGTCTCCGGGAGGTCGTTTCCGATGCTGCGGACACTGGCCCTGGCTTGCTGCCTGAGTTCCTCGCTGTCGCCCGCCTTCGCGCAGGTGACGGCTCGCCCCATCACCGGTACCCGGAAGGTCGTCAACGGGGGGCCGGGAGACCAGACGGACCCGCACGTGAGCGGCGCCCTGGTGGCCTACACCAACGAGGCCCGGGGCCAGAGCGAGATTCGCTACCACGACCTGGTGACGGGCCAGGACGCGGCCATTCCCAACAACGGCGCCTTCGACTTCGTGTCGGACGTGGGCAGCGGGACGGTGGTGTTCACCCGCGTGAGCTCCGCGAGCGCCATCTACGCCTTCGACGTGGCGGGCGCCGAGTCCGGTCCGGTGGAGATTGCCCCCGAGGAGGGCAGCAGCCGGCGGGCCGCGGTGATCGGCGGCCGCACGGTGGCGTGGCAGGACTTCGGCTACACCGGTGACACGCTGCAGCCGGAGGTGGCCGCGTACGACCTGGACCGGGGCACCCTCACCCGGCTCACGAATGACGGCCTGCAGGACCGCACCCCGGCGGTGGCCCCCGACGGGCGCACGGTGGTCTGGGCCAAGTGCGACGGGCAGGGGCTGGGCTGCGACATCTGGCAGGCGGCGTGGAACGGCACGGGCTTCAACGCCCTGCGGCTCACCGGCACCGAGGGCGAGGAGTCCCAGCCGGACACCAACGGCCAGGTGGTGGTGTACGCCAGCACGCGCGCGGTGGAGGGCGTGATGGACCGCGACATCTACTGGAAGCCCGTGGGCGGCGGCGCCGAGCAGCGGCTGGCCCTGCCCGGGCTGGACGCCAACCCCAGCATCAGCGGCTCGCTGGTGGCCTTCGAGCGCAGGGACCCCCTCAAGAACGACTTCGACATCGTCGTCTACGACCTGCGCACGCAGCTCCTGTACACGCTGACGAGCTCGCCGGAGAACGAGAACCTCAATGACCTGAGCGTGGCCCCGGACGGCACGGCGCGGGTGGTGTGGACGGTGCCGGAGAACGGCGACTTCAACGTGCACTCCTTCACCTTCAAGGCGCCGGAGCAGCCGTCCTGCCAGCAGCCCAAGGAGGGCCGGATTCCCGCGGACGTCTGCGCCAACCCCGGGGACTGGCCGCTGGTGGCCACGCTGGACGTGACGCGCAACCTCAACGAGCCCGAGTGCGCGGCGCTGGACTTCCCGGCCTCGGGCTACGGCGCGCTGTGTGTGGACAACGGCCATACCGGCGTGCGCGCCACGTCCGGCCGGGTGTTGCTCAACGGCCACGAGAAGGTCAGCCCCGCCCACTTCCGGCAGGGCTCCTCCACCATCGCCGTGGGCGTCGTCTTCGATGGCGACAACGCGATGAACGCGACGATCTCCGGAAAAGCCGGAAGTGCGTACCGCATCCGTGTCTACACCCCGCCGCCGCAGTGCGAGCCGTCGGGGGACGTGCCCGAGCCGCCGGCGCCGGGGGAGGAGGTCATCGCCGGAAGGCATGTTCCGCCCGTGGCGCTCCGGGCCGCGACGGTGTCATCCGTGACCTTCATTCCCGAGGGCGCTGTGCGTGGCGGCCCTGTTCCGGGCGGGTGCAGCACGTCTGGTGGCTCTGTCGCGTTGATGGGACTGATGGCGGTGGCGCTGTGGCTGGTGAGGCCCCGGCGCGAAGCCGTGCGCGTGGTGCGGAAGGAACTTCGGCGCAGAGCCGGGGGACTGTAGAGTTACAGGGCCTGAACCGGTTCCTCCTCTCAGCCCTGCTGTTGCTGTGCGCCCCGGCCTGGGCGGACACGCTCGAGATCCTCGGGCCGTCGTCCGCCGTGGCTCCGGATGGCTTTCCCGTGGCGCTGGTGAGGAAGGACGCCGCGGGGACGCCGGTGCCGGTGGGCGCGCCCGCGGTGGTGGCGGAGGGCGCGGAGCTGCGCGAGGGCCCCGAGCAGCCGCCGCTGCGCACCTTCGTGGTGGTGCCGCGGCCGGGCGCGCGGGACGTGGTGGTGAGCGCGCGCGTGGATGGCCTGGAGACGCGGGCGCGCTACGTGCTCGGCCCGCCGGCCACCGAGGTGCGGCTGGCGCTGGAACCGCCCGCGCCGGTGAAGGGCCGGGACAAGGAAGCGCTGCTCACCGTGCGGATGGTGCGGCCGGACGGCGCCGAGGACGACAGCGGCGCGCCGCCCGTGGTGCGCGCCAGCATCGGCCGCGTGGAGGCGCTGGAGCGCACCGGGCCCGGCACGTACCGCGCCCGCTACGTGCTGCCGGACACGCGCTACCCGGAGGTGGCCATCCTGGTGGCGTTCTCCGCGTGGCCCAGCCCGCAGTCCATCCATGGCGCGTACGGGCGTGTGCTCGTCCCGCTGGCCGCGTCGGTGACGCTGCCGGGCACCACGGAGCCGGACGCGCAGATCTCCATCGACATCGCGGGCAGGAGCTTCGGCCCGGTGGCGGCGGGGCCGGAGGGCCGCTTCCGGCTGCCCATCATCGTCCCGCCGGGACACCGCTTCGGGCAGGGCCGCGTGGTGGACCGGGTGGGCAACGTGCGGCGCATGCCCATCGACCTGCAGCTGCCGCCCACGGATGGCCTCGCGTGCGTGCTGCAACCGCAGCGGCTGCCGGCGGACGGCGCGTCGCAGGCCCGGCTGGTGTGCGCCACGAGTGACCCCCTGGGCCGGCCAGTGGAGGACGCGCGGGTGACGGCCCAGGCGCGCCACGGCACCCTGCGCGGTCCGGTGCGCGCCGAAGGAGGCCTGCTGGAGTGGCGCTACACGGCGCCTCGCGCGCTGGCGGCGGAGGAGCGCCTCGAGGCGCTGTGGCCCCAGCGCGGCTCGCGCGAGGCGCCGGCGCTCCAATTGGTGCAGGGCCCGGTGGCGGAGGTGGGCGTGGCCGTGTCGGACGCGCTGATCCACTACGGCTCCCAGGCTACGCTCAAGGTGACGACGCGCGACGCCTTCTCCCGGCCGCGCCCCGGGGCGGTCCTGGACCTCCATGCGGCGGTGGGGACCTTCTCGCCGCCGGTGGAGTCGCCGCCGGGCACCTTCACCAGCACCTGGACGCCGCCTGAGTCGGGCGTGGCGGCCGAGGTGGCGCCGACGGTACGCGCCTGGGGGCCGGCGGGGAGCGAGCCCGCGCGCATCTCCGTGTGGCGCGAGGGCGGTGTCCTGTTCGCGGGCGTGGCGGACCTGGCGGGCCTGCCGGTGCCGTCGCAGCCGCTGCGCGTGGACGGGCAGCCGGTGGTGACGGGCGTGGATGGCACGCTGCGCCTCGGGGCGCTCCGGCCCGGCAGGCTGGAGGTGGCGCATGGCGTGTGGCCGGGCCTGGCCCAGACAGTCCATGTGCTCGGCGTGGAGGGCCCGGTCTTCCCGCTGGGGACGGCCCTCGTCCCCGGCGCGGTGTCGCAGCGGGTGCGGCTGGCGCCCGAGGTGCCGGTGAACGTGCGGCTGAAGGTGGAGGGCACCCGCGTGACGTACTGGGTGGAGGACCCGCGCGGCCGGGTGCTGGAGGGACGCAGGGTGCACGTGGCGCTGTCCGCCGGCGAGCGCGTGGACGAAGAGGTCCGCGACGGGCGCACCTCCTTCACCGTGCGCGCCGCAGGGCCGGTGGGCGTCTCCGTCGCGGACGTGAAGACGGGCGTCACCGCCCTGGCCGAGGTGCGGCCTTGAGGCGCGTGGCGCGGTGGCTCGGCGTCGCGCTGCTGCTGCCCCTGTCCGTGGGCGCGCAGGGGCTGACGGCGGACGTGGCCTCGCTGGCGTCCTCGCTCGCCGGCCGGGTGTGCCAGGACGTGAATGGCGACGGCCGCTGTGCTCCGGAGGAGCCGGGGCTGGCGGGCGTGAGGCTGGTGCTGAGCACCGGCCGCGAGGTGCGCACGGATGCCCGCGGGCGCTACCACGTCAACGGCGTGGACGCGCGTGTGCCGGATGCGACGGGGGGCGTGCACCTGCGTCCGGGCCGCCAGCGGGTGAAGGTGGACGCGCGCTCGCTGCCGGCCGGCAGCCGGGTGAGCCCGGAGGCCGCCACGGTGGAGGTGCCGTGGGGCGCCGTCGCCCTCCAGGACTTCGCCGTGCGCGGGCAGACGACGGTGGCGCCGCCGGTGGTGCTCTCCTACGACGCGGCGCCGCCGGTGGCGGAGCTGGTGGCGGGGGAGGGCGCGGTGCGCTTCCAGGTGGCCGGACAGGCCGGGCCGGGAGACCGCGTCGTCGTGGCGGGCGTGGAGGCGGCGGTCGATGCGAGGGGCGCCTGGCGCGCGCTCGTGCCGCTGGTGAGCGGAGAGAATCTATTGGCCATCACCGCCACGGCGCCCGACGGCGCGGTGCGCCTGTTCCGCCAGCGCGTGGACGTGGTGCGCCGCGACAGCGGGTGGCTGGTGGCGCCCCGGCCGATGGAGCCCACGGGCTCGCTCCAGCTTCCGGCGGGACGGGACGAGCCGGTGGCCAGCGGCAGCACCCGGCTGCGCGTGGAGGCTCCGGAAGGCACGCGCGTGCGCACGCCGAAGGGCGAGCAGGTGGTGGGGCCCGAGGGCCGTGTCGAGGTGCCCGTGGTGCTGGAGCCGGGCCGCAACGCGGTGCCACTCCAGCTGGAGGTGCCGGGCGAGCCGCCCCGGAAGGAGACGCTGGAGATTGCCGCGACGGCGCGCCCCTTCGCCGTGGGCCTGCTGGACGTGGAGGCCACCTGGGCGCCCGCGGACGGAGACGTGCAGCTTCGCGGACGGGGCTCCGCGCACGCCGAGCTGCGGCTGGGGGACGTGGAGCTGGTGGGCGAGCTGGACCTGCGCGACACGGACGGCCGGACGCTGAATGGCGCCAGCCTGCCGGACTGGCTGCGCCCTCGCGTGCCGGAGCGCTTCGAGCGCGCGCCGGACCTGGACCTCACGCCCGCCGAGTGGGGCGACGACTCGGTGTCGCTGACACCCAACGCAGCGGAGGGGCGGCTGCGGCTGGAGGCCCGGCACGAGGCGCTCGGCCGCGCGGGCCTGGGCACGTACCGGGCGCTGATGCAGGACCGCGAGGTGGGCCGCTACCACCGGCCCCTCTTCGGCCCCTACGCGGAGCTGCGCACGGGCCCGGAGCAGGACACGACGACGGCGCGCGCGGGCCTGGAGGCCTTCGGTGGGAGCCTGGCGGACCCCAGCCGGCTGCTGGCCGCGGTGCCCGCGCACGAGGAGCTGCGCGCCACCGGCGGCAGCCTCTACTACCTGGGCACGGGCTCGGTGGCGGAGGGCTCGGAGCTGCTGCGCGTGGAGGTTCGCGACGGCGTCACCGGCCTGCCGCTGGCGGAGCGGCACCTGGTTCGCGGGCGCGACTACGACCTCGACTACTTCTCCGGCCGCATCCTCCTGGCGCGTCCGCTGTCCTTCCTCGCGGGCGACGCCTGGCTGCGCACCGACGCGCTGACGGAGTCTCCGGAGCCGGTGCTGGTGGCGGACTACGCCGCGCTGCGCGTGTCGGACGCGCGGGACGCCGCGGGCGGCGAGGTGTGGGCCGAGCTGAAGGGCACGCGCCTGGGCCTGGCCGCGGTGCGCGAGGGGCGTGACGGCCGCCCGTATACGCTCTACTCCGGACGGGCGAGCGCGAAGGTGGGGGCGTACTCGCTGCTGGCGGAGGCGGCGTCCAGTCGGGGCTCGGCGGTGGAGTCGGGCCTCTTCGGCGTGTCGGACGACGGCGGCCTCAGCTTCCTCCGCCCCGCCCCGGGAGCGCTGGAGACGCGGGGCGAGGCGCTGACGCTGCGCGTGCGCGGCCCTGGCCCGCTGGGCGGTGGAGGCTCGGTGGACGCGGCCTTCCGCCTGCGCGGGAAGGGCTTCTCGGACGGGGCGCACTCGGAGGCGACGCGCTTCCGCCAGAGCTCGCTGCGCGTGCGCCAGCCCCTGGGCCGCCTCGGCCTGACGCTGCTGGCGGATGAGCGCCGCTCGGCCGACCCGCGCGAGCCCTTCCTGGACACGCCCTTCTCGGCGCGCACGCTGGGCGCGGGCGTGGGCTGGGAGGAGGCGCGCTGGGGCGTGCAGTTGGAGGTGCGCGACTCGCGGCTGAGCGCGGCCGAGGTGGCGGGCGCGGGCCCGGCGCTCTTCGGGGGCCGCACGTCCGCGGGCGTGGCGGGCACCTGGCGCGCGTTCGAGCGCGTGGCGCTGCGCGCGGCGCACCGGCACGCGCTGGCGCTGCACGGCGAGGGGCCGGGGCGGGTGGACGACACCTTCAGCTCGGCGGGCGTGGACGTGGACGTGTCGAAGGACACGCGGGTGGGCGTGCATGGCGGCTGGGGGCCGGAGCTGGGCCCGCGCGCGTGGGCCAACGTGGAGTCGCGTAGCGGGCAGGAGGTGTACTACGGCGGCTACTCGGTGGACGTGGACGGGCCGGACTTCGGCGCGGGCCGCACGCTGACGGGGGCGCGCACCGAGCTGCCCGACAGCGGCACCGCCCTCTTCGTGGAGGACGTGGGCGCGCATGACGCCACCTCCGTGCGGCTGGCTCGCGCGGTGGGCCTCCAGCAGAAAGTCACCGGCGGCTTCAGCGTGGGCGCGCGCTACGAGCGCGGCGTGCGCAGCCTGCTGGACGTGGACCCGCCGCTGGAGCGGGACGCGGCCGGCGTCTTCGGACAGCTCGTGCTGGAGCGCCTGCGGCTGGACGGCCGGGTGGAGCTGCGCCACGAGGAGGGCACGCCGGAGCGCGGTGCCACCACACCGGTGGACCGGCTGCAGGCGGTGGTGGCGCTGGCCGCGCAGGCGGAGCTGCACGAGGACGTGACGGCCTCGGGCCGTGTGGACTTCGCTCGCACCGCGGGTGCCGAGGCCCTGGAGTCCCGGCTGGTGGAGGGCTACGCGGCGGTGGCGTGGCGGCCCGGGCCCTGGCTCGTGGTGGCGCGCTACGGCCTCACGCGCGAGCTGCTGCCCGGGGCGCGCGCCGCCTTCGGTGAGCGGGCGCTGCAGATCTTCTCGCTCCTGCCGGCGGTGAAGGTGGGAGACCGGCTCTCCGTGGCGGCAGGGCTGCACGCTGGCCGTTCCAGCCTGGGTGACTCCGTGCGCTGGGTGTGGACGGGCACGGTGCGACCGGCGGTGAGGGTGGTGGGAGGGCTGGAGGTGGGAGCCGAGCTGGCGCGGAGGACGGCCTCGCCGGAGGGCGAGCGGCTGACGGCCGTGAGGGCGGAGGTGGGCTACCGCGTGGACGAGCGCCTGCGCATGGCCGCCGGGTACACACTGCTGGGCTTCAGCGGCTTGGGTTTGACGGACGACTCGACGGAGAATCAGGACCGGCTCTACCTGCGAGCCGAAGTGGCCTACTAGGAGCAAGCCGTGCGCGCCGCCATCGTCTTCAGCCTCTGTCTGGGTATGGCCACAACGGCGTCCGCCGGCTGGGAGCAGCTCGATGCGAGCGAGCGCGTCCAATACGTAGAGGCCTGGCCGAATGGCGCCTTCACGGCCGTGGCGACGCCCTACATGGATGTCTTCACTCCGGGCCGTGTCGAGTCCTTCCCGGAGGGGTACGTGGTGGGCACCTTCGTGTCCGGGGCCTGCTACGCCGCGGTGAAGCCGGACAGCACCACCTACAGCGCGAACACGTGCTGGCAGCCGGGCAGCATCCTGCCGTTCCATCCGACCGCCAACTCCCGTGTCGTCGAGCGGGTTCAGTTCACTCCGTCAGGCACCGGCTACGCGGTGGTGAGGGTGGATCTCAACGACCTCCAGCTCCTGACGGTGCCGCCGGTGCGGGTCGGCCGCCTGGCCTGGGATGCGATACCGGTCAGCAATGGTGCGTACACCCCTGGCTCGCCGATGAGCGTGACGGATACGCAGGGCGCAGTCCCGCATGCGCTCTTCCGCCTCAACCTGGGCCCCGCGGCCTTCCTGTGGTTCCGGGGAGACCGGCAGCAGGCCGAGGTCACCGTGCAAGGGGGCATCAACTTCGGTGAGCGCGTCGTGCTGGACCTCTTCTCGGGAGGGACGGACCCTGTCGCACTGCTGGCGAGGGACACGCGGCTGTTCCGCGGGGTGCTCCGGCCCCCGACACCTCCCGAGACGGGCCCCATCCTGCCGTTCTCCCAGGTGTCGTTGCCCGATGCGGGGTCACCCGTATCCATCGTCGCGGTGGACATGAACACCGGCGGTGGTAGCCAGTACGGTGAGGGCTACGGCCTGGCGGTGGGGACGGATGGGAACGGCCAGATTGTCGTCTTCCAGGCCGTCCCGGCGGACAGCGCGGCCAATGCGGGCACGCAGTGGCGCGTCCACCCGACGCTCAACAGCCAGAGCCTGGAGGGCTCCAACGAGGTGCCCGTGGCGGTCGCCTGCTCGGAGTCCTCCCTCTGTGTCATCGGACTGGACCGTCCCACGGGCGTCGGTGGCAACCTCATCGCCAATCGCAACGCAGTGGGCCCGGTGCTCAACGTGGGGACGACCCTCGTCGT
Organism: Pyxidicoccus xibeiensis; assembly: GCF_024198175.1. NCBI lineage: Bacteria > Pseudomonadati > Myxococcota > Myxococcia > Myxococcales > Myxococcaceae > Pyxidicoccus > Pyxidicoccus xibeiensis. The sequence continues at coordinate 226,969 of NZ_JAJVKV010000002.1, forward strand.
CAACGAAGGCGGGAGCGGCCAGTTCCAGCTCTCCGCCACGGACGGAGACTCCGACCCGGTCCGCGTGTCGATGGACGCCACCGTGGCGCAGGGGCTGCTGGACGGCGTCGCCTCCGTGCCCGGGCCGGACCGCCTGGACGTGACGCTCACCGCGCCCCCCATCGTCTGCAAGGACGAGCTGACGCAGCTGTCCGTCTTCGCGTCGGACGGCCTGGCGAGCCACGATGCCACCGCGACGGTTTCCATCCGTGTCGCCAACGTGAGGGGCCCGGCGAAGCCGGGTGTGACGCCCGCGAGCGCTTCCACCGCGGCCTCCGGAGAACCGCGCGAGTTCGTCGCCTCCCCTGGCGGCGGCGAGTGCGAGACGGAGGGCTACCAGTGGACTTCGGTCGGCCCGGACCAGCCTGCGCTCGTCACGGATGCCATGGGCAGGGCCACCTTCACGCCTCCGCCCTTCCTCTGCTCGCCGACCGGCCGGACCTATACGTACGCGGTACAGGGCCGGGACGAAGGGGGCGCGTGGTCGGACACCACGCCCTTCACCGTGGACGTGGCGCCCTGGGGCCGCCCCTCGGTCCCCTTCGCCGCGAGCGCGGTGCGCAACCTCGAGTCCAGCCTGGGCGCCAGCGTGGTGGTGGCGCCCGATGCGCTGCACCCGTGCGCGGCCACTCCGGAGCTGCCTCCCGTGGAGACCGAGTGGCGGCTCTCCGACCTGGCCACGGGCGTGCCCGAGGGCTTCACGGTGCTCGACGCGGACGGCAACCCCGTCTCGCTCGCGTCCCCGGTCGTGAGCCCCCAGCTCCGGGTGGAAGCGGCTTCGTGCGCGCGCGGGAGCCTGTCGCTCACCGCCCGCAACCGGCTCGAGACGACCGCCGCGGGAGTGCAGGAGAGCGCCGACGCAGTGGTCCGCGTGGACGCGGCGCCGAGGGTGGAGGACTTCGCCACCGCGAGCCTGGACCTGACGGTGGCCTCTTCCCCGGCGGGCACCGTGGAGCTGGGCGTGGGGACGTCACTGCGCTGCCCGGATGAGCGCCTGCGTGCGCGGATGACCCTGGAAGAAGGCGGCGTGCAGGTGGTGTCCGAGGAGGTGGCCGTGCCCGGGACGTGGCGTCCCGCGCTGCCGGAGGCGTGCTCGACCGGTGGATACCGCGTCCAGGGACAGCTCTTCGACTACAGCACCGGCTCGGCCGTCGCGGGAGACACGGAGTCGCTCGTCGTGCAGGACACGCGCCCCGTGGAGCTGGGGCCCCTGGAGGGCACGGCGCTGGTGGCCCGCTGCGGCGAGGGCGCGACGGCCACGCTCACGCAGACGATTCCCGCCAACGCCTGCCGCGCCAGCGCCTTGGCCTGGACGTATGAGAGCGGGCCCGAGCTCACGGAAGGGCCGCTGTCCGGCCAGAGCGTCACCGTGGCCACGCGGGAGACGGCGCTGGAGGACCTGGTGGGCGCGTTCATCACCCTGCGTGTCACGGCGGACGCGGGAGATGGCAGGACGGCCACCACGCGTCACGAGGTGCCCATCACCGCGGAGCCCTTCGTGGAGCTGCGGTACGAGACGGAGTCTCCCAGCACGTCGGAGACGGGGCTGGTGGGCGTGGTGGCGCGGCTGCGCAACACCTCGGCGTGTGGCGTGCGGACCCTGCGCCATGTGGAGCGCGTGGAGGGGCTGGAGGTGGTTCCCGGCAGCGTGAAGCTGGACGGCCAGCCCGTCACGGAGCAGGCGGTGGAGGGCGGCTTCGTGGTGGAGGGCGTGACGCTGGAGCCCAACGCCACCCGCGCGCTGACGTACGTGGCCCGTCCCCGGCTGCTGGCCTCGCCCCGCTTCGGCGGAGAGGTGACGCTCAACCGGGTGCTCGTCTCCGGAGTCACTCCCGTGGCGCCGGGCACCTCCGGGTGCGGGTGCTCGGGAGGTGGCTCGGAGGCGGCGCTCTTCGGGCTGCTGGCGCTGGCCCGGGTGCTGCGCCGCCGTCGGGACTAGAGCCCGAAGGTGATGCGGTGGCGCCGGCTGGGCGCTTCCGGCCGCTCCTCGAGGATGCCGAGCAGCTCCAGCCCGCGCAGCGTGGCCAGCGCCTGACGCTCGGACAGGTCGGTGAGCGCGAGCAGGTCCTCCACCGTCTTGCTGCCGTCCGCATACGCGAGCAGCAGCGCCTGTGGCCCCTGCAGCTTCAGCTCGTGCAGGCCATACGGCGGGTCCGCCGTGGGGAAGAGGCGGCGTGAGCGGGGCATGCGCTGGCGCAGCGCCACCAGCGTCTCCGTCTTCTCCACGCCCTCCAGCACCAGGTCACCGGGGAAGACGGACAGCTTCACCAGGTCCGCGCGCTGCGGGCGCATGGCGCTGAAGCCGTAGTTGCCCTCGGTCCAGGTGAAGGTGGACCAGATGATCTCCTTCACCTGCTCCTCGAGCAGCTGCTGGCGGCGCGCGGCGTCCATGATGCCCATGCGCAGCATCGCCTCGCCGGTGCGCAGGTTGTGCTCCCTGGCGTACGCGGCCACCTCGGCCAGCCGGGACTCGGGCAGCACGCCGCGGCGCACGCAGAAGCGGCCGAAGCGCTCCTGGCCCAGGTTGGAGGCGGCGTACACGACGCGGCCGGCCTCGAAGTAGACGACCTTGAGGACGGAGCCCTGCTTGAGCTTCAGCTCTCCGTGGTGGCGTGCCTCGTAGTAGGCGTTGAGCAGCCGCGCGACGGAGGTGTCCTTGAGGTCGCCACCGAGCGTCCACTCCGGCAGGGAGCCGCGCGTGGGCGCCGCGGGGGAGGCCGCGCTGCTGCTCCACACCTTCTCCCGTCGCTGGAAGGGCAGGGGGAGGGCATGCTCCACCTCGTCCACTTCGATGCCGGGCAGCGGGGCCGTGGCGGGCACGACCTGCATGGGCGAGGACGTGTCCCCGGACTCGGCGGCGAGCTCCTCCAGGACGATGAGGTCCTCGGCGTCGAGCAGCTCGTCGGGCGGCGTGGGCTCCCGCACGGGCGGCGGCGCGCGGGGCACGGGGGCGACGCCGCCCGCGGCCTCCAGGGCCTCCAGCACGGTGTTCAGCTCGAAGGGCTTGGCGAAGAAGGCGCGGGCGCCGTGGACCTGGACGGCCTCCTGGGCGAAGCGGTCCCCCTTGTAGACGCCGCTGACGGCGATGGCGGGGATGCCGTGGGCGCGCAGCGCGGCGAGCACCTCGCTGCCGCGGATGTCGGGCAGGAGCAGGTCCACCAGGGCGGCATCCCACTTCGCGCCCGGGCTGAGCGCCTCCAGCGCGGCCTCGCCGGTATAGGCCGCCTTCGCCTCGTGGCCCCGGCCCTGGGCGGCCGAGACGATGAGGGAAGCCAGCTCGTGGTTGTCTTCGACGATGAGCAGTCGCGCCATGGGCGCGCAGACCATAGCATCCGCTTCATGGACGTTCAGGGCTTCCACCATGTGGCCATCCAGGCGAAGGATCTCGAGCGGGTGACCGCCTTCTACCGGGACCTCCTGGGCTTCCCGGAGCTGACCCGGCACTTCCGGCCGGACGGCTCCCTGCGGAGCATCTGGGTAGGGGTGCCCGGAGGCGGCTTCCTGGCCATCGAGGCGGCGGGCGTGGCGCCCGAGCCCACTCCCTTCCGGCACGAGCGGCCGGGCCTGCTGATGCTGGCGTTCCGCATCCCCAAGGCGGGGCGGGCGGGGGCGGTGGAGACCCTGGCCCGGGCGGGCGTGCCGCTGGAGCACGAGACGCGGTGGACGGTGTACGTGAGGGACCCGGAGGGAAACCGGGTGGCGCTCAGCCATCACCCCGAGGACTGACGCCAACGCAGTGCATGTAGGCGTGCTTGCGGACCGGGATGAGGCATGGCTACAAGCGGAAGCCATGCGCCTGGGTGAACTGCTCCTGAAGGAAGGCCTCGTCACCGCCGAGGGACTCGAGGAAGCGCTCGAGGCACAGGTGGTGCATGGCGGGCGGCTCGGGACGAACCTCGTGGAGCTGGGGCTGCTGGCGGAGCAGGACCTGGCGAAGGTGCTGGGGCAGCTTCACAACACGGCCTTCGCCTCCGGGGAGCTGGTGCCGGACCCCAAGGCGCTGGAGCTGGTGAAGCCGAACCACGCGGACGACAAGGAGTACCTGCCGATGCGGGTGGACGCGACGCGGCTGAGCATCGCCGTGGTGAACCCGCACGACTTCGAGACGCTGGACTCGATTGCCTTCAAGACGGGCAAGCGGGTGGTGCCGGTGGTCATCCCCGAGTTCCGGATGAACCAGCTGCTGCGCCGCTACTGCAAGGCGTTCCGGCAGCTGCGCGCCATCGACATGAACGCCATCCGGCCGCGCCCCGCGCCGGGCTCGCAGGCGGAGCTGGCGAAGGCGTCGGAGAAGGCGCCGGACCTGATGAGCGAGGAGGAGTTCCAGTCCGTCTACGCGCAGGCGCTGCGTGGCGGCGCGGACTACGAAGGAGACATGGGCGAGGCGGAGGAGGAGGTCATCACCGGCGTGGAGGTGGTGGAGCCCGTGCCCGTGCCGGTGGCCCCTGTCGCTCCAGTGGTGCAGCGCCCGGTGGCGCCCGCGCAGCCCCGGCCGCCGGTGGTGCCGGCCCAGCCCTTCCCGATGACTCCGCCGCCGGTGACGCTGGTGCCTCCGGTGGCGCAGCCGCAGCGCCCGCAGGCGCCCGTGGCTCCCATGGCGGCCGGACCGGGGGTGGTGCCTCCGGAGGCGGTGCCCGTGCCGCGGCCGCCCGCGCCGCCGCCGACGCCGCTCACCTTCGCCGAGGCACAGGCGGAGCTGGCGCGCAGCTCGGACCGCGAGGACGTGGCGCGCACGGTGCTGCGCTTCGCGCTGGGCAAGTGGAAGCGCAACCTGCTGCTGTCGGTGCAGGGCGGCCTGGTGACGGGCTGGCACGGCATGGGGTCCTCGGTGCGCGACGCGGCGGTGCGGCGCATCGGCGTGGCGCTGAGGGAGCAGAGCACCTTCCGGCTGGTGCGCGACACGCGCTCGCACTACGTGGGCCCGGTGAAGCGGGATGCGGCGATGGGGGTGTTCTACAAGCTCCTGGGCGGCGGCTTCCCCACGACGGCGGTCATCCTGCCGCTGCTGGTGCGCGGCAAGGTGGTGCACCTCCTGTACGTGGACAACGGGCCGGACCAGCTCACGCCGCCGGACGTGGGCGAGCTGCTCATCCTCTCCCAAAGCGTGGGCCGCTCGTACGAGGCGATGATGCGGCGCCGCAAGAGCGCGTAGCGGGAGCATCCCCACGGAGGACGTGCATGCCACCCCGGAAGACGCCCGCTCCCGCGAGACCTGTCCGAAAAGAAGTGCCTTCTCCCTCGAAGGCTGATGTCCAGGCGGTGCTCGCGTGGCTGAAGCGCACGGGCACGAAGAGCACTCGCGACGGCATGGCGAGGTATGCCATTCCCTCGGACAAGGCCTTCGGCGTACCTGTGGGCGCCTTGCGCAAATACGCCAAGAGCCTCGGGCCGAGTCATGAGCTCGCCGCCGCGCTCTGGGACACGGGCTGGTACGAGGCGCGCATGCTGGCGGCGTTCGTCGACGAGCCGGAGAGCGTCACGCCCGCGCAGATGGACCGGTGGTGCCGGGACTTCGACAGCTGGGCCATCTGCGACACGGTGTGCTTTCACCTGTTCGACCGTACGCCGCATGCCTGGCGCAAGGTCGAGCAGTGGTGCGGCCGGCGCGACGAGTTCGTCAAGCGCGCGGCCTTCGCCCTGCTGGCGAGCCTCACCGTGCATGACAAGCGTGCCGGCGAGGAGCAGTTCGTTCAGGGGCTGGTCCTCATCGAGCGCGCGGCCAACGACGAGCGCAACTTCGTCAAGAAGTCCGTGAACTGGGCACTGCGGTGCATTGGCAAGCGCAGCCCCGCACTCAACACCGCCGCAGTGGAGGTGTCCCGGCGGCTGGCGGACTCATCCGAGGCCGCCGCGCGCTGGGTGGGCAAGGATGCGCTCCGGGAGCTCACGAGTGCCGCCGTGGTGCAGCGGCTCTCCCGGCGTCGCGGCGCGAAGGTCGCGGGGGCTGCCTGACGCCGACACCGGGGCCCTGCGTCCTGATGCGAGCGAGCAGGGCTCCAGGCGAGGCGCACTACTCCTCGGGCGGCTCCTCGAAGTCGACATCGAAGTTGAGGCGCTGGCCGGGCTCCAGCTTGAAGGTCCGCTGCCAGCGCGCGTTGTTCACGACGACGAGCAACTGGTGCGTGCCCTCGTAGAGGTCCAGCTCCTCGACGGGAGCGGCGCCCACGAGGCGGCCGTCGATGGTGACGATGGCGCCCTTGGGCGCGCGCACGGTGGCGAAGCCCTTGTTCAGGAAGAACTGCTGCGAGGTGCGGCCACCCGCCGGCACCGTGACGGTGCGGTACACCAGGATGCCGAGCACGGGGCTGCTGAGCGTCAGCGTGTGCTTGCCCGCGGGCAGGGACACCGACAGGGGTGTCTTCCCCAGGTAGCCCGTCTGGTTGGAGACCTCCACGCGCGGATCGACCGTGAGGTCCAGGATGCCCGTCGGGATGCCCGCGTCCACGATGCCCGCGTCGGCGGGGCCCGCGTCAGCGAGCTCTCCAGGCAGCGGTGCCACGGAGCCCGGGCCCGCATCCGCCAGCTCTGCCTCGATGTTCGGCGGCAGCCGCTTGAGCACCACGGCCGCCGCGCCGAGCGACAGCAGCAGGCCCACGGCCACGAACGGAATCCACGCGCGAGACCGATTCTGCGCCGCCGAAGCCGCGATGGCCGGGGCAGGCACGGAAGTCGGAGCAGGAGGCTGGCCTCCTGTAGTCGTGCCCGAGGCCGCCGCCGGAGCGACAGTCCCATGCGAGCCCGTCGTGCCGTTCGAGGCCGCACCCGCCGAAGCCGCGGCGGTCTGCGCATGCGAGCCCGTGGTCGGGCCCTGAGCGCCGCTCGTGGCCGGCTGTGCGCCAACGACCGCGTTGGACCCGGTAGCCGGCGCCACCTGCGCATGTGAGCCCGTCGTGGGGCCCGCGTTGGCAGCCACCTGCGCGTGGGAGCCCGTATTGGCAGCCACCTGCGCGTGAGAGCCTGTATTGGCAGCCACCTGCGCATGTGAGCCCGTCGTGGAACCCGAGCTCGGAGCCACCTGCGCATGCGAGCCCGTGCTCGTAGCCACCTGCGCATGCGAACCCGTCGTGGAACCCGAGCTCGGAGCCACCTGCGCATGCGAACCCGTCGTGGAACCCGAGCTCGGAGCCACCTGCGCATGCGAACCCGTCGTGGGCGCCACCTGCGCATGAGGCCCCGTGGTCGCCCCCGAGCCATTCGTCTGCAGCAGCGAGCTCGCCGCGTCACCACCACCGGACGCGCCGCCGACATTCACGGCACCCGTCGCGGCGAGCAGCCCCGGCAGTGCGGGCCACGTCGCGGGCAGCACGCCCGGCGCCAGCTTCCCGCTCGCCAGGAACTCGGCCACCGCGGGAGGAGAGACTCCCGCCTTCTGCATCACCTCCGCGATGCCGGTCTCAATCACCCGGCGCCGGGTCGCCCGCGCTTCGCTCTCTGGCGGGAAGTGCTTCGCCAGCAACGCCGCGAACTCCGCATGCGTCGGCAGCGTCCCGATGGCCTCCACCAGCGCCTCGCGGAACGCGAGCGCCGACGGGTACCGGTCATACGCGCGCTTTGTCGTCGCCTTGCGCACCACCGCGTCCAGCTTCAGCGGCACGTCCTGCGGCAGCGGCGGCAGGGAGCGATTGAGCACGGCCTTGTCCGGGTCCGCCGTCTCCTTGAAGGGCATCTTCCCCGACAGGCACTCGTGCAGCACGAGCCCCAGCAGGAAAACGTCCGACTGGACGTTGACGGCCTCGCGTCCACCGAGCATCTGCTCGGGAGCGCTGTACTTCCGCCGGTTCTTCACGCGCTTGCCATCGCGCTCACGCGGAGCCACGCCGAGCGCGCCGTAGCCCGTCACCTTCGTCACACCGCCGAAGGAGATCATCAGCGTCTCCGGGCGGATGTCTCCGTGCACCAGCGGCGTGCCGTCGTCATTGCCGGCGACGTGCGCGTAGTGCAGGCCCATCGCCGCATCCGCGACCACGAGCGCCGCAATCGCCGGAGGCAGCCGGGGCTGCGCCTCCAGCAGCTTTCGCAGCGGCTCGCCGTCGGCGAACTCGGTGACGCGCGCGAGCCCACCGTCCTGCACGGCGAAGGCGTGGACGCGCAGGATGTTGGGATGCTCGAAGACGAGCGCACGAGCCGTCTCGCGCGACAGCCTGGCCGTCATCTCCGGGTTCTGCACGATCTCCTGCGGTGCCCAGATGAGCACCACCGGTCGCGGAGGCGAGCCATCTTCCAGGGCGAGTCCGAGGAAGGCACGCGAGCCTTCCCCGGCCAGCAGGGGACCGAGGGACTGGTAACGGACGGAACTCATACACCCCATGCTAGTGCGAGACGCGCGGAGCCCGAAATCCGGGGGTTCCACCAACCTGAACCGCGCTACAGGTTTGTTCCACGGTCCTGCTCGAAGGGCAGGGTGACGTGGTAGCCGTACCGGCCCCGGCGCACGAGCAGCAACACGCTCCGTCCGCGTCGGGCAGTGAGCAATGTCTCGCGGAAGGCGTCCGCCGTGGGCACCGGCTGGTTGTTCACCCGGAGGAGGATGTCTCCCGGCTCCAGCCCCACCTCGGCCGCCACCGAGCCCGGACGCACGCCGGAAATCGCCAGCGCCCCGCGTCCGTCCTTCACTCGTAGTCCCAGCCGCTCCCACGCCAGCCCCTCGACCATGCGAGCAGGGAACTCCGTCGGCATCACCTGCACGGTGCGCAGGCCGCCCTCTCGGTAGAGGACCAGGGGGAAGGGCGAGCGAGCAGGGTAGCCACGCACGCGGGTGTCGAAGTCCTCGGCGTCCTGGATGCGTGAGCCGCCCAGCTCCGCCACCACATCTCCGCGCTTCACGCCGGCCTGGGCCGCGGGGCTGCCGGCCTCCACGGCCGTCACCAGCGCGCCGTAGGCCCTGTCCCAGCCGAGCTGCCGGGCCACGCGCGGCGGCAAGTCCGTCGTGTCGATGCCCACCCACGCGGGGCGCACCTTCCCGAAGCGGGTGAGCTCGTCGACGATGCGGCGCACCTTGTCCGCCGGAATCGCGAAGCCGATGCCCTGCGCGCCGCCGCCGAAGATGGCGGTGTTGATGCCGATGATTTCCCCATCCACGTTGAGCAGCGGCCCGCCCGAGTTGCCGGGGTTGATGGCCGCGTCCGTCTGGACGAAGTCGTTGTAGACGCGCCCGTCCGCCCTGAACGTCCGGCCCACCGCGGACACCACGCCCGCCGTCACCGTCTTGCTCAGGCCGAACGGGCTGCCGATGGCCACCACCGTCTCGCCAATCATCAGGTCCGAGCTGGTGCCCAGCTTCGCGGTGGGCAGCGCCTCGCGCGCGTTGACCTTGAGGACGGCCAGGTCGTTGCCGGCGTCGCTGCCGATGACCTCCGCCTCCAGCGTGCGCCCATCCGCCAGCACCACGTGGATGGCGGAGGCGCCGCGGATGACGTGCTCATTGGTGACGATGATGCCGGAGGCGTCGATGATGGCGCCGCTCCCCAGCCCTTCAATCTTCTGGCGCTCCGGCTCCGCGCCCATGCCGCCGAAGAACTCCTCCAGGGGCGAGCGCCGGCCACGGAAGCGTGACTCCACCTCCTGCTCGGTGCCGATGTAGACGACGGCCGGGGAGACCTTCTGGACGACCTCGACGATGGCGTCCCGGCGCCGGGCCAGGTCCGCGCTCGCGCTGCCCGAGGCCAGCAGCGCCACCGCCAGCAGGCCCCACCTCATGACTCCAGGCTTCATTCCCTTCCTCCGTGCTCGCGAGGGAGTGTCGGGCGAAGGACATCCCGACTGTCGGGAAGGCCGCAGCCCATCCCTGTGTCCCTGGAAGCGTTCCTCCGCTCTTCATAGATCAGTCCGCTCATCCGTGAACGATTGCATCTCCAGGACGTGCGCGCTTCCTCCGGTGCCGGTGCACCGTGGGAGTGGGCCGTTATCCTGGCAGCGTGTGGGCGGTGCGCACGCTGTAGCCGAGGGAGTGAAGCATGAGTCTCGTCCTGGTCGCGGACGATGAGCCAGCCGTGTTGGAGGTCCTCAGCCAGCTGGTGGAGGACCTGGGCCATGACGTGTTGCGGGCGCGGGATGGCGAGGAGGCGCTCGGCCTGGCGCGGGCCCGCCACCCACACCTGGTGGTGACCGACCACATGATGCCCAAGCTGAGCGGCGTGGAGCTGTGCCGCCGGCTGAAGCAGGACGCGGAGCTCAAGGACGTACCCATCGTCCTGCTGAGCGCGGTGCTGCCGCAGGGGGCGCCAGAGGCCACGGCCTTCCTCCACAAGCCCTTCGAAATCACCGACTTCGAGTCGGTCATCAAGCAGGTGCTGGCCAACGCGGTCAGCACGCAGCCGGTGGACGCCGGCTCGCCGCTGGAGGCGCTGGGGCACTGGGTGGCGCAGACGCTCCAGGGCCCGCTGGACTCGGCGCGCGCGCAGCTCAAGCGGCTGGAGGCCTCGCCCGGCGTGGACCGCGAGGCGCTGGAGTCGCTGGACGCGCAGCTCCAGTCCATGGAGTCGCTGGGCCGCAACCTGCGGGACGTGGCGCGGCTGGCCGCGGGCGGGCTGGCGCTGCAGCCGGTGGAGGCAGACCTGGCGGGGCACCTGCGCGAGGCCGTGTCCGCGTGGCGCACGCAGGCGCACGTGAGCCTGGTGGCGCCGTCCGAGCCGGTGGCGCTGAAGTTCGACCCGCAGCGCATCCGCCAGGTGTTCGACGCGCTGCTGGCCAACGCCGTGCGGCAGGACGCGGGCAAAGGCGAGGTGCGGGTGGAGATGCAGGCCTCGCGCTCGCTGGTGACGGTGCAGGTGAAGGACGCGGGGCCCGGCTTCCCGGAGACGGAGGTGCCGAAGCTCTTCACGCCCTTCCAGGCGGGGCCCGCGGGCGCGGCGGGCCCGGGGCTCTACGTGGCCTCGGAGCTGGCGCGCCTGCACGGGGGCGCGCTGTCCGCGGTGTCGAAGCCCGGCAAGGGCTCCACCTTCAGCCTGCTGCTGCCGAGGAGCGCGTAGGCCGGGGCCCGGCTCAGGCCTTCTGCGACTTCAGCATCCAGCCAATCATCTTGTAGAGGAGGCGGGCGCCGACGTTGCCGTCCCACTCGCCGCCCTCGGGGTCGGGCGACACCTCGGTGAGGTCGAAGCCGACGATGGTGCGGCCGGAGCGCACGACGCCGGAGATGAGCGCCACCGCCTCGGGGAAGGACAGGCCGCCCGGCACCGGGGTGCCCGTGTGCGGGCAGAGCACCGGGTCCAGCCCGTCGATGTCGAAGGACAGGTACACGTGCTGCGGCAGCAGCGCGACGATGGCATCCACCTGCCGGTTCCAGGGCACCCCGTCGAAGCGCTGGTGCTGGAGCGTGGCGTCGAAGAAGCCGTGGACGCGGCCCTTCGAGTCCTCGATGTAGCGGTGCTCCTCGGCGCTCATGTCGCGCAGGCCCACCTGGACGAGCGTCTTCACGCCGGGGAGGCGCTCGGCGACGTTGTACATGATGGACGCGTGGGACCAGGTGAAGCCCTCGTAGGCCACGCGCAGGTCGGCGTGTGCGTCGAGGTGGAGCACGCCCAGGCCGGGGTACTTCTCCGCGTGGGCGCGGATGATGCCGTAGGAGATGGAGTGGTCACCGCCCACGGCGCCCACGCGCTTGCCCTGCTCGAGCCAGTGCTTCGCGGTGCGGTAGACGTGCTCGTTCATCTGGTCGCACAGGGCGTTGACGTCCTTGGCGGCCTGGAGGAGCTCGGGCTCGCCGGAGTGGATGCCGCCGGCCTCGATGACGACCTGGGCGCGCTCCTTGGCCTGGGTGTTCCAGCCGCGCAGCTCCTGGGGCTCGGGGAGCATGGCGATGCCGCGCTCGTAGGGGCGGCCCGTCTCCACGTCGAAGAGGTCCACCTGCTTGCTGGCCTCGAGGACGGCGGCGGGGCCCTCGGAGGTGCCGCCGCCGTAGCTGGTGGTGGCCTCGAAGGGGACGGGGATGAGGACGACGTGGGCCTCGTCCGCGGAGTGGGGGAGGCCGAAGACGCCGGAGCCCGGCTGGGCGGCGGCGCTGGGGTCGAAGTGGGTAGCCATGGCCGCGCAGGATAAGGGGCCGGGCCGGCGGCGCAATCTTCGTTTCTCCGTCCGCCCGGGGCCGCACGCCTGCCCACGGGCCAGGGGCCGACACTTCGTCGCGCTCGGGGGGCATGGTCCCCCGCGTGAATCATGCGCACCCCTCGAGTCTCCCCATCACCCATCGAGGTTGTGCATGTCATTGATCGACAGTGTGCGGAAGCTCGGCTCCAGCGTCCTGAAGGCGGACTCCCTCGGGGGCATCGACCTCCAGGGCGTACCGCGGGAGCTGCGCGCCCATCTCGAGCTGCAGATGAAGCTGCAGAAGGAGCAGGAGCTGGTGACGCTCATCACCAACACGATGAAGATGAAGCACGACAACACGATGAAGATCCTCGACAACATCCGCTAGGTGCGGGCCCGTGGCCCGCTGTCCCTCAGGGCAGCGGGCAGAGGATGACGTAGTAGATGGACTGGTAGTACCGGTCCAACGCGCGCAGCAGGTCCACGAGAAAGGGCCAGCTCAGCGTGCCGAAGCCGAGCAGCGCCGCGGTGACGACCACGTACTCCACCGTCGCCTGGCCGCGCCTCCGCGACATGGGGCCATTCCGCACATTCATGGAGTCTCTCGTGCCGCTCGGGGACGGGAGGCCCGGCCGCGAGCGGCCTTCCAGCACGGGCCATTTCCGGGAGCGCCGCGGGTGCTCAGCACCTCTCCGGGGACTGGCACCCCAGGTAGTAGGCGCCGCGTGCCTCGTACGTCTTCGCGTGGCCGTCGCGCTCCCAGTCGCGCCAGGGCGTGGAGAAGTAGGATGTCGGCCGGCCCTCCTGCACCACCTGGGTGGTGGGCTCGGCGCTCCGGCTCCCTCGCTGCGTGCCGACAGGTGAGTACGCGAGGTGCGGTGCCGTCAGGCTGTCTCCGGCGCGGGGGCGCAGCAGCTGCTGCTGGACGAAGCGGGCCTGGAGGAGCTCGGCCACGCTCCGGTAGGGCTCGAACGTGGGGTAGTACTCGAAGACGGTCCGCACGCGCGCGTAATAGGGGCCCTGCTGTGTGCCGGGCCGCACGGCGTCTCCGGAGGTCAGCGCCCACGAGTCCGTCAGGAGCGCCGCGTACTGCGTCGCGAGGTAGTACGTGTCGTCCTCGCCGGCCTCGGGCGCGTTCTTGTGGACGTTGCCGTTCTCGACGTCCTTGAAGTTCTTCTTCGCCAGGCGTGTCCCCCGGGAGAACTCCTGGAGGAACCCCTCGGGCAGCAGGTAGTTGGCCACCCCGGCCCGGGCCCTGCACACGAACATGCCCCCGAGGCGCTGGTGCTCGTCGCCGTAGAGCGCGTACGTCGCTTCCGGTAGGGCACCTACGTCTCTTTGGGGGCCCTCACAGGTGATCTGCTCGCCGCCCCGGTGCATCCAGCACACGTGCCCCGCCACGGCCACGGTCTCGTGATGGTCCGTCCTGCCTTCCTGACACTCTGGAGTGCTGGGATCGAATGAGTCCAAGCCCGCCTCGTGGTCGCAGTACGTCAGCCGCGCGGGGCTCTGGACGCGGGCCGCGATGCTCTCGGTGGACGTCCCGCTGTAGTCCTGACCGGTGAAGTCCCAGAGGGTGGAGACCACCGCCTCCTGGACGTCCATCGAGTGGCGCTGCAGGTCGTCGAGGAAGAGCGCGTAGAGGAAGACAGGGACGAAGACGATCATCGTCAACGCCATCTCCACGGAGGCCGCGCCACGGCGGCGCCGCGACGGCGTGGGGCGCTGGCTGGGAGTCCTCATCGGGCAAGGTCCTCGGCGAGCGGCAGCGCCTCGTGATGGCCCGCGGCGCGCAGCACCTGTGCGGCCTGCTCGGGCGTCATCGGGTGCAGCTTGGCGCGCCAGTAGGGATTGAAGAGGTTGGGTGGCTCCCGCCAATCGCCCAGGCGGTGGTAGTAGACGAGCGCCCGGGACATGGCCGCACCCTCGCCGGGGGCGAGGCGCAGCTCGGCCGTGCCCTGGCGGCCATGCTCCACCTCGAGCCGGCCGTGCTCGTTGAGCTGCCAGGGTGCCTGGTCCGGCCGGTCCGCGCGGAGCTGCTGGCGTGCATAGGCGAAGACGGAGGGCTGGCCGAAGTCCTCGCGGGCGTCCGGCACGGGGCGGAACTGCATGAAGCAGTTGCCCCTGACTTCCTGGGTGCAGGACTTCAGCTCGCGCGAGAAGACGCCCTCGAAGAAGTGGACCCTCAGTCCGCGGTGCCCGTGGGAGTGCAGCCCTCCGACGGCGTTGGAGGCCACGCGGGAGCTGTAGGCGTTCGTCGCGAAGCCATCCCTCCAGCGTGAGACCAGCCGTCCGTGCTCGTCCGCCGCGCTGATCAGGCCGGTGTTGCCATCCGCCCGGCCTCTACCATGGAGCGCTCCCAGAGATTCGACGGTCTTCGCCGTGCCCTGGTGCTCGAGCACCTGGGTGGAACCCTCGTTCTTCTGAAGGCTCCTCGTGAGCTCCTGGAGGAAGCGGTCGTTCAGGTGGGAAGGGTCCATGCGACTCGCCGTCCATCGCGGGCGGGTCGCGTTGGCGACCTCGGTCATCACCTTGGCATGTGTCGCGGGCTCGGCGTCCTGCCTGCCTTGGCAGCGATTCCCATCGAGGGCACAGGCGAAAGTAGAGCCATTGAGGGCTCCCACGAACTCGGGCAGTGGCTGCGCGCGTGCCACGCCCAGGGCCCTGTCTCCTCGTGAGGGCGAGTTCACCTCGTACAGCGCTTCCAATCCGCGGTCGCCCTTGGCGAGCAGCACCTTCTGGGTCTGGTGAAACACGCCGCTCTGCGATTTGCGGAGCGAGTCGAGCATCGCGTCCAGGCGGGTGACGGCCTTCCGGAAGTCAGCGTCCATGCCCTGCAGCTTTCGCTTGTAGCGGTCCGCCGCATCCGCGAAGTCCAGGGAGATTTTCGTGGCATCCGCGAGGTCTCGGCAGTGGCTGGGCTCTCCACCGCACAGCGCGCCCTCCATCACCGCGATGTCCCGGAAGTTGGCGGCTCCCGCGCGCAGCATGGCCTCCGTGGCGCTCGCCGCGGCCATGTGGGCATGCAGGCTGTTCATCGTCACGTAGGTGGCGGCGATGGCACGGTTGGACACGGCGAAGTAGTTGAGGGCCCGTGCCTCGACGATGGCCATGGAGTACGCCTGGGCATCCACGTGGTGCTGGAGCCGGACCTTCCCGCGCAGCGCATGGCCGAGGTTGAAGGTCAGCGCCACCATCAGCGCGAGCAGCAGCAGCGAGAGCGCGGCCAGCGTGAGCGTCTGCCCGCGCGCCCGTCGCCAGCGCGAGTCGCTCAGTCGTAGCGGAAGGGGAAGACGCATCGGTTCTTCTCGGGGAGGGAGTCCTGGCGGGGGAAGAGGTTCGACTGCATGCGCAGCGTGTAGGTGGCGCGGATGGGCAGCACGTAGACACCGTTGCTGGCGAGTGCGTCGTAGGCCGCCTGCGGCGAAGCAGGCGGGTCCGAGGCGCGACGGGGTCGCTCCAGGCGCAGCATGCTGGGCACGCTGCGGTGATGGGCGATGGAGTAGATGACCATGTTCGCGAAGGGGATGGGCATCCGGTAGTTGAAGGTCACCTGGACGCGCAGCTTCGTCCGCATGCTCTCGTGCCAGCCGGAGGCGCCGGCCCACCTCGGGTCGTCGAAGTCCACCTGGTCGACTCCGGTGGGCATGTCTCGGGCCAGCGGGCCGCAGACGGTGACCTCGGCCACCGGCAGGCCGCCCGGCATCACGTTCTCGCGGACCTCCTGCCATTGCCGCCACTTGGCCAGGAAGCGCTCCGCGCCGTCGACGGGCTGGATGTGCTCGACGCCGTTGCCCGCGTCCCGGCTCACCAGCGGCAGCAAGGCCGCGAGCGCGGCGCGCTCCATGGGCTTGACGCGCGCATGGTTCAGCGAGCCCGCGCGCACCGCCCGGTAGGCGGCGTACTTCGTCATCAGCCGGGCCTGGTGCATCAGCGACAGCTGCAGGGTGCCGAGGATGAGGAAGACGTAGAGCGGGAGGACCACGGCCGACTCGATGGCGGCCTGGCCGGACTGACGGCGGCTTCCTGGAGGCGTGGGGGCTCCCATGGCCAGGGAAGCTGGGCGTGGCCCGTCAGGCTGTCAGCCCGTGCCTGAAGTCGCGCCACGTGATGACTGGACGGCAATCTTGCACGCTGAGAAGACGCGAGAGGGGTCCGAGCGGCGATGTGAACTCCGATACGGAGCCGCACGTAGGGGCACGTGAGGCCCTACCGCTCATGAAAGGAACGCCCGTGCCCTCACTGCTGCCTGCTTCGTGGAAACGGTTCCTCGTCGTGCTCCTGGCCGGCCCTCTGTCCGCCTGTGCAACTGCTCCGACGCCGACGGGGTCTCCGACGCCGACGGAGGCCCGGGAGGACGCGCCCGACCTGCTGGGCGCGAAGGAGCCCAAGGCCCGGCTGATGATGCTGGGGACGTTCCACTTCAAGGACAGCGGGCTGGACAGGTACAAGCCCCAGCACGGGGTCGACGTGCTCTCGCCCGAGCGCCAGCGCGAAGTCGAAGCGCTGGTGGAGGCGCTGGCGAGGTTCCAGCCGACGCGCATCGCGGTGGAGCAGAAGTCGCACAAGCAGGCCGCGCTGGACACCGCGTACCAGGACCATGTCGCGGGCCGCGCGGAGCTGACGGCCAACGAGCTGCAGCAGGTGGGCTTCCGGCTGGCGAAGAAGCTGGGCCACGCCAAGGTCTACGCGGTGGATGCGGACCCGAACCGGCTGTTCTTCCCGCTGTTCGAGCAGGTGGACGAGAAGCAGCTGGAGACGCTGGATGCGCGGTGGCAGGAGCGCTTCAAGCAGCTGTATGCCCATGACGACGCGCTGAAGACGCGCCAGTCGCTGGCCGGGCACCTGCGCTACCTCAACTCGCCGGAGCGCATCCGCCAGGGGCATGGCTCCTACTCCATCGGCTTGTTCAAGGTGGAGGGCGAGGATGGCTACCTCGGCGCCGACCTGCGGGCGGCCTGGTACGACCGCAACCTGCGCATCTTCCGCAACCTCCAGCGCCTGGCGGCCTCGCCAGAAGAGCGCGTCCTCCTCATCATCGGCGCGGGCCACCTGCCCATCCTCCAGTTCGTCGCCGGCACCTCGCCCGAGTTCGAGGTGGTCGACGTGAGGGACTACCTCGGGGAGTGAGCGGCGCGGCTCACTCCCACCGCACCACCAGCTTGCCCACGGAGTCGTTGCGCTCCATGCGCTCCAGCGCCTGACGGAGCTGGGACATGGGCACCACCGCGTCCACCACGGGCTTCAGCGCGCCCGAGAGGAACAGCGGCAGCAGGTGCCGCTCCGCGCTCTGCGACAGCGCAATCTTCTCCTCCAGCGGCCGGCTGCGCAGCACGGTGCCCGTGACGCGCAGTCGCTTCACCAGCACCGTGCCCAGGTTCAGCTCGGTGCTCGTACCCGCCACCAGTCCCACCAGGATGACGCGGCCCCGGGGCGCCAGCGCGTTCAGCGTCTCCGGCACGTAGTCTCCGCCCACCAGGTCCAGGCACAGGTCCGCGCCCCGGCCCCCCGTCTCCGCGCGCACCGCGTCCGCGAAGGCCGGCGGCGAGGAGTCACACAGCACCGTGCGCGCCACGCCCCACTCGGAGGCCCGCGCCAGCTTGGCCGCGCTGCGCCCCGTGCCCACCACGCGCGCCCCCGACGCACTGCACAGCTGCGCCGCCGCCGAGCCCACGCCGCTGGCCACGGCATGAATCAGCACCGTCTCCCCGGGGCGCAGCTCGCCCTGGAGCACCAGCGCGTCGTACGCGGTGAGGTAGGCCTCCGGCAGCGCCGCCGCGTCCGTGAAGGACATGCCCTCCGGCATCGGCAGGGCCTCGCGCTCGTGCGTAATCAGCGACTCCGCCCAGGCGCCGCCACCCACCAGCCCCATCACCCGGTCGCCGACCTTGAACCGCCGCGTGCGCGGGCCCACGGCCTC
The DNA here is from genome assembly GCF_024198175.1 of Pyxidicoccus xibeiensis. Lineage (NCBI taxonomy): Bacteria > Pseudomonadati > Myxococcota > Myxococcia > Myxococcales > Myxococcaceae > Pyxidicoccus > Pyxidicoccus xibeiensis. The sequence goes on from NZ_JAJVKV010000002.1 coordinate 244,949, forward strand.
CACCTCGCCCGCGTACTCCAGGCCGGGCACGTCGGCAGGCACGTCCTGCGGAGGAGGGTAGAAGCCCCGGATCTGCAGCAGGTCCGCCCGGTTGAGCGCGGACGCCCGCACGCGCACGCGCAGCTCGCCGGGGCCGGGCTCGGGCTCGGGGCGCTCCTCCAGGGCAAGCACTTCGGGACCGCCGGGCTGGGTGATGCGCTGGACCTTCATGGCAGGACCTCCCTCTGGGGCGGGCACGAAACATCCTGGCCCGCGAGAGCGTCAACGCTTATCTAGAGACCGTTCCCATGAGCACCCTCCCGTGTCCCATCTGCAAGAAGCCCGTTCCCCCGCGAGGGGAGAACTCCGCATTCCCGTTCTGCACCAAGCGGTGCCGCGCCGTGGACCTCGGCCGCTGGCTGGGCGAGGAGTACCGCGTCCCCGACCGTCAGGCCGATGAGCAGGAGGACGAGCTGCCCGCCTCCAGCCACCCTGACCGGCAGGGCGGAGACGCGTGAGCGGCTTCGTCGACCTGCACTGCCACCTGCTGCCCGGGGTGGATGACGGCGCCCGCACCCTGGACGACGCGCTGGAGATGGCGCGCGCCCTGGTGGACCTCGGCTTCTCCACCGTCGCCCCCAGCCCCCACGCGCGGCCCGAGTACGCCCCCGTCGAGCTGGTGGACGCGCGCCGCGAGGAGCTGGCCGCCGCGCTGGCCCGCGAGCGCATCCCCCTGACGCTGGGGCGCAACGCGGAGAACGTGCTGGACGACGCCTTCCTGCGCGGCCTGGGCACGCCGTCGTCGCGGACGCTGGGCCCCGGCCGCTACGCCCTCGTCGAGCTTCCCTACACCGCGCCCGTGCCGGCCCTGCCGGACATCCTCTTCCGCATCCGCACCAAGGGCGTGGTGCCGCTGCTGGCGCACCCCGAGCGCTGCCTGGAGTTCGAGCGCAAGGGCCGCGCGGCGGAGGCGGTGCGGGCGGGTGCGCTGCTGCAGCTCGATGTGGGGGCGCTCACCGGGCGCTATGGCCCCACGGCGAAGAAGCTGTCCCGCGCCTTCCTGGACGACGGCCTCTACGCGGTCGCCGCCACCGACCTGCATGCCCCCGTCGGGGCGAGGGACTGGGTGGGCCGCGCCCTGGCGGAGCTGAGGAGCAGGGCAGGGGAGCAGGCCTTCGCCCGGCTCATGCGGGAGGCCCCCACCAGCCTGCTGGCTGGCGAGCCGCTGGAGTCTGACGCGGACTGACGGTATATCCCCCCGCCGTGAGACGCGCCGTCAAGCTGCTGGCCAGCCTGCTGGTCACCTTCGTATTCATGTGGTTCGCCTTCCGGGACACGGACTGGGCGACCCAGATCGCCAGCCTCAAGGCGGCCAACTACGCGTGGGTGGTGCCGTACTTCGCCTGCCTGCTGGCCATCCACGTGTTCCGCACCCTGCGCTGGGGGGCCCTGCTGTCGGGCCTGGAGCGGGTGCCCTTCCGCAAGCTGAACGAGGCCTCCGGCATCGGCTTCATGATGCTGCTGGTGCTGCCCTTCCGCCTGGGCGAGTTCGCCCGGCCCTTCCTCATTGCCCAGCGCAGCAGCATCCGCCGCAGCGCGGCCATGACGTCGGTGGTGCTGGAGCGCATCGTCGACGGCCTCTTCGTCGCGGCGATGATGCGCGCGCTGCTCTTCTTCGTCCCCACCGAGACGCCGGAGATCCGCTACGTCAAGCTGGGCTCCTGGCTGCTGTTCGCCGTGTTCGGCGGCGGGCTGCTGTTCCTGCTCTTCGGCCTCTGGCAGCAGGAGCGCACCGTGCGAATGGTGCGCGCCACGGTGGGCCGCTTCGCGCCCGGCATGGCCCACAAGGTCGCGGACGTCGTGGACACCTTCGTCGGGGCCATGCGGCAGCTGCCGGACGGCAAGCACATCGCCCTCTTCTTCCTCTACACGGCGCTGTACTGGGGGGTGAACGGGGTGGGCATGTCCCTGCTCTCCAACGCCTTCGACTGCTCGGGCGCGGCGCCGGGCACGGCCTGCCAGCCCATGGAGCTGACGCTCTTCCACGCGTACGTCATCCTCGGCGTGCTGGTGGTGGGGCTGATGATTCCGGCCGCGCCGGGGATGATGGGCACCTTCCAGGCCGCCACCAAGGTGGGGCTCGGCCTGTTCCTCCCGGCCACGGTGGTGAACGCCAGCGGGCTGGCCTACGCCAACGTGATGTGGCTGTGCCAGACGGTGCAGCAGGTGGCGCTCGGCCTCATCCTGCTGTCGCTCGGCCACATGTCCTTCCGCGACATCGCCGGCAAGCTGGACAAGGACGGCGAGGCGACGGCGCCCTCCGCCTGACGCTGGAAACGCCACGGGGCCGCGGCGAGCAGTGCGCGCGGCCCCGGGGATGTGCTCGCGGGAAGTCGCTGAGCTACGGAGCCGGCGTGGTGGCCTGCTCCGTCTTCTCCGGCTGCTCCTGCTCGCCCGTCACCACGCCCTTCACCTTCTTCACGGCGGCGGACGGGTCCAGGTCACCCTTGATGGTGCCGAACGGGGTGTCCAGCTGCTGCTCGCGCTTGGGCGTGGTGGCGTACTCCGCGGGAGCGCACATCGCCTTGGTCGTGTCGCGGAGCGTGATGACCTTCGCGTCCACCGTGGTGTTCTCCTCGGTGGTGGCCTTGGTGACGACCTTGTCCTCGCGCATGAGGACGCACCGGTCCTCGCCGTAGTACCAGGCGGTGGACTTGTCCGGGAACTCTTGCGCGCGCGACGGGCCGCTGCCCATGGCCTCGACGACCTGCTGGGACGACATGCCCGGGTAGAGCTTGTCGAAGCCGCCCGAGGTCGCACAGCCAGCAGCAGCGAAGGCCAGGGCGGCCGTCAGGATGGAAAGACGCATGGGGTGTGGGCACTCCTGTGAAAGAGGGGCACCCAGCCTACTCCGGCTGCGGGGACGGCCTCCAGGCGGGGCCGGGTTCCGGGCTCGGGGCTACAGCTCCTGGTCCAGCCAGCGGACGATGGCCTCGCGGATGGAGGTCGGCCGCTCGGAGGCCAGGCGGGTGCGCGGGGCGCGGACGGAGTCCGAGTCGCGCACCAGCGAGGCGGGCGCCGGCTCACGGCTGCGCGACGGGGCGGAGCGGGAGGCGAGGACGGCGAGGCTCATGACTGCCCTTCCTCCTTGGTCGCGCCACGGCCGTACTTGCCGAGCAGGTCGTCCACGGCCTCGCGCAGGTACTCGCTCTGGTGGATGCGGGTGCGCCGCGCCAGCTCGCGCAGCTTCTGGACCTGCTCCTCGGGCACGAGGACGTGGGTGGAGACGATGTCGGCCTCGGGGCCGCGTGCGTCGGCGGGCGTCTCGGAGGCCACCGGTGACGATGGAGCCTCGGGGCTCAAGGGGCTGGCGCTTCCATCCTGCATCGGACTTCCTCCGGGCGTGGCTGCTACAGGCCGCTACCGACCTGTCCGCGGCATTAGGCGGGCGGTCCGGCACTCCGTCAAAAAAAGCGTCGGAGGGCGGACAGGGCGGTGCAGCGGCGCGCAGGGCGTGACGCGACACGGCGGGCGTGGGCAGGCAGGCGGTGGGAGCCGTCCGGAGGCGGGGTGTCTTCCCTCGGAAGGAAGAGCCGTAGCAGACTCCCGCCACCCCCATGCACCTTCGTTCCCTCGTCTTCATGGCGTGCTGTGCCCTCGCCGGCGCGCCCGTTGCCGTTGCGCGTGCGCAGAGTGAGGCCCCTTCTCCGGAAGGGGCGCCGCACTCCCAGCCCGTGCCGCCGGATGCTCCCGTGTCCGAGCCCTCCGCTCCCGAGCCCGCCTCCGCGGAGGCCTCCCCGCCGGCAGGTCAGGCGCCGTCCGCGCTGGAGCCAAACGCGCCGCCTCCTGGAAACCCGGTGGCGCCGTCGATGCCCGTGCCCGCGGGCGCAGTCGAGCCGGAGACGGGAGTGGAGCCCGTCATCCCCCGCACGGTGGTGACGGCCACCCGCGCGCCCCGGCCGACGTCCAGCCAGCCGCGCGCCATGTCGGTGGTGTCGCGCGATGACCTGGCCCGGCGCCCGGCGCGCACCACGCCCGAGGCGCTGTTCGAGTCGGAGGGTGTCTTCCTCCAGAAGACGAACCACGGCGGCGGCGCGCCCATCATCCGCGGCCTGTATGGGCAGCACGTGCTGCTGCTGGTGGATGGCGTGCGCCTGAACAACGGCACGGTGCGCAGCGGCCCCAACCAGTACCTCAACACCGTGGACCCGTTCCTCGTGGAGCAGATTGAAGTGGTGCGCGGGCCGGGCTCGGTGCTGTACGGCTCGGACGCGCTGGGAGGCGTCGTCAACGTGCGCACCTTCTGGCCGCGCTTCGCTTCGGAGACGACGCCCATCGGCGCGGTGCGCGGGATTGCGGGCAGCGCGGACGAGAGCCTGCAGGGGCACCTGCGCGCGGGCGTGTCGCTTCAGGACACGGCGGTGGCGGGCGGCCTGACGCTGCGTGACTTCAACGACCTGCGGGGCGGAGACCGCGTGGGCGTGCAGCAGTACACGGGCTACCAGGAGGGCGACGCGGCGCTGAAGGTGCGCCACCGCTTCCAGCCGGGGCTCCAGCTGTACCTCCAGTACCAGGGCGTGCGGCAGTCGGACGCGCCGCGGCTGGACCGCTCGGCGCCAGGGGACTTCCGGCGCTTCAGCGACCAGGAGCGCGACTTCGCGCACGCGCGCCTGGAGCACTCGGGCTCGGGCTTCCTGCGGCGCGGCGCGGTGGAGCTCAGCGTGCACCGCCAGAGCGAGCAGGTGGACCGCTTCCGCGTGGCGCGGGACCGGCTGGATCGCGACAGCGTGAATGTGTGGACGGTGGGCCTGCGCGCGGAGGGCGAGGCGCCGGCGCTGTCGGCGCTGCCGGGTGCTCCGGTGCCCATCTTCGGGGCGGAGGTCTTCCACGACAAGGCGACGAGCAACGCCGGCCGCAGCCCGCTGTCCGAGCCAGCGCTGGACTTCTCTCCGTTGCCGGAGGATGCGCGCTACCCGGGGGCGCCCACATCGGTGTCGGCCGGCGTCTTCGGCCTGCTCTCCAGCGACGTGGAGCGGCCGTTCTCGTACCACGCGGGTCTGAGGGCGCAGCTCCACCGCGTGTCGCTGCCCGAGGACTCGCGGCTCAGGGAGGCGTTCCCCGACGCGAGCACCCCCTTGCCAGTGCTGCCCGCGACGACGCAGAACTCGCAGGGCCTCGCGGGAGAGCTGGGCGTGCGGCAGCGGGTGGCGGACGGGGTCTCGGTGCTGCTCAACCTGGGCTCGGCCTTCCGGGCCCCCAACATCGACGACTACCTGCGGCTGGGCGCGGATGGCCCGGGCTACCTGGTGCCCGGGCGCGACCTGCACCCCGAGCAGTCCTACACCGCCGAGCTGGGCACTCGGGTGGACCGCGGGTTGGTGGGCGCCCAGCTCTTCTACGCCTTCACGGTGGTGGACGGGCTGGTGGGCAACGTCCCGACGTTGCTGGATGGGCAGCAGTTCACCCCGGACGACGTGCCCTACCGCACGCGGCAGAACCTCGACCGCGCGGACATCCACGCGCTGGAGGCCTCGGTGTCCGTGAAGGTGCTGCCGTCGCTGACGCTGGCGACGCACGCCACGTACACGCACACGACGTCGCGGCGGCAGGACCTCACGGTGGAGGGGTCGCCCTTCATCCGCGAGCCGCTGTCGCGCACGCCGCCGCTCAACGGCCTGGTGCGCGCCACGTGGGAGCCGGGCGACGTCTTCTTCCTGGAGGGCGTGTCGCGCTGGGGGCTGGAGCAGGACGCCTTCTCCGCGGCGGACCTGCTGGACATCCGCACCTGCCCGGAGGTGCCGGACTGTGACCGGACGCCGAGCTTCATCGTCTTCCACGCGAGGGCGGGAGCGAAGCTGGGCAAGCGCCTGTCGGCGGCCGTCACCGTGCAGAACCTGCTGGATGCGACGTACCGCACGCATGGCTCGGGCGTGGATGAGCCGGGCCGCTCCGCCGTGCTGTCCCTGGAGGCTTCGCTGTGATGCGCCGGATGCTGATGGTGATGGTGGTGCTGGCCGCGGGGTGCTCCTCGGGCCTGGGTGAGCCGTGCGACGCGCAGACGGCGTGCCCGGACGACCTGGTGTGCAGCTTCGCCCAGGGGGAGGACGGGCCGGCGTCGCTTGGCGTGTGTGACTACCCGCTGCGCGGCGAGGGCGGCGCGTGCACCGTGGCGGCGGAGTGCGAGCGCTCGCTGACGTGCTCCAACCACTTCACGCCAGGGGACAGGTACGGCACCTGCGTGAAGAAGCTCGCGGACGGTGCCGCATGCTTCACGGACCGGGACTGCCAGGGCGGCACCTGTGAGGGTGCATCCGGCAGTGCGCTGGACGGCGTCTGCACGTCGGAGCGCTGAGCGCGGCGTCCCCGTGCGGCTCGGGCATCCTGGCCCGGGCCGCGTGACGCTGGCGAGCCGCCTCAGTGCTTCATCGGCGCGGAGGCGAGCCGCAGGTAGACCATGCCGCCCACGGGGAGGGCGGGGCCGTACACCTCGCGCAGCCGCTCCGGCACGGGGTTGACGCTCACGCGTGCGCCGATGCCGGGGACGAAGTCGCCCCAGGTGCCCAGGTTGCGCAGGTAGCCGAGCGACAGCCCCACGGTGTCGAAGGTGGAGCCATGGAAGGCCTCGGGGAGCACGAGGTCGTGGTCGTTCTTCCGCACGTACTCCGCGCGCCCGAAGAGGACGTTGCGGCCGTCGAGGTCCAGGTTCGACTCCAGCAGGAAGGCGTTGGTGTCGCCGGAGTGCTCGCCCACGTTGCGGCCGAAGGCGGCGGTGGTGGCCCAGTGCCCGGCCGCGCCCAGGGGCCGGTGGTACATCACCGAGGCGGTGAGCCGGTGCAGGGGCTCGTCGGGCTCCAGCGGGTCGTGGCTGGGCAGGTAGCCATAGGACACCTGGGCGCTCACGTTGCGCGTGGGGTTGGTGGTGAGCCGCAGGGCGTAGGAGTCGGGGACGCGCAGGTCGAAGTCCCAGCGATTCTCATCGGGTTCCCGCCCGTTGAACCAGGACAGCTCCAGCTTCGCGGTGGGCGTGAGCAGGGCGGCGGTCAGCACGCCGAAGCTGATGTGTGAGGAGTCGAGCCAGTGGTGGCCGATGGCCGCCAGCGGATCCGCCGCGGCGGAGGCCCGGTGCGGCGCGGCCACGGGGCCGAGCGCGGGCTCTCCCACGGGAGCGGCATACAGCTGCAGCCCCCAGCCCGGCGCGAGCGCCTGCGTATACGTGACGGCTGCCTCCATGAAGAGGTCGTGCGGGTGCTGCCGGTCATGGAGCCGCTGGCCGTCGTAGGTCTCGCCGCTCTGGAAGAGGAGTGGATAGCCCCTGCCTCCGGCGGTGGCCGGCTCGGGGCTGAGCATCAGCCGGAGGCCCAGGCGGCTGTCGTCGCCCAGCGGGCCCTGCGCCATGAGCATGAGCCAGCCGGTGCCGGCGAAGCGGCGGTCTCCGCGCTCGCTGCCCTGGGCCACGTAGCCTCCGAAGAGCTGCTCGTGGAACATCAGGCTCCAGGGGCCCGTGGACAGCTGCATTCCGGCGTGTGGGGTGGCGTCCGGCTGCCAGGCGGTACCGGAAGCTTCTCGCGCCATGGGCAGCGCGAGGATGTGGGAGGCGTCGTCGGTGTCCGCCTTGGGACTCGCGCCGTGGCCATGGTGGGAATGGCCCGTTTCAGGCTCCGACGCCTGGACGTGGAGCGGAAGGAGGAGGGCGGAAAGGAATGCGGCGAGCAGCGTGCGCATGATGAAGGGCCCCGTCTTCCGGCACTCCGCGAGGCGGCGTGCCGAAGTGGTGGTTCATCGGCGCGAACGAAGACGGCCGCGGGGACTTACAGGTGCGTTTTCCAGCACCAGGCCCGGTGCCAGGACAGAAGAAAGCCCCGGAGTCACCCACCAGGAGAAGTGACTCCGGGGCTCATGGCCCCTGCTCTGAGCTAAGGGGGTTACTGGCCGTCCAGCCGGCCGTCCAGGTTCCGGTCGAGCGCGACGCGCAGGCCGGAGCCGGGCGGAACCGCGGTGAACGTCACTTCCTGGCCCGCCGTGCCCGCCAGCGCGCGCAGGGCCGCGGTGGTGATGTTGGCGGTGCCGTTGTCGGGCTTCCACGTGCCGGCCGTGCGGTCATACAGGTAGCCACGCACGCGGCCGCTCACGGCCACCTTCGCCACCAGGTCGGCCTCGTACGTCTGGCCGCCCAGGATCTTGGACGCGAACGGCGCCCGGGCGCGCGCGATGAGCAGGTCGATGCGCGAGCCGACGGCGGCGGCGTTCGTGTTGGTGAGGGTGATCTGCTGCCCGACGATGGGCGCCAGGTCGGTGTCCGACGCCAGCATGAAGTCCTCCATCTCGCGGCGCTGCGTGTCGTTCTCGAAGCCCACCAGCGGGCCACCGATGCTGGTGTTGGTGAACACGATGGCGCTGAAGAAGCGGAACAGCGTGTCCACCGCGCCGTCGTTCGTGAAGCCGAAGCCGCGAATCTGGTCGCCCAGCTGGCCCGTCTCCGGGTGCGAGAAGAAGGCGCTGTCCGGGAAGCCGAACATGCCGACCTTCGTGTACATGTTCCGCACGTGGGGAATCTTCACGATCTGCGGGATGCCCTCGAAGCTCGCCTTGCCGTCGGTGCCGAAGAAGCCCTGCGCGCCGTCGATGGTGTGGCAGCCGTTGCAGTTGAAGCCGTTGTCGGCGCCAATCGCGATGCCGTCCACCCGGCGGCTGCCGAAGTAGAAGTTCTTGGCGTTCTGCTGGGAGGTCGTGAGCGAGTTGTCCAGCTTGCGGATGGGGTTGGGCGGCAGCTGCACCTGGAGCTGGAAGGTCGCGAACTTGCTCATCTCCGCCTCGGTGGGCATGGACGCGCGGCCGAGCAGCCCCTCGAACGCCACGATGAAGTTCTTGAACGACAGCTCCTCGTCGTAGGCGTCGATGCCGAAGAAGCCGTTCGCCCGGTCACCGCGCCAGTGCATGGCGCCCTGGTGGGTCATGCCGCGCAGGGTCTGCGTGGTCATCGGGCCCTTCATCGGGTGGAAGATGTTCGGGTCGTTGTTGCCGTTGATGTCCGAGCGCGGGTGGGTGGTGAACGTCCGGAACAGGCCAATCTCGAGGTTGCTCGCGAGCCGCTTGTCGATGGTGTTGGAGGTCACCTCGTCGTCCGGGTTGCCCAGGTCCCAGGCCAGCTCGTCCTTGTCGCCGAAGATGTGGCAGCTGGCGCAGGACGCCTCGCCGTTGGCGGACGAGAAGTTCGCGTCATACAGGAAGGGGCGGCCCTGCACGACGGAGGCGGGCTCCGGGTTGTAGAAGGGGACCGCCGCGATTTCGCGCTTCGTGGCCAGGTCGATGACCTTCACCGCGTTGTCGAAGCGCGTGGTGACGTAGAGGCGGTTGCGCGCCGAGTCCAGCACCAGGCCGCTGGGGCCGCCGCCGCTCACCGGGATGTAGTTGGCGCTCGCGGTGCGGGGGTTGAAGGTGTCGTTCTCCAGCGAGGCCGTGTCGAAGACGCCAATCTTGTTGGAGCTGAACGCGGCCACGTACAGCCTGGTGCCGTCCGCGGAGACCACCATCTCCGTGGGGGTGGAGAGGCTGTGGTTCTTGACGGTGGGGTCGAACCCGGGCTGGCCGGCCAGCTTGCTGTAGTCGATGTGCTTGTTGAGGTGGCGCGGCGAGACGGTGCCGTTGTTGATGACGGTGATGCGCATCTTCGCCAGGTTGCCCTGCACCGTGCTGCCGCCGAACACGCCCGGGCCCTCGAAGCGCGTCAGGTTGTTCGCCTCGCTGTTGGACGCGTACAGCACGCCCGTGCGCGGGTTGGTGGCCAGGTTGAAGATGTTGGTGCCGACGCCCGTGTAGAAGGCCTTCTCCGTGAGGGTGTCCGCGTCGATGGCGAACACGTCCTTGTCGGGCAGGCGGAAGCGCACGCCGTTGTTCCAGTTGCGGCCGAGCGTGTCCTCCCACCGGTTGGTGGCCTTGTTGAACTTGACGATGAGGCTCGTCTCGGGCGCCTTGACGCCGGCGGCGTTCGTGGAAGGACCGGGCAGGCCGCCCGGCATGATGTTGTTGCCCCACGGCCACGTATCCGGGAACACGAGGCACGCGTCGTTCTCGCGGAACCCGTTACAGACGGCGTCGAAGGTGACGGCGGTCGTCTGGTTGCCGGACTGGGCGATGGCCGCATAGACGGTCTTCTTGTCCGGGCTGACGGCGAGGCCGCGCGGCGTGTCGCCGAAGAGGTTCACGATGCGCACGGGCGTGCCGCCCAGCGTCGTGCCCAGGGAGGCCGGGTTGAAGACCCAGACGTCGGCGCGGGGAGTGCCGGGCGTGGTCAGCTTCGGGTCGCCCGCGCCGGGCACGTTGGCGATGGACGGGTCCGTGCGTTGTTGGCCGCGGTGCGCCGTGGTGATGAAGGCATATCCGTTGGTGCCAGCGAACACGATGTCGCGCGGCTCATCGCCGACGAGCAGCGTGCGCACCACGCGGGGCGTGCCGCTCAGGCTCACCACGCTGATGCTGTCCGACAGGTGGTTGGCCACCCAGACTTCCGTGTTGCTGCGTACGGCGACGGAGACGGGCTCCATGCCCACCGGTACTTCGGCGATGAGCGACAGCCCGGAGGCGGTGACGGAGAAGACCTCCAGGCGGTTGTCCGGCGTGTTGACGGCGAACAGCCGCGTCCCGTCCGGAGAGAGCGCCATCGGCCGGACGTGCGCGCTATCGAACTCGATGAACGAGGGCGTCTGGGCCGCGGCATTGAATGAAACCAACATCGACACGGCGGCGCACAGCGAGGCTGCTCGGGCGCGCCATCGATTCTTGCTCGCGTCCACTGGCTGGGTACCCACGATACGAACCTCCTCACGGAACGGGAAAGCGCTGCACACCGGGGATACCAGGGGGGCTTCCGACAAAGCCCCCACCGAAGGGAGGGGAAGGGCCCCCCTCCCGCACGAAAGTCGCGACGACGCGGCGCGTTGTCGGGCGGCCACACGCGCCTGCGTCCGTGACGCGACGCGGTGTGTGTTGGATGACAATTGTTTCCTACGTACGGGCGAGCGCTCGTCGGAGGACCGTGCTCTACTTGCTGACGCAATCGGCCATGCGGGAGGTGTGCCCAATGCCATACCTTCGAAACGGGATGGGGCTTCGCAGCGTGCCAGCGGCGGCACCAACGGAGGTCGCGGAGCGCGCGACGCCGTTCGGCGAGCATCTCTCCCATCTGCTGCCGACGAAGCTGGCGCCGCCGCAGACGCCGTCGGTGCTGGTGACGCGGGGCGCGCCGCTGCTGCGCATCGACCGGGGAATCAGCGGCAAGCTGGTGCTGGTGACGGCGCCGCTGGGCTCGGGCAAGACGACGCTGCTGACGCAGTGGTACCGCGCGGCGCGCGCGCCACACCTGCTCGCATGGCTGTCGCTGGACGAACAGGACAACGCGCCCGAGCGGTTCTTCTCGTACCTCGTCGGAGCCATTCGCCGGGCCGCGCCCGACTTCGACGCGTACATCGCGAGCCAGTTGGATGCGCAGGTAGCGCTCCCGCTGGACCACGTGACGTCCGTGGTGCTGCGCAGCCTGTGGAACCTGGGGCGCGAGCTGGTGGTGGTGCTCGACGACTTCCACGTGCTGCGCGAGCGCGCGCTGGTGCGCTCCTTCTCGTACCTGCTGGACCACTCGCCGCCGCACGTGCACTGGATCATCTCGTCGCGCAACCCGCCCGAGCTGGACCTGGCGAAGCTGAAGCTCACCGAGCAACTGGTGACGCTCGACAGCCGCGACTTGAGCCTGGACGGCGAGGCCATCCGCGAGCTGGGACAGCGCCTGTGTGGCGCCGCCTTCGCGGAGGAGGACGTCGAGTACCTGCGCTCGCGCACGGAAGGGTGGGTGGCCGGCGTGAAGCTGGCGCTGCTGTCGGCGGGGGAGCACGCGAGCGTGAGCGATGCGCTGCGCAGGGCCATCGGCTCCAACCACGACGTGGCGCGCTACCTCGCGGACGTGGTGCTGCGCGAGCAGACGGAGGAGGTGCACGAGTTCCTGGTGCTCAGCTCGGTGGTGGACCGGCTCAACGGCGAGCTGTGCAACGCGCTGCTGGGGATTACTCACGGCCCGGCGCTGCTGGCGAACCTGGAGCGGGCGCAGCTGTTCATCCAGTCGCTCGACACCCAGCACCAGTGGTACCGGTTCCACCCCCTGTTCCTCGACTTCCTGCGCACGCAGCTCGCGTGTGACTACGGCGACCGGCTGCCGTGGCTGCATCGCGCGGCGAGCGCGTGGTTCGCCGAGCACCAGCTGCCGGACGAGGCGCTGACGCATGCGTTCGCGTCTGGAGACCGGGGCTGGTGTCTGTCGCTCACGGCGCGCTGTGTGGAGGCGTGGATGCGCGAGGGCGAGATTGCCTCCGTGCTCTACTGGACGACGAAGCTGACGCCCGAGGAGGTCATCCGCTCTCCGGCCATCTGCCTGGCGCACATCGCGTCGCTCATCCTGTCCCGGCGGTATGCGCAGGCCTCGGCGGCGCTGCGGGAGGCACAGGGGGGGCTGGAGGCCGCGTACCCGGCGTCGGTGCCGGAGCGTGAGCGACTGTCGAAGCAGCTGGAGCAGCTGGGGATGATGCACGCGGTGCTGTCGGACTCGGTGTCCGGCTCGGACATCGAGATGGATGCATCGTCGGGCTACGAGGACCCGGACGTGTTCATCGCGGGCGCGGTGCTGGCGGCGAAGGCGTACCAGGCGCTGCGGATGAACCGGTTCGATGCGATGCGCCGGCTCGCGCTGATTGCGCGCGAGAAGCTGCAGGGGCTGAACAGCCCGTTCATCGACTGCTACACGGACGTGCTGGTGGCGCTGGCGGACCGGGCGCAGGGCAACCTGAAGGACGCCTCGGAGCGGTGCGAGGCGGCCTTCGAGCGCGCCAGCCGAGAGCGGCGCAACCCGGTGTGGGTGAACGCGGCGTCGGCGCTGGCCAACGCCCGCTACGAGCAGAACCGGCTCAACGAGGCGGAGGCGCTGTGCACGGAGATGCTGCCGCTCTTGCCCCAGGCGCCCGCCTTCGAGACGTTCGCGATTGCGTACCTGGTGCTGGTGCGCATCAAGTCGATTCACGGGAAGTATGCGGAGGCGTGGCAGCTGCTGGACTACCTGCACAGCGTGCTCGAGTGTGGGCACCAGACGCGGTTCCTGGCGCACGTCTGCGGGGAGAAGATCCGGCTCAGCCTGGTGGAGCAGTCCCCGGCGCGCATGAAGGCGGTGGCGCAGGAGTTCGGCCTGGGCGAGCGGATGCGGCGGGGGGAGTGGGCCGAGCGGCGCTTCTACGACGAGACCTGGGAGCGGCTGGGGCTGGCGCAGGCGTGGTCGCTGATGGCGCGTGGGCGGTGCGGCAAGGCGCACACGCTGCTGGAGACGCTGCGCGCCAGCGCGCATGACGTGGGCTACGTGTCACGGGAGACGGCGCTGCTGGCGGCCATCTCGGTGTGTCACTGGCGGGATGGAGACCCGGCGGCGGCGTTCGCCGCGCTGAACCGGGGCTTCGCGCTGGTGCAGCGGTTCGGCTTCAGCCGGAGCGTGTTCGACGAGACGCCGGGGCTGCAGGAGGTCATCGTCGCGGCGGCCACGCAGCGCAAGCTGAGCTACGTGCTGCCGGAACGGTACACCGCGAGGTTCCAGGACCTGCTGTCGGTGGGGAGCCTGGGGCCGCGCGAGTTCGCGGCGCCGCCATCCGCGCCGCTGGAGCCGCTGACGGAGCGCGAGCTCCAGATGCTCAAGCTGCTCGCGCAGGGGCTGAGCAACCAGGAGATCAGCGAGCGCTCCAACGTGGCGCTCTCCACGACGAAGTGGCACCTGCGGAACGTGTTCGCGAAGCTGGAGGTGACCACCCGCACCGCGGCCATCGTGAAGGCCCAGGAGCGGCTCCAACGGAACCTGTAAGGGCGACGCCGGCCCTCGGTCGGTCATTTTCGAGGGAAGGTCTCGTACGTGGGGAGCTCTCCCGAGACCTCGTAGTAGTCGCCCTTGCTGGCCGTGTAGATGTGGGCCTTCTCCCGGACGCCCGTGGGGGCGTCGAGCGTGCCGGCGCAGATTGAAATCTTCGGGTCTGGCGTCTCGTCGAACAGCACGCTCGAGCCACATTCGACGCAGAAGCCGCGCCTCACCGTGGGGGAGACCGAGTGCCATTTGAGGCCGCGCGCCTCGGTGAGCCGGAAGCCGTCGCGGTCGACCGCCGTGTAGGCTCCGACGTGCCCATGCCAGCGGCGGCACTTCGAGCAGTGGCAGTACGTCACCCCCGTCATCGGCGCGCTCACCTCGTACCGAATCGCTCCGCAGAAGCAGCCACCCGTGTGCATGGGCCTGCATTACAGCGCACTGCCGCGGGCCGGGCCCCGGAAATAAAAAACCCCTGATTCTCCAAGGAGAACCAGGGGTTACCTGTGGCCAGGGTCGGACTTGAACCGACTACCTGCGGATTATGAGACCGCCGCTCTAACCAGGTGAGCTACCTGGCCGCAAAGTGACGCCCGTATAGCGGGACCGCCGCGCCGCCGCAAGGGCTTCGATAGGGGGTAACCCCAGATGGCGACGCCGTTCTTTCCGTCTGCGGACCATGGATTGGCGCCTCCCTGGCCGCCCGGCATACCAGCGTAAACCATTCGCCCATGGCCTCTGGCGAGGGCAGGTCTGGCCTATGCCCCGAGGTATGGAACACTCGTTTATCTCGATTTGCGTGGAATAGGCTCTCGGACGGATGGGGCGACGTTCCAGGAGACGAGCATGGCACTGCGCTGGGCGACCGTTTTGCTGGCGGTGGGGCTGTTGGGGACGGGCTGTGCGGCCTCCCGGACGGTACGTTTGGACACGGGCGAGGGGCGGCCCCTCGTCTACACCCCACGCACGGATGAGGCACCCGTGGTGCTGGACGAGGACTCTTTCGAGGAGGCCGTCCAGGAGCTGGCTCGCACCGCGCCCCTTTCTTCGCATCCACGGGAAGCGGCGCTGCAGCTGTTCCCCGTAGGGGCTCCCCGTGCGGGTGTGCAGATGCGCGGGAGTCTGGGGCTCGTTTCCGTTGAGGACCCGCAGCGGGGCCGCCTTCTCGTCGCCGAAGAGCGCGGGGCGGGAACGGCGCTGGAGCATGAGTACGGGCGATGGTGCCAGCGTCAGTCGCTTCGACGCGACTGCCTGCATCTGCTGGACGAGGGCGTCACGCTGGATGAGGAGGGCAAGCACACGCTGGCCTTTCGGCTGGCCCTGGAGTCGGTCTGGGACGAGACGGCCGAGGCGCTGGAGGGGATGACTGACCGGGACGCGGTGATGACGATGCTGGCGACGACCGGGGCGGTGTATCTCGGCTTGTGGCTGGTGCCGGAGCCTCTGCTCTCGAAGGGAATCGCCGCGACGCTCACGGTGACGCTCATCGCGTACCTGGGATGGGACACGGTGTGGAGCCTGGTGCAGGGCTGGAAGGTGCTGACGCGGGAGGTGGAGACGGCGAACACCTTCGAGCAGATAGAGGACGCGGGAGCAAAGTACGGGAAGGTGATGGGAAGGAACGCCGCGCGAGTGTTCGTCATGCTCTCGATGGCGGCGCTGGGCGGCACGGCGCAGACGCTGGCCTCGCGGATTCCGACACTCCCTGGCTCCGGGCAGGCCTCGCTCGTGGGGGCGGAGCAGGGGGGCTTCCGGCTGGCGGCGGCGGGACAGGTGACCTCCGTGGCGGTGGCACCGGGAGGCGTCATCACCATCGCCCTGGACCCGGAGGCTGTCGCGGAGACGGCGCGCGGCACGCCCGCAGTTGCGTCCGAGCCGGTGGCGACCGCCGCTCACGAGCACCACATCGCCACGAACAAGTGGTGGGACTCCTTCAACCTGGGTGGGCCGTGGTCGCCCAGGTTCCAGAAGCTCTTCGACCGGGCGGGCATGTCACTGGATGATGCAGCGAACAGAGTTCGCGTTCCTGGTCACAAGGGCCCTCACCCGCAGAAATACCATGAAGAGATCTACGAGCGACTCGAGGATTCCATGGAGGGCTGCCGGAGTATCCAACGATGCAGAGAGGTGCTCGTTGGAGAACTTCAGGTCCTGGCGAGGGAGATCACCACAGCTGGTTCCCGGCTCAATGCTCTGGTCACTCGGCAATGACATGCAGGAAGGCTCATGACGATGCGGTACTTCAAGCTCTCCGATGACATGTGTCTCCAGGGACGTTGGCTGCTGGGAGACCCTACGGACTCGCAGGGCCAGGAGGTGGACGACCCCTGGCAGTTCAAGGCGGGATGCCCCGTCCAGGTTGACGCGCGATTGAAGATTCCCATCGATCATCCCGGAAACCCTCTCGATTATTCCGTGGCGGGTGTTGGGAACGCTCCCATCGTTCACAAGAGGGTTGCAGGCATCTTCGCGGAGCTGGCTCCTGACGACGTGCAACTCCTTCCGGTTGAAGTCGACGGGCAGTCCGAGCCGTACTGCATTCTCGTCGCCACACGGCTCATCCGGTGCATCGACGACAACGCCTCGGAGGAGGTGCGGTACTGGAAGCCGGAGGATGGGCGCCCGGAGAAGGTCGGGAAATACCGCGGTGTGTCGGGCATGCGAATCGACCCGATGAAGGTGGGCGGCGCCAGGGTGTTCCGGACCTGGGGATGGACCATCGCACTCATCGTGTCCCAGGACATCAAAGAGGCGCTGGAGCGCGCACACGTGTCAGGTGCGAAGTTCGAGGAGGTCACCGGCCCGAGTGCCATCAGCCCAGAGGAGCGCGAACGCAACCGGAAGCTCCTGGCGCTTCGCGATGAGACGGACGCGGCCCGCCAAGCCTTCTGGCGCACCCTGGGGACGCTGGACGAAGACGTCATCATCCCCATCGTCGTCGGTGGCGGCTGGCCGGCCCGGCGCCAGGTCTGGCGCGTCATCCACCGCCCGGAGGGGCGCACCCTGCTGGTGACGGATGGGCTCTCGGACTTCTTCGTAGACCGCGTGGAGCCGTCCGTGGGCTTCGGTCTGGAGCTGGCCCTGGAGACGAACGAACCTCTCGGTGACGTCGAGAAGAGCTGGCCCCTGCTGCTCCTGGAGCGGGTGGGGAATGAGATCGCGGAACACGAGAGCGTGCGTGAGAAGGTGAAAGCGGGCTTCCTTTCCATGGAGGTTGCTGGCCAGGGCATGCCCGAGCCGCTGCTGACGAAGGAGGGCAGGGTGGGAGTGCTGCTGGGCATGGAGTCGAGCACGCTGCCAGGCCGCTTCACCATGCCGGCCGGAGAAGTGCTGCTGGTCACCGTCAAGGTGCTGATGCCCGTGGAGCTGGCGTACCTGATGGAGCACGGGAAGCGCGGCCGGGACGAGCTGGTTCGGCGCTTTGCCCAGGAAGGCCCTGCGCACCTGTCCCGAGCCTGGCGCCAGCCTGTGGTGTGACGGCCTCATGTAGGGACAACGCTGGTCATCGACTCAACACCGGCGATGGTGCGTCCCTGCGTCAACAATCCCTGCTCAGAGCGCACGCATGCCGCCCTGCGTGCCCGCTGCATCGCACTACGCTCTGAAGCAGGGAGCTACGATGAACCGACGCGATTTCATGACCGGAGCAGCAGTGGCTGGAACTGCTGTCCTCCTCACGCCTGATGAGAGTGTCGCGGCCGAGAAGGCCGCACCACCGATGCCTGCGCCTCGAGACGCTCCAGGCCCTGGCAAGCACGCGGTGGCGCCTCTGCCCTTCAATCCGACGAAGCTCAAGGGGCTCTCGGAGAAGCTCCTCCGCAGCCACCACGAGAACAACTACGGCGGGGCGGTGAAGAACCTCAACAAGGTAGAGGAAGAACTGGCGCGGGTGACGAAGGATACGCCGGGCTTCCTCGTGGGCGGGCTGAAGGAGCGGGAGCTGACCTACACGAACTCGATGATCCTCCACGAGGCGTACTTCGGGAACCTCGGCGGGGACGGCAAGGCGGGCGGCGCCATCCAGAAGCTGCTCGCGGCGGCGCACGGGGACTTCGGCCGCTGGGAGGAGCACTTCCGCGCCACGGGGGCCAGCCTGGGCGGTGGCAGTGGCTGGGTCATCCTCACGTACAACTTCCACTCCGGGCAGCCGCAGACCTACTGGAGCGGCAACCACACCCAGGCCCTGGCCAACGGGCTCCCACTGCTCGTCATGGACATGTACGAGCACGCCTACCAGATGGACTACGGCGCGGCCTCCGCCCGCTACATCGACGCCTTCTTCCAGAACGTGAGCTGGGACGTGGTGAACGCCCGCCTGGAGCGGGCCCAGAAGGCCGCGGCGGCGCTTCGAGGATGAGCTCCCACGACACAACCCCTTCGGCGGAGTCAAACTCCACAGAAGCGCCGGAGCCCCGGCCGCCACACGAGTCCTACGGAAAGCTGTTCCTGCGCTTCCTGCACTTCGGCGCGCTCGCGTGGGGCGGGCCCGTCGCGCAGATTGCCATGCTCAAGGCGGAGCTGGTGGAGCGCGAGCGCTGGGTATCGCCTGCCCGGTTCAACCGCGTCCTCGCCGTCTACCAGGTGCTGCCCGGTCCCGAGGCCCACGAGCTGTGCGTCTACTTCGGCATGCTGGCCCGAGGGCGGCTGGGGGGCCTGCTCGCGGGGCTGGGCTTCATGCTGCCCGGCTTCGTCCTGATGCTGGCGCTCTCCTGGGCTTATCTGCGCTACGGCCTGGCCTCCCCGAACCTCGTGGCGGTCTTCGGGGCCGTACAGGCGGCGGTGGGCGCGCTCATCGTCCGGGCGGTGGTGCGCATTGGCGGGCACGCGCTGGCGAACAGGTGGCTGTGGGGCGTGGCCGCAGGGGCCGCACTCGCGCAGGTCGCAGGCGTCCACTTCGCGTTCACCCTGGTGGCCGCGGGGGTGGTCTACCTGCTGGCCCGGCAAGGCGGGAGGGTTCCCGCGCTCATCCTGGCGGGGAGCTGCGCGGTGGTCCTTGGAGTCCTGCTTGTCCGGCAGGGCCTGTCCTCCGAGGCCGCCGCCCCGCTGGTGGGCGGGACGGAAGCCGCCGTGGCCACGCAGGGCCGCCCCTCGCTGCTCATGCTGGCGTGGAGCGGGCTGCGCAGTGGCCTGCTCACCTTCGGTGGGGCATACACCGTCATCCCGTTCCTCCAGCGCGACGCGGTGGTGCTCGGCGGGTGGATGACGAACGCGCAGTTCCTGGATGGCCTGGCGCTGTCGGGCATCCTGCCCGCGCCGCTCATCATCTTCTCCACCTTCGTGGGCTACCTCGGCGGCGGACTCGCGGGGGCGCTGGCGCTGACGGCGGCCATCTTCGCTCCGGCCTTCGCCTTCACGCTGCTGGGGCATGACTTCTTCGAGCGCGTGCTCCACCAGCCTCGAGTCCGGCTCTTCCTGGACGGTGTCACCGCGGGCGTCGTGGGCCTCATCGCGGCGACCGCCGTGGGGCTGCTGCGCACCTCGCTCACCGGGCCCGTCACCCTCGGAGTCTTCGCGCTGGCGCTCGCGGCGCTGTTCCGCTGGCACGCGAAGCTCCTGATTCCGCTGGTCATCGCCGGGGCCGCGCTCGCGGGGCTGCTCTTCCAGGCGCGGTGAGCGGTGTCTGCCTCCGGTCCTCAGCCAGGATGGACGCGCGAGGGAGGGTGGGCGTGCTGCTCGGCGTCTACCTGTCCGGGCTGGAACTGAGCCCCGGCAAGGTGGGCGTGGTCATCGGCTCGGGCCTGGCGGGAGCGGTGCTGGCCACGCTCCTCGCGGACCGGCTGGGACGGAAGCGCTTCCTGCGGGTGCTCTCATCATCGGGGCAGGGCTGAAGGTGCACTACGACGTGCTGCTGTATCGCGCCTTCCGTCGCGTGAACCCACCCGAGGAGACGTGAGTCCTCAGAGGTCGGCAACCCTTGGCCGGGCCAGCCCGGTCAGTGCCTATGACGGTGGTGCAGGTCCGAGACGTGCGGATGGTCGTGCGTGACGGGCTCGTGCCGGTGCGGGTGGCTGTGCGGCTCGGAGGCATCAACGCCTGGGGGATGCGCGTGCTGGTGGTGCGCGTCATGGGCGTGCAGGTGCTCGTGCTCCAGCGCCACGTGCGTGTGCGCGTGGCCATGCCGCTCGCGCAGGAGCAGCACGACGCCCGCGGCCATCAATGCGCCCGCCAGCAGGTCCAAAGGCCGCAGCCGCTCGCCGAGCAGGGGCACCGCCACCAGGGCCCCCACGAAGGGCGCCGTGGCGAAGTATGCCGCCTCGCGTGCCGCGCCCAGCAGGCGCAGGGCATAGGCATCCAGGACGATGGACAGCCCGTAGCTGGCGAAGCCGAGCACCAGGGCCGCCCCCAGCACCGTCCCGGAAGGGAAGGGCTGCCCGGTGAGCCAGGCGAGGATGAGCGTGCACGTGCCCGCGCCGAGCGCCTTGGTGCGCACGAGCGCGATGGGGTCCTTGAGGGACAGCCGCTGCGTCAGGTTGTTGTCCACGGCCCAGGCCAGGCATGCACCGGCCAGCGCCAGCACGCCCAGCACATCGCCTTGCAGTTCACCCTCCTGGAAGCCCAGCACCACAGCACCCGCCATGACGAAGCCAGCGGCGAGCGCGCCGGCACGGCCCAGGTGCTCTCCGAACACGAGCAGCGCCAGGACGATGGTGAAGGGGCCCTCCAGGTTGAGCAGCAGCGAGGCCGCGACTCCCGAGAGCCGTTGCAGGCCCACCAGCATCAGCACCGGCCCCAGGACTCCGCCGCAGACGATGACCCCGAGCAGCAGGGGGACGTCGTTGCGCCCGAGGCGTGCCTCGCTTCCTGGGACACCGGATGGGCGCAGCCGCCGCAGCGCCTCGAGGCAGGTCAGCCCCAGCCCGCCTCCCAGGTAGAGGAGCGAGGCCAGCACCAGCGGCGTGCTGGAGGGCAGCAGCAGCTTCGCCACCGGCGCGCTGACCCCGAAGAGGGCCGCCGCGGACAGTCCCAGCATCGCGCCTTTCACACGTGGAGACACCGACATGGCCTTTCCTTTACTTATCGTCCCGGGGGCGCTGCGCCGGCAGTTGCTTCTGCATTGCATGTGATTTGTGAAGGGCGTGGACTGTCCGGAGCACAACGGGCCCACCGGCTCCAGGTGAGGGTCGGCGCAGGGGGCGTGCATGCGCAGCTTGCGCCGGGCCCATGTCTCCGGTCCTTCACCCCTGGCGCCGGGTGCCCGCGGTGGTGCTCGCGGCGCTCCTCTGCGCGTGCGCGACGCTGGATGCGCCCCGCTCGGAGCTGGCCGAGCGCGTGGGGCGCTCGGACCTGGACGTGAGCGCGCTGCGCGTGCGGGTGCGTGACCTGGCGCGGCGCTTCTCCGGCCTGCTGGAGGCGACGGCGGATGACCTCGCCGAGCGCTCGGCTTCACCCGAGGTGCGGCGGCAGATGCTCACGTTCAAGGCCAACGCGGTGCCCGCCATGCAGGGCGCGCTCTTCCAGCCGGACCCGGTGGCCGCCCTGGTGGACGCCTGGGCGCTGCTGGCCCAGCTCCAGGACGTGCTGTCCCAGCGGGCGGAGGGCGCCTCTCCGGAGCTGGTGGCCGAGGCCCGGCGCTCGCTGGACGACATGGAGTCACAGGTGGAGGCGCTGTGGCGCGAGGTCTCGGGACGGGACGACGTGTCGCCCGCGAGGGCGCGGGTCCATGCCTGGGCCGCCGAGCACCCGCTGACCGGGCCGCTCGTCACGCGCGAGTCCACCGCGCCCCTGCTGGCCTCCGTGACGGAGGCCTCGGGCGGAGGGCTGCTGAAGCAGGCGGCCGGGTTGCTGGAGGACACGCGCGACATCACCGCGCGGGTGGACCTCTACGCGGCCAGCCTTCCGCGCCAGGCCCGCTGGCAGGCGGAGCTCGTGGCCACGGACGCCCTGAGCGCGCCCGCCCTCCAGACCGCCACGGCCGAGCTGGCGCGCACGGTGGACATCCTCGACCGGGTGGGGAGCGTGGCCGCGAACACGCCCGCGCTGGTGGCCCGCGAGCGCGTGGCGGTGCTGGAGGCGCTGAGCCAGGAGCGGCAGGCCGTCCTGGCGGGGGTGGGACGCGAGCGCGTGGCGGTGCTGGAGGCCTTGCACGCCGAGCGCGTGGGGACGCTGGAGCAGCTCGACGGGCTGGCCGTGGGCTGGGTGGATCATGCCTTCGACCGGGCCGGGCGCCTGGTGGACCGCGTCTTCCTGTGGCTGCTGGCGCTCGTGGGCCTGGGGCTGCTGGGGGCAGGCGTCGTCGGGGTGCTGGTGGTGCGCGCCTGGCGGCGCGCGTGAGGAAGGCACCGCGGCTGGGGCGCTCACTGCCCGGGCTTGGGAGGAAAGCGCGACAGCATCTGCTCCACGGCCTCGCCGATGCGCTCCCGCGTGCTCGACGCGGACGGGTTGTCGCCCACCTCCGCCTGGGCCGTGCCGCGCCAGGCGAGCTGCTTCGCCTTCGCGTCCACGATGTCGAGGATGAGGGTGCCCTCCTCATACTCACGCACGTAGGTCTGTGGCGCGGTGGCGAACACCGGCCCGAAGAAGGGGTCCGCCGGGTAACCGTAGAAGGAGTCCACCGTCTCCGAGTCCAGGTGCGAGTCGATGGCGCCCTGCCACCCGATGAGGAAGTCCGGGGAAGCGCCCGGGTCCACCTTCTGGTAGCCCCGTCCGTTCAGCTCCTGGTCCACCGCCTGCCGGACGTTGGCGTCGATGATGTCGTTGTAGACGCGCGGGTCCTTGCCCTGCGGCTCCGGCAGCCAGGCGTAGCTGCGGTAGCCCTCGAGCTGCTGCACGGAACTGGGGTCGTAGTTGGTGCTGACGTCGATGCCCGCGCAGGCGGTGAGCAGCAGGCCCAGCACGAGGGGGGCGACACGGGATGGCGACCGCATGGGCTTCTCCTTGGCTTCCACCGAGGCGCATGCCGTCGGCCTTTCGACATTGAGGATGCGGCGCGAGGACGCCAAGCCTCGTCCCTTCGGCCGCTCCGTGCGGCCACCGCCACGATGGCGCCCGGGAGGGGCCTCTGGCAGCAGGTGAAGGAACACATATACAGATGAACATGGATTGTCTTTGAAGGGTGATGTCCGAGGCCCCTGGCCTCCGTGTTGGGAGCAACCCTCCGGTACGGGTGGTCCAGCCCTCCGGGGCTGAGCACCTTTTCGTTCATGCGATGCGCCGCCTTCCAGCGGTCGGAGGCCGGGGCGCATGGAGCCTGCGGCGGGCGGCGGAGCGCGGAACGGAAAGAGGACGCCCATGGCGAAGACGAAGCAGGCAGGTAATGGACACGGTGGACAGGGGGGCAATGGCCATGGGCCCGGCGGCAACGGCCATGGCAGGAGCGGGCCTGGGCGCAAGCCAAACATCCTGGTCATCTGGGGGGATGACATCGGCCTCTGGAATGTCAGCGCCTACAACCAGGGAATGATGGGCTACCGCACGCCCAACATCGACCGCATCGCCCGCGAGGGAGCGCTGCTGACGGACTGCTACGGGCAGCAGAGCTGCACCGCGGGCCGCGCGGCCTTCATCACCGGCATGAACCCGCTGCGCACCGGCATGACGACCATCGGCATGCCGGGGGCGGACTACGGCCTCCAGGACTCGGACCCCACGCTCGCGGAGCTGCTCAAGCCGCTGGGGTACACGTGCGGACAGTTCGGCAAGAACCACCTGGGCGACTCGAACCGGTTCCTGCCCACCGCCCACGGCTTCGACGAGTTCCACGGCAACCTGTACCACCTGAACGCCGAGAACGAGCCCGAGTGCCCCGACTACCCGAAGGACCCGGCCTTCAAGGCGAAGTTCGGGCCCCGGGGCGTGCTCCACACCTGGGCCACCGACCGCGACGACCCGACCGAGGATTCGCGCTGGGGCCGCGTGGGCCGGCAGCGCATCGAGGACACCGGCCCCTTGACGACCAAGCGCATGGAGACCGTGGACGAGGAGTTCCTCCAGTCCTCGCTGGCCTTCATGGAGCGCTCGGTGGCGGACGACAAGCCCTTCTTCATCTGGCACAACTCCACGCGCACCCACGTCTGGACGTTCCTGCAGGAGAAGTACCGCAACAAGACGGGCAAGGGCCTGTACGCGGACGCCATGACGGAGCTGGATGACCACGTGGGCGCGCTGCTGGCCAAGCTCGAAGAGCTGGGCATCGCCGACAACACCATCGTCATCTTCTCCACGGACAACGGCGTGGAGAAGATGGGCTGGCCGGACGGCGGCAACTCGCCGTTCCGGGGCGAGAAGGGCTCCACCTGGGAAGGAGGCGTGCGCGTGCCCTGCGTCGTGCGGTGGCCGGGCGTCATCCCGCCGGGCACTGTCATCAACGACATCTTCGCCCACGAGGACTGGATGCCCACGCTCGTGGCCGCGGCGGGCGGCCCGGAGGACCTCGTCGAGCGGTGCAAGCAGGGCCACACCGTGGGGAGCAAGACGTTCAAGGTCCACCTGGATGGCTATGACCAGCGCGGGCTGCTGGCGGGCACGGAGCCGGGCCGCCGGCATGAGTTCGTCTACGTGCTCGACAGCGGCAACCTCGCCGCCATCCGGTACGACGACTGGAAGATCGTCTTCAGCTACCAGGACGGCGAGGGCCCTGACATGTGGTTCAGCGGCAAGCGCTTCAACCCCGTCTGGCCCTACGTCTTCAACCTGCGCTCGGACCCCTTCGAGTACGCGACGCATTCCGGGCAGTACGTGCGCTGGTACGGCGAGCGGATGTTCCTCTTCGTCCCGGCCCAGGCGCTGGTGAAGCGCTTCGCCGAGAGCCTCCTGGAATACCCGCCGAGCCAGGCCCCGGGCAGCCTCTCCATCGGCCCCCTCAAGGAGCGGGTGAAGGAGAAGATGCGAGAGCGACAGGGTGACGGCAAGCCCACGGTGGGCGACCAGATCATGAGCCTGGCCAACGAGGTGGAGCAGTTCGTCCACCGCGCCCTCCAGGCACACTCCTGATGCGCTGACGTGACGGGGGGGCGTGGGGGCCTCCCTGTCCTGGCGCGCCCGCGCGCTCCCGGCTCCTGGGGGCGCGGGGCAACGCCGGGAGGGCTCGCGGCGGAGGTGAGGCACATGGCGGGCAGCGCGGGACTCACACGCAGGCAGGCCTGGGCTGGCGGCGCCCCCCGTCCTGGAAGCGCGAGCAAGGGCCACCCGGCCCGCGGGTGGGGGCGGCCCGGGCTGTGGTTGCACTCCCTGCTGGGCGCGCTGGTGGGGGCCGCGCTGGGCCTGCTGCTCGTGAATCCTCCCGCTCCCGTCGCACGGGTGCTGAGCGGAATGGCCTGGCACTCCACGGCGGCGGAGGCCCGGAGCATGCTCGCCACCGTGCTGGGCATCGCGCTGTCCTCGATGAGCATCGTCCTCTCGCTGTCCATGCTCGTGGTGCAGAACGCCGCGGGGCAGTACTCGCCGCGCCTGCTGCGGCTGTACGTGCACAGCGCCGGCATCCGCATCATCATCCCGGTGTTCGTCGCCACCGGCGTCTACTGCCTCGTGGCCTCGCAGGAGTTCGGGTTCGCGTCCGAGGCCGCGCGGGTGCCGCGCCCGGCGCTCGGCATGGCCATGCTCCTGCTGCTGCTCTGTGGGGCGGCGCTGGTGTTCCAGGTCCTCCACACGCTCCAGCTCATGCGCGTGGAGTACCTGGTCCGGCAGGTGCGTCAGGAGACGCTGCGCGTCGCCAGGAGCCGGGATCGGCTCCGTCAGGAGGACGTGGCGGCCGCGGTGCCGGGCCGCTCCGGCGGGGCGTGGCCGCTCCGGGCCTCCGCGGACGGCTTCGTGGTGGACGTGGACGCGCCCGCGCTGCGGGCCGTGGCCTCGGCGCGGGGGCTCGCCGTCCATGTGGGGCTCGCCATCGGCGAGCCGGTGGTCCGGGGCGCGGAGGTGGGCTGGGTGGAGCCGGGACGCGGGGGCGGCGCCATGTCCCCCGAGGTCTGCGCGGAGTTCCTGCGCGCCATCCACCTGGGCCGCTGGAGGAGCGAGGACACCGACGTGGCCCTGGGCGTGAGGCAGCTCGTGGACGTGGCCATCAAGGCGCTCTCGCCCGCCATCAACGACCCCTATACCGCCGTGGAGGCGGTGGACCAGCTCACCTTCCTGCTGTGCGGGCTCGGTGAGCTGCGTCTGGGGCCCCGCGTGCTGGCGGATGCGTCGGGGCGCCCGTGCGTCTTCCTGCGGGGCCCCACGTTGCGCGACTACCTCGAGCTGGCCACGGACCAGATCCTCCGCTACGGCGCCACCGAGCCCGCGGTGGTGCTGCGGCTCTTGCGACTGGCGGGGACCGTGGGCCAGCAGGCGCGGGAGGTGGAGGACCAGCAGGCGGCGCGCGCGGCGCTGCAGCGCATCCTCGCGGTGGCGGAGCGTGCCCTGGCGGACTCCCCACAGCTGGCGTCCCTCCGCCACCACGCGGACGTCGTGGAGCGGGCACTGGGAGACAGGTCCCTTCCGCCCCTGCCGGCAATTGGCTTCTGAGCCGAGGGGACGCGTTCCAGGAGCCCGGCATGGTGGAAGGACTCGGGAGTGGTGAGCTGCTGGTGCGGCTGCTCGTGGCGGGAGGCGCTGGCATCATCCTGGGCCTGCCGTACCGCGAGCGGCCGGGCGGCATCCGGACCCACTACCTGGTGACGCTTGGCGCCGCGCTCTTCTGCACCACCGGGGCGAACCTGGTGGGAAGGGATGTCGAGACGCTCCGCATCATCCAGGGCGTCGCGTCTGGCATCGGGTTCGTCGGTGCGGCAAGCGTCCTCAAGAAGGGGAGCGCCATCTTCGGACTCACGACGGCCGCCTCCATCTGGATTGCCGCGGCCGTGGGATGCGAGGCTGCGCTGGGCAGCCCGGTGCTTGC
This sequence comes from Pyxidicoccus xibeiensis, assembly GCF_024198175.1. Classification (NCBI taxonomy): domain Bacteria; kingdom Pseudomonadati; phylum Myxococcota; class Myxococcia; order Myxococcales; family Myxococcaceae; genus Pyxidicoccus; species Pyxidicoccus xibeiensis. The sequence goes on from NZ_JAJVKV010000002.1 coordinate 271,612, forward strand.
CGCCATGGTGGCTCCCTCCGTCGCCATCACGAGCTCGCTGGTGGGCCTGCTGGAGCGCAGGGTCTTCCACCGCAGAAGACGCATGCGCAAGCCGCGGGAGCATCGCGGCGAGCACGAGGAGGCTGGTACGTGACGTCGGCGCCCGTCAGCTGCGCCTCCAGCTCGCGTTCCTCTTTCCCCAGGGCTCGAAGCCGAAGCGGTAGGCGGCCCCACCGGTGCCCCTTCCGGCTGGCTCCCCGAGCGTTGCGGATGGGACACGGCGGGCCCAGCGTGTCGTGGGAGAGGCACCCCCATGTCCCGATTCCCGCGCTGTCCGGGCCGTCACGCCCCCTTCCTCGCGCTCATGCTCGCCCTCGGGCTGGTCTTCCCGGCCGCCGCCTGGGCACAGGTCGCGAAGCCCGCCCCCCTTCCGTCATGGAACGACGGCCCGGTGAAGCAGGCCATCATCGACTTCGTCTCCCGAGTGACGGCGGAGGGCGGCCCGGACTTCCTCCCGGTGGAGCAGCGCATCGCCGTCTTCGACAACGACGGCACGCTGTGGCAGGAGAAGCCCGCCGTCCAGGGCGCCTTCCTGGCCGACCGGGTCCGGGCACTTGCGGAGAAGGACCCGTCGCTCCGGCAGCGGCAGCCCTACAAGGCCGCGCTGGAGCGGGACGTGGACGCCTTGATGGAGGGGGGCGAGAAGGCGGTGATGGAGCTGTTCGCGGCCACCCACGCGAACATGACGCAGGAGCAGTTCCAGGCGGAGGTGCGGCAGTTCCTGCGGACCGCGCGCCACCCGAAGCTCGGCAGGCCCTACACGCAGCTCGCCTACCAGCCCATGCTCGAGCTGCTCCAGTACCTGCGCGACAATGACTTCCAGACGTGGATCAGCTCGGGCGGGGGCCTCGACTTCATGCGCGTCTTCTCCGAGGAGCTGTATGGGATTCCTCCGGAGCAGGTCATCGGCAGCAGCCTGGAGACGAAGTACGAGAAGCGCGGCGGCAAGAGCGTGCTCTGGCGCGAGCCCCGCCCGCGCCACCTCAACGACAAGGAGGGCAAGCCGGTGGGCAATGACCTGCACATCGGCAGGCCCCCGGTGTTCGTCGCGGGCAATGTCCGCAGCGGCGGAGACATCGCCATGCTGGACGCCTCGCGGCTGCGGCGCGGGCCCTCGTTCCAACTGCTCATCAACCACGACGACGCGGCGAGGGAGTTCGCCTACCAGGAGAAGGACGGGGCCTCCCTGCGCGCGGCGAGGGAGGGCGGCTGGCACGTCGTCAGCATGCGCGACGACTGGAAGACAGTCTTCGCCGGGCCTCCCTGAGGCCGCTCAGGCCGGCGCCTTCTGCGTGAGCGCCCGGCCCCGGGGCTGAGCGAGGGTGGAGGCGAACACCAGCCCCATGACGAGCTGCGCCGCCACCAGGAGCACTTCGAAGAAGCTGCCTTTGGAGGCGGGCGTCTCCGGCTGGAGCAGTGCCAGGACGGCCTGGGTGCCGAGGAAGCCCGGCGCGAGCTGGAGCAGCCCGGGCATGATGATGGTCGTCGCCGTCTTCCCGGGGAGCCGGGCATACAGGAGGCCGGCGACGCCCAGCACGAAGGACGCCAGGAGCGGGCTGCCGCGTCCCCCGAAGAGGAGCTTCGTCAGCTCCTGACTCCCGAAGGCCAGCAGCACCGCGCCGACAATCCACGGCAGCTCGCGCCTCCGGCCTCCCATGCAGACCGTCAGCGCGACGCCTCCCAGCGCGACGAGGGCCAGCACCACGGGCTCTGGAAGCGGGCGGGCCTGGAGGTGGGCGGGGAGCGGGAGGAAGAGCGTCCACAGCCGGGCCCCCGCGGTGATGCCCACGCCCACCAGCAGGAAGCGCAGCAGCCCGTAGGTGAGGCGCGTCATGCCCGCCTCCACCGACTCGCTGACCAGCTCGTCGGCGCCCAGGGTCACCACCATGGCGGGGATGAGCAGCGTCGCTCCACCGAACAGGGCCCGCGCCAGGTCGAAGGACGGCAGCAGCAGGGACAGGCCACAGACCATCAGCGTCCCGAGGAAGGCGGCGAGGAAGCTCTTCTGCAGGTCGATGCGCATCGACCTGAGCGTGCCGTAGTGGATGACGCCCGCCACGACGCCGATGAGGACCGCCGCGGTCATCTCCCACCACGCGCCCCCCACGCGGGCGGCGACCACGGCGCCGTACACGCCATAGGCGAGGAACACCAGCCAGTGCGGGTACGCCGAGGGCTGGCGGACGACCCGGTCCAGCTCGGCCCGCGCCTCGGTGAGGGTGAGCTGTCCCGCCGTCACGGCGCGGGTGAGCAGCAGCAGGCCCGAAGTCCGGTGGAGGTTCCAGTGGGGGTTGAAGGGCAGGCGCTCGATGTCCACCCGCCGCCGCGCCCCCCAGGAGACCTCCGTCGCCGCGAAGCTCTGGAGCGTGAAGAGCTCCACGCTCAGCCCCAGGCCCCGCGCGGCGCCCCGCACCAGGGACTCCACCCTGTTGGCGGGCAGATAGGCGAGGTGGAGCGCCCGCACGAGGTCGAGCAGGAAGGCCACGGCCTGGTCCTCCTCGGATGGGGGCGAGGGAGCGGCTGTCTCACGCATGGGGCCTCCGGCAGAGGCACCGGGTGACGTCGGCCCTCCGCTGATGCCGTGAAGCTCTGCCTGGACGCAGGGGCTGTCATCCACCTCGAGCAGGACCACGCGAGCCCATGGATGGATGGCTGGATTGTCATTCCTTCAACGAGAGCACACCGTGGACTGGAGGGCGCCCGCGGATGCCCGCCCGGAGCCAGCCCGTTTGGGCTGGCCCCCCGTGACTGACTGGATGCCGGACCATGGACGTGCTCTCCCCACTTCCCGACTTTTCACTCGTGAAGGGGGGGCTGCTCTACAGGGTCGAGCGCACGCTCCACCTCGTCACTCCCCGGTGTTCCGGCAGGCTCCGGTGCACGCTCGCCCTCGTTGCGCTGGCCTGGCTGCCCATCCCCCTGCTCACGCTGCTCCAGGGCGGCGCGGCGCCGCGGGCCCTGTTCTCGGAGCAGCAGGTCCACGCCCAGTTGCTCATCTCGCTGGCGGTGCTCATCGCGGCCGAGCCCTATATCGACGGGCGCATCTCCGAGGCCGTGCGCCAGTTCCTCGCCTCCCGCCTGGTGGGGGTGGGCAGCCGGCCCGCCTTCGCGGACGCCGTGCGCGCGGCGATGCGGTGGCGCGACAGCACTCTGGCCGAAGTCTTCCTGCTGGTTGCCGCCTTCGCGCTCTCACTCGTCTCCCCGACCGACCCCTCCCGGACGTGGATCTTCGACGGGGTGGGGGAGTCTCCATCGCTCGCGGGCTGGTGGTATCTGGCGGTGAGCCAGCCCCTCTTCCGGTTCCTGACGCTGCGCTGGCTGTGGCGCGGCGTGCTCTGGGCCCGCTTCCTGTTTCGCGTGTCGCGGCTGCCACTCACGCTGGTGCCCACGCATCCGGACATGATGGGGGGCCTGGGCTTCCTGGCCATCTGCCAGGCCGGCTTCGCGCCCGTGGTGTTCGCGCTGGCCTTCTCGCTAGCCTCGTACCTCTGGAGGACCGTGCCCCATGGCGTCGTCGGCGCTCCGCTGCCCTACCTGGCTCCCATGGTGGTGCTCGGGGGACTCTCGGCCCTCGTCGTCTACGCGCCCCTGGGCCTGTTCACCCCCCAGCTCGTCAGGGCCAAGCGGCGGGGGGACGTGAGGTTCTCCGCGCTCGCGGCCTGGCACTCGCGGCGCTTCGAGCGGAAGTGGTTTCGCGACGCGGCCGGTGGCGAGCTGCTGGGCGCGCCCGACTTCTCCTCCCTGGCCGACCTGGGAAGCGCCTTCGCCACCGCCCGGAAGATGCGCCTGTTCCCGTTCGACCGGCGCGCGCTGGTGGCCGTCCTGGCGGCGGCGCTCGCGCCGCTGGCCGTCCTGTTGGTGCTGGACCGGGAGTTCCTCGCCGTCATCAAGCAGATCCACGAAGGACTGCCCTGAGAGGGGGAAGGCAAATGCTGAGGTCCATCATCGTCCTCGTGCTGTCCAACATCATCGTCCTGTTCATGTTCTCCGCCGGGCTGGCGGCACGCCCGCGGGAGCTGCGGCAGGTGCTGCGGCGCCCGGCTCTCTACGGGCGGGCCCTGGCCGTGGTGCTGGTGGCGGTGCCGCTCGTGGCGTACGCGCTGGTCCGGCTGCTCAGGCTTCCTCCGGAGGCAGCGGGCGCCATCGCGCTCACCGCCATCTGCCCCGGCGCGCCCCTGGTGGTGAGACAGGCGAAGGCCCTGAACGCGAGCGTCCCCACGGCGCTCAACCTGCTGCTGCTGCTGGTGCTGTGCACCCTGGTCACAGTGCCCCTCTGGGTCTCGGTCCTGGACCGCGTGCTGGGGCTCCAGCTCCAGGCCACGCCCGGCCTGGTGCTGGGCCTCCTGCTGGTGAAGGTCGTCCCGCCGCTGCTGGTGGGGATGGCCATCCACCAGCTGTTTCCCCGCGCGGCGGAGGTGCTGGCCGTGTGGGCCAACCGCCTGTTCAACGTGCTCCTGGTGGCAGTCGCAGTGCTCGTCCTCGTCCGGGCGCCTCCCCGCGTGCGGGAGCTCGGGGTGGCCACGGTGCTGGCGCTGGTGGCGCTCGTGTCCGCCTCGGCCTTCCTGGGGCACTGGGCGGGCGGACCCCGGCTCGAGGACCGCAAGGCCGTGGCCCTGGCCGCCGCCCTCGCGCCCCCGGCGCTGACGATGACCATCATCGTCCAGAGCTACCCGCGCCTGCAGGCGCTGGACGTGGCGTCGGTGGTGGGCGCCATCGTCCTGGTCCGGCTGCTCGCGCTGATTCCCTACAAGGCCTGGGCGAAGCGGCAGGGCCGGCCGGAGCTGCCCGCCGGCAGCGTCCCCACCTGACGGCCGTCACGAGGCCGCGGGGCGCACGATGCAGCGGAAGCCGATGTGGCTGGCGCCGCTGTCCACGGGCTGGGGGGAGCGCGCGGCCGGGCGGTAGCGCCTGCAGTAGTTGGGTGCGCACAGGTGGCTGCCGCCCTTGAGCACCCGGCGGGGGATGTTCACCGCCGGCAGGCCGGGGTCTCGACTGCCGTCCGGCTGGGGAGGGCCGCGCGGGTTGACGGGGATGCAGCACGCCTTGCCCTTGTTGCCGGTGTGGCGCGCCTGGAACCAGTCCGTGGTCCACTCCCACACGTTGCCCGCCATCTCGTGCAGGCCGTAGCCGTTGGGTGGGAAGCTGCCCACGGGGCAGGTGCCCTCGAAGTCGTCCTCGCGCAGGTTCTGCCAGGGGAACTCGCCCTGCCAGGTGTTGGCCAGGTGCTTGCCGCCGGGAGTGAGCTCGTCCCCCCAGCAGAACTCCTTGCGGTCCATCCCGCCTCGCGCGGCCTTCTCCCACTCGGCCTCGGTGGGCAGCGCCTTGCCGGCCCACTTCGCATAGGCCTCCGCGTCCTCGTAGGCGAGGTGCACCACGGGGTGCCTGCCGCGGCCCTTGAGGTGGCTGCCGGGCCCCTCCGGGTGCCTCCAGCACGCGCCCGGCACGTAGGCCCACCAGTGGGAGATGTCCCGCAGGTCCACGGGGCCGGGGGCCTTGCGGAAGACGAGCGAGCCGGGCACCAGCAGCTCCGGGCGCGCGCCGGGGTAGTCCGCGGGGTTCAGCGGGCGCTCGGCCACGGTGACATAGCGGGTGGCGTCCACGAAGCGGGCGAACTGCATGTTCGTCACGGTGAAGCGGTCCATCCAGAAGCCGGAGACCGTCACCTGGTGGGCGGGCGCCTCCTCGGGGTAGTGGTGGTCCGAGCCCCTCCAGTAGGTGCCGCCGGGAATCCACACCATGTCCGGGAAGGGCGCGTCTGCGGCCGGGGGCTCCGGCTCACGGCTCACGGCCTCATCTCTGAAGTGGGTGCTCATGCCTCGGCTCCTGGGGCGGGTGGGGCGGACGTGGAGTCCAGCCGAGGCAAGCTGAGCCGGGCCCGGGTCCGGGGACACCAGCCCGCGCATGCGAGGGGGCCGTCAGGCACCGGTCATGGGGGCCGGACGCGCGGGAGGGCTCGCCGGGCGCGAGGTGCCACGCCCGGGCCGCCCCCCGCGCTGACGCGGGGGCTACTCGACGACGTAGACGAGGGTCTCCCCCTGGTAATAGGGGCGGTAGCGGACCGCGCCGCACTGCTGGTAGGTGACGGCGCCCACCGTCACGGCGGCGCAGCCGGCCGGGAGCGCCGTGACGTAGCGCGCGCTCGGGGGAACCGCCACCACGGCCGTGCTCGTGCTGCCGGCGTCGTGGATGGCCGCCTGCCGCCTGGACGTGCGCCGCGAGGTGCGCCGCGCCACCCTGCGCTCCGTGCCGTAGGGCTGGGCTACCGCCGGCCCGGGATACAGGGGCACCAGGGGCAGCCACAGCTGCTCCGGCAACTCCAGCACTCCCGCCGCGGCAATCAGCGCCAGCCACACTCCCGCCACCCGTCGACGGGCCCTGCGTGCCGTCGTCGTCATTTCGCACCTCCCTGCGGCTGCGCATCCAACGCGCCCGGAGCGAGGAACGACGCCCGCATCGCGTCGGGAGGGGGTACGAAGCGGAACGTGTCCTGGGTGAGCCGGGGCGACAGGTTCCAGTCGGACAGGTTCACGGAGTACTGCGGGCTGCCGGGCAGGTCCCTGGAGGTGATGACGTACTTGCGCGGCAGGGGCCGCGGGCCGTCCTCGACCCAGAGCTCCCAGTCCACCCCCTCGCTGTTGCGGAACGCGAGATGGTGCACGGGCACGCCGTCCACCACGGCGCGTCCCAGATAGGTCCCGGAGCACACGTCCTCGGTGAGGGCGGCGTAGGGGTTGCCGCGAAGCAGGTCCGCGCCCGGCGCCTCCAGGCCGAGCCGCTCCGCGGCCACGTCGAGGGTGGCGTCCACGGTGGCCGGCGCCGGCGTCGTCGCATAGGCGTTGCTGCGCTCGCCGTAGACGGTGAGCTGCCGGCCGTCGTAGTAGAGCTGGAGCCCGGCCAGGTCCCCCTCGCGGTCCACGCGGAGCCGGTCCGGCCGCTGCATGCGCACGTCCCCCGCGCGGTGGACCTGGACCTTCTGGCCCGACTCGAGCACGACATCCAGCGTCCCCTCGGTGCGGACGGTGAAGTCGCGCTCGGCGGCGAGGAAGTCGCTCATCTGGCGCAGGAGCCGGTCGGCCCGCGGGTCGACCTGCGCGGCCTGCTCCCTGGGTGCTCGCGCCTGCTGCGCATGGCCGAGTGCCGGGGCTGCCGTCGCGAGGAGGGCGAGTGCGAGCCCCCACCTCCCGCCCGGGTTTCGTGAGCCACATCTGCCTGCCATGAGGACCTCCTGCATGCTGGAGAACATCTCAAGACTGGGGATGTCCGGGAGCGGGGAGGAGAGGCAGGCGGACAGGAGGCAGTCACGCACTCCTGTCCGCCCGCGGCGTCTCAATGGACCGCGGGCTGCTCCTCGCTCACGGCCGGAGCGACCTCCTCCTCGGGCGGAGCGGCTGTGGCCAGCTTCTGCTGCCTCTCGCGTGCCTTCTCCAGCGCCTGGCTGATGCTGAAGCTCGCGGGCGTCTGGCGTGGAGGGAACTCATCGAAGGTCTTCAGGAACATGCCGACGAGGGCCTGCGCGGGGACCAGCATGTACGCGTGCTCGGCCATCCACCGGTCGTAGTACATGGATGCGTCGACATCGCCCCGCTCGAAGGGGTCGCTCCGGAGGTTGAAGATCTTCGGGGCGCGCAGCTCCGCGAAGCTCTCCCGCCAGACGCCCAGGCCATGGGCGCGCTGTTCGAGGAAGTGGACCTTCCACACGCTGAAGCGCAGCGCCATCAGGTCGCCGTCATCGCTCCAGTAGAAGAAGGCGCGGCGCGGGTTCTCCTTCACCTCGCCCTTGAGGAAGGGCAGGAGGTTGTAGCCGTCGATGTGGACCTTGAACGTCTTGTTCCCGGCCTTGTGGCCCTTCTTGAGCTTCTCGACGATGTCGGGCTCCCCGGCGGCCGCGAGCAGCGTGGGCAGCATGTCGGTGTGCGAGAACATCTCGTTCGAGAGCGTCCCCGGCTCGATGACTCCTGGCCAGCGGATGACGCAGGGCACGCGCCAGCCGCCCTCGTAGTTGGTGTCCTTCTCGCCGCGGAACGGGGTGCTGCCGCCGTCGGGCCAGCTCATCACCTCGGCGCCGTTGTCGGTCGAGTACATCACGATGGTGTTGTCGGTGATGCCCAGCTCATCGAGCTTGGCGAGCAGCTGGCCGACGTGGCCGTCGTGCTCGACCATGCCGTCCGGGTAAAGCCCCAGGCCCGTCTTCCCCCGCGACTCCTTCCGCAGGTGCGTGAAGATGTGCATGCGGGTGGAGTTGAACCAGATGAAGAAGGGCTTGTCCGCGGCGGTGGCGCGCTCCATGAAGTCGGTGGTCGCCGAGAGGAACTCATCGTCCACCGTCTCCATCCGCTTCTTCGTGAGCGGGCCGGTGTCCTCGATTCGCTGCGTGCCGTCGGGATTGGCCCAGGAGTGCAGCACCCCGCGCGGCCCGAAGCGCTTCCGGAAGGCCGGGTCCTTGGGGTAGTCCGCGTCCTCGGGCTCCTCCTCGGCATTGAGGTGGTAGAGGTTTCCGAAGAACTCGTCGAAGCCGTGCGCGGTGGGGATGAACTCGTCGCGGTCCCCGAGGTGGTTCTTGCCGAACTGGCCGGTGACATAGCCCAGGGGCTTGAGCAGGTCGGCGATGGTCGGGTCTTCAGCCTGGAGGCCCAGCTTCGCGCCCGGCAGTCCCACCTTGGTGAGGCCCGTGCGGATCGGCGACTGGCCGGTGATGAAGGCGGCACGTCCCGCCGTGCAGCTCTGCTGCCCGTACCAGTCTGTGAACCGCGCACCCTCGGCGGCAATGCGGTCGATGTTCGGCGTGCGGTAACCCATCGCCCCCTGGTGGTAGCAGCTCGGGTTGAACCAGCCGATGTCGTCTCCCCAGATGATGAGGATGTTCGGTTGCTTCGTCGCCTGCTTCTTCGCCATGTCGCCTCCGATGCGGCCCCCTGTGCCGGGGAGTGGCCTAATGGTGGAGATGACCGGGGGCTGAAGAGGAGAGGCGGGCGGGCAGGAGGTCGCGGCGACGGCCCGAGCCTGCCCCGCGGTGGAGGCGCGCGGGCAGCCGGATTGCTACTGCCTCGCCATGGCAGCGCGGAGCCGCGCCTTGGGTTGGCGCGAGGTGGGCTTCAGGGGGCGGCGCCGCCAGCCGCGCCTCGCACCGGAGGGCAACTGCCGGGGCTCACCAGATGTAGCGGAGGATGAGCTGGGCGTAGCTGAGCGTCGGATCGCCGGACTCGAGCGGCTGGCCCTCCTCGCCGAGCCCGATGCGGGGCGCGGCGTTCAGGGTGGTCGCGGCGCCCAGGCCCACCTGAAGGTTGGGCCTGCCGGAGTAGTAGACGCCGAGCGCCACCGTGCTCGAGCGCAAGGTCCTGTCGGGCAGGCCCACCTCGGTCTCCTCTCCGGTGGAGAACAGGTACTCGCCGATGAGGGCCACGGGGACACCCAGCGAGGCGAAGTCCGCGGTGAGAGCGGCCGTGAGGTTGACGCGCGCCGCATGCGTCTTCTGGGTGACGCGGGCGCCGGTCGCCACGTCGAAGGGCTCACGCTCGCGCCAGGCGTACTCACCGTTCGCGGAGGCCTGCAGGGAGAAGGTCCGTCCCAGGGCCTGGGCCAGGAAGGCGCCCCCGTTCACCGAGGTCTCCGTCCTTGGCACAAGGATGAACTCGCCAATGCCTCCCTGCACCACGTCCTCGACGGTCAGCAGCGGGTTGTTCAGGATGCCGCGGACGAGCGGGAGGACGGTGACTTCGCTGCCGTCCTGATAGCCGAAGTTGCCGCGAAGCGAGAGCTGCGTTCCGCTGCCCTCGTTGCGCCACACACGCACGATGGCGCCCGCCTGGCCCACCAGCTCCACCGTCGCGCCGTCCACCAGCAGCGAGCGGGCGTTGGCCCCGGTGATGACGGTGCCCCGCGCGAAGCCCGCCACGCCCAGCCAGTCCGTGAAGGCCAGGCCCAGGTCGACCGACTGCTGGACTCCCGTGAGCAGCACGTCCGTCGTGCCCAGCCGGCCCACGGGCAGGTCCGGCACGTCGTAGCGCGCGACACCCTCCCTGAGGCCCACGTGCGTGGTCACGAAGGCGCTCTGCTGGAGGATGGGGAACTGGAAGGTGTGGCCGCCCAGCTGCCTGGCATCGTCGTCGTGACATGCCGTGGCCTTCGTAGCGGTGTTGCCTTCAGCGGAGGACTCATTCCCAGCGGGTGCCCCACCCAGCAGCAGGAGCAGGGTCACAGTGGTCGGTGTCATGGTTGACCAACGTGGGAAGGCCATGCCAGGGCGACCATAGGACCGGAGGCGGTGCCATGCGTCGGCGTCCACCCGTTGTTCCCACCCCCGGGGGCGGGACCTCCCCCCGCTCTTCCCCCGGGCCGCGCGCCGTGTTGCCGCCATGAGGTGCGGGGCTCAGCTTTGCCGTGCGCTGGTGACGGAAGATACGCACCGTCGTACCCGTGGAGGCACGCATGCAGGTGTGGGCGGCGGTGCGTCGTGCGGTTCCAGGATTGCAACAGTTTCGCGGATACCAGAGACAGTGGTTCCAGGCGGACCTGCTCTCCGCGCTCACCATTGGCGCGATGCTCCTCCCCCAGGGGCTCGCGTATGCGCAGATTGTCGGGGTGCGTCCGGCGGCGGGACTGTACGCGGGCGTCGCGGGGATGCTGGCCTATGCGCTGTTCGGCCCCTCGCGGCACCTCATCGTCGGGCCCGAAGCGGGGGCCGCCATCATCACCGCCTCGGCCCTGGGCCTGGTGGCGGCGGGAGCAGACCCGGCGCGCCATGCGTCCCTGGCGGCGCTGCTCGCGCTGATGGTGGGTGTGCTCAGCCTGCTCGGGGGCCTGCTCAAGGCGGGCGCGCTCGCGGACCTGCTGTCCAAGCCCATCCTGGTGGGCTACATCAACGGCGCGGCCCTCATCATCATCGGCAGCCAGCTGGCGCGGCTGTTCGGGCTGGAGCGCAAGGCCGACAGCTTCGCGGGGCAGGTGTACGAGGTGGGCGCGGGCCTCTCGCGGGCCCACGTCCCGACGGTGCTGCTGGGGCTGGGCGCCATCGCGGTGCTGGTGCTGCTACGGCAGGTGCTGCCCCGGGCGCCAGGCCCGCTCGTCCTGGTGGTGCTCACCACGGTGGCGGGAGAGCTGTTCCAGCTCGCGCATGGCGGCGTCAAGGTGGTGGGCGCCATCTCCGCGGCGCCTCCGGCCCTCGGGCTGCCGTCCGTGGGCTTCGGGGACGTGCGGGCCCTGCTGCCGGCCGCCTTCAGCCTGACGCTCGTCAACTACGCCAGCTCTGTGCTCACGGGCCGCATCTTCGCCGACAGGTTCCGCTACCGGCTGGACAGCAACCAGGAGTTTCTCGGGCAGGCCGCCGGCAACCTGGTCAACGCCTTCACCCAGGGCTTCCCGGTGACGGGCAGCGACTCCCGCACCGCCGTCAACGCGACCATGGGCGGCCGCACGCAGCTGGTGGGGGTGCTGGCCTCGGTGGTGGTGCTCGTCTTCGCGCTGTTCCTCACGCCGCTCTTGCGCAGCCTGCCCATGGTGGCGCTGGCGGCCATCGTCATCGTGGCGGCCGTGTATCTGATGGACGTGCGCTCCATCCTCGGGCTGTGGCGCGTGCGGCCCGTGGAGGCGGTGCTGGCGGTGGTGACGCTGGTGGGCGTGCTGGTGCTGGGCATCCTCCAGGGCATCCTCATCGCGGTGGCGCTGGCGCTGGGAGACCTCGTCCGGCGAGCCGCCCGGCCGCACGACGCGGTGCTCGGCAGGAGGGAGGGGATGCTCGGCTACCACGACATCGAGCGGTATGCGGACTCCGAGACGATGCCCGGCCTCATCATCTACCGCTTCGACGCGCCCCTCTTCTTCGCCAACGCGCGCCACCTGCGCGAGGAGGCCCGCGGCCTGGTGGCCAGCGCGCGCGCTCCGGTGCGGTGGTTCGTGCTGGATGCGTCCGCCGTGTTCGACCTGGACGTCACCGCGGCGGAGGGACTGGAGAAGCTGCGGCGGGAGTTCGAGGAGGAAGGGGTGACGCTGGTCATCGCCGAGGCCCGTGCGCCGCTGCGCCGGCTGCTGCGGCGCACGGGGTTGGCGGAGCGGCTGGGGCCGGAGCATCTCCACCCGACGGTGGAGGCGGCGGTGGCGGCCTTCCTGGAGGGACGGGGTGGGGCCGCCGGACCGCCGCCCCGCGACGTCCCGCCCCCGCCTCCCACGGTGCATTGAAGGAAGGCCGGCTGGCGCGCTCCAGCCGCTCGAAGCTCCGGGGACGCAACTTCCAACGTGGAGGGTCGAGAATTCCGGAGGATTTTTCATTTTCTCAATTTCGGAGCCCCCTCCCATGAGCGTCCGCCTTCCCCCTGCGTCCACGACGTCTCGCACCGCGCCGGCAGAGGTCATGCGCGCCGCCGCGCCCGCGCTCACCGCGCCGCCCGCGGGCCTGCGAAAGGGCGACACGGGGCCCAAGGTGAAGCAGCTCCAGGACGCGTTCGTGAAGCTGGGCTACATGACGCGGGCCCAGGTCAACACCGGCTACGGCACCTTCGGCCCCAAGACGGAAGCGGCCGTGAAGAAGTTCCAGGCCGACAAGAAGCTGCCCACCACCGGCTTCTACGGCGACCTGACCCACGCGGCGCTCAAGAAGGCGCTCTCCAGCGGCGGGAAGCCGCCCGTGGGGAATCCTCCGCCGACCTCGGGTGGCAAGTTCCCCAAGCCGCCCGTCATCAGCGCGCCCTCGCCCAACTACAACGACCGAGGCGGCAAGGACATCGACACCATCGTCCTTCACCACACCGCGTCCAACAACGGCGCTGGCGACCTGGCGTGGATGCGCAATCCCAAGAGCCAGGTGTCCGCGCACTACATGGTGGACCGCGACGGGAAGATCTACCAGCTCGTCGGGGACGACAAGCGCGCGTGGCACGCGGGCAAGAGCGAGCTGCATGGCGTGCCCACCGACGTGAACAGCCGCTCCATCGGCATCGAGCTGGTGAATGACGGCAGCGGCAAGACGCCCTTCACCGAGGCGCAGTACAAGGCCCTCACCCAGCTGACCGGCCACCTGAAGCAGAAGTACAACGTGCCCATGAAGAACGTCGTCGGCCACGCCGACGTCGCGGTGCCCAAGGGCCGCAAGAACGACCCGGCGCCCAACTTCGACTGGAACCGGCTGCGCAAGGGCATCTCCTGACCCGTCCCGGGCGCAGGGGGGGCGCGTCCGGTCCGCACGGCGGCCGAGGCTGGCTCGGGCCTGGCGGATGCTCGGGGATGGGTGCTGAGCCAGTGCCCGGCTGCCAGGCCGCCCGGGGTGATTGCTCCTGTCGCGAGGCGTTCGCACGCTTACCCAGGCCCCTCTTCGCGCGAAGGAGGGGAAGGAGCGGCGTGTGAGCCCTGTCGAGGGACTTCGAAACCTGGCCCTGGCCCTGGAGCGCCTCGCCGCGCGAGAGGCCGCGAGCAGCATGGTGCGTGGCGCCGCGGACGGCCTCCGCCAGGAGCTCCCGGAGGTGGACGCGCAGCTGCGCACGCTGCTCTCGGATGTGCTCACCGTCCTGGGACGCCTGGTGCATGAGGCCGCTGAGCACCAGCACCTGGAACCCGCGGCCGCGACGCATGCCCTGGCCGTCGCCGCCACGCAGGGGGCGCTGGAGGTGCTGGAGCGCGAATGGCAGGACGGAGGGATGCCGCTGCACGGCTTCGTGCTGCGCATCAACCAGCTCCTGGACGAGGTGATGGAGTTCGCCCACTCCCGCACCGACGAGATTCGCTCGCCGATGGAGCGCGGCCAGGCCCTCGCGCGGGGCATGGTGAAGGCCGCGGTGGAGGAGCTTCGCGAGTCCATGCCGGCCCTCGAGGCGGACGCACGGAAGCTGGCGCCTCGAGGCGCGGAGGTCGCCAGGAAGGTCGGGGGAGGGTTCATCGAAGGTGCCGTGTCCGGCCTGGAGAAGGACGCCGACGCCCTCGGGCGAATCATGGAGCGGCTGGGCCGCGGCCTGATGGCGGGGCTTCGCGACGAGCTGGCCTCCAGCCCACCTGCCTCACGCGAAGCGCTGACAGCGTCCGTGGAGTCGCTGGTGGAGCGCTCCTCCGCCGCGGCCGTCCGGGGCGCGGCCCGCTCGCTGGCCGCTCACGTGCGTCCCCTCCTGACCGCGGTGGGCACGGGCGGGGCGCTGCTGGCCCTGTCCCTGCTGGCGGTCCGCTGGCGCACCGCCTGACTGGCCCGTCAGTCCCAGACGAACAGCCACTTCACGGCCTTGCCCAGGTGGTGACGTTTAAGAGTGGGGCAGAACGCTGTAGGGTGCGACTTGGCGCCGACTTGGCGCCACCCTTAGCGAGGCGCCATGTCCGAAGCAGCTCCCCCGGAGTACCCATCCCAGCAACGTCAACGCGCCTGGCCAGGCGGTTTCGTTCGGCTCTCGCGTGGGCGCGAAGTGTTCGTGATTGAGCGGCGCGCGGGGAGCGGCAAGCGCTACAAAATCGCGCTCGACGTGCGGACGGAACGGGAGGCGCTCGCCGAACTGGCGCTATTCGAGCGCGACCCGGCCGGCTACCAGACGAGGAAGCAGCAGCGTCGTGAGCGCGCGGCCGACACGGGCGGGATGCGCCTCGACGCGGCGGCGCTCGGCGAGTTCTTCACGGACGCGAGGGCGAAGGTAGCGCGCGGGGAGCTCTCCGTGGGGTACGTGCGCCACGCGCTACAGCCGTACCTCATAGCGTGGGCGGAAGCACTCGGCGGGCGGGAGCTGCGCGCCGTGTCGCTCGCCGAGCTGAACGCGATTCTGGGCCGGTGGACCGGCGCTGGCCCCAAGCGGATTGTCGTGCTGAAGGCGTTCACCGCGTGGGCGCGGAGCAAGGGACGCCTTGCCCAGAAGGATGACCCTACGCTCGGCCTGAAAGTGCCTCCGGTGACAACGCGCCCAATGGAAGCCCGGGCATTCACCGCATCCAAGGTCGAGGCGGTATACGCGGCCCTGCGCAACTACACATTCGCCCCCGGGCACGGGAGCGACGCGCCCGCGAGCGCGCCACGCGTGACGGTGGACATGCAGCCAGTCCGGGACGTGTTCGTTCTCCGTGCGAAATGCGGGATGCACGGCACGGAGATTGACCGACTGGCGCGCGGAGCGGGAACGGTGCGCGTGCTCACAGGGCAAGGGGAGATTGCGGCAACGCTCGTGTTCCCGCACAAGCGCGGCGGTGAGCACGTCGTCAGCGTGGACGCCCAAGCGCTCGCGGCTGCCCAACGGTTGCAGGCACGCGGAAAGGCGCCGGACCCCGTAACCACGTCGCGCGCCGTCGCTCGCGTCATCGCCGAGTACCCGGAGCTGGACGGATTCGCCTTTGAACGGCTGCGGCACACATTCATTACCCTGGGGGCGGCCGGGCGCGTAGTCACCGCAAAGGGCGGGGGCGTGCCGCTCGAGTTGCTAAGCCAAGTGGCGGGGCACACGAGCACGGCGACCACGCGCCGGCACTACCTCGGCACCCATGTCCCGCCGATGGTCGTCCTGCCGTTGCAGCTTGTGAACGAGGACGACCCAAAGCCCGCGCCGACTGCCCCGTAAACGCCTGTAACACCGGTTGTTTTTCGGCGCCGAGATGACAGACATATGTGAGCTGTCCAATCGTCTGGGGCCGAGTATCGCGAATCGGAGACCCGTTGTAGTTGTTGGAGCATGGTCACTCCAACGCCAACCAACACGCCTGAGCAGCGCCCCTCGCGGGGAGGCGCCCGGTACGGAGCGCCGCTGGAGCCGTCCCACCGTGGCACCCTCGCGGCACTCGTGCGGGAGGTCGGCGAGAATGTCGCTCAGGAACGGCTGGGCATCGGCCGTCCCACGTTGGCGCGTGCGCTCGGCGGGCTCGGGCTACGCCGTGGGACGCTCGCGCTCATCCATGACGCGCTGACGAAGCAGGCGGGCCAGCCGTGAGTGACCTGCTCGACGTGGAACAGGCGGCCTCCCGGCTCCGCTGCTCGCGGCGCCGCGTGTTCGAGCTGCTCGCGGCCGGCACGCTCGTACGGGGGCCGAAGTACGGCCGGCGCACCGTCATCACTGCGGAGTCCGTCAACGCGGCACTCGTGCCCACGGAAGCGCTCGTGCTCACCACGACCGAAGCGCCCAAGCGTCGCGCGCCGCGCTCGCTCGTGGCGGACCTGGATGCACTCCGCGAGCAACAGCGCGCGGAATGGAAGACGCGCCGTCCCGCGTGAGACTGAAACGGCGAGAGCGCCGGCCCTTCGCGGGGGTCGGCGCTCTCAAGCACTCGTAGAGTCGAGGTCAAACAAGTGCAGGCACAAAATAACGTGGTCCCCCTTCCGGTTGCAACCCCTCGCACGGAGAAGGCTGCTCTTCTCCTCGCCCGCCTGGGCTGGCACCTCTTGCCGGTGAACTCCGCGCGCACTGACGGGTCCTGCTCGTGCTCCAAGGGCGCCGCGTGCAAGTCGTCTGGGAAACACCCGCGCTTGAACGACTGGGTCGACGAAGCCACGGACGACCTCGACGTCATCAACGGCTGGTTCCGCCAGTGGCCCGACGCGAACCTGGGCGTTGCCACGGGCGAAGCGTCGGGGTTCTTCGTCCTGGACGTGGACCCGGACAAGGGCGGCGCCGACAGCCTCGCGGCGCTCATCGCCGAGCACGGCCCGCTACCGCTCACCACGCACGCGATTACCGGGAGCGGTGGGGCGCACTACCTCTTCAACCTGCCCGCCTACCCGCTGTCGAACTCCGCGTCCCGCATCGGTCGCGGCCTCGACACGCGCGCCAATGGCGGCCAAATCGTCGTGGCGCCTTCCAGGAGCGCGAAAGGTCAGTACCGCTGGGTGCGCCCACCCTGGGAGACTCCGCCCGCTGACGCCCCCGCCTGGCTCCTGGCTGCGCTGTCGCGCGGTCCATCCGCCCCCGCGCCGAGCGAGGAGGCCCGCGGCTACTTCCCGCCCGCGTCCGCCGCCGTGCTGGAGCAGGCCCGCGAGGCGCTGGAGCGCCACGGCCCCGGGCCGGCGCGTGTGAATGGGGAAGGTGGCGGACAGCACACCGTCCAGGCGTGCTCCATCCTGAGCCACGACTTTGCCCTCGACGATGACGAGTGCATGGGACTCCTCCGCGAGTGGAACGAAACGCGTACTCCGCCGTGGAGTGAAGACGAGCTGCGCGAACGACTGGAGCGCGGCCGGCGCTACGGCAAAGCCGCCTACGGGTGCCGGCGCTCCATGGATGCACTCGCGCAGGTGCGCAAGCTCATCGCCGACTGGCAGGCCAACGGGAGCGACGACCCGATGGCGCTCGTGGTCGCCGCTCGCAAGGTGCCCACCGACGACAACGCGGTGCGCTCGCTCATCGCTCGGGAGCTCAGAGCCGCAACGGGTATCGGCCTGCGGGAGCTGGACTTGCCCCCCGCCGTGGACAGGGAGGAAGCAGCGGCGCGAGCCGAGCGGCAACGCGCATACGAGGACGGGAGCGATGCCGCGTTGATTGACCCTTCCGCGCCGCTCGACGTGGCCCGGCGCTTCCTGGCGTCTGGCGCGGACGCGGAAGGAATGCCCGCGCTCAGGCGCTGGCAGGGTGCATTCTTCAAGGCGCAAGGCTCGCACTACGCACCCTGCACGGACGAAGCGGTGAGGGCCGACCTCTACCGGTTCACGGATGGCAAGCGCAACCTTGTTACGAATGCACCTGTGAAGCCGGACAGGCAGCTTGTGGAGACGGTCGCCCACGCGGCCACGGCGGCAGCCGCCCTGGACGCACGCACCGCGCCCGCGTGGATTCGCAAGGTGGACGGCGACCACGAGCCGGCCGAAATCGTTGCCTTCCCTAACGGCCTGCTCCACGTCCCCACGCGCACCTTCCGCCCGCCGACGCGGCGCCTGTTCAACCTCAACGCGCTGAGCTTCGACTATGAGGCGAGCGCCCCCGCGCCTTCCGCCTGGCTCGCGTTCCTCGCGCAAGTCTGGCCCGACGATTCGGAGAGCGTGGAGACGCTGCAGGAGTTCATGGGGCTCGCGCTCACCGGGGACACGTCGTTTCAGAAAATCTTCCTCATGGTGGGCCCCAAGCGCTCGGGGAAAGGCACCATCGCCCGCGTGCTTCAATCCCTGGTGGGCGAGGCCAACCACTCGGCGCCGACGCTTAGCGGGCTCGGGCAACAATTCGGGCTTGAGCCGCTCATCGGGAAGACGCTCGCCGTCATCAGTGACGCGCGGTTGGGCGGACGGGCGGACCTGGGCACCGTGACGGAAAACCTCCTGCGCGTCTCCGGTGAGGACACCATCAGCGTCCCGCGCAAGCACCGGGAAGACTGGAACGTGAAGCTGTCCACGCGATTCCTCATTCTCTCCAACGAAGTCCCGGCGCTGCTGGACCAGAGCGGCGCGCTCGCGTCGCGGTTCGTGGTGCTGCGCATGACGGCGTCTTTCTTCGGGCAGGAGGACCGCGGCCTTACCGCGAGGCTGCTGGCTGAGCTGCCCAGCATCCTGCTTTGGAGCTTGGCGGGCCTGGACCGCCTGCGCGCCCGAGGCTACTTCCGCCAGCCAGCGAGCGGCCAGGAGATGTTCCGCCAGTTGGAGACGTTGGGCAGCCCCGTCAAGGCGTTCGTAGAGGAGTGCTGCGAAGTGAAGCCCGGCGCCACCGTGGCGTGCGCAGACTTGTTCACCGCGTGGTGCCTGCACGCTTCCAGCCAGGGTCGGGAGCATCCGGGGACGGCGCAGATGTTCGGCCGCAACCTGTCGGCCGCGTTCCCTGGGATTGGCACCACGCGCCCGCGTGCGGCGGATGGTTCGCAGGTCCGCCAGTACGCGGGAATCCGGCTCAAGGCTCCATAGACAGCCGCCATGCCGTGGCACCGTGGCCCCTCGGGTGAGCATCCCCGGGGGGCTTTCGCGTTCATGGCGCGTCCGGCCTGAGTCGCAGTGAGTCGCGACACAGACCATTGCAGGCCAGTCAGAAACGAAATTGAAAAGGAGAAGGTGGGTATATTTACTAATATTAATATATACACCCCGCTGAAACGCATACGTAAAGACTTCCCCGGGGCGTGCAGTGCAGTGTGTCGCGTCTCAGTGCGACTCACCCCAACACCGCGCATTGTCATGCATGTGCGCACATAGACATACACCCACCCCCTACATGTAGGTTCTTCCGTCCCACCCCCATACTACGGGTGCCAGAGAGCGCGCTTCCCATCTACTGGGGGTGCGCGAGACGTGTTACCAGGGGGTTACGGGGATGTAGGTGCCCGGCTCACCAGTGCGCCGGCGTGCGCTGGAATGCTCCCCGGTGCGTGCAAACGCCTGGATTGACAGCGGGTTCCGGCTCTGTTCCACGGGTTCCAGGGCGCGTCGGGTGTCGGCTCCCGCGTCGGGCGGAAGCTGCCGGGCCCGAGTAGACGCGTTTGCGATTCCGGGCGATACCAATGACAGCCGCACCGTCAAAGGAGACGCACCGATGAAATTCACTGAGGAAGAGAATGCACAACGCAAGTCCATCATGGCGGGGGCGATGTCCGCCGCGGCATCGCACGCGGCGACGCTGGGAATCGAGCTGACGACGGAGCAGACCGCCCAGGTGATGGAGCGGCTGGGCGCCATCCTGGCCGACCTGCACGCCCACGAGGAGACGGCCGCCCTGGACCTGCTCACGGCCGCCAGTACGTTGCAGGTCATCGGCGAGGTGTTGGGCATCATCCCAACGCCGAGCTCCACGCCGGACCCGGACCCCCTCGCGCTGGGGCTCGAGCTGGCGCACGTGGCCGGCGTCGCCACGGCGAACCTGCTCAAGAGCGGGGGCTATCCGGAGCCGACCGCGATTCAGCGCGGGCAGCTCGTGACTGCGGCGCGGAAGCTTGCGCACCCGCTCATCCGCGACGCGGTCCCGTTCGATGAGGCGTGCGCGGCAATCCAGGAGTTCATGGGCGTGGCCGTGCTGGTGGTGATGGGCCCCGCTCCCGCTCGCGCGCACTTCAACTGAGGGGACGGCCATGCACGTTGACCCCGTCATGTATGAAGCGTTCGCCCGCGAGACGGCGAACATCCTGCGCGAGGACTTGCGCGGCTGGGCGCTGGAGGTGATGCGCTCCGGCTTGAGCTACGCCGCCCGGATGGCTGAGCGGGATAGGTGTCTCCGGGCGGCTGCCGAATTCCTTCCCGACGGCCTGAGCATGTCCGAGCGCGTGCGGCGCCTGCACTCCGCGATGAGCACGATGGCGCGCTCGACGCGGCCGGCGCATCCGGACGGGAGCACGTTGGAAGGTTGCATAGCGCTCGCGCTGCTCGCCCGGGACCGCGTCCCGAACGTGCGGCAGCTGCGCAAAGTGCTGGAGGCTTGAATTTTGGCCGAGTAGTAATTGCAAACAACCCCTGTCATTGATGGGGCATGGCAGACAACACACAAACGCGAGACATGCCGCCCCTGACCGTGCGCGGCTCATTCGTTCCGGGCACGGTGAACAGGGAGGCTCGCACCGTCGAGCTGACCTGGACGACGGGGGCGCGCGTGCTGCGGCACACGTGGAGCGACGGCACCTTTTATGAGGAGCTGTCTTTGGACCCGGCACACGTCCACCTGGACCGGCTCCGCAACGGCGCTCCCTTCCTCGCGGACCACGCGAGCTGGAGCGTTGGCGCCGTGCGCGGAGTGGTGGAGTCCGCGAGCGTGACGGCTGGTGAGGGTCGCGCGCTCGTGCGTTTCGTCCGCGCTGGCGTCGATGAGGAAGCGGACGAGCTGTTCGAGAAAATCGCCGACGGGGTCTGCACGAAAGTATCTGTCGGGTACAGGGTCCACAAGATGGAGAAGGTCGCCGACAGCGACGACGGAACCCCGGTGTATCGGGCCATCTCCTGGACCCCGTATGAGGTGTCGGCCGTGGCCATCGGCGCGGACGACGGCGCCGGCTTCCGGAGCGCATCCCCCGTCCAAACGAATCCCTGTGAAGTCATCACCCGCGGCGACTCGCCGCACGAGGAAACCGCGATGCCCCAGAACAATCCCAGCAACGACATCATCACCGCCGAGAGAACCCGTGCGGCGACCATCACCTCCCTGGTGAGCCGCAACGCGCTTCCCGCCGAGCTGGCGGACAAGCTCATCCGCGAGGGGACGAACATGGACGCGGCGCGTGCCGTCATCCTGGAGGCCCTCGCCACGCGCAGCGACGGGCACGGCGGCCCCGGCCAGGTGCCGAGCGGAGCCGTGGAGCGCGGCAACAGCCACGGCGCCCTCAACGACATGGCGCGGAACATGGGCGCCGCGCTGGCCCAGCGCGTGGGCGTCAAGGCGAACATCCCCGAGGGCGCGGCGCAGTACGCGCGGCTCGGCATCGTGGACATGGCGCGGATGTGCCTGGAGGCGCGCGGAGTCCGTACGTCGCTGATGGGCAAGTCGCAGATCGTCCAGCGGGCCTACTCGACGACCAGTGAGTTCCCCGCGCTGCTGGGCGAGGCGGGCAACCGCTCCCTGATGGACGGTTACGCCGCGTATCCCAGCGGCATCCGGCAGGTCTCCCGCGCGGGCTCGCTGGTGGACTTCCGCGCGAAGTCGCTCCTCAAGCTGAGCGAGGCCCCGGAGCTGCTCAAGGTGAGCGAGCACGGAGAGTACAAGCACGGGTCCATGACCTCCACGAAGGAGAGCTACCGCCTGGAGACGTTCGGCCGCATCTTCTCTCTCACGCGTCAGGCGATCCTGAATGACGACTTGGGAAGCTTTGACATGATCCGGAAGTTCGGCCGTGCGGCGGCGGAGCTGGAGGCGAGCACGCTCGTGGCACTCCTGGTCTCCAACCCGCTCATGTCCGATGGCTTGGCGGTGTTCCACGCCTCGCGCGGCAACCTGGACGCGTCCGGCTCCATCATCTCCGTCGCGTCCATCGGCGAGGCTGTCCGCGCCATGCGGACCCAGAAGTGCCTGGGCTCCAACATCCCCGCGAACATCGCCCCCAAGTTCCTGGTGGTGCCGGCCGCGCTGGAGGTAGTCGCGCTTCAGCACGTCGCGAGCATCAACGCGGCCCAGTCCAGCCACGTGAATCCGTTCGGCGGCACCGGCCGGCTCGAAGTGCTCGTGGATCCTCGTCTCGACGCGGTGAGCGCGACGGCGTGGTACCTGGCCAGCGACCCGAACGAGACGCCGGCCATCGAGCACAGCCACCTCGACGGCCAGAACGGCCCGGAAATCATCGAGCACGTGGGGCACGCCGTGGACGGCACCGCGTGGAAGTGCCGGCTCGACTTCGGCGCGGCCATCATCGACGCGGCCGGGCTCTACAAGAACAACGGCGCGTGATTCGCGCTCCCGGGCGCGGCAGGCTCCGGGCCTGTGATTGAGGTCCGTAGCCTGCCCCGCCCTCCTTCCGGGGGGCATCTCCTTACGGCGCGCGACGGCGCCGCAGTCCCCTCCCTGCCCCCCGGCCGCGCTCGCGCGGTTGTGCATCGGGGAGGGGACGCCGTCGCACTTCCTTTCCCATGGAGCACCACCGATGAAGACAGACGAGACGAAGCAGCTCCCCGTGCAGCGCACCCCGCGAACCTCTGGCGTCGCCCGCGTCGGCGACCGCATCCGCCCCCGAGCTCCCAGCGTTCGCGCGGCGATGCCGCCGGACAGCCAGGCCGACGACGCCGCGCCGCTCACCGACAACAACCCCACGCCGTAATCCCAGGGAGAAGCGATGCACAAGATTGACAGTGATGGGGCAACGCCGGAGAACACGTTCGCGAACATCGACCCCGAGACGCCCGGAGCCGAGGGCACCGTCGTCGCGGCGGACTGGCTCAACGCCGTCCAGGGGGAGCTCTGCCACGTCATCGTGGCGGCCGGCGTGGAGCTCGAGAAAGGAACCAACACCCAGTTGCAAACCGCGCTCAACGCGACGTACGGCCGGCTCGGCGGAGAGAACGCCTGGACCGAAACGCAGGAGTTCGAGCAGGGTGTCAACGTCGGCGGGTCACTGACCGTCGGCGGCAACATCGATGTCAACGGCTCGGTGACGGTGGACGAGACGTTGAGCGTTCAGGACGCAATCCTCCTGGAAGGTACCCTGAACGTGAACGGCGCCGGTTCCATCGGCGGGGGGCTCGAAACGTTCGGCGCCGTCAACATGAACGGCGGAGCCCTGTCGTGTGGCAGCATCAACGCGACGGGGGACGTAGACTGTAGCGGAGATCTCGCCGCAAGCGGACACGCGAGCTTCGGCGGCAACGTCTCCGGGCAGAATGGGCAGCTCCTAGGCGGGCTGTCCGTGGGTGAGAACATCGCCCTGACGGGCATCGCTCCCACGCGCGACACGGGATTCACGAGCGCGGTGACGCCGTCCAACATCCCGCGCGCCCATGGGCGTGTCTCCGTGGTCGCGGGCGTCATTACGATCCGCGACGGATTCAACCTGGCCAGCGTGGCAATCACGTCCGGGAGCAATCTGACGGTGACGTTCGCGTCGCCGATGAGCGACGGGAACTACACCGTTACGGGCTCGCAAATCATCGACGCGGCCACAACGGCGAATCGCAGCGTGGGGTTCCACTCGGTGAGCGCAGCGTCCTTCGCCGTGCGCGGCTTTGACGGTTCCAACGCGCTCATAAACCCTGGCGTCGGCGCGTATGAGTTTGCATTCATCGTGCTGGGCCGGTGAGGCGCGCACCGTAAGCCAGAAACGCGAGGGGCCCGACACCTTCCAGTGTCGAGCCCCTGCGGTGTAGCGGATTCGATGCGAGCCCTACGCCGCGAGCGTGGGCGCGTTCTTCACGTCCTCGCCGACGACGCAGGTAGTGGCACACGGCGCGTCTGGGAAGGCGACGGTCAACGCTTGGGTGCCGTCCGCGTAGGTCTGCGCGTCGAGCACGATGCCCACCGCGCCGCGCTCGGCGCAGACGCGGCCCTCGTCTGTGATTCGGCAGGTCGCTTGGACGCTTCGGGGGTAGGTCGTCATGGCATGTTCTCCGGGTTCACTCTGCAAGGTTGACGAGGCCGACAGTCCTGTCCCGCTCCACCCATACGAGGTGGGGCGCATCCGGGGTTGGGGACCACGTGCCGCGCCAGCCGGTGAGCTTCGCGGGAAGGGGCGGGAACGTCGTCGCAGCGGCCGGCAACGGCTTATTGCTGAATACGTCGGGCAGGATGCGTTCCCCAGTGACGGCGTTCCAGAAGTGCCGGTAGTGCAAATAGTACGGGGCAATGGGGACGTGGGTAACGAGCACCAGCCGGTCCCCCTCAACCCACGGGTGGACGGCGAGCGGTTGACCGGTGGCGCGTTCAGACATGCGCAATCCGAGGTCACCGCTCACAGACTTGCCGTCGGGACGGAACACCCAAAAAGCATACAAGGTGATGGCGGGGTCGGTAGAGACGCGGCCGGCTATAGCAGCCCATCCGCCGCTAGGGAGCGCGGTCAAATGCTCCACCACGTATTTCTTATCCATGGCCAGCGGCGTGACGTGGGCCGCGCGGACGGCGTCGGTCACGGTGAAGGGGCCGGCAAGGTGCGTCCGTCCGTCGTTGCACGTGACGCGGGCGAACACGTTGAAGCGCTCCAGCAAGGGCGAGCCTGGGCGGGTGAGTTCGATGACGGGCACGCGGGCCGGAGACTGCACGTCCACGTCAAGCCCTCCGTCCCCGACGACCTCCACGCGGGACGGCGTGCATCCGCTCACCTTCCAGGTGATGGCCACGTCCGAGCGGAGAGGGCCGGACGCTTCCGCGTTGAAGTCCAGGACGATGGGAGCGGGAGGCGGAGGTGGTGCAGGCGGGGGCGGGCACGCCGGCACTTCGGGCGGGGGCGGGCAGGTGGGGGGCTCCGGAGCCTTGGGGCACACGGGCGCTTCCGGGCACACCGCAGCGGGCTCAGGCGCGCTCGCCACCTGGACGGGAGCGGGCACCGGCTCGGCGTAGCGCACGGGCGGCGCCACGTTGGAGCCGCACGCGAGCACGGCGAAGGAAAGGAACAGCAAGGGGAGGCGGCGCATGGCGGGTTCTCCGGGGTAGTGGCGAGCGCGTGCCCGCCTGCTGCCCGGACAGACTCCCCCCGTCACGGCCCCGCCGTCAACCGCTTGGCGCCAATTTGGCGCCACTTAAGTGCGCGAGATCGCTCGCCACTGCATCTCTGTGCGCACTTAAGTCGATGAAATTACAGCGATTTTTGCCCCGTCAGTCCCAGACGAACAGCCACTTCACGGCCTTGCCCAATCCATAGAACACCCAGCCCACGGGCCCGGGGCGCACGGGCCGCTCGAAGTGCAGGCTCACCGTGGCCAGCGTCACCTGGCTCTCCAGCCCCTCCAGCCGCGACTTGTACAGCTCGTACTCGGCGGTGACGCGCTCCAGCTCGCGCTCCACCTTGAGCGTGTCCTCCACCGTGACGGCCCGCTGCAGCAGCTCCAGGTATCGGTCCCGGATGCGCTCCAGGTTGGCCAGCCGGACCTTCAGGTCCTGGTGTGCCTCCGTCACGTCATCCGCCGTCACCGTCTGCCGCGCCACCTTCCCCAGCGCGGGCACGGCCCCGAGGAACCCGTCCAGCCGCTCCGCCGGCACCCGCACCGTGGCCGACTCCGACGTGACACTCTGGGCATACCCGCCATGCGTCTTCGCCAGGGCCTCCGCCTGCGCCGGGCCCTGCTCCGGGTCATCCCGCTCCACCTCCAGGGAGGCCGTGCGGATGATGGACCGGCTCACCTCGAGCGCCCCCGGGGCCCTGGAGGCGGAGGACACCTCCGGCGCCTCCGCGCGCCGCATGGGCGCACCGCCAGCGCAGGAACAGGTGATGACGCACAGCGAAACCAGCAGGAACGCGCGCACAGAGGTCCTTTCAAGGGAGGGCGTTGGCATCGAGTGCCCTCCAGGACGCGCGCGGGGTTTCCGTGGTTCCTTGCCTCCCGCGAGCCTCGAGGGCTTCAGCGAGATGTCGGGGTCTTCCGAATCAGGAAGCCCGGACGGGGGAGGGGACGCCGGCCGGCTTCGCGCCATCCCCCTCGTAGTAGAGGCTCGCGCCCCCCTTCTCGTAGACGACGAGGACCCTGTCACTCTGCTCGAGCAAGTCGGAGGCCTTCTCCGTGCACTTGCGAACCAGGGCGTCGAACTCTCCCGGGCGTTTGTTCTGGCGCGCCCGGACTGTCACGACTGGCATGCGGTGTCCCGCTCCTTGTGTCCCGCGGCGGGTGGTTTCCGGTGTCATCCGGCCCCGGCCCATCCGAAGGTAACGAACGTGTCATAGCCAACCGAACACTTCGTTGACAAGCATCCTCCCGCGTGGCGGGAAGGAGAGTTCATGAACCGCAAGCTCCTCGTATTGCTGGTTTTCTCTCTGGGTCTCACTTCCGTCGCAGGCGCCCAGCCCGTGCGCCCCCCGGAGCACAAGTCTCCCACCCCGGCCTGGCTGCCCCGGGGCGTCTTCCTGGGGGCCTCGGCGCGCAAGGGCGTCATCACACCCCGCGCGAAGGTGCAGTGGCAGCTCACCTTCTTCCAGGACCGGAAAGATGCCTTCGCACTGCTGGTCGAAGGCGGGGTGGGATGGGGGCTCACCATGCCGGACCGCGAGGCGGGCAAGCCGGAGAGCCTCCTCGGCTCCTACTACGAGCACACCGCGCAGGTGGGCGTCGGCTACCGCAACCACCTGCCCGGCAGCGCGCACTGGGGCTTCCAGGTGACGGGCGGCCCCGTGTTCTACGGGGCCCACTTCGACGGGGCCGCGCCTCCGGACAAGCGCACGGGCGGCATCGTCGAGGGACGCTTCCAGCTGGGCTACCAGCTGGGCGCCACGGCCGTGGGGGCCGCGCTGGGCTACGCGGAGCCCTTCGGCCTCAAGCGCCGCAGCCTGGCGCGCTCCTATATCGGTGGCCCGATGTTCGGGTTGTTCGTGGATTGGCGCTAGACTCCGCGTAGAGTGGGTGCGCGGCCCAACCCCCGCACCCCCGGTATGTCCGAGCTGCTCAGTGCCCACGTGTCGCGGTACCTTCGAAACCGCGGCGAGTTCGAGCGCTACCTGCCCCCCGCGCTGCTCGTCTTCTCTCCGTCCTCGGCGGCCCGGGGCCCCGAGGACGAGGACGAGTACCGTCTCAAGACGGTGACGAACGCGGGGACTCCTACGCTGGGTGCGAGCGAGGCGGTGGTGTTCCCCCTGCTGAAGTCGCGGACCAACGCCTTTGGCCGGGGCATCACCGTGGGGCGCACGAGCAACAACGACGTGGTGCTGGACGACGGCAGTGTGTCCCGCTTCCACGCGTGGTTCGGCCGCGAGGAGGGGAGCGAGGGCTTCCTCTTGACGGACGCCGGCTCGAAGAATGGCTCCTGGGTGGGCGGGGCGCGGCTCACCCCCCGCCGGCCGGTGCCCGTGGAGGATGGGGCCCGGCTGCGCTTCGGGCAGGTGGAAGTAGCGTTCTACACGGCCAGCAGCTTTGTCCGGATGCTGGCGGTGAGGATGGCTCCCTGAGCCTTGCCACGTCTTCGGGGGCCTGCGTAACGTGCGGAGTCGCCCTCTGTCACACACGGGAGTGTTCGCGGTGGCCTTGACCACAGAAGCCTTCGGACTGACCGATGTCGGCCGCAAGCGGCAGCACAACGAAGACGCGATGCTGGTGGACACGCCACTGGGCCTCTACATCGTGGCCGACGGCATGGGTGGCCACGCGGCCGGCGAGGTCGCCAGCCAGCGCGCCACGGAGGTCGTCAAGCAGCACATCACGGCCAACCGACATCTCTTGAAGGACCTGGGCAACAACCCCACGGCGGACAGCCGCTCGGCGGCGGCGGCCCTGGTCGAAGTCGCCGTGCAGCGCGCGTGCGCGGACATCTACCGCACGGCCATGACGGACGCGACGAAGCGCGGCATGGGCACGACGTTCGTGTGCCTCGCGGTGGGGGGCAACAAGGGCGTCATCGGCCATGTGGGCGACAGCCGCGTCTACCTGGTGCGTCACGGCCAGTGCCACCGGCTCACCGAGGACCACACCCTGGTGGCCGCGCAGCTCAAGGCCGGCACGATTACCAAGGAGCAGGCGGCCAACTCCCAGTACCGCAACGTGATTACGCGGGCGGTGGGCATCCAGGAGTCCGTCCAGGTCGACACGCTCATCGTGGACCTGGTGCCGGGGGACATGTTCATCCTCTGCTCGGACGGCCTGCACGGCTACGTGGAGGACGAGGAGATCCTCCCGCTGGTGTCGGGCATGCAGCCGGCGGACCTGCCCAAGCGGTTCATCGACATCGCCAACGAGCGCGGTGGCAAGGACAACATCACCGCGGTGGTGGTGAAGGTGGCCGGCGAGGGCGCCACGGCCAACGAGGAGACGAGCGAGGCGCAGTCGCGCATGGAGGCGCTGCGCAAGATTCCGCTCTTCCGCCACCTCACCTACAAGGAGCAGACGGCGGTGCTGTCCATCGCCACCACGCGCACGTACCCGGCGGGCCGGGAAATCGTCGTGGAGGGGCAGCCGGGCGAGGAGCTCTTCGTCGTCATCCGCGGGCGGGTGGCCATTGAGAAGAACGGGGTGGAGATCGCCGAGCTGCGCGCCGGCGGCCACTTCGGGGAGATGGGGCTCATCGACAACGCGCCGCGCTCGGCGACGGTGCGGGCCACCGAGCCCACGCGCACCATGGTGATTTCGCGCCCGGACCTGATGGGGCTGATGAAGCGCGAGTCCATCCTCGCGGTGAAGATGCTCTGGAGCTTCGTGCAGGTGCTGAGCGACCGGCTGCGCGCCACGAACTCGGAGCTGAGCGAGGCCCGGCAGGAGCTCGCCGTGGCCCAGGCCATCCAGCCGTTCGCCGAGGAGTGACAGGCGCGCCATGAGCCCACGTCTCCCGAAGGCCCCTTCCGCTGTGTCCGCTGGACGTCAGACCGCCCGGGTACGCTCTCGGCGCTCTGTTTCTGGAGGACGCATGGCGAGGGCGACTGGCGGGGACGTGGTGGTGCGGCTCATGGGCGAGGTGGCGGAGCTGAGGCAGGAGCTTCGCGCCACCCAGGATGACGTGCGGGACATCACCACCAGCGTCGAGGCGATGATGGTGAGCATGGAGTCCATGCTGGTGGGCTTGCGCTCCATGGCGGGGCGCATCCAGCGCATGGAGTCGAACGCCGGTCGCATGACCCGGCTGCTGGGCATCCTGGCG
Source organism: Pyxidicoccus xibeiensis (assembly GCF_024198175.1). Classification (NCBI taxonomy): domain Bacteria; kingdom Pseudomonadati; phylum Myxococcota; class Myxococcia; order Myxococcales; family Myxococcaceae; genus Pyxidicoccus; species Pyxidicoccus xibeiensis. The sequence continues at coordinate 300,672 of NZ_JAJVKV010000002.1, forward strand.
GAGTCGACGAGCGAGCGCTTCGACCGGGTGGAGAAGCGGCTGGATGCCCTCGAGGGCAAGGGCTAGCGCGGCACGAAGCGGCCAGTCCGAGGAGCGTCCTTTCGACGACGCGTCCGGAATTTCCATCGGGAATCGTCCGTTCCGGGGGCCGGCCGCGGGCTAAGGTCCGCGTGGCGTGCGCATGCGCATCTGGATTGTCATAGGCGTGACGGCGGCCCTGCTGGTGGCCGGAGCGGCCTGGCTCTGGTCGGGCTCTGCCTCCTCTTCTCGGACCCAGGGCTCCACGTCCGAGGCGCCGGCCGCCGCCCTGCCCGAGTTCTCCGCGGTGGACGTGTCGTCCGGGACCGGCGAAGGGCTCGCTCTCACGGGGCGGGTGCTGGACTCGGCGGGGCGTCCGGTGGCGGGCGCCGAGGTCTTCCTGTCGGCCAGCGCGGAGCGGACGCTCGCGGACGTGCGCTGTGACGAGTGCGAGCTGGCGCTGCTGTCCTGCTCCGCGCGCGAGACGGCGCTGCACACCCTGGCCTTCTTCGAGCAGCAGCACGGCTTCCTCACCCCGCGCGCCACGGCGACCACGGACGCGCAGGGGCGCTTCCGCTTCGAGCACCTGGCGGGCGTGTCCTTCTCCGTCTGGGCGAAGGCGACCGGGCTGGGCGTGGCGCTGCGCGAGCGGGCCGCGCCCGGAGACCCGGTGGAGCTGTACCTGCCCCCGCTGCGCAGCATCGGCGGGCAGGTGGTGGATGATGCGGGCCAGCCGCTGCGGGGCGCTCGCGTCCACGCGGTGTCGCGCCGCGTGCCGCTGCCCTTCACTGCGGTGTCCGGCGCGGACGGCGCCTTCTCCCTGGACGGGCTGGGCGAGGGCCCCTTCTACGTGCTGGCCACGGCGCAGGGCTACCTGCCCGCCGTCGAGTCGCAGGTGGAGGCGGGCCCGCAGCCGGTGCGGCTGAAGCTGACGCCCGCGCGCACGCTGGAGGTGCGCGTCACCCGGAATGGCTCGCCCGCGGCGGCGACGGTGCGGCTGCGCGCGGACCACCTGTCGCGCGAGCAGCGCACGGACGGCCAGCCGCTGCGCTTCACGGACCTGTACCCGGACGAGGTGGTGGTGACGGCGGAGGCCCCGGGGCTGGGCGCCGCCCCGCGCACGCTGACGCTGGACGAGCGCGTCACCCAGGTGACGCTGGAGCTCGAGGCCGCGGGCAGGCTGCTCGTCACGGTGGTGGACGCGGAAGGCGAGCCGGTGCCCCAGCCGCAGTTGCTGCTGCGCACGCCCCGGGGCGACCTCATCCGCCGCGAGCGCGCGAGCACGGGAGCGCTGGTGGAGCTGGGCCCGCTGGCCGTGGGCGACTACGTGCTGGAGGGGCAGGCCCAGGGCTTCCGCGACGCGCAGCTCCCCGCGAAGGTGGTGCAGGGCGAGACGACGCTCGAGCTGGAGATGGAGCGCGCCACTGTCATCAGCGGCCGGGTGCTGGACGAGTACGGCCGGCCCGCGCCGCGCGTGTCCGTCCTGGTGCAGCCCACCGGTGAGACGGTGCTGGCGGACGAGGATGGCGCCTTCGCGGCGCAGGTGCCCACGCCGGGCCTGTACGAGCTGCATGCGCACCACTCGGAGTGGGGCGGCGGGCAGCTCAAGGTGTCGGCGCCGGCCACCGGCGTGGAGCTGGCGCTGGAGCCCCGCGCGGCGCTGGAGGTGACGGTGTCGTCCGCGGGCCGCCGGGTGGAGGGCGCGGACGTGGTGCTGTGGGTGGAGCAGGACGGCATCTTCCGGAGCGACCGCTCGTCGGGCTCGGATGGCGTGGTGCCCATGCGGGGCATGCCGGCGGGGACGTACTCGATGGTGGCCTCGCACCCGGACTACCTGCCTTCGGACCGCAAGCAGGTGACGCTGGAGGACGGGCAGACGCTGAAGCTGGAGGCGGAGCTGAAGCCCGGCGCGCCGCTGACGGGCGACGTGGTGGACGGGCAGGGTGCCCCGGTGGCGGGCGCCACGCTGGTGGTGGTGCCTCGCGCCGCGGAGCCGGTGCAGAGCGACGCGCGCGGCCACTTCGAGTTCCGCTCGCTGCGCCCGGAGCGGAGCTACCGCCTGGAGGCGAAGCACACGGGCTATGACCAGGTGGAGCGCGCCGAGGGCAAGGCGGGCGGCCCGCCGGTGCGCGTGGTGCTCAAGCGCCGCGACGTCTTCCGGGGCCGGGTGATGGGCGATGACGGCTCCCCGGTGCGCCGCTTCCGCGTGGACGAGCACGAGGTGAACAACCCGGATGGCCGCTTCGAGCTGCCGCTGCCCACCGCGGGCGAGCGCGTCATCGCCGCGGTGGACGCGCCCGGCTACGAGCCGATGATGGTGGACCGGCCCGCTTCGCCCGACCTGGGCGACCTGGTGCTGGAGAAGCTGCCCAGCATCTCCGGGCTGGTGCGCGACGCGAGCGGCGGGCCGGTGCCCGACGCCGTGGTGACGTGTGACGTGTGCGACGACTCCGTGATGACGGGGCCGGATGGCCGCTTCTCCCTGGCCAGTCCGCCGTACGTGCCGCGCTTCACGCTCTCGGCGCGCAAGGGCCGGCTGAGCGGAACGCAGCAGGTGGAGCGCGGCTCGAAGGGCCCGGTGGAGCTGACGCTGCGCCAGGCGACGCGGCTGAGCGGCCGGGTGTACCTGCCGGATGGGAGCCCCGCGCCGGGCTTCGAGGTGGAGGCGGTGAACGCGGACCGCAGCGAGCCGCTCACCATCGTCACTGGACCCGACGGCGGCTACAGCGTGGAGGTGTCACCGGGCAACTACCGCTTCGCCCTGGGCGCCAACCGCGAGTTCTCCGGGGAGCCGGCGCTGGTGGTGCAGGTGGCGGGCACGGACATGCGCCTGGACCTGGGGCCCGCACCGGGCACGTCGGCCCTCACCGTGCGCCTCAAGCCCGAGCGTGGCAGGGCGCTGTGGGTGGTGTCAGGAGAGCTGGCCAGTGTGGGCAACCCGCCGGCCATGGCGTTGATGCGCTCGCGCTGGGCGCAGCTCGTCTACCAGCCTCGCGGGGAGCACGTGGTGCTGAGCGGCCTGCCGCCGGGGCGGTACACGCTGGTGTGGAGCCACTTCCACGTGGAGACGCCTGGCGGGCCGGAGGTGCGCATGGTGGACGTGCCCTCGCAGGCCGAGGTGGCGCTGGGCCGCTGAGGCGGTGGCGTCCGCCGTGCGGCTCGGGTTGCGAGCCTGCGGGCGGGCGCATTAGGAAGCCCCATGGACGTGACGGCACTGAAGGGCCGCCGGGTGGTGGTCGGCGTGGGCGGCGGCATCGCGGCGTACAAGGCGTGCGACCTGGTGCGCGAGCTGGGACGGGCCGGGGCGGAGGTGCGGGTGGCCATGACGGAGGCCGCGCGCCAGTTCGTCACCCCGCTCACCTTCCAGGCGCTCAGCGGGCACCCGGTGCTCACGGACTACTTCGACCCGGCGCAGGAGGGGAACTTCGGCCACCTGGACCTGGCGCGCTGGGCGGAGGCCTTCGTGGTGGCGCCCGCCACCGCGGACCTGCTGGCGCGGCTGCGCGCGGGCATGGCCAACGACGCGGTGACGACGTCGCTGCTCGCCTTCCGAGGGCCGGTGGTGCTGGCCCCGGCGATGAACGTGGCCATGTGGGACAACCCGATGACGCAGGAGAACGTGGCGGCGCTGGTGGCGCGCCCGCGCTTCTCCCAGGTGGGGCCGGGCGCGGGGCTGCTGGCCTGCGGCGACGTGGGGGAGGGGCGGCTGGCGGACGTGCCGGCCATCGTCGCGGCGGTGGCGGCGCGCTTCGGCGCCGGGCCGCTGGCCGGCAGGAAGGTGCTGCTGACGGCGGGGCCCACGCGTGAGTTCCTGGACCCGGTGCGCTTCATCTCCAACCCGTCCACGGGGAAGATGGGGCTCGCGCTCGCGCACGCGGCACGCGGCCTGGGCGCGGAGGTGACGGTGGTGCTCGGCCCGGTGGGCGCGGTGGAGCGCGGCGGGCTGACGGTGGTGGACGTGGTGGGCGCGGAGGACATGGCGCGCGAGGTGCTGGCGCGCGTGGAGGGCGTGGACGCGTTCATCGCCACCGCGGCGGTGAGCGACTGGCGGCCGGAGACGCGCGCGCCGCAGAAGGTGAAGAAGGGCGAGTCCGCCACCCCGGAGACGCTGCGCCTGGTGCGCACGCCGGACGTGCTGGCGGAGGCGTCGCGGAAGGTGGCGGGGCTGGCGAAGCGGCCGGTGCTGGTGGGCTTCGCGGCGGAGACGGAGAAGGTGCTGGAGCACGCCCGGCAGAAGCTGGAGCGCAAGGGGCTGGACGCCATCGTCGCCAACGACGTGACGGCGCCCGGCGCGGGCTTCGGCACGGACACCAACCACGTGACGCTGCTGACCCGCACGGGCCTGCAGCGCGAGCTGAAGGGCTCCAAGCAGGACGTCGCGCGCGCCATCCTCGAGCTGCTGCTCGTGTCGCCGAAGTAGGGCGCGCGGCGTCACTTGCTGTCCGGGGTGCTCCTCCACCCCCATGTCAAGGGTGAAGACCTCCCTCAGAGGAGGAAACGACTCCGGGAGTGGCAGCGGGCTCGCCCCCGAGGTAGGCGTACTGTCGGGGCCACCGTCCGCTTCCTTGCGCCGGAGCCCTTCCTCCGCTACCGATCCAGGACCGTGACCGACGACTTGCACGATTCCTCGCAGGAACTGAGCGCCGTGCTGGACGACGTCCGCCGCCATCTGCTCTGGCAGGAGGAAGCTGCCGGCCGGCTGCTCCTGGTCGACGCGAAGGGGGCGCAGGAGCTCCAGCGCTCCGCGCCCTCGCTGCGGTCGTTCCTTCCCCGAAGCAATGGCGCACCGGAGGCCGCTGCTCCGCCGGCACGTCCCGCCGTGGCCGCTCCCAGGGCCGTGGCCCCGGAGGCCCCGCCTGCCCGGACGCCCGTCGCTCCTCCGCCGGCCCGCCCCGGGCCCAATGGACCTGGGACGTCCAATGGCTCGGTGAGCGCTCCCGAGGTGGCACGTCCCACGGTGCCGCCGCTGGCGGCCCGGAGCCCCGCCGCGCAGCCGGCTCCCACGGGAGGAGCGGGGCTGCTCCTCGACGTGCCAGCGCAGGCGCCGGGCTCCTCGGGCCCGCTGCCGGGCATGGTGGACGGGCAGCGCCCCCGGCTGGACGAAATCCGCCGCGAGCTGGGCGACTGCAAGCGCTGCAAGCTGTGCACGAGCCGCAAGAACATCGTGTTCGGCTCGGGCAACCCCCGGGCGGAGCTGGTCTTCGTAGGCGAGGGCCCGGGCGAGACGGAGGACCTGCAGGGCGTCCCCTTCGTCGGCGCGGCGGGTGAGCTGCTGACGAAGATGATCGAGGCGATGGGCTTCCGTCGCGACGACGTCTACATCTGCAACGTGGTGAAGTGCCGGCCGCCGGGCAACCGCAACCCGGAGCCGGACGAGATTGCCGCGTGTGAGCCGTTCCTGCGCGCGCAGCTGGCGGCCATCCAGCCGAAGGTGGTGGTGGCGCTGGGCAAGTTCGCGGCGCAGACGCTGCTGCGCGACAGCACGCCCATCACCCGCATGCGCGGGAACTGGCGCACGTACGAGGGCATCCAGCTGATGCCCACCTTCCACCCCGCGTACCTGCTGCGCAGTCCGGCGGAGAAGCGCAAGGCGTGGGAGGACCTGCAGGCGGTGATGAAGGTTCTCGGCAAGCAACCGGGCTCGCGCGCCTAGCGGCGGCCCCTCGGAGGGGGAGTCACGATGAAGGGATTGCTGGAGTCGCGCGAGCTGCACTCGCCCGCGCTGGAGGCCAACCCATTGGGCGACCCGGCCCGGCGCCGCCTCACCGTGTACCTGCCTCCGGGCTATGGCGAGGGGGACCGGCGCTACCCTGTCGTCTACTTCCTGCACGCCTTCGGCAGCAGCGGCGGCACCTGGACGAACGCCGCGGGCTTCGGGCCCACCGTTCCCGAGCGGCTGGACGCGCTCATCGAGTCCGGGGCGATTCCGCCGGTCATCGGCGTGTTCCCAGACGCGTGGACGTCGCTGGGCGGCAGCCAGTGGATCAACAGCGACGCCATCGGCCGCTACCGAGACTACCTGGCCAAGGACGTGCTGGGCTTCGTGGACCGCACGTACCGCACGCTGCCCAAGCCGGCCTCGCGCGCGGTGGTGGGCCACAGCTCCGGTGGCTATGGCGCGCTGGTGATGGGGCGCTACCACCCGGAGCTCTTCTCGCACCTGGGCGCGCACGCGGCGGACTCGTATTTCGAGTACTGCTACCTCCCGGACCTGCCCAAGGCGGCGACGTCGCTGCTCAAGTCGGGCGGGGTGGACGCCTGGCACGGCGAGTTCCGCAAGCGCGTGCGCGAGACGAAGATGCGCGGCGACGACTTCCCGGTGGTGAACACGCTGGCGATGGCGGCCGCATACTCGCCGAAGAAGGGCGAGCCGCTGAACCTGGAACTGCCCTTCGACGCGCAGACGGGCCGCATGAAGCTGGACGTGTGGAACCGGTGGCTGGTGCACGACCCGGTGCGCTTCGTGCCCAAGTTCCTGGACTCGTTCCGCAAGCTCAAGACGGTGTTCCTCGACTGCGGCACGCGCGACGAGTTCAACATCCGCTGGGGCACGCGCATGCTGGCTGAGGACCTCAAGGGCGCCGGCGTGGAGCTGGTGCACGAGGAGTTCGAGGACGGCCACTCCGGCGTCTCGTACCGCTTCGAGCGCTCGCTCGCGGTGCTGGTGCCGAAGCTGTCGCGGGAGTAGCGCCCTCGCGTGGGGGCTGGCCGGAGACGGTCAGCACCCGTGCCGGGGGAAGTGGGTGGGCCACAGGAGCAACAGGCCCCGCGCGTCCACCACGCGGACCCAGCCGAGGGGCACGTAGCCGCCCTGGCCGGGCGTGTAGGACAGCACCTCCGCGTAGTCCCCGACGCGCTGCCCGAGGATGGTGTCGACGGGCAGCTCGGTGGGCAGCTCCTTCGCCTCGTCGCGAGGCTCGGCGCGCACGACCAGCGGCTGGTCCCCGAGGCGGAGCGTGAGGAAGTCGATGCGCTTGTCCTCGAAGGCCTCCAGCGTGCGCACGCTCTCGATGGTGACCCAGGGCGCGTCGGGGCCGCGCTCGCTCCCCTCGCGCAGCCAGACCTTCCGGCCGTCCCGGACTTGGACGTCGAGGAGGACGTGGGCGTACCGGGCGTCGCCGCCGACCTCCAACACCCGGACCTCCGCGTAGGCGGGGAAGCAGTCCTCCTTCCACCCATCGTCGTCGTCCCAGCGACTCACCGGGCCCGTCTGCGCCCGGGGGATGACGCCCGTGCGTCGCAGGTCGCCGCCCTCCCGCGAGTACACGGCGAGCTCGCTCGCGAGCTCCTCGGGGTAGGTGACACAGACGACGTGGGTGACGTCGCGGAGGACCGCGTCGGGGAGGTCCGCGCGCTGCGGCATGACCTCCATGCTGGAGGCGGCGAGGGGCAGGGCGAGCACCGTCAGGGCGAGGGCGCTGGAGAGGACTCGGGAGACGCGGGCAGGGGTCATGCCGGAGCTGGATTGCAGCCCCCGGGCCAGCCGCCTCCTCCCGTGAATCCCGAGGAAGCTCGCGGCCTTGGCGGAGGCTGGGGGGCGTCCTGTGGCTGGCGGGCCGCGCGGTGTGGCCGGGCGGCCGATGTTGGACGGAAGACAGGGGGCCTGGTGACGTGGGGCTGGCCTTTCCCCGGGGGGAGCGGATAGACGCAGCAGCGTGCGCGCCTGTGGCCTGGCGCTTGGAACTTCAGGGGAGACGGGAACATGGGCATCGACCTCTACGGGCTGTCCCGCGTCGTCGGAGAGAAGGGCGTGCTGCCGCAGCGCGCGCGGAAGCTGGACGCCTCGCTGCCGTGCCGCGAGGCCGAGCTGCTCATCGACGTGGAGAGCCTCAACATCGACGCGGCGTCCTTCAAGCAGATCAAGGGCGAGGTGGGCGGAGACCCGGCGCGCATCGGCGCGCGCATCCAGGAAATCGTCGGCGAGCGGGGGAAGATGCAGAACCCCGTGACGGGCTCGGGCGGCATGCTGATTGGCCGGGTGAAGGAAATCGGGCCCCAGCACCCCGCGGGCGAGCTGCTCAAGGTGGGGGACCGCATCGCCACGCTGGTGAGCCTCACGCTGACGCCGCTGGTGATTGAAGAGGTGAAGGCGGTGCACGCGGACATCGACCGGGTGGACATCCGGGGCCATGCGCTGCTGTTCGCCAGCGGCATCTACGCGAAGCTGCCGGCGGACATGCCGGACACGCTCGCGCTGGCGGCGCTGGACGTGTGCGGCGCTCCCGCGCTGGTGGCGCGCCACGTGCGGCCGGGCATGACGGTGGCGGTGCTGGGCGCGGGCAAGAGCGGCGCGCTGTGCCTGGCGCAGGCGCGGCGCAACCTGGAGAGCCGGGGCAAGCTCATCGCGCTGGACGTGTCGCAGGGCGCGTTGGATCTGCTCTCGGCCATCGGCCTGGCGGACGTGGCGCTGAAGGTGGATGCCACGCAGGGCGTGGACGTGATGGAGGCGGTGAGCCGGGCGACGGACGGCCAGCTCTGCGACCTGGTGGTCAACTGCGCCAGCGTGGGCAACACGGAGATGGCCACCATCCTGTCCGTGAAGGACGGCGGCACGGCCATCTTCTTCTCCATGGCCACCAGCTTCACCACCGCCGCGCTGGGCGCCGAGGGCGTGGGCAAGGACGTCACCATGGTGGTGGGCAACGGCTACGTGCCCGGCCATGCCGCGCTGACGCTGGACCTGCTGCGCACCGAGCCGGAGCTGCTCCAGCTCTTCGCCACGCGCTACGTCTGACGGAAGCGAGGTCTGGAGGCTCGCCAGCGCGCGAGCCTCCGCCCGCTCACCGCGCGGAGGCGGCGGTCTCCATGGGCGCGGGCGCTGAGGGCACGGGCGCGCGGGGCTCCTGCGTGGCCGCCCAGTCCGTCGCGCTGCGGCCGCTCGCATCGCGCACCTCGGGAGAGGCGCCCTGCTTGCGCAGCTGCTCCACCACCTCCTTGCGGCCGAAGAGGGAGGCGAACATCAGCGCCGTCTGGCCGAAGCGGTTGGCCTGGTCCACCGTGCAGGGCTGCTGGTTCAGCATCCCGACGATTTCCGCATAGCCCTTGAAGGCCGCGCCCATCAGCGCGGTGTTGCCGTTGTTGTCGCCGGCGCACGCGTCCGCGCCCGCCGCGAGCAGCGCGCGCACCGTGTCCGTGTGGCCGTGGTACGCGGCGAGGATGAGGGGCGAGAAGCCCCGGGCGTCGCGGGCCTCCACGGGCGTGCCCGCCTTGATGAGCCCCGTCACGACCTCCACGTCACCCACGCGCGCGGCGGCGAGCAGGTAGCGCTCCGCCTCGCTCGTGGCCAGCAGCCGGCCCTGGGGCGCGGGTGTCGACCGCAGCGACATCCACGCCGCGGTGAGCAGCACGCCCACCAGCACCACGAGACCGAGCGTTCCGAGCAGCAGCTTGCGAATCATGGAGTCCTCCAGGAGGGGAGAGCGGAGACCGCTCCACATGAGAGAGGGCCGGGATGAAGGATGGCGGCACGGGGGAGCACCGGACTTCCCGCCACCCCGGCCCTCTCTCAGGCGGAGAGGGGAACCACGGGGCCCCGGCGGCACATGGCGCCGGGGCCCGGTACGACAGAGACGTCAGCGAGCGGCGAGCGGCGCCACGGCGGCCTTGGCGTCATCCACCTTGACGTTGACCGCCTTGGCCAGCTTCGTGCCGTAGTCGGGGTTCGCCATGTAGAAGTGCCCCACCATGCGGGCCTTCACGCGGGCGTCCTTCACCTGGCCCAGGTCCGCGGCGAGGTTCTTCACCAGCCGCTCCTTCGCGCCGGCGTCGAGCGCCGCGTAGAACGCGCCCGCCTGGGAGAAGTTGTCCGTCTTGTCGATGGCCCGCTGCTGCGTGGTGCCGCTCAGCGGCGCGCTGGACAGCAGGTAGGCCGGGACGTCCTGCGTCTCACGGGTGACGCTCGGCTCGTAGTTCACGTCCGACTTCGTGTTGGCGAAGTTCATGGCGCCGTCCTGGCTGTTGTTGTTCACCGGGGCCTTGGCGCGGTTGACGGGCAGCGCCTGGTAGTTGGCGCCGATGCGGTAGCGCTGCGTGTCCGCGTACGAGAAGAGGCGGCCCTGCAGCAGCCGGTCCTCGGACGGCTCGATGCCCGGCGGCAGCACGCCCGGGGAGAACGCCGACTGCTCGGTCTCCTGGAAGAAGTTGTCGGGCATCTTGTTGAGCGTGAACCGGCCCAGCTTGATGGCCGGAACCTGGTCCTCCGGCCACACCTTCGTCGGGTCGAGCGGGTCGAACGGGAACTTGTCCAGCTCCTTCGGGTCCAGCACCTGCACCGTCAGCTCCCACGAGGGGAACTTGCCCGCGCCGATGGTGGTGTACAGGTCCGTGGTGGCGTGCTGGTAGTCGCTGGTGATGACGCGGGCCACTTCCTCGGGGGTGTTGAGGCCCTTCACGCCCTGCTGCGTGAACCAGTTGAACTTGACGTACTTGTACTCGCCCTTCGCGTTGACGAACTTGAACGCGTGCACGCCGTGCCCGTTCATCTGGCGGTAGTTCGCCGGGATGCCCAGGTCCGAGTACACCTGCGTCAGCATGTGCGTCGACTCGGGGTGGTGCGAGAAGAAGTCGAAGAAGCGGTTCGGGTCCTGCTTGTTGGTGATGGGCGACGGCTTCAGCGAGTGCACCATGTCCGGGAACTTGATGGCGTCCCGGATGAAGAAGACGGGCAGGTCGTTGCCCACCAGGTCCCAGTTGCCCTCGTCCGTGTAGAACTTCAGCGCGAAGCCGCGAGGGTCGCGCACCGCCTCGGGCGAGCCCTGCGCGGGGATGACGGTGGAGAAGCGCACGAACATGGGCGTCTTCTTCCCCTTGGCGGAGAAGATGGACGCGCGCGTGAGCTTGGAGAAGTTGTCGTAGCTCTCGAAGGTGCCGTACGCGCCGGTGCCACGTGCGTGGACCACGCGCTCCGGGATGCGCTCCCGGTCGAACCGGGCCAGCTTCTCGATGAGGTGGAAGTCCTCCAGCAGCACGCCGCCGCGGGGGCCGGCCGTCTTGGAGCTCTGATTGGTGCCAACCGGAGCGCCACTGTCGGTGGTGAGGGGGGGCGGAGTGTTGGCCAGCGCGGGGGCGCTGAACAGCAGGGCCGTCAGTAGAAGAGAGCGGGTTTGCACGGGGTCTTCCTCGTTTCGGGGATGAGACGCCGCGCTGCAAAGCAGGGCCCGTGCCGTCTCATCATCTTCAATGAGTCCAGGGGGTTATGCATGTGCTATCCATGGCTCCACCGAAAAGTCGGTGTCATCACCGACCTTTCGGTGTTTGACTTCACCGGCCCGTCGGTGTGCTTTCCGTCCGGAACCGATAATGCGGTGCGGCAGCATAACCGCGTGTTCTTCCTGGCTTCCGGTGGCCTGTCGGGCGGGTAAGGTGCGCCCATGCCAGGCCCGTTCATCGAAGACGCGCAGATTGCCCATGCGCGCAAGCTGGCGGAGGAGATCGTCAACCCGATCTTCGACCTCATCCGCCGCAACACCACTGTATCCACCGAGCGCACCGTGTTGCGCTTCTTCGGCATCTCCGGTGCCGGGGCGCGCGGCGTGCCGCTCGCCAACCTGATGGTCGACAGGCTCAAGGCCGCCGGCGTGCTCAACAAGGGCGCCGCCTACTGGTACGGCCGGGCGCTACGCCTGGGCGCCAAGAGCCCGCTGGAGGCCGTGGAGCGGCTGACGGCGCTGCCCACCGAGAAGCTCGGGGTCCTCCCGCCCGACCAGGAGCAGAGCCTGCGCGACGAGGTCCGCGCCGAGGCCCGTGCCGCCCTGGAGGACTTGAAGGCCCGCATCGCCCAGCGTGAGGCGCTCCGCAAGGAGTTCCCCATGTCGCCCGCGCCCCACAAGTACGTCATCGTGGCCACGGGCAACATCTATGACGACGTGGACCAGGCGCGCGCCGCGGCCCAGGCCGGCGCGGACGTCATCGCCGTCATCCGGTCCACCGCCCAGTCGCTGCTGGACTACGTGCCCCACGGCGCCACCACGGAGGGCTACGGCGGCACCTACGCCACCCAGGAGAACTTCCGCATCATGCGCGAGGCCCTGGATGACGAGAGCCGCAAGCTCAAGCGCTACATCCAGCTCACCAACTACTCGTCCGGCCTCTGCATGTCGGAGATCGCCTTCTGCGCGGCCTACGAGAAGCTGGACATGCTGCTCAACGACGCGATGTACGGAATCCTCTTCCGTGACATCAACATGCGTCGGACGTTCATCGACCAGTACTTCAGCCGCCGCATCTGCGCCCTGGCTGGCATCATCATCAACACCGGCGAGGACAACTACATCACCACCGCGGACGCATACGACGCGGCCCACACCGTCATCGCCAGCCAGTTCATCAACGAGTGCTTCGCCAAGCGCGCCGGCCTCAAGGACTGGCAGCTGGGCATCGGCCACTCGTACGAAATCGACCCCTACCGCGACGACACGCTCCTCTTGGAGCTGTCGCAGGCCATGCTGGTGCGCCGCTGCTTCCCGGACGCGCCGCTGAAGTACATGCCGCCCACCAAGCACAAGGAGACGGACATCTTCTTCAGCCACGCGTACGACGTGATGGCGGACCTGGTGGCCATCTGGACGCGGCAGGGCATCCAACTGCTGGGCATGATGACCGAGGCCATGCACACGCCGCTCCTGGCGGACCGGTACGTGGCGCTCAAGTCCGCGTCGTACATCCACCGCGCCGCGCGGGGCATCGACGAGGAGTTTACCGTCCGCGAGGACGGGAAGATTGCCAACCGCGCCCGCGAGGTGTTCGGCCGGGCGATGCAGTTGCTCCAGGAATGCCGTGACGAGGGCATGGTGGCGGCCATCGGCAAGGGTCACTTCGGCGACGTGAAGCGCGAGGAGACTGGCGGCAAGGGCCTGGATGGCGTGCTGGAGAAGGCGCCGGACTACTTCAACCCGTTCCTTGAAATCCTGGAGGCGACATGATGCTCGGTACCATCCTGACCGTGGTGATGGCCGCTGGTGGTTCGGCGGATGCGCTGGCGCAGTTCCAGGTGAAGAACGTGTCGCTCCAGGTGCCCGCGGCGTGGTCGCGCTCGGTGCAGGACGGCTCGAACAAGTTCGCCGCGCCCAGCGGCGACGCCTACTTCCTGGTGGACGTGGGCGCGGTGCAGACGGCCGGCATGAAGGCGCAGGTCTGCGTGGACAAGATTGTCGCCTCCATCGGCGGCGCCAACTGGGAGGCCCTCAAGGTGGGCGGCCAGCCGGCGGCGAAGCGGCTGGACTCGGACAACTCGCCGGGCGGCGGCGCGGTGGACACGGTGACGTACGTGGGCTGTGACGGAAAGACGACGTGGTCCGTCGTCTTCCACCTGGAGCAGGGCAAGAAGGAGCGATTCGCTCCGCTGGCGCAGAAGGTGGGCACCAGCGTGAAGATTCAGCGGGTCGGGGGGAAATGAGCCGATGGTGAAGCCGAGCAAGCAGATCATCCGCCCCTACGGCGACCGTCGCGACGACGGCGTGGTGCAGCTGTCTTTCACCCTGCCGGTGCCGCTGTCCGAGAAGGCCAAGGAGGCCGCCGCCGTCTTCGCGAAGAAGATGGGGTTCTCCGACGTGAAGGTCGCCGCCGCCGAGCGCGCCGCGGACAACTACACGTTCTTCGTCGTCTACGCCCGCTCGGGCATGTACCTGGACTACGCCGAAATCGACGTGCCCGAGGTCATCGTCAAGAAGATGTCCTTCGACGACCTCAACGCCTTCATCAAGGAGAAGGTGGGCCGGCGCATCGTCGTGTTCGGCGCGTGCACGGGCACGGACACGCACACGGTGGGCATCGACGCCATCCTGAACATGAAGGGCTACGCGGGCGACTACGGCCTGGAGCGCTACGCCTGGTTCGAGGCGTACAACCTGGGCAGCCAGGTGCCCAACGAGGAGCTCATCAAGAAGGCGATGGCGAAGAACGCCGACGCGATTCTCGTGAGCCAGGTCGTCACGCAGCGCGACGTGCACAAGGACAACTCGCGCCAGTTCATCGACGCGGCCAAGGCGGCGGGCATCCACGGGAAGGTCCAGCTCCTGCTGGGCGGCCCCCGCGTGGACCACAAGCTGGCGCTGGAGCTGGGCTTCGACGCGGGCTTCGGCCCGGGCACCAAGCCATCGGACGTGGCCAACTACATCGTCCATGCGCTCCTGAAGAAGGAAGGCAAGGAGCCGCAGGGCATGCACTACCAGGGAGAGCCCACGTGAGCACGGGAACGAAGGCCATCATTCGCCTGCGCATGAGCAGCCATGACGCGCACTACGGCGGCAACCTGGTGGACGGCGCGCGCATGCTGGGCCTCTTCGGCGACGTGGCCACGGAGCTGTGCATCCGCAGCGACGGCGACGAGGGCCTGTTTCGCGCCTACGACTCGGTGGAGTTCCTCGCGCCGGTGTACGCCGGGGACTTCATCGAGGCGGAAGGGGAGATTGTCAGCGCGGGCAACACGTCCCGGAAGATGCGCTTCGAGGCGCGCAAGGTCATCCGGCCGCGCCCGGATGTGAACGATTCGGCGGCGGACCTGTTGCAGGAGCCGGTGGTGGTGTGCCGGGCTTCGGGCACCTGCGTGGTTCCCAAGGACAAGCAGCGAGGTCAGCGATGAGCACTCCCATGGTCATCACCGCCGCGATGGTCGGCGCGGAGACGACGCGCGAGCAGACGCCGCACCTGCCGATTACCGCCGAGGAGATTGCCGAGGACGCGGTGCGCTGCCGCGAGGCCGGTGCCGCCATGGTGCACCTGCACGTGCGCACGCCGGACGGCAAGCCGTCCCAGGACGCGGAGCTGTTCCGCGCCGCCATCCGAGCCATCCGCAAGCGCACGGACGTGCTCATCCAGACGTCCACCGGCGGCGCGGTGGGCATGACGGTGGACCAGCGCTGCGGCCCGCTGACGCTCACCGGCGCGGACCGGCCGGACATGGCCACGCTGACGACGGGCACGGTGAACTTCGGCGAGGAGGTCTTCTGGAATCCCCGCCCGCTGGTGCGCGACATCGCCAGGCGCATCCGCGCGCTCGGCCTCAAGCCGGAGCTGGAGTGCTTCGACGTGGGCATGATTGACGAGGCCCGCTACCTGGCGAAGGAAGGGCTGGTGGACCTGCCCGCGCACTTCGACTTCGTGCTCGGGGTGCCGGGGACGCTGCAGCCCCGGCCCGAGGTGCTGGACTTCATGATTGCCGCGCTGCCGGAGGGCTCCACCTGGACGGTGGCGGGCGTGGGCCGGCACCAGCTCCCCTACGTGGACGAGGCGGCGAAGCGCGGCGGCAACGCGCGCGTGGGCCTGGAGGACAACATCTACGTGTCCAAGGGCGTGCTCGCGAAGGGCAACTGGGAGCTCGTCGCCGAGGCCGTGAAGCGCGCGCGGGCCAACGGCCGTGAGCCCGCCACGCCGGAGCAGGCCCGGAAGCTGCTGCGCCTGAGCTGAGCCGTCACCCGTGAGTGGGCCGGGCGCTCATGCCGCCCAGGCCCACGCCACGTGCCCGTCGGGACGGACGAGCAGCCCGCCCACGCCGCGCAGCCGCTCGCTCCCGCCGGTGGGGCTCACGTGGAGGACACTCGCGCGGGGCGCCCAGCCCGGCTCCCACCGAGGGGCCGGGCGCGTGGCCTCCGTCGAGTGGAGCCACAGCCAGTGGCCTGGGTGCAGGGCGGTGTAGAGCCTCCGGTTGTCTCCCGCGCTGAGCCGCAGGTCCAGGTCGGGAAGCCTCCGGCCCGTCCAGTCCGGGAGCAGGGGAGCCGCTCCTTCGGGCGCGGGCAACTCCAGCGCCGGGTAGGCCACGTCGAGCCCGCCGAGGTGCTCCGCGAGCCGCCGGTTGACCTCCGGGTTCTTCAGGACGCCGCACATGAGCTCGCGCAGGGCCAGCGTCTCCGGGGTGAAGCCCATGAGCGCGGACTGCGCCTGCGTGTTGCGGAGGAGGGCGTGGCCCACGCCGTGCCGCTCCCGGTGGTAGCTGTCCATCAGCCAGTCCGGAGCACCGTCCCGCACCACGGCGGCGAGCTTCCAGCCCAGGTTCATGGCGTCCTGCAGGCCTACGTTGAGGCCCTGCCCACCGGCCGGATAGTGCATGTGCGCTGCATCGCCCGCGAGCAGCACGCGGCCGGCCCGGTACGTCTCCGCCAGCCGCGTCTCGTTGCCGAAGCGCGACAGCCACCGGGGCTCCCGGATGCCGAAGTCGGAGCCGGCGATTCGCTGGAGGCTGGCCCGGAGCTCATCGAGCGTGACGGGCTCCTTCAGCGGCGTGCCCTCACGCTCGGCGTCCGTGACGATGGCCCGGTGGACGCCGGGGCCGAGCGGGACGATGGCGACGTTGCCCCGCTCGTTGGTGATGGCCAGGAAGGGTGCCGCCGGTGGCGTGCCGAGCGTCACGTCTCCCAGCATCGAGGTGCGGGTGCCGTCGGTGCCGGGAAAGGCGATTCCCGCGAGCTGGCGCACGGCGCTGCGCGCGCCATCCGCGCCCACCACGTACCTCGCGCGGCAGCGGAACGGCTGGCCCCCGGTGGTGCCGGTGAGCTCCACGGCCTCTGCGTCCTGGCGCATCGCCTCCACCGCATGGCCGCGCCGCAGGTCCACGCCCAGCTCCCGGGCCCGCTCCTCCAGGAGCGACTCCGTGAGCGCCTGGGGAAGGAACAGGGTGAACTGGAACCGGGTGTCGAGCACCGAGAAGTCCAGCCGCGTGTCCAGCAGGGCGAAGTGCCCGCCAGGCAGCGGCCGGCCGCGGCTCAGGAAGCGCTCCTCCAGTCCGCGCAGGGCCAGGACCTCGAGGGAGCGCGGGTGCATGGTCAGCGCACGCGACTCCCGAACGGGCGCGCTGCGGCGCTCGAAGACCCGGACGCGGACGCCCGCGAGCGCCAGCTCACAGGCGAGCAGCAGCCCTGTGGGTCCCCCTCCGACAACTGCCACCTCGATGACTTCCTCCATGACGGGCCTCCAGCCACGCAATCTAACGGTGTTAGGGAATAACTAACGCTGTTAGGTTGTCAAGCCAGGCTGAGGAGGCAGGCGCATGCGCATCCAGCGAGAGCAGGTGGTCCGGGCGGCGTGGGCGCAGGTGGATGAGATTGGCGTGGAAGGGCTGACGATGCGCTCGTTGGCGCAGGCCCTCTCCATCCAGGCGCCGTCGCTCTACTGGCACTTCCCGAGCAAGCAGGCGTTGCTGGACACGATGGCGGACGCGCTGCTCCAGGACGTGGGCCGCGCGACGGACCCGGCGGCTCCGTGGGATGCGGTGGTGAAGGGCGTGGCGGGCGAGCTGCGGCGCGCGTTCCTGGCGCATCGCGATGGGGCCCGGGTGTACGC
This sequence comes from Pyxidicoccus xibeiensis, assembly GCF_024198175.1. Classification (NCBI taxonomy): domain Bacteria; kingdom Pseudomonadati; phylum Myxococcota; class Myxococcia; order Myxococcales; family Myxococcaceae; genus Pyxidicoccus; species Pyxidicoccus xibeiensis. Next base: position 317,961 of record NZ_JAJVKV010000002.1, read on the forward strand.
GGGCACCTTCGTCGTGTCGGAGAACACACTGCGCGTCAGCGACCTGCTCATCGGCGCGCTGGGCCGGGCGGGCCTGAAGCCGCGAGAGGCGGGCTGGGCCGCGCTCGCGGTGCTCGACTACGTGCTCGGCTTCACCCTCGAGGAGCAGGCCTTCGGCATGCCGCAAGGCGAGGCGCCCCCGGTGGCCGAGCGGCTGAGAGCGCTGGCCACGGCCCGCTTTCCCCATGTCGCCGCGGCGGTGGACTCGCTGGTCGACCCCGACTTCGACGCGCGCTTCGCCTTCGGGCTGGACGTGTTCGTCGCCGGACTGCGGGGCCGTCAGGTCGGGCCCTGACCTTTCGTCGTACGTGCGCGCCCGTCACGCAACGCTGTCCGGCCCTCACGAGTCGTGCATCATGCCGCCCCGGTTCCCGCACGGCGCGGGAGCGGGAGGAGCCTTCACGAAATGGACACGGAGCTGAAGGGCAGGGGTGTGCTCGTCACGGGTGGCGCGGGTGGCATCGGCACGGCGCTGACTCGCGCCTTCGCCGAGGAGGGCGCGAAGGTGGCGGTGCACTACCACTCCAATGCGAAGGGCGGGGAGGCGCTCGCGCGGGACGTGGGCGGCGCGGCCGTGCGGGCGGACCTGACGGTGGAGGCGGACGTGGACGCGCTGGTGCCCGCGGCGGTGGCGGGGCTGGGCCGGCTGGACGTGCTGGTGTGCAACGCGGGCGTGTGGCCGAAGCCGGATGAACCCGTGTGGCAGATGTCGCTGGAGCGCTGGCGCCGCACGCTGGCGGAGAACCTGGACAGCGTCTTCCTCTGCTGCCGTGCGTTCCTGAAGCACGTGGCCACGACGGGCACGGGCAACATCGTCATCATCAGCTCCACGGCGGGGCTGTTCGGCGAGGCGGGGCACGCGGACTACGCGGCAGCCAAGGGCGCGCTGGCGGGCGGCTTCGTCAAGAGCCTGAAGAACGAGCTGGGACGCATTGCCCCCATGGGGCGCGTCAACGTGGTGTGCCCCGGATGGACGGCGGTGGACCGCCACCGCGACAAGCTGGATGACCCGGGGTTCGTGAAGCGTGTCACCCGGACCATGCCCCTGCGGAAGGTGGGGCAGCCGGAGGACGTGGCGCGCGTGGTGGTGTCTCTCGCATCGGATCGCATCTCCGGCCACGTGACGGGTGAGGTCATCACCGTGGCCGGAGGCATGGAAGGACGCGTGCTACATGACTCTTGACGTGGACGTGCGGCAGTACAACCGCGAGGCGTGGAACCGGCAGGTGGCGAAGGGCGACCGGTGGACGGTGCCCGTGGGCCCGGAGGTCATCGCCGCCGCGCGCCGCGGCGAGTGGAGCGTGGTGCTGACGCCCAACAAGCCGGTGCCTCGCGAGTGGTTCGGCGATATCGCAGGCAGGGACGTGCTGTGCCTCGCGGGCGCGGGCGGCCAGCAGGCGCCCATCTTCGCGGCTGCGGGAGCGCGGGTGACGGTGCTGGACAACTCGCCCGCCCAGCTCGGGCAGGACCGCAAGGTGGCCGAGCGCGAGGGGCTGGAGCTGCGGCTGGTGGAGGGCGACATGCGCGACCTGTCCATCTTCGCCGACGCGAGCTTCGACCTCATCTTCCACCCGTGCTCCAACTGCTTCGTGGACACCATCCGCCCGGTGTGGCGCGAGGCGTACCGCGTGCTGCGTCCGGGAGGCATCCTGCTGTCGGGCTTCAACAACCCGATCAACATGCTGTTGGACCCGGTGCTGGAGCAGCAGGGAGTCCTCCAGCTCAAGTACAAGATGCCCTACTCGGACTTCACCAGCCTCACGGACGAGGAGCGCGCGCGCTACGCGGACGAGCCCTTGTGCTACGCGCACTCGCTGGAGGACCAGCTCGGCGGGCAGACCGACGCGGGCTTCGCCATCGTCGGCCTCTTCGAGGACAAGCACGTGCCTGGGGACAAGCTGTCCGAGTACCTCGCCACCTTCATGGCCACGCGTGCGCTGAAGCTCGCGACCCGGTAGGGCAGGGGAGCAGGCTCGGGCCCGGGGTTCCGGGGCCCGGGCCAGGGGCGGATTTAACCTTTTCCCGCGCGCGGGGTTTCTCCAGGCAAGAGGCAACGGGAGGCCGAGTCCCGGAGTCCTCACGTACCCGAGGAGAATCCCATCATGCGTCTGACGTCCGCCCTGCGGTCCGTTGTTGCTGCCTCGCTGTTGCTCGCCACTCCGGTGCTCGCCGCTGAGACCGCGCCCGCGCCCACCCCGGCCCCCGAGCAGGGCACCCGTGAGCATGGTGGACGGCGCCACCACAAGGGCGAGAAGCATGAGCGCAAGTTCCTGCGGATGGAGCACCGGCTCGACCGGGCCGTGGCCGAGGGCCGCCTCACCCAGGCCCAGGCCGACGTGTTCAAGGCCGAGGGGCGCCAGCTCCGCGAGGAGCTGAAGGCTCAGCGCGAGGCCGCGGGCGGGCAGCTCACCGACGACCAGAAGACGCAGATGCGGGAGAAGATCCGCGCGTTCCGCGCCAAGGTGAAGAGCGTCGTCAAGCCGAAGGACGCGCAGGGCGCCCAGCCGACGAAGCAGCTGTAGCTCAGCCGCTGAGGCGCCCCGTCCAGGCGAAGTAGGCGCCCCGGGGGTCCTCGAAGGGGTCCCTGAACAGCGCCTGCACCTCCGCCTTCGCCACGTGGCCCGCGTCGAAGGCCTGGTACAGCCTGTCCCCGAGCAGGTAGCCCAGCGCGTGGCTGACGCCGTGGAAGAGCCGGTCCTTGCGCAGGGGCAGCAGCTTCACGGCCTCTTCGGCGCCCTCCGTCTCCGCGGCCTTGTGCGCCAGGACGAAGGCGGCAATCTGGCGCTCCACGCCCCGGCCCTCACCGAAGCGCCGCGCCCACTCCACCAGCCCCGGACACGTGCGGCGCGGGTTCACCAGCTTGGAGCCGAAGAAGCCCAGCGCCTCTTCCAGACAGCGCGCGTAGAACGCCTCGGACGCGCGGCGGGGTGCCTCCATGGCGTCTCCCACCGCGCAGTGCCGGACGAAGTGCGCCGCCTCCTCCGCCGCGTGGTTCAGCGACAGCGAGGCGAGGTAGGCCGTCCGCGCCCGGGGGATGTAGCCGCTCTCCCGCGACAGGATGTGCCGTCGCAGCTGCGCCAGCTCCGTGTGCGTGAAGCGCCCGCGTTGCTGGATGCGCGCCAGCACGTCCTCGTCCGCCGCCGTCGTCACCTCCACCGACTCCAGCGCCCGCCCCACGGGCACGCCGGCCAGCCGGCCGATCAGCGCGGACATCTCCCGGAACCGCTCCGCGGCGCTCCGGTCCACCAGCGGCGCGTCTCCGGCCTCCGCCTCCAGGTAGTCCAGGAAGCTCTGCTGGCACACCACCGGCGAGGCATTCAGGAGGCACAGCGCACCGTCCGCCAGCTCCACCGCCTCCGCTGCGCCCACGCGGCCCTCGCGCGCCAGCCGCCACCACACGCCCTCGGCGTTCTGGTACACGACCAGGCCCCGCCGGGTGTCCGCGCCGAGCGCCCGCTCCACCTGCGCCGGAAGATGGCAGGGCGCCACGTGGTACTGGCCCACCAGCACCATGACCAGCGGCCGGTCTTCCGCGCGGGCGATGCGGGCAATGCGCTCGGCCGCATAGGCATCTCTCAGCTCCAGCGAGCGCTCGCCGTGCGCGCGCCGGTCGATGCCCACGACCTCCAGCTTGTGCCGCCGCGCGAAGGAGAGCAGGGCGCGGGTGCCCGTGCCGGCGCCGAAGCCGGACGCGCTCGCGGCGGGGCCCAGCTTCGCCAGCAGCGAGCGCTCGGAGAGCCGTCCGGCACGCCAGGCGTCCACGGTGGACTGGTGGCGGCCCTCCACGCACTCGAGCGCGAGGACGACGCGGCGGCCCGAGGCGAGCGCGCGCTCCACCAGCGCCAGGTACGTCTCCTGCGCGAGCGGGAGCGTGTGGTAGTCGCCCACGTAGACGACGTCGGCGGCCTGCACGTGCTGGTGCACCGCCGGCAGCGCCACGATGCGCTGATAGCTGCTGGTGCGTCGCCTGTAGCGGGCCTCATAGGCCCGGAAGGAGTCGGTCTGACCGTCCACCACTCGGGCAATTTGCGCCCTCTGCCGGCGGAACAGTGCGAGATGCAGTGCGAGCGAGTCGCGCATGGATTGCGCAGATCCCTCGCACGGCGCAGGGGACCCGGCAAAAAAACGACACCGAGAGGGGAGCGGAGTGGCGCGCTCGCGGCCGTGCTCGGGTCTTCGAGGTCCAGGGCTCGCCTGGTCGCCCGCGCATGAGAGATATGGAGATTCGGCCCCTTCCTTGACTCACTGATCCGGGCAAAGGACCATCACTCGCAGCCGTGAAGACCGCATCCGCTCGCGCGACCCTCCTCTGCCTCGTGCTCCTCGTTGCGGCGTCTGCCCGCGCCGAGGAGCCGGTGCTCCTCCACTCCGCGCCTCCCCGTGCAGAGCCCAACGCGGCGCTGCAACTGGACGGCACGCTGGTGGAGGGCCGCCGTGTCCTGGAGCTGTACGTCCGCTACCGGGGCCCCGGCGAGCCCTTCGCCCGGGTCGCGATGGAGCGGCAGTACGGCGACCTCTACCGCGGCATCATCCCCGCAGGGCACATGGTGCCGCCCGGCGTCGAGTACTACGTCGAGGGCCTCACCACCGACGGTGAGCGCATCCCGCTGTTCCAGTCCGCCGCCCGTCCCGCGCGCGTGCTCGTGGGCGGGGAAACTCCCGCGGCGACCGCCACCGTCACGCCCCCTGTGTCCCGGCCCGCCGCGACGCCGGAGAGCCGGCCTGCCACGACGCGGCCCCCTCCGGTGGAGCGCACCCGGCCGTCCCCGTCCACGCCGCCGGCTTCGCGCGATGACTCCATGGCCGCGCTCACCGCGGACCTTCCCTCGGATGTGCCCACCGAGCCCCCGCCGCCAGCGCGCACCGCCCGGCCGGCGACCCCGACTCCGCGAGACACCGCGTCCGCGAGCGAGCCCCGGGCCTCCGCTGACGCGCCAGTGGCCCGCGACGAGCGCCCGCGCCTGGCCACCCGGGAGCCCCGGTCCTCGGACGAGGGGGCAGCCGCCGACGCCCCCGCGCGCACCGAGATGGAGGAGGACCTGGCCCTCTACAGCGCCGAGGACACGCTGGCGCTGGCCACCCGCCACGAGGAGACGGTGAGGACGGTGCCCGCGATTGGTGCCTCGTTCGGCCGCGAGCAGATTCACGCGCTGGGCGCCCGCACCGTGGCGGACGTGCTGGACGTGGTGCCCGGCCTCTACGTCAGCCGCGACGTGCAGGGCTTCCACCGCACCTCCGTGCGCGGCCTGCGCAACGACGCGGAGCTGCTCTTCCTCCTCAACGGCCACCGCCTCAACAACTTCTTCGACGGCAAGGCGCTGATGAACCTGCCGGTGGAGAACCTGGAGCGCGTGGAGGTCATCCGCGGCCCCGGCTCCGCGCTCTATGGCGCGGGCGCCTTCCTGGGCGTGGTCAACATCGTCACCGACCGCACCGACGGCGTGCGCACGGCCGTGTCCGGCGGCGGCTTCTTCGAGCGGGATGACCGGCTCGCCGCCACCGTGGACGGCCATGCCTCCGCCGGGCACACCTCCGGAGACCTGCGCCTCTTCGCGGACGTGGACGTGTGGAGCCAGGCCGGCGACTCCACCGTCATCGAGAACGACTCGCTGGACGACGAGGCGCGCTCGCAGGGCCTGCGCGACGTGGAGGACCCCGCGGGCCGCACCCGCGACGAGCGCTTCCTCGTCAACGCGGGCGGAGGCCTCTCCTACGCCCTGGGCGGCGCCGGCCGGCTGGGCGCCTCCGCGCGCATCCTCTCCGAGAAGCGCGGTGCGCTCCTGGGCCTGTTCGACGCGGTGGGCGAGGACTCCGAGCTGCGCTGGAACGTCCTCATGGCGGACCTCACCTGGGAGCGGACGTTCGGCGCCTCCGTGTCGCTGCGCGCCCGCGCCGGCTTCGACCAGCAGTCCACCGACCGCTTCTTCCAGCTCACCCCCCGGGGCTTCCGCACCGGCACCGGTGACGGCCTCCTCTTCGAGGACGGGATGCTGGAGCAGACGCGCGTCTCCGTCCGCTCGCTCACCGGCAGCGTGGACGCGGACGTGGTGCTCGGCTCCGGCAACCGCCTGTCCCTGGGCGCGGTGGTGGAGCAGCAGTCGCTGGGCGAGTACGAGTACGAGACGAACTACACCCTGGATGCCCGGCCGCGCCCCGAGGGGCTGGCCCGGCCCGAGGGGCTGGAGGACCTGATATCGCTGGCCGGCGGCGACGCGTCCAAGCGCCTCACCGTGGGCCTGTTCGCGCAGGACCAGTGGACCGTCGTCAGTTCCCTGACGCTCACCTTCGGCGTGCGTCTGGACGCCACCCAGCTTCCCACCGTGAACGCGGCCGGCGCGATTACCGGCACGAGCTTCGTGCCCCGCATCAACCCGCGCGTGGGGCTCGTCTTCTCCGCCACGGACGCGCTGGTGCTCAAGGCGCTGTACGGCCGCGCCTTCCGTCCTCCCACGCTGCAGGAGCTGGTCGAGCGCATCCCCGACACCGACTACAACCAGGGCCGCTTCGAGGGGAACCCGCGGCTGCAGCCCTCCACGGTGGACACCTTCGAGCTGGGCGCGGACCTCATCCAGTCCGCGGGCGATGCGCGCGTGCGGCTGCGCGCCAATGCCTTCATCGCCCTGTTCGACTCGCCCATCATCCCGGTGGACACCACGGGCAACATCGTCCCGCTGCGCAACCGCGAGCTGGGCGTGCGCGTGTACGGCGTGGAGGGCGAGGCCCGCCTGGAGGCCTCCAAGCGCGCCCACGCCTGGCTCAACGCGAGCATCTCCCGCGCGGAGGACCTGGAGCTGCCGTCCCAGTCCCGCCTCCTCACCGACACCCCGCAGGCCCGCTTCAACGCCGGCGTGTCCATGCCCATTGGCGCGTGGGTGAACTTCGACGTGGTGGTGCGCGCGGGCGCCGAGCGGCGCAACAACAGCCGCTCCGTGCTGGAGCTCATCCGCCGCTACAAGATTCCCGCCTACAGCCTCATCACCGCGCAGCTCCGCACCGAGCCCATCCTGGACCACTGGGACGTGGCGGTGGTGGCGCACAACCTCTTCGACAACGACCTCCGCGACGACGTGCCCCGGCCGGACCGCGTCCCCGGCCTGCTGCCGCGCGAGGGCATGTCCGGCTACCTCACCGTGAGGGCCCGCTACTGATGCGACTCCAGCGCTTCTCCGCCAGACTCCTCGCCGCCGCGCTCGCCTTCGCCGCGCCGCTCTCCGGCTGCATCGCCTACAACGACTCGTGCCAGCCGCTCGTCGACGACCCGGACGCCGTCGTCGGCTACCTGGGCCAGGACGTGCTGCTCGACAGGGCCTTCACCCGGCACGACAACAACGCGCTCGCCCAGGTGGCCGCGGATGCCTTCCTCCACGCGGAGGACAGCTCCGCCCGGCCCGCCGTGCTGGGCATCATCAACGGCGGCTCGCTGCGCGACGAGGGGCTGTGCGTCACCCGCACCTCGCTGCGCAAGGGCCCGCTCACCGACGGCGTGCTCCACGAGCTCATCCTCTTCGAGAACCTCGTGGTGACGGTGGACCTCACCGAGCGGCAGCTCGTGGACATGCTGGAGCACTCCGTGGGCAGCCTCTACCGGGAGGGGCAGGAGATTGCCTCGCCCTCCGGCGCCTTCCTCCACGTGTCCGCCGGCAGCTCGCTGCGCGTGGACTGCGCGATGCCCCGGGGCCAGCGCGTGCGCGAGCTGAAGGTCGGCGGCAGGGCGGTGACGCTGCCGCCCAGCCAGGACGCCTCGGTCCGCTACCGGGTGGCCATGCCCACGTTCATCCTGGAGGGGGGCGACGGCTACGGCGCGGCGCTGGGCAACGCGGGACAGGACCCAGACCGCAACCCGGTGCAGGCGCGCAAGCTGGGCGGCACGGACGCCAACCTCACGTCGGCGTACATGAAGGAGAAGTACCCCACGCCCGTGCAGGCGCTCGTCGAGGAGCCGCGAGTGGTGTTCGTGAACTGCGCCCTGCCCGCGCGGCCCTCCGGCAGGTAATCGCCGGTGGGCCGGGCGCGGGCCCGGGATGCTGCGACTACTTGGGCTCGTCCGAAGACGGAGCCGCCGCCACGGCCACCAGGGGCGGGGCGGAGGGCGTCGGCGCCGCGGCAGCCACAGGGGCCACCGCTACGGGACGGGGCGGGGGGCTGAGCACGTCGTTCACGGAAGGCATCTTCCGGATGTCGCCGCGCGCCACCTTCCACGCCTGCTGGACGATCCACGACAGGGAGCGGTCCTGCCGCGTGGCCTCACGCTGGATTTCCTCCAGCATGTCCTCGGGGAAGTAGAGACTTTGCTTGCGATGGTCTGTCGTCGCCATGCCGGCTCTACTCCTCCCGCGGGTCCTGGCGCTCGTCGCCAGTCACGTCGTTGACGGCGGGGAAGGACTTGATGCGCTCACGGGCGATCTTCCACGCCTGCTGCACGACCCAGGACAGGGAGCGGTCCTGGCGGGTCGCTTCCTCCTGGATCTCCTTCAGCATTTCCTCGGGGAAGTACAGCGACTGCTTGCGCTTGTCAGTGCCTGCCATACCTGGGTCTCCGGGGCGGATTCGAGGTGACGACCTGAACACACCGGGGTCGTTATCCGACAGACTCCCAAGAGGGTCAACGGTTTCGGAGGACTGATTCCGCCGCTGCACGGTCCAGGCCCTGACACTTGCAGTCGCACCTGACGTGTGCAGCAGGGCGCGAAAAAGGAAACGCCCCGGACCTCCAAAAAGCGGAAGTCCGGGGCGCATCGGAAAGAGGGACCGCCGGGAGTGCATCTCCTGGCGGTCCCGTGGGCCCAGAGGGGGAGGGGGGGGACCCCTAGGCCCAACATCAAGAATTCGAACCGTCCACTCAACAACGCCTGCGGGCGCGCTTATTTCCGCTCCCGCGTCCAGCCCCATCCGGTGTGACGATCATAAGAACCGACCCCCCTACCTTCAACCGCACGCGACTCTGTAACCCTGTTACCAGACATTCCATTCCTCCCCTGTCAGATGGCTCCCAACCACCCCCGAAAGCGATTGCTGACCGCCGTGCTTCACGAGGCGTACAGACGCCTCGGACTCGAGGGCCGCTCGGTGTTGCTGGCGGTGTCGGGAGGGGCGGACTCCACCGCGCTGCTGGTGGGCACCGCGAAGGTTCGCGAGCGGCTTCGCCTGCACGTGGAGGTCGCCACGCTCGACCACGGCCTGCGCCCCGAGTCAGCGGAAGAGGTGCGGACAGTCGAGAGGCTGGCCGCCAGCCTGGGCTTCACGTGCCACGTGCGCGAGCTGCGACTGCGCTCCGGTGCCGCCCTGGAGGCCCGTGCTCGCGAGGCCCGCTACGCGGCGCTGGAGGCGCTGAGGCAGGCTCGCGGCCTTCGCGCCGTCGCCACCGCGCATACGGCCACCGACCAGGCGGAGACACTGCTCATGCGGCTCGCGCGAGGCACCGCGCTCCGGGGCGCGGGCGGCATCCAGGAGGCGCGTGCCGGGCTCGTCCGCCCGCTCCTGGAGCTGACGCGCGAGGAGGTGGTGGCCTTCCTGGCCGCCGAAGGTGTCTCCTATTCGACAGACCCGATGAACGCGGACCCCGCGCTGTTCCGCACGCGCGTGCGCCACGACGTGCTGCCGGCCCTGTCACGGGCCGCGGGCTTCCCGGTGGAGGAGCGCCTGGCGTCCTTCGCGCGGCTGGCGGCGGAGGACGACGCGCTGCTGGCGGGACTTGCCGAGGAAGCCTGGCGGAGGCTCCGGCTCGAGGATGGAAGCCTGGAGGCCGTGGGCGTGCGCGCGCTGGAAGCGCCGCTCCGCCGGCGCGTGCTCGCCCGGCTGCTGAGCGAGGCGGGCGTGCTCGTGGAGGACGCCACGCTGGCGCGGGTGCTGCGCGCGGTGGAGCGCGGAGGGACGGCCTCGCTCGGCCGGGAGCTCCAACTGCGCGCGGCGAGCGGGCGCGTGCGGTGCGTCCGGCTGGAGCCTTCCCTGGATTCTTCCATGGAGGAGGGCGCCGCGCGCAGCGTGCTGCGGCTGGAGGGCGCCGGCGCGCGTGGGGCGTGGGCGCGCGGGTGGACGTTCTCCGCGGAGGTGGGGCCGCCACCGGTGGGCGTGCTCGGGCTGGCGCTCGCGGAAGGCACCCACTGGCCACTCACCGTGCGTACCCGCCAGCCAGGCGACCGGGTGCGTGCGGCGGCGGGACAACGCAAGCTCCAGGACCTGTTGGTGGATCTTCGGGTGCCCGCGGAGGAGCGGGACTCGCGGCCGGTGGTGACGGATGCTGGGGGACAGGTGCTGTGGCTCCCCGGGTTGTGGGCACCTCCGCCACCCGGGGGGGCCTGCGGACAGTACCTCTGGGCGGTGCCTCCGGGTCCGAGCATTCAGCGGACCCCTTCGTTATAGAGTCGAAGGACTGAAGTCGGGGGATGGCCGCGGACCCCTAAATAGTTGAGGGCTTTTTGCTGTTGCTGATACGGTCCGTCGCCGGGTAGCTCGCCTGGTGTCGGCCAAATGATGGAAAAAGCTGGGGTTCTTCCCAGCGCGGCCCTCATCCCGCCGAGTACCGAAAGGGCAGCTGACACGTGCGTTCGACCTACAAGACCATCGGGCTCTGGGTCATCCTGATCGTCCTCTTTGTCGCCTTCTATAATTTCTTCTCCCAGGGCAATGACCAGGTCCAGGAGCCCTCCTTCACGCAGCTGCTGTCGAAGGTGGAAGAGAAGAAGGTCAAAGAGGTTGCGGTCAAGGGCAACACCTATTCCGGCAAGTTCGTCGATACGAGCGAGAAGTTCCGTACGACGGGCCCTGCGCCGGACGCGGCCATGCTCAACCAGCTCCGCTCCAATGGGGTGGACGTGAAGTACGAGCGGGAGGAGCAGAACAGCCTCTGGCTCACCATCCTCGGCCAGTGGATGCCGGTCGTCTTCCTGTTCCTCTTCTTCATCTTCTTCATGCGCCAGCTCCAGGGCGGCAGCGGCAAGGCGATGACCTTCGGGAAGTCGAAGGCCAAGCTCCTGAGCGAGAGCCACAACAAGGTCACCTTCGCTGACGTGGCCGGCGTGGACGAGTGCAAGGAGGAGCTGGAGGAGATCGTCGCCTTCCTCAAGGACCCCAAGAAGTTCACCAAGCTGGGCGGCCGCATCCCCAAGGGCGTGCTGATGATGGGCCCGCCGGGCACGGGCAAGACGCTGCTCGCCCGCGCGGTGGCCGGCGAGGCTGGCGTGCCGTTCTTCTCCATCTCCGGCTCGGACTTCGTGGAGATGTTCGTGGGCGTCGGCGCCAGCCGCGTGCGCGACCTCTTCGAGCAGGGCAAGAAGAACGCCCCCTGCATCATCTTCATCGACGAAATCGACGCCGTGGGCCGTCACCGTGGCGCGGGCCTCGGCGGTGGACACGACGAGCGCGAGCAGACGCTCAACCAGCTCCTCGTGGAGATGGACGGCTTCGAGTCCAACGACGGTGTCATCCTGATTGCCGCCACCAACCGTCCGGACGTGCTGGACCCGGCGCTCCAGCGCCCCGGCCGCTTCGACCGGCGCATCGTGGTGCCGCGTCCCGACCTGAAGGGCCGCCTGGGCGTGCTCAAGGTCCACACCCGCCGCGTGCCGCTGGCGCCCGAGGTGGAGCTGGACGTCATCGCTCGCGGTACGCCGGGCATGACGGGCGCGGACCTGGAGAACCTGGTGAACGAGTCGGCGCTGATGGCCGCGCGGCAGAACAAGGAGCGCGTGGACCTGAGCGACTTCGAGGCCGCCAAGGACAAGGTCTTCATGGGCCCGGAGCGCCGGTCCATGATCATGACCGAGAAGGAGAAGCGGAACACGGCCGTCCACGAGGCGGGCCATGCGCTGCTGGCCAAGCTGCTGCCGGGCTGCGACCCCCTCCACAAGGTCACCATCATCCCGCGCGGTCAGGCCCTCGGCGTCACCTGGAGCCTGCCCACCGAGGACAAGGTCAACGGGTACAAGAAGCAGATCCTCGACCAGATCTCCATGGCCATGGGCGGCCGCATCGCCGAAGAGCTCATGTTCAACGAGATGAGCAGCGGCGCCTCCAACGACATCGAGCGTGCCACCGAGACGGCGCGCGCCATGGTGTGCCGCTGGGGCATGAGCGAGAAGCTGGGGCCCCTCGCGTTCGGCAAGAGCGACGGTGAGGTGTTCCTGGGCCGCGACTTCAACTCGTCCAAGGACTACTCCGAGGACACCGCCCGGCAGATTGACTCCGAGGTGCGCGCCATCGTCGTGGGCTGCTACGAGCGCGGCCGGTCGCTGCTGACCGAGCACTTCGAGGCGCTCAAGCGCGTCTCCGAGGCCCTGGTGGAGTACGAGACGCTGGACGCCGAGGACGTGAACATCCTCCTGCAGGGCGGCCAGCTCACCCGTGAGCGCCCGCCTCCGCGCGTCAACGCTCCGCCGAAGGCGACGGAGAAGAAGGACAAGCGGAAGATCCTCGACGCGCTCGAGGGCCTGCCGACGATGGAGCCGAAGAAGGCGTAGCACCGGCTTCCAAGCCCTGAAGCAACGAAGGCCCTTCCCACTCCCGGGAAGGGCCTTCTGCTTTTCGCAGCACCCGCGGCCTACGGGTAGCGCACGGGCGGCGGGTCGTCGGGCAGCGGGATGAACTCCGTCTCCTGGGGAACGGCGGCGAAGCGGCGCGCGCGCCAGTCCTCCTTCGCGTCCTCGATGCGCTCGCGGGAGCTGGAGACGAAGTTCCAGAAGATGTGCCGGGGCCCGTCCATGGGCTCGCCGCCCAGCAGGAGCATCCGCGCGGGGGTGGTGGCCCGAATCGTGAGCTCGCTGCCGGGACGGAAGACGAGCAGCCCGCCCGGGCTGAACGTCTGGCCGTCCACCTCCACCGAGCCCTGGGCGAGGTACAGCGCGCGCTCCTCGTAGTCGGCGGGGAGCACCAGGCGCGCGCCCGCCTCCAGCGCCGCGTCCGCGTAGAACAGGTCCGACAGCGTCTTCACGGGGGAGCGCTTGCCGTGCAGCGCTCCGGCGATGAGGTGCAGCCGCACGCCCTCGCCGTCGAGGAAGGGCATCGTGTCCGCGTCGTGGTGGAGGAAGGTGGGCTCGTGCTCCTCGTGCTGCTTGGGGAGCGCGACCCACGCCTGCATGCCGAAGAGCTTTCCGCCGGAGGCGCGAGTCTGTGGGCCGGTGCGCTCGGAGTGGACGATGCCGCGCCCCGCGGTCATCCAGTTCACCTCTCCGGGGCGGATGGTCTCCACCGTACCGAGGCTGTCCCGGTGGAGGATTTCGCCCTCGAAGAGGTACGTCACGGTGGCCAGGCCGATGTGCGGGTGTGGGCGCACGTCCAGCCCATGGCCCGAGCGGAAGACGGCGGGCCCCATCTGGTCGAGGAAGATGAAGGGCCCGACCATCCTGCGCCGGGCCGAGGGCAGCGCCCTGCGCACCTCGAAGCCATCACCGAGGTCCTTGGTGGGGGCGACGATGAGGTGCTCCAGGGACGGAGGGAGCTGCGCCTCGTTCGAGTCATCCGTGTTCATGCGGTGCTCCCGGTGCTGCGGGTCAGGCGAGGTCGAACAGCAGGGCCTCGGTAGGCTCGGTGGCGGACAGTACCAGCCGCGATTCATCGGAGATGGCCACTCCGTCTCCCGTCTTCAGCTCCACGCCGTTGAGCGTGCCCCGGCCGCGCACCAGCTGGAACCAGGCGTGGCGGCCCGGCGCGAGCGTGTACTCGGTCTGCTCGCCCTTGCCGAGCAGCGTGCCCAGGAGTGCGACGTCCTGGTGCACGGTGAGGCTGCCCTCGCGGGCATCCTTGCTGGCGAGCACCCGCCAGCGTCCCTTGCGTTCGCTCTCGGGGAAGGCCTTCTGCTCATATCCGGGCTTCAGCCCCTTCTGGTCGGGGATGATCCAGATCTGCAGGAAGTGCAGCTCCTCGTCCGCGCCGTTGAACTCGCTGTGCATGACGCCCGTGCCGGCCGTCATCCGCTGCACCTCGCCCGCGCGCAGCACCTCGCGGCCGCCCGTGCTGTCACGGTGCGCAATCGCGCCGCTGAGCGGGTAGGTGATGATCTCCATGTCGCGGTGCGAGTGCGTGTCGAAGCCCTCGCCGGGCGTGACGCGGTCCTCGTTGATGACGCGCAGGGCGCGGAAGCCCATGTTGTCGGGGTCGTAGTAGCTCGCGAACGAGAAGGTGTGGTGGGAGTCCAGCCAGCCGTGGTTCGCATGTCCGCGGGCTTCAGAAGGGCGTACGGTCATCATGATGAGTCCTTTCGTCGGAGCGGTGCCGGGAGTGGCTTGCTCCGTTTCGATGCTCATGATGTGCGTGGCGCCCCCGGGTTATTAGCCGGTGAAGCTGGGAAGCATCGTTCCACCAGCGGAACGAACGGCGCGGATTCCTACGCCGGGACGGGCCAGTGCTCGCGCAGGCACTCCACGAAGGCCATCACCTTGGGAGAGTGGTGACGGGTGCTCGGGTAGACCGCGTGTACCGGGGCGCCGGACGAGCTCCAGTCCGGCAGGATGCGCTGCAGCCGCCCGGCGGTGATATCCGTGGCGTAGTGGAGCGTGGGGAGCAGCGAGATTCCGGAGCCCGCCACCGTCACCGCATGGAGCATGTCCGGCTCGTTCACCACCATGCGTGCGCGCACGGAGACGTCCACCGACCGGCTCCCGGAGGTCAGCGTCCATACGTTGGAGGCCAGGCCCGAGCCGAAGAGGAGGCAGTCATGCTTCTCCAAGTCCCTGGGCGCCTTCGGTGTGCCGCGCTCCGCGAGGTAGCCGGGCGAGGCCACGACGACGCGCTCGAGGTTGCCGAGCCTGCGGGCCATCAGTGACGAGTCGGCCAGCCGGCCCGCGCGCACGGCCAGGTCGAAGCCCTCTTCCATGAGGTCGACCGTGCGGTCCGAGCACACCAGCTCGAGCTGCACCTCGGGGTAGCGCTTCATGAACTCCGCGATGAGCGGCCCCAGGAAGCTGAAGGTGAGCGGCGTCGTCACGCGCAGCAGTCCATGCGGCGTGGCCTGCATCCGCGTCACGGCCAGCTCGGCCTGCTCCGCCTCGGCGACGATGCGCGCGCAGTGCTCGTAGTACGCCTGTCCGACTTCGGTGAGCCGCAGCTTGCGCGTCGTGCGCTGCAGCAGCTGCGCACCCACGCGCTGCTCCAGCTCGGACACCTTCCGGCTCACGGTGGACTTGGGCATCCGCAAGCCCCGCGCGGCCGTGGTGAAGCTGCCGGCCTGGACGACCTTGGCGAAGACGAGGAGCTCGTTGAGGTCCATGTGTGGTTCCGTTGTTCCACGGCTGGCGCGGCGCATCCAGCCCATCCCATCTAAACAGGCCCGGGGTAGGGTGCGTCCCGTTCCTTCGACTCCGGAGCCGCCACCATGCTTCGTGCCCGCCCCATCACCGTCGACCGTCCGGAGGACCTGGTGCTGGCCTTCCGGCGGATGGGGCTGCCCACCTCCGCCCGCGAGTACCTGCTGGAGAAGCTGCCCCACGCGCAGCTGCTCCTCACCGGGCTGACGAAGGACACTGGCCGCTTCCTCCAGTCCCTCCACGAGCGCGCCACCGCGCCGGGCCAGGAGGAGTACCCCGCCTGGGTTGCCGGCGACGCGAAGGCCCGGCCGGGCACGGGCCTGCTGTCGGGCCGCAAGGAGCAGTTCGACCGGCTGGTGGCCGCGGTGCGCGCCGAGCCCGGCGTTCCTCCCGAGCTGGCCACCGCGCTGGAGCGGGCGCTGGAGGCGGGGAAGGCCCCCGCGGCGCTGGTGCTGGGCGGGCGCACCTTCGAGTGGGGCTCGCGCACCTACATCATGGGCATCGTGAACGTGACGCCGGACAGCTTCTCCGACGGCGGGCGCTACCTCGGCGCCGAGGCCGCCATCGCCCACGGCATGGCCCTGGCGGAGGCCGGCGCCGACCTGCTGGATGTGGGTGGAGAGTCCACCCGCCCCGGCTCACAGCCGGTGAGCGCCGAGGAGGAACTGGCGAGGGTGCTGCCCGTCCTGGAGGGCCTGCGCGCGCGCACTCCAGTTCCCCTGTCGGTGGACACCACCAAGGCGGCGGTGGCCCGCGAGGCCCTGAAGGCGGGCGCGCACCTCATCAACGACATCACCGGCTTCACCACCGACCCGGACCTGCCGCGCGTGGTGGCGGAGGCGGGCGCCGCGTGCTGCCTCATGCACATCCAGGGGACTCCGGCCACCATGCAGCAGGCGCCGCGCTACGACGACCTGGTGGACGAGGTGCTGGCCTTCCTCGAGGGCGCCGTGGCGCGGGCGGTGGCGGCGGGCGTGCCGCGCGGGCGTGTCCTGCTGGACCCGGGCATCGGCTTCGGGAAGACGTTCGACCACAACCTCTTCCTGCTGCGCCGCCTGGGCGAGCTGCGCGTGCTGGGGCTGCCGCTGCTGGTGGGCACCAGCCGCAAGGGCTTCCTCGGGAAGCTGACGGGCGGAAAGCCGGCGGCCGAGCGGCTGGCGGCCACGCTGGGCTCCGTGGCCGCGGTGGCAGTGGTGGGCGGAGCCGACGTCGTCCGGGTGCACGACGTGGCGGAGGCCCGGGACGCGCTGGCCGTGGCGGACGCCCTCCGGCAAGGAGTGGAGGGCGGCGCACTGTACGGACGGTAATTTGGTGTGTCTTTCAGTCCTCGCCCTGTGGACTTCCGGGCACCACCGGAGGGCGGGCAGGGAGGCTCTGTGGAGTGGTCATCCCTCTCATGGGACCCTCCTCCAGCGCCCGGCGGGGGCCCCGATCTGACGTTGGTACTGATTTCGCAACCTCTCTTGTGCTGATAAGCCTGCATGCCTGGGCGGTTGCCCAGGGAGCACCGGGTCCGTAGCTTCGGGCTCGTACCGAGGGCGGGGTATAAGCCCCGACGTCGAGGGCCGGCGCAGGCAGGCCCGGCGTGGGAAAGGTGGAGCGGCACACATGGCGTACAGGATGAATATGCCTCCCAAGGAGGAGCGGGCGTCGCAGAAGCTGTTCGGAACCGACGGCGTGCGCGGCAAGGCGAACGTCTACCCGATGACGGCCGAGGTCGCGATGCAGCTCGGGCGCGCGCTCGCCTACCTCATCCGGAACGGACCGCACCGGCATCGCGTCATCGTCGGCAAGGACACGCGGCTGTCGGGCTACATGCTGGAGCAGGCGCTCGCGGCCGGCCTCACCTCCATGGGCGTGGACGTGGAGCTGGTGGGCCCGCTGCCGACGCCGGGCATCTCCAACCTGACCACCTCCATGCGGGCGGACGCGGGCGCGGTCATCTCCGCTTCCCACAACCCGTACGAGGACAACGGCATCAAGTTCTTCTGGCGCGACGGCTTCAAGCTGCCGGACGAGACGGAGGCGAAGATCGAGGACCTGCTGTCCAGCGGCGCCATCGACTCCATCCGCCCCACCGCGACGAAGATTGGCCGGGCGTTCCGCATGGAGGACGCGCGCGGCCGCTACATCGTGTTCCTCAAGGCCACCTTCCCGCGGGAGCTGACCCTGGAAGGGATGACTGTCGTCGTCGACTGCGCCAACGGCGCGGCCTACAAGACGGCGCCGCTGGTGCTGGAGGAGCTGGGCGCCAAGGTCATCACCCTGGGCGTCAACCCGGACGGCAAGAACATCAACCACAAGTGCGGCGCGCTCTACCCGGAGAACCTGGCGCGCGCGGTGGTGAAGCACGGCGCCCACGTGGGCATCGCGCTGGACGGCGACGCGGACCGCCTCATCGTCGTGGACGAGAAGGGCAAGGTCGTCGACGGCGACGCCATCATGGCCATCTGCACGGACGAGCTGGTGGCGCGCAAGCTGCTCAAGAAGAAGACGCTCGTCACCACGGTCATGAGCAACATCGGCCTGGAGCGCGCGGTGGCCCGCATGGGCGTCAAGGTGGCCCGCACCCGCGTGGGTGACCGCTACGTCGTCGATGAGATGCGCCGCAACGGCTACAACCTGGGCGGCGAGCAGAGCGGCCACCTCATCTTCCTGGACCACACCACCACCGGCGACGGCACCCTGGCCGCGCTGCAGCTGCTGGCCGTCATGTGCCGCTCGGGCAAGCCCCTCAGCGAGCTGTCCTCCATCTTCGAGCCCGTGCCGCAGACGCTGGTCAACGTGGTGGTGAAGCAGAAGAAGGAGCTGGGCGAGCTGCCGGAGGTGATGAAGATCATCAAGAGCGTGGAGCAGCGGCTGGGCAATGCCGGCCGCGTGCTGGTGCGCTTCTCCGGCACGGAGCCCAAGGCCCGCGTCCTCATCGAGGGCGAGGACGCCGTCCGCAACGAGGCCTTCGCGCGGGAAATCGCCGAGGCCCTGTCCAAGGCGTGCAACGGCTGAGCAGGCTTCAGGACGGTTGACTTCCGGACGCCGGCCACGAATAGAGGGGCCGGCGCGTACCGGGGCCATCGACAATCCCGGGACCGCGCGTCAAGCGAGGTGCGGTCCATGGGACAGCGACTGGGTGTCAACGTAGACCACGTGGCGACGCTGCGGCAGGCGCGGCGCACCACGTACCCGGATCCGGTGACGGCGGCGGCCATGGCGGAGCTCGCCGGCGCGCAGCAGATCACCATCCACCTGCGCGAGGACCGGCGCCACATCCAGGACCGCGACCTGCGCATCCTCCGCGAGACCGTGCAGACGCTGCTCAATCTGGAGATGGCGGCCACCGCGGAGATGGTGAAGATCGCCTACGAGCACAAGCCGGACGTGGTGACGCTGGTGCCCGAGCGGCGCGAGGAGCTCACCACCGAGGGCGGCCTCGAAGTCGCGGGCCAGCGCGAGCACGTCGCGAAAATCATCAAGAACCTCAAGGACGGCGAGATTGCCGTCTCGCTGTTCATCGACCCGGACCTGGACCAGGTGCGGGCGGCGCACAAGGTGAACGCGGACCGCATCGAGCTGCACACCGGCCGCTACTGCGAGGCGCGCAACGAGAAGGAGCGCGCGCGGGAGCTGGCGCGCATCGTCGACGCGGCCAAGGCGGGCACGAAGCTGGGCATGGGCGTGGCCGCGGGCCACGGGCTCAACTACGACAACGTGCACGCGATTGCCCGCATCTCCGAAATCGACGAGCTGAACATCGGCCACGCGATTGTCGGGCGCGCGGTGCTGGTGGGCTTCGAGCGGGCGGTGCGGGAGATGTTGGAACTGATGCGCAACCCGGGGTAGCGCGGCATGGGAATCGTCGGGCTGGGCCTGGACATCTGCTCCATCGACCGCATCCAGCGCATCATGAGCGGGCCTCGCGCGGAGGCCTTCCTGAACCGCGTGTACACGCAGGCGGAGCGCGCGGTGTGTGGCCAGCGGCATGACGCCGCCAGCGCATACGCGGCGCGGTGGGCGGCGAAGGAAGCGCTGGTGAAGGCGCTGGGCGCGCCGCCGGGCATCCGCTGGAAGGACATGGAGGTGCGGCGGGACGGTGGCCCGCCGTACTTCGCGCTGTCCGGAGTGGCGAAGGAAGTGATGGATGCGCGGGGGCTGGAGGCCTTCCTCGCGCTGTCCCATGACGCCGGCGTGGCCGCGGCCACGGTGGTTCTCCAGAAGAGAGGGGAGTGAGCCCATGCAGCGCGTCCTCACCGCCGCCCAGATGCGTCAGGCCGAGCAGGCCGCGGAAGAACGTCACGGGATGCCGTCCGCGCTGCTGATGGAGAACGCGGGGCGCGGGCTGGCGGAGGTGGCCCGGAGCGTGGCCGGGCCGGAAGGGCGCTTCACGGTGGTGTGCGGCCCCGGGAACAACGGCGGCGACGGGCTGGTGGCCGCGCGCTTCCTCCAGGAGGGCGGGGCGCGGGTGCGGGTGGCGCTGGTCGGGGACGCGGCGAAGCTGACGGCCGAGTCGCGGCGAAATCTGGAGGCGCTGAAGGGCTTCGGCGTGGTGCCGCACGCGCTGGCCGCGCTGCCGGAGCTGGGGCACGGAGACGTGGTGGTGGACGCGCTGTTCGGCACGGGCCTGAGCCGCGCGCCCGCGGGCGACTTCGCGGAGGCCATCGGTGTGATTGCCCGCTGGCGGCGGGCAGGCGCGAAGGTGGTGGCGGCGGACGTGCCGTCCGGCCTGCAGAGCGACACGGGCGAGCCCTTCGCTCCGTGCGTCGAGGCGGATGTCACGGTGGCCTTCGGCTTCCTCAAGCCGGCGCAGGTGCTGGAGCCCGGGGCCTCGCTGTGCGGGCGGGTGCGGCGGGTGGACATCGGCATGGGGGGCGAGTCGGCGAAGGACCTCGCCGGGCCCAGGCTGTTGGTGGTGGAGGAGGCGGACGCTCGCGACACGCTGCCGGTGCGGAAGGCGGACACGCACAAGGGCACCTACGGGCACGTGCTGGTGGTGGCGGGGAGCCGGGGGAAGACGGGCGCGGCGGCGCTGGTGGCCAAGGCGGCGCTTCGCTCAGGCGCCGGGCTCGTCACGGTGGCCTCGCGTGGGGAGGCGCTGGACAGCATCCAGGCGCACTCGGCGGAGATCATGGGGGTGCCGCTGGAGGCCTCGGGGCCGCTGGCGATGGGAGACCTGGACGCGCTGCTGGCCGCGGCCGAGGGCAAGGATTCGCTCGTCATCGGGCCGGGGATTCCTCGGGGGCCGGAGACGGGCGCGTTGATTGGCGAGCTGCTGTCGCGGCTGGAGCTGCCCGCCGTGCTGGACGCGGACGCGCTCAATGCGGTGGCCTCGGACCTGTCGGTGCTGCGCCGGGCGAAGGGGCCGGTGGTGCTCACGCCGCACCCGGGGGAGATGTCCCGGCTGACGGGGCGGTCCACGAAGGAGGTCCAGACACGGCGGTTGGAGCTGGTGAAGCAGCTGGCCGCCGGAGTCGGGGTGACGGTGGTGCTCAAGGGCGACAGGACGCTGACGGCGCACCCGGACGGGCGCGTGTTCATCAACACCACGGGGAACCCGGGCATGGCCACGGGGGGCTCGGGGGACGTGCTGGGCGGCGTGTGTGGCGCGTTCCTGGCGCAGGGGATTCCCGTTCCGGAGGCCATCTGGACGGCGGTGTATGCCCACGGGCTCGCGGGAGACCTGGTGGCGGCGCGGCGGGGTCAGCTGGGGCTGGTGGCCGGGGACCTCATCGAGCAGGGCCTCTGCGAGGTCTGGGTCCGGTGGGGACGATGAGCACGGTCCGGACGCTGAAGCTGTCGTCACCCGAGGAGACGCATGCCCTGGGCGTGCGGCTGGGGAAGCTGCTCCAGCCCGGTGACTTCGTGGGCCTGATTGGCGACCTGGGGGCGGGGAAGACGCACCTGGTGCGGGGCGTGGCGGAGGGCGCGGAGGTGCCTCGCTCGGAGGTGGCCAGCCCCACGTTCGCGATTGTGTATCCGTACTCGGGAAGGATTCCGCTGTACCACGCGGACCTGTACCGGCTGGCGAACTACGACGACCTGTACTCCACAGGCTTCCTGGACCTGGTGGAGGGGCGCGACGGCGCCGTGCTGGTGGAGTGGCTGGACCGCATCCCCGAGGCTGCGCCCCGTGAGCACCTGCGCCTCACGCTGAAGCACGCGGGCGGCGAGGTGCGGGAGCTTTCGGCCGAGGCGTTCGGTGCGCGGCCTGCGGCACTGCTCGCCGCGTGGATGCCCTGAGGCGGGTCGCAAGCGCGGGGCGGCGGTGCACCGGCGCCGGCTGCGTCGTCAGCGTCGCGCCAGCGTCGAGCGCACCCAACGCCACGCGGCTCCCACGCCCGGCGAGATGCGCAGCAGCGTCCAGTGCACCCGCGCCAGCTGCGGTCCCCCGGGCCCGTGGGCCAGCGGCTCGAGCAGCGCCAACGCCTCGGAGCGTTGTCCCTCACGCGCGAGCAGCAGGGCCAGGTCCAGCTTCGGCTCGAACAGCGTCGGCTCGAAGGCCAGCGCCTCCTGCAGGAGGGTGATGGCGTCGCGCCGCTCATTCCGGCGGCGGAAGTGGAAGCGTCCTCGGAGCAGGGCCCGCACCGCGTCCGCGCGGTAGCCCTTGGTGAGGTTGAGCTGCGCCAGCTGCTGCCAGAGGCTTATCTGGTGGGGGAACGTGTCCGCGGCCTGCGTATAGACAGCAATGGCCTTGTCCGCGAAGCCCCTGTCCAGGTGGGCCTGCGCCGCGGTGTGGAAGCTCTGGAGCGCGGCTTCGGGCTGTCTGGCTCGCGCCAGCAGCGGTGCAAGCTTGCCGTGGACGACGGGGTCCTTGGGCTCCAGCTCCAGCGCCCTGCGATACGCCGCAATGGCCTTCTTGACCCGACCCTTGGCGCGCGCGCGATCCGCCTCGGCGACGAGTTCGGAGCGCGTCCTCGGGGCTTTCTGGCGGAAGAGCATTGCGTCACAGCCTACTTCGCCAGCCAGGCTGGTTCCGCAGCCCCGCCGCTTACTCCAACCGGGGTGGTGTGAAATGCCAGTCCGCCTGGATTCTCGGGTCGACCTGCTCCTGCAGGCGCTTCAACCACTGGCGGGCTTGTTGCGCGGAGACGCTCGCGGGCGCTCCTGACGACTCGCTGGGCTGCTCCCGCAACTGGAGGGCCCATTCCAGGCACTCGCGGACCTGCGGTGCTTCCGGGCCGCGGTCCGGCGCCAACCGGGTGGGCCTTGAACGGCTCGCCTCGACCCGCGTTCGTGCCCGGGTTGCGAAGTCAGGGTCCGTCAGGAGTGCGACCACCGTGAGCTGGGGAAGAACCCAGGTCCCGTGGTCCAGGCGTTCCCACAGGGCCGTCAAGGTGTGCTCGCTCGTTCCACCCAGCACCATGGCCGTCGCCGCCATCAGGTCGATGTGCCAGAGCCGCTCCTTCCACAGCGCGGCCACCTCCGCCTGCAGGTTGGTGCTGGCCTCCACGCCCGCCTCCACATGGAGGAGGGCGTCCCGGTGCGTGAGGCGGACAAGCTGAAACCGGGGCGCCATCAGCAATGGCTCGACGAATGACGGGAAGCCCACCCGTCGCGCGTGGCGGACGAAGTCCCGGTCCGTGCGCGGATAGACGCGCGGCGGGTCGAACTGGCAGTTCGTGAGGAGCGCGTCCTCCAGATCACAGAGGTACAGGCTCGTGTCCCGCAGGTCGGCGTTGCGCAGGTCCGCGTGGTTCAGCGAGGCCCGGTCGAACCGCGCATCCCGGAGCCGCGCGCGGCGAAACGAGCTTCGCGCCAGGTTCGACGCGGTGAACACCGCCCCTTCGAGGCTGGCATCGTCCCAGCGCGTCCCCAGGGCCACGCAGGCCGTCAGGTTTGCCCGCTCCAGGCGCGCATAGGTCAGCGAGGCCTCGGACAGTGTGGCGAGCTCCATCCGCGCCTCCTGCAGGCCACAGTCATCCAGCAGCGCACCGTCCAGCCGGGCCCTCACGAGGTCCGCACCGGACAGCTCCTGCTGCGTCAGGTCGATGCCGCGCAGGTCGCCCCGGTTGTCGCCCAGCGCTTCCGTCCCCGGGAACCCCGCGAGCACGTCACGCCAGGCGCCGCACAGGCCCATGGCCATGAGCTGCTCGCGCCGACGCTGGCCGTCAGGAGTGTTCCACCGTGCGACGAGCTGCTCGGCGCGCATCAACGGGGCTGCCTCCTGCGCACGGTGACTGCGGTACGCGTCAGGGATGATGACCCCTGCACGCTGCCACCGAAGTGCACCGTCGGGAAGCCGCCGCCACCCTCACGCCGCGTTGCGCGGCGCACCCGGATTCACGGGAGGGAACAGGTCGCCCCCGGCCAGCTCGTGCACGCGCCAGCGGTGGAACACGAGGCTCGCATCCACGGCGATGACGTCTTCCTCGTTCACCGGGGCCCAGTAGGGCCCGCCGCACAGCGACTCGCTGGCGACGATGAACTGCTCCACCCGGGTGCCCACGGACGGCAGCCCATCCACCACGTTGCGCGTCGGGCCCGTGGACACCAGCAGCGTGCGGTTGCGGCGCGAGGCCACCATCACCTCGCCATTGGTGACGAGGAAGTTCATCGCGGAGCGGACCTCCACGCCGGGCGCGTCCGTAATCGCCGCCACCAGCGACATGGTCTCCGCCACCGCGCGCGCCACGCCCTCCACGGGCACCGAGTGCTCGAGCGAGTGCCTGGCCGACAGCCGGGTGAGGAAGAGGTAGAAGCAGCGCTCGCTGTCCGTGGTGCCGCGGATGTGACCGCGCAGGGCCGGGCTGATGAGCGCTTCCACGGCCGCCCGGTGCTTCGCGAACTCGCGCAGCGTCCCGTTGTGTCCGAAGGACCAGCGGCCATGGTGGAAGGGGTGCGAGTTGCGCAGCTCCACCGCGCCCACCGACGCGAGCCGGATGTGCGCCACCACCGTGTGCGAGGACACACGGCTGCTCACACGCTCGAAGTCAGGGTCGCTGTGCGCCGGGCCCACACCATGGGCCACCAGTGGGAGCGGCTCGGCACCGTATGCGGCGATTCCCCATCCGTCCTTGTGCTCTCGCGACTGGATGAGCAGCGAGTTCTTCTCCGTCACCAGCGCGGGGTGGACGGCAGCGGGAATCGAGGAGCGGAATCCAAATAGTCGGCACATGGCAGCGGCAGGTATTTATAACGCCCGGCCCACAGGAGAAGTTCTCATGTCTCACCGGGCGGTGTCGCGTGTCAAAGCGACGCCACTTCACGCGCAGGAATTCATCTCCTGCCGGACGACGACACGTCCGGCTTTCACCACCACTCGCGCGTGACCTACCCCTAGATGGTAGGGCAGGTGCCGATACGAGGCACAGCTGTAGACCACCAGGTCGCCTGGGTCTCCCTCGGTCAGCCGTCCATGTGATTGCAGTCCCAACGACAGAGCGGCGCCTCGGGTAGCAGCCCAGTAGGCCTCCGCCGCGCTCAGCCCGTTCTCCAGACAGGCCAGGCCCAGCACCAGGGCCACGTTCTCACTCATCGCCGAGCCCGGATTCACGTTTGAACCCAAAGCGACGTTGATTCCCGCGTCTCGCAGCTTCCGGCCCGGGGCGTACGGCCGCATGCGCAGGAAGAGGGTGGAGGTGGGCACCAGGACGGCGGACACGTTGGCCGCGGCCAGCGCGCGGATGCCCGCGTCCGTCACCTGCTCCAGGTGGTCAGCCGTTGCGGCTCCAAGCTCCGCCGCGAGTTCCGAGGCTCCACAGGCAGTGAGCTGGTCCGCGTGCAGCCGGGGCGTCATGCCCAGCGCGCGGGCGGCGGTGAGGATGCGGCGGGCCTCGTCCACGGTGAAGGCGCTGTCCTCCGCGAAGACGTCGCAGAAGCGGGCCAGGCCCTCACGCGCCACGGCGGGGAGGATTTCGTCGATGCACAGCCGCACGTACTCCTCGCGCCGGCCTTTGTACTCCTCCGGCACCGCGTGCGCGCACAGCAGCGTGGGCACCAGCTCCATCGGCGTGAGCGCGCCCAGCCGCCGCACCACGCGCAGCATCTTCAGCTCGTTCTCCACGTCGAGCCCGTAGCCGCTCTTCACCTCCGCCACCGTCACGCCGTGCGCCAGCAGCCGGTGGATGCGGGGCAGGGCGAGCCGCACCAGCTCGTCCTCGCTGGCGGCGCGCGTGGCCCGCACCGTGCTGACGATGCCGCCACCCGCCTTGGCAATCTCCAGATACGTGGCGCCCTGGTTGCGCAGGTCGAACTCCGCGGAGCGCTCGCCCGCGAAGACCAGGTGCGTGTGCGGGTCCACGAAGCCGGGGCCCACGAAGCCGCCCTGGGCGTCCACCACCTCGGTGCCGGGGCCCAGCGCGCCGGGGGGCAGGCCCGCCTCCGGGCCCACGTATGCAATGCGGCCCCCGCGCACGCCCACGCAGGCGCCGGGGCGGGGGGTGAGGGCGGCCTCCGCGCGCTCGCGGTGCGTGCCCTCCACCGTGAGGACCTCGGAGGTGTTGCGAACCCACAGCTCCAGCGCGTCCATGTGTCAGCGACCTCCGCGCACGCCCATGATGGGGACATTCCAGCTGGCCCCGCCGTCCGCCTTCACCCGGCCGAAGCCGCCGGAGAGCTCCGCGCTCTCCAGCCAGCTCAGGGTGAACCGCGCGGCCACCACTCCGCCGTAATACACGGAGCTGTCACTGATTCCGCTCGATGACACCGTGTTCCACGCGAAGAAGGGCACCAGGCCCAGCGACACGTTCTTCTCCGGCTGCACGGTGAAGGCACACGACGCCTCCGCGCCGAACATGCTGCCCGGGCCGCCACGGCTGTTGTCGATGCCGAAGTCCGAGGCCCCGCGCAGCGACAGCGCGGGGGCCAGGCCCAGCCGCTCCGAGCCCACGTAGTACGACGCGCCCGCATACAGCCCGTAGCCGGGCAGGGGCAGGGGCAGGAAGAACTCCCCCTGCAGGCCGGTGTGCAGGTGCAGCCGCTCGGTGAGCGGCCACGTCATCGCGGCGTCGAGCACCATGCCCCACTGCTGCGTGGAGAAGCTGGCCTCGTCGCCCCGGAACCGGTCTCCCTCGCCGATGAAAGGCTGGGAGCCGGAGATGGGCGCGCTGAGCCGGGGGCCCGTGCGCACGCCCACCTGCGCGAGCGTCCGGTCCGGGGCCCCGGGCCCCAGCCGCATCACCATGGGCCCCATGGCCGTGGGGGCACACCCCGCCAGCGCGCCGAGCGCGGCGGCCAGCAGCAGCCAGCAGTGACTCGAGCGGTGCATGGCGGCCTCCAGGCTCACACGGTGATGCCGGGAATCTTCACGCCGCGCTGCTTCGCCACGTCGATGGCCTCGTCGTAGCCCGCGTCCGCGTGGCGCAGCACGCCCATGCCCGGGTCGCTGGTGAGCACGCGCTCAATCCGGCGCGCGGCCTCGGGCGTGCCGTCCGCGACGATGACCTGGCCGGCGTGCAGCGAGTAGCCCATGCCCACGCCGCCGCCGTGGTGGAAGGACACCCACGAGGCGCCGTTCACCGCGTTCACCAGCGCGTTGAGGATGGGCCAGTCCGCCACCGCGTCCGTGCCGTCCTTCATCGCCTCCGTCTCGCGGTTGGGCGACGCCACCGAGCCGCAGTCCAGGTGGTCGCGGCCGATGACGATGGGCGCCTTCACCTCGCCCTTGCGCACCAGCTCGTTGAAGGCGAGGCCCGCCTTCGCGCGCTCGCCGTAGCCCAGCCAGCAGATGCGCGCCGGCAGGCCCTGGAAGGCGATGCGGTCTCCCGCCATGCCCAGCCAGCGCTGGAGCGACGCCTTCTGCGGGAACAGCTCGCTCACGACCTTGTCCGTGCGGCGGATGTCCTCCGGGTCTCCGGAGAGGGCCACCCAGCGGAACGGGCCCATGCCCTCGCAGAAGAGCGGGCGGATGTACGCGGGGACGAAGCCGGGGAACTCGAAGGCGTTCGCCATGCCGCCGAGCTTCGCCTGGCCGCGCAGGTTGTTGCCGTAGTCGAACACGTGGCTGCCGGCGCGCTGGAAGTCGTTCATCGCCTCCACGTGCATGATCATCGACTCGCGCGCGCGGCGCACGTACGCCTCCGGGTCCCTGCGGCGCAGCTCGGCGGCGGCCTCCAGCGACAGGTCCGTGGGGATGTAGCCGTTGAGCGGGTCATGCGCGCTCGTCTGGTCCGTGACGAGGTCCGGCTTGATGCCCCGGCGGTACAGCTCGCGGAACACCGAGGCCGCGTTGCCGATGATGGCGATGGAGCGGCCCACGCGCTTCTGCTGGGCGTCCTTCGCCAGCGCGAGCGCCTCGTCCAGGTCCTTGGCCACGACGTCCAGGTAGCGCGTCTCCACGCGGCGGCGGGCGCGGGCGGGGTCTATCTCCACGCCGAGGAGGACGGCGTTGTTCATGGTGGCGGCCAGCGGCTGCGCGCCGCCCATGCCACCCAGGCCGCCGGTGAGGATGAGGCGGCCGGCCAGGTCCTCGCTGCCGAAGTGGAAGCGGCCGGCGGCGGCGAACGTCTCGTAGGTGCCCTGGAGGATGCCCTGCGTGCCGATGTAGATCCACGAGCCCGCGGTCATCTGGCCGTACATCATCAGGCCCTTCTTCTCCAGCTCGTTGAAGTGCTCCCAGTTGGCCCAGTGGCCCACGAGGTTGGAGTTGGCGATGAGCACGCGGGGCGCGTCCGGGTGCGTGCGCATGATGCCCACGGGCTTGCCGGACTGGACGAGCAGCGTCTCCTCGTCGCTGAGGCTCTGGAGGCTGGAGACAATCCGGTCGAAGGACGGCCAGTCGCGGGCGGCCTTGCCGGTGCC
The DNA here is from genome assembly GCF_024198175.1 of Pyxidicoccus xibeiensis. Taxonomy (NCBI): domain Bacteria; kingdom Pseudomonadati; phylum Myxococcota; class Myxococcia; order Myxococcales; family Myxococcaceae; genus Pyxidicoccus; species Pyxidicoccus xibeiensis. The sequence continues at coordinate 345,965 of NZ_JAJVKV010000002.1, forward strand.
GCCGTAGACGACGAGGTCCTGGGGGGCCTCGGCCACGTCCGGGTCGAGGTTGTTCATCAACATCCGGAGCGCGGCCTCCTGGACCCAACCCTTGCACGAGAGGGTGGAACCACGGGGGGCACGGATGACGCGGGACATGAACAGGCTCCTGGGGTCAGGCTGACGGAAAGGCCCGGCACACTACCCGAACCCGCGCGGCGGGGGCACAGCGTGGTGATGCCCGTCCCGCCACTTCGTCCACCGGACACCCCCGGGACTTCCCCGGACGAGGCGCCCCGGGGGAGTCCCGGAGCGCCCTCCGCGTCATTACGAGTGCAGCCCGCGCTCGTCGCCCGTGTCGGCGCCGGGCCGCTGCACGGGCTCCTGGGAGGCCTGATGACGCAGCACGCCCTCCGCGCGGTTGATGCGGATGTTGTTGATGACCTCCTTCACCCCGAGCACCTCCTCCGCCAGGTCCTCGATGGCGCGCTTCTCGTCGCGGCTGCGCACCGTGCCGGACAGGGTGACCTCGCCGTCGTTCACCTTGACGTCCACGTCCCCGGCGTCCATCCACCCCTGCATCAGCCGGTCGCAGAGGTCCGCGCGGATGCGGTCATCCCCGCGCTGGTAGCTCTTCGGGCCGCGCCCCGCGGGCGTCTGGGCCCTGCCCGGGGTGGCGGAGCGGGAGGCGCCGCCCATGTAGCCGCCGTGCCCCATCTCATGGTCGTCCCGGCGCGAGGGGCTGGTGCTGTAGCCCACCGCGGGCGGCGCCATGTTCTCCACGCCCGGGCCATGGCCTCCGGGCTGCGTGCCGCCGTAGCGCGTGTCCTCCTCGGGCACCCGGCCGGTGCCTCCGCGCACGCCCCGCTCGCTGATGCTGAAGTCGCGGCCCACGGGGCGCCGCGGGTCCTGCCCGCTGGGGCCTCGCGTGCCGGTGCCGTAACGTCCGCGCTCCCGCCCGCTCCGGCCCACGTCGCCGCCGTAGCGCTCCATGTCACCCCCACCGCCCGGCTCGCGGCCCGCGCCCGCGCCGAGCCCGTACTGGCCGGAGCCCCAGCGGTCCGTGTCGACGTCGAGGCTCGTGGGACGGGTGCGGTCCCCGTAGCGCCTGGAGCGCTCGCGCTCCGCGCCTGGCTCGTCCTGGAAGGCACGGAAGGAGCCACTCGGGCTGTAGCCAGGGCGGCGTGCGATGCGCTCCGGGTCGAAGTCCCGGGCACGGCGGTCCAGCTCCCGGTCGCGGTCGAAGTCCCGGCCCGGCTCCCTCGCACGGTCCAGGTCCCTTGCCGCGCGGCCGAAGTCCCGGTCCCGCTCGTAGTCACGCGAGTCCCGGTCCCCGTCGAGGCTGCTGGAGTCACGGTCCCGGTCGAAGTTTCGCGACTGGTACTGGTAGTCCCGGTCGTCGCCCCACTCCATGCGTCCCAGGTCCCGGTCCTCTCCGCGCCCGTGGTTGGGGGCCTCGCGGCCGTCGTTGCGGCGCAGGTTCTCGTCCGCGCCCCGCTCGTCGCGGCCACCCCACGCCCGCCGCTCGGGGCCGCGCTCGTAGCCGTGTTCGTCCCAGTCCCGGCCGTATTCCCCGCGCCGTCCCGCCTGGTAGTCCGCCCGTTCCCCCCTGCGCAGCTCCTCGTTGCCGGACCGCCGCTGGCGGTCGTCGTCGCGCCTGCCACTCATCGCGTCGCCTCCTTACGTGTCGCGTTCGCCCTTGCTTCGACTCCACACGTTCTTGACCCTGAGTGCCCCCGGCAACGCGCCCCCGCCCTGCCCCCAGCCCCGACAGGCGTGAACCTGCCCGGAATGAATCGCGACAGCGCCACATGACGGCGGGAAGTGCCTGAGGCCCGCGGCCGGAGGGTTGCTGCGGCGGCGGGCCCCCGGGGCTCGCGGCGCGAGTGCTGCTCCAGGCTTTCACCTCGAGGCTCCACGAAGCCGGGGGCCAGGCCGTACTCCGGGTGTAGGCTCTCAGGTGGGCCTGTGACAGGTGGGCCATGCGTTCGCACGCGTCTCGGGATAGGTAGACTCGCGAGCGCCGCGGCCGGGCATCCGGCCATCGAGCGCCCGGAGGGCGTGTCATGGACGAGCGACAGCGGGACGAGCAGGGAACCCAGGACGCAGCGGCGGCGACGCTCGCGCCCGGGCTTCCGAGCGCCCAGCCGCCCGAGGAGCCGTGCCCTCCCCACGTGGGCCCGGTGGCCGAGGTGGCAGGCGGCCTGCCCGCCGTGGTCTCCACGATGAAGCACGCCTGGGGCGAGATGGGCCCGGTGCGCGGCACCCGGCTGCTGCTCAAGGTCAACCAGCAGGACGGCTTCGACTGTCCGGGCTGCGCGTGGCCGGACCCGGGCCACCGCTCCGTGGCCGAGTTCTGTGAGAACGGCGCCAAGGCCGTGGCGGAGGAGGGGACGAAGGCGCGCGTGACGCCGGACTTCTTCCGGCAGTGGAGCGTGGCCGAGCTGTCGCACCAGACGGACCACTGGCTGGGCAAGCAGGGCCGCCTCACGCACCCCATGGTGCTGCGCGAGGGCGCCACGCACTACACGCCCCTCTCCTGGGACGAGGCCTTCGCGCTGGTGGCGGGCGAGCTGAACGCGCTCGACTCACCGGACGCGGCCTGCTTCTACACGTCGGGGCGCACGAGCAACGAGGCCGCGTTCCTCTACCAGCTCTTCGTGCGGCAGTTCGGCACCAACAACCTGCCGGACTGCTCCAACATGTGCCACGAGTCCAGCGGCACGGCGCTCTCCGAGACGATTGGCATCGGCAAGGGCACCGTCACGCTGGAGGACTTCGACAAGGCCGACGCCATCTTCGTCATCGGTCAGAATCCGGGCACCAACCACCCGCGCATGCTCACCTCGCTCCAGGCCGCCGCGCGCCGGGGCTGCGAGATTGTCTCCATCAACCCGCTGCCGGAGACGGGGCTCAACCGCTTCAAGCACCCGCAGGAGGTGCTGCACCTCATCGGGCCCGGCACGGCGCTCAACACCCTGTTCCTCCAGGTGCGCATCAACGGCGACGTGCCGCTGCTGCAGGGCCTGGCCAAGGCGCTGCTGGAGCTGGAGGACGCGCGGCCGGGCACGGTGGTGGCGCGGGCGTTCATCGAGGACAGGACGCTCGGGTACGAGGCGTACGCAGCCCACCTGCGCACGGTGCGCTGGGAGGACGTGGTGGAGGGGAGCGGGATTGCTCGCGAGCAGATTCACGCGGCGGCGGAGATCCTCGCGCGCTCCGAGCGCACCATCTACTGCTGGGCCATGGGGCTCACCCAGCACCGCAACGCGGTGGCCAACATCCAGGAGATCGTCAACCTGGCGCTGCTGCGCGGGAGCATCGGCAAGCCGGGCGCGGGCCTGTGCCCGGTGCGCGGCCACAGCAACGTGCAGGGCGACCGCACCATGGGCATCTGGGAGCGGCCGAAGCCCGAGTTCCTGGACGCGCTGGCCCGCGAGCTGGCCTTCGAGCCCCCGCGTCACCACGGCATGGACACCGTGGACACCATCCGAGCCATGCACGACGGCCGGGTGAAGGTGTTCTTCGCGCTGGGAGGTAACTTCCTCTCGGCGACGCCGGACACGGAGCTCACCGCCGAGGCGCTGCGCCGCACGCGCCTGACCGTGCACGTGTCCACCAAGCTCAACCGCGCGCACCTGGTCCACGGGCGTCAGGCGCTCATCCTCCCGTGCCTGGGCCGCACCGAGCACGACGTGCAGGCCACCGGGCCGCAGTTCGTCACGGTGGAGAACTCCATGGGCGTGGTGACGGCGTCGCGGGGCTCGGTGGCTCCGGCGTCGGAGCACCTGCTCAGCGAGCCGGTCATCGTCGCGCGACTGGCGGCGGCGGTGCTGGGCGGGCGCTCGAAGGTGCCGTGGTCGTCGCTGGTGGAGGACTATGACCGCGTCCGCGAGCTCATCTCCCGCGTCATCCCGGGCTTCGAGGACTTCAACCGGCGTGTGCGCGAGCCCGCGGGCTTCTATCTTCCGAACGGCCCGCGCGAGGGGCGGTTCACCACGAAGAGCGGCAAGGCGCACTTCACGGTGCACGCGCTGCCCCGGCTGGAGCTGGCGCCCGGACAGCTGCTGATGATGACGATTCGCACGCACGACCAGTTCAACACCACGGTGTACGGGCTGGATGACCGCTACCGGGGCATCCGCAACGGGCGGCGCGTGGTGCTGCTGCATCCGAAGGACCTCCAGGAGCTGGGCCTGTCGGAAGGGCAGCTGGTGGACCTGACGAGCCACTTCCAGGGCGAGACGCGCGTGGCGCGGCACTTCCGCGTGGTGCCGTACAACATCCCCCGGCGGTGCGCGGCCACCTACTTCCCGGAGGCCAACGTGCTGGTCCCCGTGGACAGCTTCGCGGAGAAGAGCCGCACGCCCACGTCGAAGTCCGTGGTCATCAGCCTCTCCCCGTCCTCGGACGCTCCGGCCCTGACTCCAGGCACCGTCTCGTGAGGCTCGAGAGCGACATGCCGATGTCCCGTGAAGCAGGCTGGCCGGAGTCGCTGCGGCCCCTCTACGAGGGCGTGGCGGGCACACCTGCCGCGCAGGCCGTGGCCGCCTCCGTGCAGTGGCGGGAGTCCTTCGCGCAGTGGGTGCGCGGGGCCTCGCTGGAGGAGCGCACCGTGGCGCAGGCGGCGGCCTGGGCGCGGCTGGACGCTGGTGAGCGGACTCCGGGCGAGCTGCTGTTCCTGCTGACGTCCTGTGGCGAGCTGCTCTGGCCGTACGCGGCGCCGCCGCCGGGGCTGCTGGGGCGGCTGCTGTGGCGGCGCGAGGCGGTGGTGGGGGCGCTGAGCGAGGCGGGGGACGCGGAGGGCTCGGAGCGGGTGCGGCGGGAGACGGACGCCGTCGTGTCCACCGTGCTCACGCGCTACCTGAAGCGCCACCCGGAGTCGCTGCAGGCGCTGGTAGGGGACACGCCGTGTACCTTCGACGGCCGCGCGCTGCGCTTCCAGGGCGCGGTGGAGGTGGACCTCAAGCAGGTGCTGGGGACGGGCGCGAAGTCCATCAGCCTGCTGGAGCAGCTGCGGGCGCTGCTGCCTACGACTCCGGCGGAGGGGCGCGACCGGCTGGCGGAGTTCATCCGCTCGCGCGCGGCACGGATTCCGTGGCGTGAGGCGTCGGAGGTGCTGGCCGAGCGGCTGTTCGCGCTGGCGACGTCACCAGAGGGCCGCAGTGGGATGAGCGGCTTCCTGGCGTGCTACCCGGGCGGGCGCCGCGAGCCGGATTGGTGCGCACGCGCGGGGATGCTGCTGTCGCGGACGCTGGAGGCGGGTGGGCCGCCAGCGGTGGTGGAGAACCTGTGCGAGCTGCTGGCCCGCTTCGATGCGCCGCCGGTGGATGGGCTGCGCGGGGCGCTCGGCGCGCTGGTGGGCGGCGACTTCGAGTCCGCGGCGGACCTGGGGCCGGTGCGCTTCGTGCTGGACCACTGCCGGGCCACGCTGCGCAAGGGCGAGCCCGGGCTGGTGCTGGCGCTGCTGTGGCTGGAGGAACGGCTGTTCCGCACGGCCGTGCGCCGGGGCCTGGCGGATGCATTCGAGCGACGGAGCCGGGTGCGCGAGAAGCTGAAGGCGGGCGTGCCGGGCTTCGAGCACCTGTGCTGGCTGGCGGAGGAGTGCGCGGAGCTGTGGCCCCGCTTCGGCGCGGGCGGCGTGCGGCCGGGGCTGGATGAGCTGGTGGCGTGGCGGCAGGAGGTGGCCTCGCGGATGGGGCGCAAGCCCGTGCTGCGCAAGGCCTCCATCGAGTTCTTCCTCTGGTGCGCGCCGGAGGCCGCGTCGTCCGAGGCGGAGCTCACCGTGCTGGCGCTGGTGCGCACGGAGACGGACCGGCGGCAGGTGCGCAAGCTGAAGGAGCATCCGTCCTCGCGGGTGCGCTTCCGCGTGCGCACGCTGCAGACGTGGCTGCAGGGGAGCGGGAAGGCGGGGGAGGGCGCGGCTCCGGTGGCGCCCTCGGGAGGCGCTGGGCCGGCCTCGCTCACCGAGGCGCTGCGGCACCTGCACGTGACGCGGGCCGTGCCGCTGAGTGGACGGACGTGGCTGAGGGACCGGGATTTGGAGGAGCTGTTGCTCGGGGCCCTGGCGCGCGTGGAGGCGGACTTCGCCACGCGCTACCCGGAGCGCTTCCGCGAGGACACGGCGGAGCTGGTGGCGGGGCTGCTGGAAGGCCTGCGCGCCGAGCTGGAGCGAGTGAACGCGGACCTGGCCGCGCTGCTGGCGCCTGGGCAGTCGGCGCCTCGGGAGCTGGGCTTCACCGTCCGGCGGGTGCGGCCCACGCCCGCGGAGCCTGAAGCCAGCGTGGAGCAGGCCGTCCCCGTGGAGCCTGAAGCCGGCGGGCAGCCGCACGTCGAAGCGTCACCGGAGGCCCCCGAGCGCCACCCTGTGGCTCCCCAGCCCACGCCACGGACCGCGAGCGTGGAAGTGGCCCTCGTCCTCAAGGTGGAGGTGGAGGGCTTCCTGCGCACGGAGCGGGTGGCGTTCGTCCGCGTCGTGAAGCTGGAGCAGCGGGGAGAAGGCCAGTGGCTGCCTTCATTCCGGCTCGGGCGTGAGCACGTGGATGCGCTGCTGCAGCGAACCGAGGCCGCGTTCTGCCTGTTCCTGGCGCCGCCGTTCCCCCGCGCCGAGTGCTGGCTGGTGCCCGCGCGCCTGGTGCGAGGGTTGATGGAGACGCAGCGCTCGGTGTCCGGGGTGCGCCGCGAGGACGTGCAGCGCGCGGCCCGCCCGCTGGCGCAATGGCTGATGGGCGACCTGGTGGGCCTGTGGGTGGGCGACGAGCGCCCCGAGGCACTGGCGCGAACCCGGGCGGAGCAGGGCGCACCTGACTTCGTCGTGGAGTGGGTGCTGCGCTGAGCCTGCCGGCGCCGGGGCCCCATCGAGGCCCGGCGCCGGAGACCGCGACGCCTCTAATGGAAGTAGAGGTTGTCGATGAACATCGTGCCGCCGTTGGGCGCAACCAGGACCATCTGGGACAGGTGGCTCCTGTTCGCCAGCCCCTGGAAGGCGGTGGCCAGCGGCAGCTCATAGGACAGCCAGGTCCCGGTGGCGAGCGGAGGCGTCGATTCGACGGTGAGGGTGGCAATCCCCTCGGTGTCGTCGCCGCCACCGAAGACGCCGTTGGCCCCGAAGTCGACCAGCTTCACCTGGAAGTTGGTCGCGTTGTCCGGCGTCCACAGGTCCAGGTGCAGCGTGGTGAGGCCCCGGGCCGTCGCGTCGATCTGGTTGGCGCCGGCGGTGCCGATGAACTCGATGCCGATGTAGTTGGCCGTGTTGGCGAAGACGTACCTGCGCGGGGACGCGGTGCCGCCTTCGGTGGTGATGGCGAACGGCGTCCCGCCGGAACCGGCGCTCCAGCCCGTCAGCCACGTGTCCACCTTGGCGCTCTGGTCGGAGGCCGTGCCCGTGTAGCCGCCCGTCACGGAGCTGTGGAGCGAGTACACGCCCGCCCCCGGCGCCAGGGTGGGCGCGGGAGGCAGCGTGGTCGGCTGGCCGAGGACGCCCGTCACGGTGATGGCGTAGCCGCCGGTGACCGCCACGCCACCCAGCGTGGCGGAGATGGTCGCCGGGCCGCCCGCGCCGACGCCCGTCACGACGCCGGTGGCGCTGACCGTGGCGACCGCCGGGTTCGACGAGGTGAAGTCGAAGAAGGCGTTGGCGACCGGCTTCACGGTGACCGGGCTGGCCGGGTCGCCCGCGACGGTGAAGACGACCTGGTTCTGGACCGGGTCGATGTTGTACGTCCCCGCCGTCGCGACCGAGCCCGCGGTGGTGTTGCCGCTGGCGATGCTGGCCACGCCCGCGCCGAGGACGCCCGCACCGAGGTTCTCGTAGATGACGTCAGCGAGATAGAGGGTGTAGCCGTCCGGTGCGTCGGCGACGTGGAAGAGGCCGCCCACGTTCGTGTACTTCGCCGGGTTGGGGATGGGGATGGTGAACTTCTGCCAGGTCGTGGTCAGCGCAACGCTCGCGCGCTCGCTGCCGAAGCCGGTGCCGGCGCCCATGCCGGCATCGTTGCCGATGCCCGTCACGTTGAGCGACTCGGCCTTGCTCGCCTTCGCCCAGAAGGTCAGCGCGTTGTAGGCCGAGAGGTCGCGGGGCGTCGTGGTGTACCAGGCGCCGCCGGAGTAGTTACCGGTGCTGGTGACCTGGAAGTTGATGACCTTTCGGCCGTTGAAGGTCTCGGTGGCGTCGACGGTGACGTTGTTGGCGGAGTCGCCGAAGTCCGCGAAGGCCACGCCCGCGCCGTAGCCGTCGTAGAAGACGACCTGGTTCGCGCCGGGCTGCGCCGCCGCGCCGGTGACGGACACGGCCAGCGTGGCCGTCTTGCCGCCCGCCGTGGCGGTGATGGTGGCGTTGCCCACCTCCACGCCGGTGACGAGGCCGGTGTTGCTGACGGTGGCGGTCCCCGTCGCGCTGGAGCTGAAGGTCGCCGTCGAGGTCAGCGCCTGGGTGGTGTTGTCACTGAAGGTGCCCGTCACGGTGAGCTGGAGCGTGGCGCCCTTGGCCACCGAGGCCGGAGTGGGGCCAAGCGCGATGGACGAGAGCGTCGGCTCCGTCTGCGACGAGTTGACCGTCACCGTGGTCGTGGCGCTCTGGCCGTTGACCGTCGCGGTGATGCGCGCCGTTCCCGCGGCAACCGCCGTCACTACGCCGGTCGCGCTCACCGTCGCGGTGGCGGGCGTGTCCGAGACGTAGTTGGCGGACGACGTGAAGGCCCTCGACGAGCCGTCGGCGAAGGTGCCGGTGACGGTGAGCCGCTGGGTGCCGCCGCGGTTGAGTGTGACGGTGGCCGGCGTCACGCTCACGCTCGTCACCTCGGGACGGGCGGGAATGATGGTGGGGACGGCTTCATCAGTGTCGCCGCATGCCGTTTGGAGAAGGACGGTCAGCAGCAGCGAGGACGCAACCAGTCGATTGTGTGGGGTCATCACTCAACTCACGCTCCAGCGAGGCTGGGGTGCTGCGGAGGCGGATGGGAAGGACAGGGCGGGCGCTCCGAGGATGCCGTGACGCCCGGGAGACTTTCTTTGTTGCCCGAACAAAGTAGTCGCGTGAAAGTCGGACTGTCAACGTGCGGCCCCCTCCGTGAACATGACTTGGTGCGTCGTGTGCCGCGTCGACGAGAACCCGCCTCGCCAGACGTGCAGCTGGAGCGCCGCAGCCGTGGCCACCTGGACGCTGACCCGGGCCGACTCTTCCGGCGTTGAGCTCACTCGCGCGGCATTGAGGTCCCCGAAGACCTCATTCATTCGCGCGATGAACGAACCACGGTCGGGAAGGGCGACGCCGCCGTGCTCGACACGCTTGACGACGATGGCCTGGGACGCGAGCAGGGAGCTCCGGCCTCAGCGGACGGTGCTCCTCGCCTCGTTGCACTCGTCGCAGCCCGCGTCAGGAGGATGCAGGAACACGAGCGGGTCCTGGGCGAGCCGTTCGAGGGCCACCGCCACCACATCCCGGGCGCGGATGAGCCGGGCATGTGCATGTCCCACGGAGCCTTCGGACTGGAGGCCCCGCTCCCGGAGCCACCCGTCCGCGAGGGCGAAGCGCGCGCAGCAGTGGTCGTTCTCCCGGTAGTGGACGCGGACCGGGCGCCCGTCCTGGAGGACGGTGATGTGCTTCGGCGTGCCGTACGGAACGCGCGCGAGCAGCTCGGCGAGGTGGAGCGTGGTGTCGGCGTCGTGGCCGACTCCGAGCAGGAGCACCTGCCCGTCGTGCTCGTACACCTTGCCGACGGGGCTCTCCGGGACGTGGGGCGGCGTCGGGAGCGGACCGGAGGTGATGGCCTCCGCCTTCGGGCCGAGCGCCGCGAAGGCGAACGGGTGGCTGCTTCGCACGGCACCGGGAAGCCGCCAGAAGGTGTCCGGTACGACGCCCAGGTCCGGCGAGGCGGGCGTGGTTGCCGGATTGAACGGCTCTTCGTCGCTGCCCGTCCACGCGGGGGTGACCAGCGTCCCGGCGGGACCGAGGACGTCACGGAGCGCCTGGAGCAGCCCCGCGGGCCCTCCTTCGATGGGCCGCACCGCGCGGAAGGACGTGTGGACCAGCAGGACTCCGCCCGCTTTGACTCCGAGGGCGCGGAGCTGGTCCGCGACCTCGTCCCTGCTGAGCATCTTCCGGTGGGCTTCGTTCTCGGACATGCGCGTAGGGCTCCTCCTGGGCCCCCATGATTCCAGGACCGAGGGGGCTCAGGAAGCCCTTGTGTGCGGGATGACCGCTACTCCGTCTCCTCGGAAGGCGGCGTGGCGACGACCATGCCGTAGGGATTGTTCGTCCACTCGACGCCCTTCGCGTTCTTCCCGCCGGACTTGCTCCACGCCACCTCGAAGTCAGCCCAGGAGTAGACCTCCTCGCTGTTCTCATAGGGGTTGTAGACGCGGACCATCCACTCGCCGTTGGCGTCCTGCTCCACCGCGCGCACGTTCACCCAGTGCGCTACCTGCTTCGTGCTGACGCCGAAGTCGCGCAGCTTGCCGTAAGCGTCCGCGGTGTCGATGTTCACCAGCGCGATGAGCTGGTTGCCCTCGGCGAGGAGCCGCGCCAGCTCCGCCGGCGGCCTCGTCTCGCCCGCCACGTACCTCGACGTCCAGTCCGCCTTCCCGTACATCGCCATCAGGTCGTCGCGAGAGGTCGAGTTCCCGCTGTTGAGCACGCTCGCGCTCGTTGCTCCGTTGGAATCCTTGAACAGGGTGAGCGCCTGCTGGGGCGTCAGGCCGAGCGAGGCTCCCACCGCGAGGGGGCCGCACAGGTTGTAGTGGGTGTTGCGCCAGCCCTCGCCAAAGACGGTCTCCAGGTTGAAGTACTGCGCGGAGGCGCCGTCCTGCACGGCGTACCGGCTCCACTGGCCCACCTGCCCCCGGCCCAGCTCGCTGTCCACGCCGAGGAATGGACTCTTCACGCGCACGCCGCCCTCGGTGACGCCGTTGAAGAGCAGGTCGGTCTGCTCGCGCACGGCCGCCTGCCATTGCTCCTGGAAGACGGCCTGCCTGTCTTCGGGCGGCAGGTGGTGCCACGTCTGCCGGTCGATGGACGGCGGAGGTGGGCCGTTGGGGTCGAAGTCCGGCATCGGCCAGTCCTGCGCCACGGCCTTCTCCCGCTCGGCCTGGATGAATCGCTGCTGGCCCTCCGGCCCCAGGGCGGTCCACATGACCCGCTCCAGGTCAGGGGGCCGGGTGCCCTCCACCAGCCACTCCGGGAAGCGGGGCGGCGTGCTGTCGACGACGAGGTCCGCGGACACCCAACCCACGGTGCCATCCTGCAGCTCCACGTTCAGCCAGGTGCCGTCCGGGTTCTGGCCGAGCACCTGCATCCGGTCACCCGCCTGCTGCGTGTCGATGATGGTGGTGCCCTGGGTGCCCGGGCTGTTGCGGATGTTGGTGTTCCCGGTCGACGTCGGGCTGACCCAGCGCTCGTCGTCCGCGACCTGGCGGCTGGCCACACCGGACAGGCCCAGCTGCTGGATGAGGGCCTCGCGCCCCGGCCCCGGAGGCGTGGAGAGGACCTGCTTGGCCTGGGCGGCGGGAATGGAGACGGGCTGGGAGTACTGGGGGTGCATGGCCTGCCACTGGCCCAGCGTCTCGTAACGCACCTGGGGGTGGTTGGGGTCCACCACGGAGCCGTCCGGCCTGCGCACCAGGGCGTGGCCGACGCCGTCGCGCGAGTCCTTCATGAGGACGATGGAGTCTCCGGGCCGAGCCAGGCCCACGGCCTTCTCGAGGCAGTTGGCGCGTCCGTCTCCCAGCTGCTCCGTGTGCAGGCTGCTCCCCGCGGGGGAGGAGGGCACGAACTGGGAGGTCGAGGCGAACTGGAACGGCGGGGGTGCCGCCGCCGGCTGCTGCTGCACGGGGCCGGCCTTGGCGGGCGCGGGCGCCGGGGCGGGGGGCGGGGGCGGTGGCGCGAAGCGGGGGAACTTGATCATGGTGGGGCGACCTCTCTGACGAAGACTGCCTGTCTCCAGGACAAGCCTTCCTGTTCAAGTGTCGCGCCCAAACCGACACCGGTTGAATTAAGCCGAGTTAAATCCGTGCTGTTGTCTCGGTCGGCACTCAAGTGCCCGCCCGTTTCCAGAGCCGCTATTCCGTTGTCGCTGCCGGGGGCGTGGCGACGACCATGCCGTAGGGCGTGTTGCCCGCCGTCTTGCTCCACGAGGCTTCGAAAGTACTCCAGGAATAGACCTCCTCACGGTTCTCGAAGGGGTTGTAGACGCGGACCATCCACTCGCCGTTGGCGTCCTGCTCCACCGCGCGCACGTTCACCCAGTGCGCCACCTGCTTCGTGCTGACGCTCATGTCGCGCAGCCTGCCGTCCGCGCCCTTGGTGTCGATGTTCACCAGCGCGATGAGCTGCTTGCCGTCCTCGAGGAACATCATCAGCTCTTCCGGGAGCTGATGTTTGGCCTGTGTCTCCGACGTCCAGCCCGCCGCCGTGAACATCTTGCCCAGCTCCCCACCGTCGGTCGTGGATTCGTTCTTGAGTGAGGTCTCGCTGAACGGGACATTGGAGTTCTTGAACAGGGTGAGCGCCTGCTGGGGCGTCAGGCCGAGCGAGGCCGCCACCGCCAGCGGACCGCACAGGTTGTTGTGGATCACCTCCCATCCCTTGCCGAAGACCTTCGCCAGGTTGAAGTACTGCGCGGCGTTGCTCTTCGGCTCGATATAGCGACTCCACTGGCCCACCCGCCCTCTGCCCACATCACTGTCCACGCCGAGGAACGGACTCGTCACCACCACGCCGGCGTCGAGTCTGGCTTTGGCTTCGGGGTCGTCATTGAAGAGCAGGGCCGTCTGCTCGCGCACACCGGCCTGCCACTGCTCGCGGAAGATGGCCTGCTTGTCTTCGGGCGGCAGGTGGTTCCACGTCTGTGGGTCGATGGAGGGGGGCGGGGGGCCGTCGACGTTGAACTCCGGCATCGGCCAGTCCTGCGCCACGGCCTTCTCCCGCTCGGCCTGGATGAACTGCTGCTGGCCGTCCGGCCCCAGGGCGTCCCACATGACCCGCTCCAGCTCGGGGGGGCGGGTACCCTCGGCCAACCACTGGGGGAAGCGCGGCGGCTGTGGGGGCACCGTCTCGTTGACGTCCGTCGCGGATATCCAGCCCTGGGTTCCATCCTGCATCTGCACCAGCAACCGGGATTTGTCCTTGCTCTCGGAGAGCACCAGCAGCCGGTCACCCGCCTTCTGGTAGGTCGTGACTGCCGAGTCCGGGGCGGCGGTGCTACGGACCGTGACGGCCCCCGTCGGGGTGACCCAGCGCTCGCCGTCCGCGACCTGGCGGCTGGCCACACCGGACAGGCCCAGCTGCTGGATGAGGGCCTCGCGCTGTGGCCCCGGAGGGGTGGAGAGGACCTGCCTGGCCTGGGCGGCGGGAATGGAGACGGGCTGGGAGTACTGCGGATGCATGGCCTGCCACTGGCCCAGGGTCTCGTAGCGCACCTGCGGGTGGTTGGGGTCGACCACGGAGCCGTCCGGCCTGCGCACCAGGGCGTGACCGACGCCGTCGCGCGAGTCCTTCATGAGGACGATGGAGTCTCCGGGCCGAGCCAGGCCCACGGCCTTCTCGAGGCAGTTGGCGCGTCCGTCTCCCAGTTGCTCCGTGTGCAGGCTGCTCCCCGCGGGGGAGGAGGGCACGAACTGGGAGGTCGAGGCGAACTGGAACGGCGGGGGTGCCGCCGCCGGCTGCTGCTGCGCGGGGCCGGCCTTGGCGGGCGCGGGGGCCGGAGCGGGAGGCGGGGGCGGCGGCGCGAAGCGGGGGAACTTGATCATGGCGGGGCGACCTCTCTGACGAAGACTGCCTGTCTCCAGGACAAGCCTTCCTGTCCAAGTGTCGCGCCCAATCGAACGCGGGTTGAATTAAGCCGAGTTAAATCAACGGTGTTCCCAGCAGCGCCTTGAGGGCCTTCACCCGGCTCCGGCCCACGGGAAGCCGGGTTCCGTCCTTCAGCTCCACTGCCGTGCGGGAGCCCTCCAGGGTCCACAGGCGCGTCACGTCCTGGAGCGGCACCAGGTGCGACCGGTGGATGCGCACGAAATCTGTAGGCAGCAGCGCCTCCAGCCGGTCCAGGCTCTTCTCGCTCAGCTCGGTGCGGCCGTCTCTCAGCACCAGCTCCGCGTAGTCCCCGGCGCCCTGGATGTAGGCCACCTCTTCCAGCGGCACGCGGAGGATGCTGCCGCCCTTGCGCACGGCCAGGGTCCGCAGGGGCCCAGCGGCTCGCCCCTGGACGCGGGACAGGGCCTTCTCCAGTCGCTCCCGTGTGTAGGGCTTGGCCACGAAGTCCAGCACCCCCAGCTCGAAGGCGCGCAGGGCCTGGTCCGTGTTGGCCGACACCACCACCGTGTGGAAGGAGCCCGCCGTCACCTCGTCCAGAAGCTGGAAGCCGTCCTCCCCCGAGAGGTTCAGGTCCAGCAGCACCAGGTCCACGGTGCGGCCGGCCAGAACCTCCTGAGCGTCGGCGAGGCTGTCGCGCACCAGCGGGGGCGGCGTGCCCTGGGGCATCAGCTCCTGGCAGAGCCGCGCCAGGCGCCGGGCCGCCATCGGTTCATCCTCCACGATGAGCACCCTCATGCCGGGACCTCCATCACCGTCGTCCAGCCCGCTTCCGTAGGCCCGGCCACCAGGCTCCACGCGCCGGGGAACGTCTCGTCCAGCCGCGCCTCGAGGTAGCGGGTGCCCGTGCCGTCCCCCAGGCCCGGCGTGGCCTTCGCTCCGGCGGGGGCACTGAAGGTGTAGCGCCGGCGCCCTCCCGCGCGTCCCTCCTGCAGCCGGAAGGCGACCGGCGTCGTGTAGCGGTTGTGGCTGAAGGCATTCTCCAGCAGCGTCTGAAGCACGGCCGGAGGGATGCGGGCTTCGCCATCCACGTTCGGGGCCTCCAGGGTGAAGGCGAGGCCGTGGCGGTAGCCCATGACCTCCAGATAGGCGCGGCAGAGCTCCAGCTCGCGTGCCAGTGGGATGTCCCGCTCACCCGACACGCCGAGGAGGTGCCGGTACACCGCGCCCAGCGACTCGATGAAGCGCACCGCCTGGGCGGGCTCCGTCTCCACCCACTCGCTCACCGCGCCCAGGGTGTTCATCAGGAAGTGGGGCTGGATGCTGCGCTTGAGCAGCTCCAGCTGCAGGCGCTCCGAGGCGCGAGTGGCCGACTCCAGCCGCTGGTGCTGGCGCCGGAGCTGGTACGCGTGGGCCGCCCCCAGGCACAGCAGCAGGCCTCCGAAGGCGATGAAGAAGCCACGCTCGGCGAAGACCATCGGCGACGCGAGGTAGAGCGCCATCGCGAAGCCCAGCCCTCCCAGGGCGGCCCACGCGCCCGGCTCCCGCCGCCACCGGGCCCGCAGGGCGATGACGAGCGAGACGACGAGCGAGAGCCCCAGGGCCACGGTGTTCCTGCCATCGAAGCCCGCGACGCCGGTGAGCAGCAGCAGGCCCACGGCCAGCGCGCCCCACCAGGGGGCCCGGCGCGGCTCGCGGAAGGCCGCGTGCAGGGTGGCGGGAAGCAGGACGGCCGCTGCCAGAACGGAGGCGAACAGGAGCCAGAGCCGGACGATGTGCAGATGATAGGGATAGCTCGCCAGCCCCCGCCACGCCTCGAGGAGCAGCTGCGCCGAGGCGGCGAGGCAGAGCAGCCCGAGGAGCAGGGTAGCGCGATTGCGCCGCTCCATGAAGTACCGCGCGAGGTGGTGCAGGCCCATCAGCACCAGCGCCCCCAGCATGGCCAGGGAGGGCACGAGCCAGAGCAGGCGGCCCCGGGCGAGCTGGGATGCCTCGCCCACCCGCAGCTGGTACAGCGTGCCGACGGGCTGGAACCCCCGATGGTGCGCGGAGCCGCGGATGACCAGCAGGTGCGGGCCCGGCGTGGCGTGCTCCGGTGGAAGGGGAAGCAGGACGTCCACGATGCCGGGCAGCTCCTCCGCGGGTGTGCGCCCCACGCGACCGTTGCGGCCGAGAGGAGCACCGTCCCACCACGCCTCCCACGAGCCCAGCAGGGAGAGGGCCAGGGCGGGCGTGGGCGCGTCCGGCGCTCGCGGAGGGACGTCGACGCGGAGGCGAAGCCAGAAGGGCCCTGGTCCCTCGGAGATGCGCGACCGGTCGACGGTGCGCCAGCCTTCACCACCCGGGTCCAGGGCGCGCTCCACGGGAAGGTCTTCCGCATGGACCTCCACCAGGTCCGCGTCGACCGCGGGCCCCGGCGTCTGGGCGGGCAGGAGGAGTCCCAGCGACGCGATGAGCAGCCAGCAAGCCATGACGCCAGCATACGCAGTCCGGTGCCGCCCGCCTCGCAGCTGGGCGACGCCACGAGCCGTTGGGCGATGCCCGCCCCTGCGGGCCTCGGACGACTCCTAGTGTTGGCGCACACCCACTGGAGGACATCCATGCGAGCCGTGCTGCTCTTCACCCTGCTCACCCCCCTGGTCCTGGCACATGCCGAGGGCCTTCGCTTCGAACCCCACACCTTCCACGCGAAGGATGGACGGACGGTGGAGACTGAGCTGGGCAGCCTGACGGTCCCCGTGCGGCACGCCCGGCCCGAAGGCCCGTCGTTGACGCTGCGCTTCGTGCGCTTCAAGAGCACGAACCCCACGCCCGGGGCGCCCATCGTGTACCTGGCGGGCGGGCCGGGCGGCTCGGGCATCGACGCCGCGAAATACGTCCGCCATGACCTCTTCCTCGCGCTGCGCGAGGTGGCGGACGTCATCGCGCTGGACCAGCGCGGCACGGGCCAGTCCACCTTCCACGCCGAGCTGAGCCACGCCTGGTCGGTGCCGCTGGACAGCCCGATGGACGAGGCGATGCTCACCGCGAAGGTGAAGGCGTCCGCCACCGAGGCCGCGAAGGCGTGGACGGCGGCGGGCGTGGACCTGGGCGCCTACACCACGGTGGAGAGCGCCGAGGACCTGGAGTCCCTGCGTGAGGCGCTGGGCGTTCCCCGCCTGAGCCTCTGGGGCATCAGCTATGGAACGCACCTGGGGCTGGCATACCTGCGGCGCCATGCGGACCGGGTGGACCGCGTCATCCTCGCGGGAGTGGAGGGGCCGG
This sequence comes from Pyxidicoccus xibeiensis, assembly GCF_024198175.1. Taxonomy (NCBI): domain Bacteria; kingdom Pseudomonadati; phylum Myxococcota; class Myxococcia; order Myxococcales; family Myxococcaceae; genus Pyxidicoccus; species Pyxidicoccus xibeiensis. The sequence goes on from NZ_JAJVKV010000002.1 coordinate 362,952, forward strand.
ACGACACCTGGAAGCGCCCCGCGCATGCCGAGGCGCTGCTGGACCGCTGGGATGCGGTGCTGCGCGCCAAGGATGCGAAGGGTCCGGGACTCCGGGCCCGGCTGCGGACGCTGCTGGACGCGCTGGGGCGCCGTCCTCGCGCCGTGAAGTTCACCGACTCGAAGACGGGCGCGGAGCGGACGTGGATGGCGACCCGGTTCGACGTGCAGCGGTTGGTGTTCGAGTCGATGCGAGACCCGGCCACCTTCCAGCGCTTCCTGATGCTGCTGCCGGCGCTGGAGGCGGGGAGCTACGAGCTGGTGGCCCCGTTCGCAGCGGGCTTCCGGGATGGAGCATGGGCGCCCATGTCGGTGGCCATGGATGCGGCCTCCGGCATCAGCCCCGCGCGCCGCGCCCGGATTGCCCGCGAGGCCCGCACGGCTCTCTTGGGCAACGCGGTCAACGCGGGCATGGTCGAGGCTGCCTGGCTCCCCGGCGTGGTGGACCTGGGTGAAGGCTTCCGGGGGCCGCTGAAGGCCCGGACTCCCGTGCTGATGATCAGCGGCACGCTGGATGGCCGCACCGCGCCCGACAACGCGGAGGCCCTGCGCCCTGGCCTGTCCAACGCCGTGCACCTGGTGCTGGAGGGCGCGGGCCATGACGGCCTGTTCCAGTCGGACCCGCGCATCCTGGAGCGCATGAAGTCCTTCCTGCGGGGCGAGAAGCTTGCGGACGAACGCCTCCAGCTTCCGCCAGCGCCCTGAGCTGCCGCGGCGCGCTCAGCTCCGCGTGAAGCGCACGTGGAGCGAGCTGGGCCCGCGGTCCTGGAAGTTGGAGCCCTGGTAGTTGTAGGGCTTGCCGACCAGCTCCCAGCTCGGGAACGTGAGCAGCGCGCGCAGGGCCTCCTCGACTTCGAGGCGGATGAGGGAGGCGCCCGGGCAGTAGTGGGCGCCCACGCCGAACGTCACATGCCGGTTGGAGGTCCGGGTGATGTCGAAGCGGTCCGGGTCGGAGAACACCTCGGGGTCGCGATTGGCCGCGGCGACCATGGCGTGGACGAACCGTCCCTTGGGGATGCGCGTGCCGCTGAGCTCCGTGTCCTCCACGCACAGCCGGTTGATGGAGAGGACGGCCGGCTCGTGGCGAAGGCTCTCCTCGATGGCGCCCCGGATGAGGCCGGGGTTCGCCCGCAGCGCGCGCAGCTGCTCGGGGTGCTTGATGAGCGCGAGGACCGTGTTGGTGAGCTGGTTCGTCGACGTGACGAAGCCCGCGCCAATCATCTGGAAGGACTGGATGACGGCCTCGCCCGCGAGCTGGGGATTGCCGTCCTCGGCCGCGATGAACTGGCTGACGAGGTCGTCCCCGGGCGCCGCACGGCGCTTCTCCACGAGGTCCCTCAGGTAGGCCACCATGTCACTGGAGGTCCGCCGGATGGAGGTCCTCACGTCGTCCGTGCCGACTGCCGCGGCCGCGGGCTTGAGCAGGTCCTTCGCCCAGCGCTTGAACTGCGGCCGGTCCGCCTCGGGAAGCGCGAACAGCTCGGCGATGGCGTTGATGGCGATGGGCTCCGCGAAGTCCACGACGACGTCCATCTCGCCCTGACGCAGGCCCTTCTCCAGGGCCTTCTCCACGAGCGCCGTGAGCCGGGGGCGGAAGCGCTCGAGCGCCGCGGGCGTGAAGCCCTTCATGATGAGCTGACGCAGCAGCGGGTGGCGGGGCGCATCCTGGAAGAAGGCGAGCCGGGACCAGGTCGCGAGCATGTCCTTCGACGCCGCATCCTCCCCCAGCAGCCCGAGGCTCCCCAGCATCTCGTTCGCGCGCTTCGAGGTGAACTGCGGGTTCTTGGCGAGCGCCTCGATGTCCGCGCCGCGCGTGATGACGAAGCCCTGGATGGGCTCGAGGAAATAGACAGGGGCCTGGGTGCGCAGCCGCTCGAAGGTGGGGAAGGGATTGGCGAAGAAGCTCTCGCTCATCAAGTCGAACTCGGTACCGGCGCCTGCGCTCATCTTCTCTCCAGTGGGGTGTGGCAAGAGCGCGGGAAGATAGCGTGGCAGCAGCTCCTGGCGCGCGCCTGGGCGCCAGGATGTGCTCCAGGCGTGTCAGCAAGCGCGAGCGCTTCTCTTCCCGCGGCCCCTGGAACAGGATGCTGGCGGATGTCTCATCGCGCCGCCCTCCGCCCCCGCTGTCACCGTTGCTTCCTGGCGCAGCACCTGTGCCTGTGTGCCGAGATTCCGCGAGTGGAGACGCGCACCCGGTTCGTCCTCGTCCAGCACGTGATGGAGCTGGGGAAGAAGAGCAACACGGGTAGGGTGGCCGCGCTGGCCCTCGCGAATGCCCGGCTGCTCACCCACGGCTCGCCAGCCGAGCCCTTCGACAGCGGCCCGCTCTCCGAGCCGGGCACCTGGCTGCTCTTCCCCGATGGCCCTACCGCGCCCCCGGATGCGCCGGCGCCGAGGCAGCTGGTGGTGCTGGACGGGAGTTGGTCCCAGGCACGGCGGATGACCCAGCGGCTCGCCGCGCTGCGAGCCCTCCCACGGCTGGTGCTGCCGCCGCCCGCTCCCGGACTGCTCCGGCTCCGCGAGCCCTCGCACCCTTCGGGGATGTCCACCCTGGATGCGATTGCCCGCGCGGTGGCGATGCTCGAGGGCCCGGAGGCGGCCGCGCCGCTGGAGCGGCTGGCCGCGCTTCGGGTGCAGCGCATCGCCGACTGCGGGACGCTGAGCTGAGCTTCGGCTCGGCGCCCGCGCCTCTGAGGTTACCTCTCGAGGACGAGCACCCAGTCACCCGTACCCGTGCCGTTGTTGCCAGGGGGCGTGAAGGTGCGGGTGCCGCTGTTGGGGAAGGGAGAGCCGCTCACGGTGGTCTGCGTCCCCTGCGTCGGGTCGAACCACCGTGCCGTGACGGGCCCGCTCATTCGGGACATGTCGATGGTGACGGTGCGGAGGCTGGGCAGGTAGGCGATGCCGAAGGACCCGTCACCGGCCAGCGCCGCGACCGCGGAGTCCAGCCCGGGCGTCCCGAGGCCCGCGGTGAGGAAGGTATGCGCCGCGTCCGGCACCAGCTTCTCCCACCGGCGGCTCGAGAAGAGCGCCTTCACGTGCACCATGTCGAGCGAGCCGCGGGCGTGGAGCTGGGTCTTCCAGGAGACGGACGTGCCGAAGATGGGGCGGTTGTTGAAGTTCCAGATGGGGTTGCTGCCGAAGACCTGCCCCATGCCCCCCGACAGGAGGGCCTCGTACGCCTGCTGGCGGAGCTGCACCTGCGTCGTGGTGGCGTGCTCGTTCTCGTAGAACGACTCGGTGAGGAAGAACGGGAGCCACGAAGCGCGCTGGTACTCGACCAGGGCACGGGCCTGGACCATGGTCGGGAGGTTGCTGTTGGCCGGGTAGGTATAGATGTTGCCGACATCCAGCCAGCTCTCTCCGGACCAGTGTGTCAGCGCGGAGGTGTACGGGGCGCAGTGGACCGAGTGGAGGTGATTGGCATCGTGGGACTTGATGCCAGTCACGATGGCGCGCACCAGGTCCTTGCCGGAAGCGGGCGGGTTGTAGTCACCGCCCTGGACCCAGATGATGTTGGGGAAGTCCTTGTAGCGCGCACCCAGGAACTCGCCGTAGGTCCGCAGCCGCGCGGCGCCGTTGGCCGTCAGCTCCTGGTACCACCCCTCCGAGCCGCCGTTGATGCCCAGGTAGGCGGGGAGCAGGAGGACCTGGATGCCTTTCTCCGCCGCCTTCTGGAGCACCCAGTCGACATGCGCGAAGTAGGCCTCGTTGGGCGTGGTGAAGTCCGCCAGGGTGCTGGAGGGGAGCGTTCCGGTGAAGGGGCTGGCGCCGTAGAAGTTGAGGGGCGGATTCGCCGCGAACTTGTGCTCGATGAGGTTCGCCAGGACGGTGTTGAAGCCCTTCTGGCGCCGGTCCTCCAGGTACAGCTCCACGTCTTCCTTGCTGATGCCCACGAACAGCGACCAGGCGGAGTCTCCATGGAGCAAGAAGGGCTGATTGTCCTGTCCGACGAGGTAGCGCAGGCCCGCGATACGCTTCAGGGGATACGGTGAGGTGGCCGCCACGTTGTTCACCAGCACCTGCGTGCCGGTGGTCGTGGTGGTGTTGCCCGCGCCGTCCCTGGCGACGGCGGTCAACGTGTGGGTGTCATTGACGGCCGCCGTGGTGTTCCAGGACATGGCGTAGGGCGGGCTCGTGTCCGCGCTCCCGAGTGGGACGCCGTCGACGAGGAACGTGACGCTGGAGACGCCCACGTTGTCGGACGCGGAGGCCGTGAGGGTGACGAGCCCGGAGAGCGTGCTGCCCGCGCCCGGTGCCGTGAGGCTCACCGTTGGGGGCGTCGTGTCCGGAGTCACCGGGGTGATGGGCGTGTCCCGGTCGCTGAGGATTTCCGCCGGGGTGAGGGCGCGGTTGTAGATGCGCACTTCATCGATGCGCCCGGGGAAGTACTCGCCCCAGACCCGGTTGCCTCCGATGCGTAGCTCGTTCGTCGAGACGTCCATCGTGGCCGTCTGCGCGACGCTGGAGACGAGCGCTCCGTTGACGTAGAGCGAGAACGCCGCGCCATCGTAGGTCGCCGCCAGGTGGGTCCACGTGTTGAGCGGAAGTCCCGAGCCACCCAGCACGCCGTGCTCGACGCCTCCGGAGACGAAGAAGGCGCTGGGGCGGTTCATGTCGGAGTTCGCATAGAGCACGTAGGCCATCTGCGAGGGCTTCTCCTTCATGACGACGGTCGGCCAGCGCTGCAGCGCCGCCGTGGGGTACACCCAGGCCGACAGCGTCATCCCCCGCGTCAGGTCCAGGAGGTTGGAGTCCGGCACCGTCAGGTAGTTGTTGCTGAAGGCCAGGGCCCCGCCGTATCGGCCCATGGTCCACGTCTGTCCGGAGAGCGTGCCGTTCAGCCCGTTCCCTGAGGCATCCCCGGCCGTCGTTCCGCTGCCCTCGTCGAACCCATAGGCCGCAACCAGGCCGGGGACGGCCAGGGCCTGGCGGTCCTCGCGCGACCCGTCAGGGGACTCGGACGTGGCGTCCTGGCATCCCCAGGACAGGCTCCATAGCGCCACCGCCGCCACCCATGACCCCGAGCACCACCGCCTCACGCGCTGCCGTCCATGTCCCATGCCGTGTCTCCTGAGCTGCTTTTGATGGCTGGAGACTGTCGTTTCGCAATGGCAGGAGTGTCAAGGATGCAGGTCTTGTGAGGCTTTCCAAAGGCGCTCGGTCTGCTCACTCACGTCGAGGAGGCCAGCTCCACCTTCTCCAGGTAGTCCGGCACGTAGGTCTTCCAGCCCTTCGACTGGACGCGGCGGCTGAGCGCCTCCAGGGCCTCCGGCTCGCCGTGCACCAGCAAGGTCTGGCGGGGAGGGGACTCGAAGCCTTCCATCCAGCGCAGCGTCTCCGTCCAGTCCGCGTGCGCGGAGAAGCCGCTCACCGTGCGGATCTCCGCGGCCACCGGCACCATCTGCCCATGGATGCGGACCTCCTTCTCCCCATCCAGCAGCCGCCGCCCGCGCGAGCCCACCGACTGGTAGCCCACGAACAGCACCGTGTTGCGCGGGTCCGGCAGCCGGTGCTTCAGGTGGTGCAGCACGCGCCCGCCCGTGGCCATTCCCGACGCGGAGATGATGACGGCCGGGCCCTGATGCTCGTTCAGCCGCATGCTGTCCTTCGCCGCCGTGACGAACTTCGTGCGCCGGGTGGCCAGCGGTGAGCCGCCGCGCTCCACCATCGCCGTCATCGTCAGGTCGTGCTCCTCCGGGTGCATCAGGTAGATGGGCGTCGCGTCACACGCCATTGGCGAGTCCACGAACACGTCCACCACCGGAATCCGCTTGGCGTCCTCCAGCTGGCGCAGGTGGAAGAGCAGCTCCTGCGTCCGTCCGATTGCAAACGCCGGGATGACCACCACGCCCCCGCGCTCGAACGCGCCCTGCACCGCCTCGCACAGCGACTCCACCGGCTTCGTCTCGCGGTGCTGGCGGTCGCCGTAGGTGCTCTCCACCACCAGCGTCGTCGCCGAGGCCACGCTCTGCGGGTCTCTCAGGATGGGCGCCTGGTAGCGCCCCAGGTCGCCGCTGAACACCACCCGCTGCCGCGTGCTCTTCAAGTCGAACACGCACACCGCCGAGCCCAGGATGTGGCCTGCCCGGTAGAAGGTGAGGGTGATGCCCGGGAGGATCTCCTTCGGCCGCTCGTAGCCGAACGTCTCCAGCAGGCCCACCGCCCGCTTCGCGTCCGCCACCGTGTACAGCGGTTGTGCGGGGTGGTGCTTGGAGAAGCCCTCCTTGTTGGCGTAGCGCGCCTCTTCCTCGTGCAGGTGCGCCGAGTCCGGCAGCAGCAGCGCCGCCAGGTCTCGCGTGCCGGGCGTGGAGTACACCGGGCCGTCGTAGCCGTCGCGCACCACGCGCGGCAGCCCGCCCGTGTGGTCGATGTGCGCGTGCGTCAGGACGATGGCGTCGAGGCTGGCGGCGGGCACGGGCAGCGGCTGCCAGTTCCGCTGGCGCAGGGACTTCTGGCCCTGGAAGAGGCCGCAGTCCACGAGCACCTTACGGCCATCGTGCTCGAGGAGGAACTTGGAGCCGGTCACCGTACCTGCTGCACCGAGGAAGTGGAGGGAGGCCATGGGGCCACTCTAGCGTGATAACGTGTATCGCCCATGAGCAACTCCGAGCGCCCCCCGGGAGCCGGCCGTCCACCCGAGGGCTCCGAGGATGTCCAGCAGACCCGCCCCCTTGGCCCGGGCAGGCCCGGCTTCTCCGGTGCCGTCCGGCGCTTCCGCTTCACCCTCCTGGAAGGGCCCCAGCCCGGCCTCACCAAGGACTCCAACGCGGACACCTTCTCCATCGGCTCGCATGCGCTCAACGACCTCGTCCTCGACGAGCCCACCGTGTCGCGCTTCCACTGCGAGGTGAAGATCGACCGGGACGGCGCCCGCGTGCGCGACCTGGACAGCCGCAACGGCACGGTGCTCGACGGTGTGCACATCCGCGAGGCCTGGCTGCGCGGTGGCAGCGTGCTCCGCCTGGGCCGGATCAGCGTGCGCTTCGACTTCAGCGCGGAGAGCAACCGGCTCCTCATCTCCGAGCGCACCACTTTCGGTGAGCTGGTGGGCACCTCGGCGGTGACTCGCGCCAGCTTCGCGCTGATGGAGCGCGCCGCCACCAGCGACGCCACGGTGCTCCTGGAGGGCGAGACGGGCACGGGCAAGAGCCGCGCCGCCCTGGCCATCCACCGTGCCAGCGCTCGCGCCGAGGGGCCGTTCCTCACCGTGGACTGCGGCGCCATTCCCGGCAACCTCCTGGAGAGCGAGCTGTTCGGCCACGAGAAGGGCGCCTTCACCGGGGCGCTCCAGCGCCGCGTGGGGGCCTTCGAGGAGGCCGACGGCGGCACCATCTTCCTGGATGAGATTGGCGAGCTGCCCGCGGAGCTGCAGCCCAAGCTGCTGCGCGTGCTGGAGGACCGGGAGATTCGCCGGCTGGGCGCCAACACGTACCTTCCCGTCAACGTGCGAGTCATCGCCGCCACGCACCGGGACCTGCGCGCCGAGGTGAACGCCGGCCGCTTCCGTCCGGACCTCTTCTTCCGGCTCGCCGTGGTGCGCGTGCTCATCCCCGCCCTGCGCGAGCGCCCCGAGGACATCCCCCTCATCGCCGAGCGCATCCTCGCGTCGTTCGGCGCCGCGCCCGAGCAGGTGGCGTCGCTCAGCACGCCCGAGTTCATCGGCCAGCTCCAGCATGCCGCGTGGCCCGGCAACGTGCGTGAGCTGCGCAACCACCTGGAGCGCTGCCTCGTCTTCCAGGACGCCATGTCGCCCGCCTCCGAGGAGGTGAGCCCCCAGGGCGTCCTGCGCAGCCTGGTGGACCCGAAGCAGCCCTATGCCGAGGCCCGCCGCCGCGCCCTGGAGGCCTTCGAGCGCGAGTACCTGGATGCGCTCATCAAGCTCCACGGCGGCAAGGTGGCGCAGGCGGCCACCGCCGCGGACATGGACCGCGTGTACCTGTACCGGCTGCTGCGCCGGCACAGGCTGCGGACCTGACTCAGAACCCGCTGAGGACGACCTTGCCCAGGGTGCGCCCGCTCTCCAGCCGCGCGTGCGCGCGCTTCAGGTTGGCCGCGTTGATGGGGCCCAGGTCTTCCTTGAGCGTGGTGCGGAGGACTCCCGCGTCCACCAGGCTGGCCACCTCGTCGAGCAGGTGGTGCTGGGCAACCATGTCCGGCGTCTCGAAGCGGGAGCGGGTGAACATGAACTCCCAGTGCAGCGACGCGCTCTTGGACTTCAGCTTGTTGATGGGGAGCGGCTTCGCCGGGTCGTCGATGATGGCCAGCGCCCCCTGGGGCGCGAGCGCGTCGACGATGGCATCGAAGTGCTCCTCGGTGTGCGTGAGCCCGAGCACGTACTTCACGCCGCGCGGCGCCACGGCCTTCACCTGCTCCACCCAGGGCCTGGAGTGGTCGATGACGTGGTGCGCGCCCAGCTCGCGCACCCAGGCCTGCGTCTCCGGCCGCGAGGCGCTGGCAATCACCGTCAGGCCCGTGAGCCGCCGCGCCAGTTGGATGGCGATGGAGCCCACGCCTCCCGCGCCTCCGAGGATGAGCACCGAGCCGGCATTCACGGGCTTGCCCCTGCTGATTCCCAGCCGGTCGAACAGCAGCTCCCACGCGGTGATGCTGGTGAGCGGGAGCGCGGCGGCCTGGGCGAAGCTCAGCGACCGAGGCTTGTGACCGACGATGCGCTCGTCCACCAGGTGCTGCTGCGCGTTGGCGCCGGGGCGGTCCAGCGAGCCGGCGTAGAAGACCTCATCGCCAGGCTTGAACAGCGTGGCGTCCGGGCCCACGGCGAGCACCGTGCCCGCGGCGTCCCAGCCGAGCACCTTGTCCTGGCCCTTCGGGTCGACGCCGGCTCGCACCTTCACGTCTACCGGGTTGACGGAGATGGCCTCGACGCGCACCAGCAGCTCCCGTCCCGCGGGCTTCGGGGTGGGGAGCTCCACGTCGATGAGGCTCTGGGCATGGTCGATGGGCAGGTTCTGGCGGTAGGCAATGGCTCTCATGGGCTTCTCCTTGGCGAGGGGAAGAATGGGCCTGTCGCGTGATATCGGCCATTGATAGTTGACATCATCAACATAAGCGCCGCATATGACGTGGGTGCTCTACACCGACCTGGACATGGACCTGCTGCGGGCCTTCGTGACGGTGGTCGACGCGGGCGGGTTCACCGCCGCGGGGACGAGGCTCGGCCGTACGCAGGCGGCGATGAGCATCCGCATCAAGCGACTGGAGGACGTGCTGGGGCGGCAGGTCTTCGACCGGAGCAGCCGCTCGCCGCTGCTGACGCCGGATGGAGAGCTGCTGCTGAGCTACGCGCGGCAGATCCTGAAGCTGAATGACGAGACGGTGCAGCGCTTCAGCGAGCCGGACAGCGAGGGCGAGCTCCGGCTGGGCGTGGCGGAGTACTTCGTGCCGCAGCACCTGCCCGTCGTCCTGTCCCGCTTCACGCAGACGTACCCCCGCGTCCACATCCAGGTGAAGGTCGGGCTGAACGACAGCCTGTTCGAGTCCCTGGAGCGCGGCGAGCTGGACGTCGTCATCTGCCGGACCGAGAAGCCGCGCCGGGGCGGACGGGTCGTGCGCCGCGAGCGGCTGCTGTGGACGGCGGCACCGGACTTCCGGAGCGACGCCGCGTCGCCGCTCCCGCTCTGCATGCTGCCGCCTCCGTGTGTCTTCCGCTCGCGGGCCCTCGCGGGGCTGGAGTCCATCGGCCGGCCCTGGCGGGTCCTCTACACGTGCGAGAGCGTGATGGGCGTCATCGCCGCGGCGCGAGCAGGCCTGGGCGTCGCCGTGCTCCCGGAGAGCGCGGTGACGGGAGGGCTGCTGCCGCTGCCTCCCGAGGAGGGCTATCCGGAGCTCGGAGAAATCGAGCTGGCCATCTTCGGTGAGAGCCAGGAGCGCAAGCGACTGACGTCCACGCTCGTGCGGTTCATCGAGGAGAGCCTGCGTCCGCTCGAGCTTCCCCGGCGCGCGGGGTGAGTGCGCCGCTCAGGTCACGGTGCCGGCCCTGCCGCCCGTGGCCCAGCGCTCCAGCCGCAGCAGCTCTCCGCCCGCCAGCTTCGGACGCCCCTGCGCATCGGGGGCGAGCTCGCTCGGCGCCGCGTGCAGGTAGACCCGCACCTCGGTCACCCTGCCGGAAGCCGCCTGGGCCCGGGTGAGGACTTCCTCCGCGAGGGCTCGGGCCTCCTGCATCGACGGGACACGTGCCGCTGCGTCTTCGGGCAGCGCGCGCCAGGCCAGCAAGGCGTTGCCGCCCTCCAGCGCGAACACCCAGCCCGAGGACTCCAGCGCAGCGCGGGCCGCGTCCAGCGCGGCGTCTCTCGCGTCCAGGTCCTCGTCCGAGGGTTCTTCATGAGCGTCGGAGAACCGCACGTCCACATGGATACCCGCGGCCCAGGGCCAGGCCGTGGCTGGCGCGAGCACCGCTCTCAGGGCCGCGAGGAAGGAGGGCACGTCCGGCCAGCGCTCCTCGGGGCGCTTCGCGAGGCAGCGCCGCACCGCGGCCTCCAGCGCGGGCGGTGCCTGGACGCGCTCTCCCAGTCGCGGTGGTGGGGCGTGCAGGTGCTGTTCCTCGACCTCCACCGCGCTCGCTCCCTCGAACGGGAGCCTCCCCGTGAGGAGCTGATAGAGGAGCACGCCCAGCGCGTACAGGTCCGTGCGCGCATCCACGGCCTGTCCGCGAATCTGCTCTGGGGCCATCGCCACCGGCGTGCCCAGGACCGCGCCCGCGCTCGTCAGGCCGGACAGCCCCTCCGGCACCTGGACGCGGGCGATGCCGAAGTCCACCAGCTTCACCGTGAAGCCCTCCGCGCGCGGGATGACCATCACGTTCTGCGCCTTGAGGTCGCGGTGCAGGACGCCCCGGACATGGGCGTGGTGCAGCGCCGCGCCCAGCTCCTCCATCACCGTGAGCGCCTCCTCGGTGGAGAAGGGCCCCCGCTGCGCGAGCCACCGGTCCACGCTCTCTCCGGGCAGCCACTCCATGGCCAGCCACGGGCGGCCGTCCCGCAGCTCGCCGTACTCCAGGACCTCCACGATGTGCGGATGGCGCAGGGCCTGGAGCGTGTCCGCTTCCTGCTTGAAGCGGCGCAGCACCTCGGGTGTGTGGTTGTACTGCTCGCGCAGCACCTTCACGGCGGCGGGCAGGTGCGTGGAGGCATGGCTGGCGCGGTAGAGCCACGCGGTGACCCCCGGGTGGACGCGTGCCTCCACCACCCACGGGCCCACGAGGGCTCCGCGCTCCAGCTCGTCACCGTACAGGGCCACCTCCGCCCCGGGAGCAGTGTCGTCGCGTCCGGCCATGGGCCATCACTAGCACGAGCCGCCTACGTGTTCCCGCGCGGCTCCCGCACCAGCATCCGCACGCGCTCCGTCCAGAGGGGCGCCTCGCTCACCGTGGCGTCCACTTCCTCCACGCGGGCTCGCAGGGTGGCCTCGTCTCCCGCGGCGCGGGCCGCTCGCGCCGCCCAGACGAGGACTTCCAGCCGCTCGTCCGGGGTGGCCTGCTGGCGTGCCTCCTCCACCAGCCGCGCCCACTCGTCCGCCCCATAGGCCAGCGCCCCGCGCGCCTCTCCCACCACGCGGTGCACCACCGACAGCATCAGCCGGTCCGCGGGTGGCATGCGCGCGGTGGGGGCCAGCTCCTCCAGCCATGCGAGCTGGCGCGCCGCTTCCGCCATGTCACCCAGCTCGCAGCACAGGCGCGCCACCAGCAGCGCGTCCTGCGTCATCGAGGCCTGGAAGAAGCGCTGGCTGAGCACGCCTGCCCGCCGAGCCAGGCCGAGCGCCTCGGCGGCCCGGCCCTGGTAGAGCAGCAGCAGGGCCAGGTTGAAGGCCGAGGTCCGCTCTATCTGCACGTTGCCCAGCTCGCGCCCCAGGGACACGGCGCGCTCCAGGTCCGTCCGCGCGCCCTCCACGTCCCGGCGCTGCACGTGCAGCACCATCCGGTTGTTGAGCGTCACGCCCAGGTGCAGCGTGTCTCCCGTGGCCTCGCAGAGCGCGATGGCCTCGTCGAAGCGCCGGGCCGCGTCCTCGAGCTGGCCCGTCCAGGCCAGCATCGCGCCGAGCATGGCCAGGGCGATGGCCTCCGTCTCCGCGTCACCCGTGGCCCGTGCCATCTGCACGGCCCGCTCCAGCGGGGGCACCGCGCCGGTGATGTCCTCGCTCCTCACGACCACGCGGGCCTGGGCCAGGGCATGTCTCGCGGCCAGCTCCGGCGGCACCGTGTCACCGAGGCGGCGCAGGGCCTGGGCCAGCAGGGCAGTGGAGCCCTCCGCGTCGTCCCGCCAGTCCAGCGCGGTAGCCTCCTCCAGCAGCAGGTCGGCCTCGCGCACGGTGTCGCCGCGTGCCTCGGCCAGCGCCCTCGCGGCGCGCAGGTCCTCCAGTGCGTCGTCGATGCGCTGCAGCCGGTAGCGCACGCGGCCCCGTCCGGACAGCAGCTCTAGCCGGAGGACGTCGTCTCCGTGCGGCAGCAGGTCCAGGGCGGCGGAGGAGTGTCGCTCCGCTTCCAGCAGCCGGTGCGCGCGGCGGTGGGCCTCGGCCAGGGTGCGGTGGAGCTCGAAGGCCAGGGCCACGTCCCCCGCGGCCTCCGCCAGCCGGGCCTTTCGGATGGGCGCGGCGTCCGGCAGGGCTCGCAGCGCCGCGGCGCAGATGCGCCGTCGCACCGCTGTGGGGAGCAGCGCTCCGAAGGCCTCGCGCAGGGACGGGTGCTCGAAGCGCCAGCGCCGGGGACCGCGAGGCTCCAGCATGCCCGCTCTCGCCAGCCGCTCCAGGGCGACGCCCGGGTCCAGGGAGAGGTCCAGCTCCGCGCCCGCGTCCAGGTGGGCGAGCGTGGCGGACAGCTCCTCCAACCGGACCTCGTCCCCCAGCAGCGCGCCGACCTGGAGCAGCGAGCGCAGGCCCGAGGGCAGCGACGCGAGGCTCCGCTCCGCGAGCCTTTCATCCGGCCGCGTGCTGTCCGTCGCCAGGCCGTGCAGCGCGTCCGCCGCCAGGTAGGCGCCTCCACCGGCCGGTGCGCGGATGGCGCCCGCCGCACGGAGCGCGCGCACCGTCTCCATCATGCGCAGCGGCGAGCCTCCGCACCGGTCCACCAGCTCGCGCACCACGCCCTCGGCGAGCAGGTCCACGGGACGCAAGAGCTCGCGCAGCAGCTCGCGCGCGGCGCCCTCGGAAAGTGGAGGCAGGTCCCACTGCGCCGCGTCCCTGGCGCGCTCTCCCAGGTACGGCCGGAGTCCCAGCAGCCGGTGCCGCCCGGCGAGGACGATGCACAGCGGGGCCCGGACGCCGGCCAGGGTGGCCAGCTCCAACGCATCCAGCGCGGTGGGGTCCAGCGTGTGCGCATCGTCCACGAGCAGCACGAGAGGGCGCTCGGACGCGAGCCGCCACAGCCGTGAAGCCAGGGCCCGGGCGATGAGCTGGCGGCGCGCGGCCGGATGGGCCGTGGCGGTCTCCACCGAGGGCCCGGCATCGGCGAGGAGGTGGCCCACCGTCTCGTCGGGAGGCGTGGAGGGAGGCAGGCCGAGGACGGTGGTGATGAGGTTGCGCAGGCCACTGTCACTGGCGCTGCCCTCGTCGGGGACGGCTTCCACGAAGAGGGCCGACACGCCGGGGGTGCTTCGCAGCTCGCGGTGCCACGTGGTCAGCAGCCGCGTCTTGCCCTGACCTTCCTCGCCCAGCAGGGTCCGCAGGGCGGGGGCTCCACTGTCGCGGACACGTGCGAGCCCGTCCCTCAGCCAGGCCAGCTCCGCGTCCCGGCCCAGCGTGACGGCGACGGGCAGGAGCACGACCTCCGGTACCGGCGTGCGGCCCGGCGGAGCGTTGCCAAGGGAGGCCTGGGCCTCGGGGGTGAAGAGGAGGTGCCCGATGGGGGAGGGCGGTGTCTCGGAAGCAGCGGCGGGGGAGGGCCACCACCGCTCGGGGTGCTCCACGGCGGCGCCGCCCACCGTCACCCGTCCGGTCCGCTCGCGCAGGCGCAAGGGGGCGCGGTGGAGGACGCGCACCGAGCCGGAGGGCAGGCTCGGTCCGAGCGCGTCTGCTGCCTTGAGCGCCGTGCGCAGCCCGGCCTCTATGGTGGTCGCATGGGGGAAGGCGAAGAGGGCGAGCCCGGCCTCTACTCGCGCCAGCTCCGCGCCGGAGCCGGCGAGGTGTACGAGCAGCGCGGGCACGTCCAGCGACGTCCTCACGCCCAGCAGGGCGACTTCGCGCGGGCTCCTTCCGCCCTGTGGAGGGAGGGATACCGGGGCCTCTTCATCTCCGGGCGGGGCCATGGGCGCGTCCTGGCGCCCATCGGTTGACGTTGCATGAAGAGGACTCGGGGCCTCGGTAGGGGACGGGGCCGGAAGCTCCATCGCGCGCGCTGTATCGTCGAGCACCCCGCGCAGCGCTTTCGCCAGCGCTTGCGCGCTTTCGAACCGTTCCTCCGGATTCTTGGCGAGCAGCCGCTGCACCAGCGCCTCGACCTCGGCGGGCACAGGCCCGGGCGCGAGCCCCGCCAGCGCGGGAGGCCGCCGTGAGACATGCGCCTGGAGCACCGCGGCCGTGTCCCCCACGAAGGGCGGCCGTCCGCAAACCAGCTCGAAGGCCATGATGCCCAGGCTGTACAGGTCCGCCCGCGCGTCGATGTCCCGCGCGTCCCGGCACTGCTCGGGCGCCATGTACTCGTGGGTGCCCAGCCGCTGCCCGGTCCGGGTGAGCGTCGTCGGCGGCGCCGTCGCGTCGTCCCCCGCCCCCAGCCGCGCCAGCCCGAAGTCCAGCAGCACGAGCCGCGCCCCGGCGAGCATCACGTTCTCCGGCTTGAGGTCCCGGTGCACGACGGCCGACGCATGCATCCGCGCCACCGCCTCCGCCAGCGCCAGCATGACGGGCCCCGCCTCGTGCCATGGCCACGCCCCCGTGCCGGGCCGCTCCGCCATGGCTCGCGCCAGGGTGACGCCCTCAATCCGCTCCATCACCACCACGGGCTCGCCCGTCGTCGTGGTGACCTCCCCCAGCAGCTCCGGCGCGGTGGGAGGGCCCAGCCGCCGCAGCGCCTCGACCTCCCGCTCCAGGCGCTCGCTGGCCAGCGGCTCCAGCACCTTGAGGGCCACCTCGCGCCCGTCCTCCTCCCGCCGGGCGGCGAACACCCGCCCGAAACCGCCGCGTCCCAGGGCGGCTCCCACCGCGAAGCCGTACACGTCCGGAGGCCGGGCCGGGGGCTCCGGTGGGCGTGGCTCGGCCGGGGGATGGAGGGGACAGCGCTCCGCCACGCGGCGGTGACAGGTGGGACAACGCATCGGGGGGAGCCCGGAGGCCGGAAGGCCGGCTTCCGCTCAGGACCGGCGAATCATCAATCAGACATCTCCGGCAGCTCGGGCAGCGTGTCCGGGTCCAGCTTCAGAATCACACACAGCCGCGTCAGCGTGGAGATGGTGGGCACCATGACCCCTCGCTCCACCCGGGCAAGGACCTCCACGGGAATCTCCAGCCGCTCGGCGACCTCCTCCATGCCGAGCCCCGCCTGCTGGCGGGCGGCCTTGAGTGCCGCGCCGAGCACCTCGGCCTTTTCCCTCCGACTCGTCGTCATACCCCCGAGCATGACGCCATCCGGCCGTTCCGTCATCCAATTCACCACATGCCCCAGCGACGACGCACGGCCTCGAACAGTGTCTACGGGGTGCCCCGGGCCCGGACGCAAGCCCCCCGCCCGTGCGCGGGAACTGTGCTGCCCGGCGCCAGGGTGGCCGCTCCGTCGGGCCGTGCGCAGGGTGGGAGGATGGGCTGTGGCATTGGCGCCGGGCGGGTGCTGTGTTAGGTCGCCCGTCCCCGGTGTCCCTGCTCAGGAGACAGGAGAAGCGAATGGCCCGCCGCCACGTCCGCGTCGTCGGTGCAATGCTCCAGAACGAGCAGGGGTGCTACCTCATCACCCAGCGCCCCCCCAAAGCATCCCTGCCCCTGCTCTGGGAGTTTCCCGGTGGCCGGGTGGAGGAGGGCGAGGAAGATGCCGCCGCGCTCGCCCGCGAGATTCGCGAGGAGATGGGCGTGGCCGTCACGGTGCTCGAGGAGGCCATGCACACCCGCCACGAGTACCCGACCTACGACATCGACTTCCGGGTGTTCCACTGCCGGCTGGCGGAGCCCGAGGACCACATCCGCCACCTGCGCGTGCATGACCACCGCTGGGTCAAGCTGGAGGAGATGTCGAAGTACCGCTTCCCGGACGCGGACGCCAAGACGCTCGCGAAGCTGCTGGGCCTGGACGCCTGACGTGGCGCGGCCCCTGGTCCTGGCAGTGCTCGCGGGGGTGCTCGCCGGGTGCTCCGGCTCCAAGCCCGTGCCCGTCGTCGACACCGCACCGGACGCCGGCTCCCAGGTGCCCGCGGAGGGCGTGCCCGGCTGCACCTTGTATGGCGAGCCCCGACAGACAGGCACCAGTCCGGACGTGCTGCCCGAGCTGTCCGGCCTGGCCGCCAGCCAGCGCCACCCCGGCGTCTTCTGGGGAACCAATGACTCCGGCAACGACTTCGAGGCGTTCGCCCTGGACGAGACGGGCGCCGTCCGCGCGCGGCTGACGCTCACCGGCGCCAACCCCCGGGACATCGAGGACGTGACGGTGGGCCCCTGCGCCCCCGGTGACTCGCGCTCCTGCGTCTTCCTGGCGGACATCGGCGACAACTTCGAGCGCCGCGACACGGTGTACCTCTTCCGCTTCCCCGAGCCCGAGACGCTCGCCGACGCCACCCTCGCCGCGGACGTGCTGCCCTTCACCTACGAGGGCGGCCCCCATGATGCCGAATCGCTGGTGATGGACGTGCGCTCGGGACGCCTGGCCATCATCACCAAGTCGCGGGTGTCGCTGGGGGACGTCTTCGCGCTGGAGGGGCTGCGGCCGGGCACGCCCGTCAGGGCGACGAAGCTGGGCACGCTGGAGGTGGCCGGAGGGCTGGACGCGGCCACCACCGCCGCCTCGCTCCACCCATCCGGCCAGCGGCTGCTGCTGCGCACCTATACGCGGGCGTGGGAGCTGCGCCAGCCGGGCGCCGCTCGCCTGGAAGACCTCCTCAAGGGCCAGCTCGTCGAGGTGCCGTCCGCGAGCCAGGCACAGGCCGAGGCCATTACCTTTCTACAGGACGGCAACGGCTACCTGCTGGGCTCGGAGTTCACCAGTCAACCCCTGTACCGCACCGGATGTCGGTGATCCGGCGCATCCCACTCCACACACCGTGAAGCCCGCCTGCCGGGTTGACGGTATGGCGACGGTGAACATCTTTGGCCACAGCCAGGGGTGCCGCCACATGGACACGGTGTCCCTGTTGTGCGGAGGAGGGGGAGGGCGAGCGTGCCGACGATGAAGCCACAGGATTTGCCGCCGGGTATGGGCCCGCGCGGAAAGAAGACGGACAAGCCAGCGCCGACGGGACGGGGGTTCAAGTTCGGGTCGCCGCTGGGCTACATCTTGCTGCTGGTCCTGGGCTTCCTGCTGTTCCGCAACGTCTTCCAGGACGCGGGCGTGCGGCGTGTGAGCTACAGCCAGTTCCGTGATGCGGTGGAGGCGGGCAACTTCAGCCGCGTCCAGATTTCCAACGAGTGGGTGAAGGGGTTCCTCAAGGACACGGCGCAGCCGCCGCCGTCCGGGGACCGCGCGCTGCGCAGCGAGCCCAGCGCCCTGCCATGGATGGCGTACCGCGTGGCGGGTGACGAGGGGCTCGTCCCCATGCTGGAGGAGAAGGGCATCCAGTTCGAGGCGGTGCCCCAGTCCGGCCTGGGCGAGGCGCTGTGGATATGGCTGCTGCCCCTGGGCCTGTTCTTCCTCTTCTGGAGCTTCATGATGCGCAGGGTGGCCGGCGGCATGGGCCAGGGCCCGCAGAGCGTCATGAGCTTTGGCAAGACGCGCGCGAAGGTGCAGGCCGAGGCCGACACCGGCGTGGGCTTCAAGGACGTGGCCGGCGTGGACGAGGCCGTGGACGAGCTGCGCGAAATCGTCGAGTTCCTCAAGACGCCGGAGAAGTTCCGGCGTCTGGGCGGCCGCATCCCCAAGGGCGTGCTGCTGGTGGGCCCTCCGGGCACCGGCAAGACGCTGCTGGCGCGAGCGGTGGCGGGCGAGGCGGGCGTGCCCTTCTTCAGCCTGTCCGGCTCCGAGTTCGTGGAGATGTTCGTCGGCGTGGGCGCCGCCCGCGTGCGAGACCTCTTCGCGCAGGCCACGGCCAAGGCGCCGTGCATCATCTTCATCGACGAGCTGGATGCCATCGGCAAGAGCCGCAATGCGGGCGTGGCCGGCGGCCATGACGAGCGCGAGCAGACGCTCAACCAGCTGCTGGCGGAGATGGACGGCTTCGACAGCCGCGCGGGCCTCATCATCCTCGCGGCCACCAACCGGCCGGAAATCCTGGACAGCGCGCTGATGCGCCCGGGTCGCTTCGACCGGCAGGTGCTGGTGGACCGGCCGGACAAGCGGGGCCGCGAGCGGGTGCTGGAGATCCACTCGAAGGGCGTGAAGCTGGGCTCGGACGTGGACCTCAAGTCCATTGCGTCCCGCACGCCGGGCTTCGCCGGCGCGGACCTGGCCAACGTGGTCAACGAGGCCGCGCTGCTGGCCGCGCGCCGCAACCGCGACGCGGTGATGCGGGCGGACTTCGAGGAGGCGATTGAGCGCGTGGTGGCGGGTCTGGAGAAGAAGAACCGCCGGATGAACGAGCGCGAGAAGGAAATCGTCGCGCACCACGAGGCGGGCCACGCGGTGGTGGGCTGGATGATGCCGCACGCAGAGCGGGTGACGAAGGTGTCCATCATCCCGCGCGGGCTGGCGGCGCTGGGCTACACCATGTCGCTGCCGCTGGAGGACCGCTACCTCATGTCGCTGGAGGAGCTGCGCGACAAGATGGCGGGGATGATGGGCGGCCGCGCCGCGGAGGAGATCTTCATCGGGGAGATCTCCACCGGTGCCTCCAACGACATCCGCCAGGCCACGGAGATGGCCCGGATGATGGTGCGCGACTACGGCATGAGCACCCTGGGCCCGGTGGCCCTGAGCGCCGACCACGGACCGGGCTTCCTCCGCTCCGCGGGCGTGCCCGAGACGCGCAGCTACTCCGAGCAGACCGCGCGGATGATTGACGAGGAGGTCCGCAAGCTCGTCAGCGAGGCGCTGGACAGGGCCCGCGAGGTGCTTACGCTGCACAAGGACAAGGTGCAGGCCGTGGCGGCCCGCCTCCTGGCCACGGAGGTCATCGAAGAGGACACCATGGCGGCCATCCTCGGCCCCAAGGTGGTGGCCCAGCGGGGCCTGCTGCACCCGGAGGCGCGCCAGGTCATCTCCGCGCATCCAGTAGGGGTGGGTGGCAACGAGGAGCAGACGCCGCCGACCCAGCACACCAGCAAGGCGCCCCTGGATTCCTGAGAGACGCTCGGGCGCCTGCCCTGCTGCCGTGCCTTCGCCCACCGACGCCGCATCAGCCTGCGGTGTCCGGTGGGCGAAATTATCTTGAGCCCGAAAGGAGGCGTCGCCGTGGAGAATCGGATCGGCAAGAGCTACGTGGCCCGCAAGGCCCTCTTCGCCAAGGGGTTGAAGGAGGGGCGGCTCACGGTGCAGGAAATCGAGGAGGCGCTTCCCGCGGGGACGCTGACGGCGGCGGAGCGCTGGCTCCTCTACTACTCGCTGCGAGCCGCGCAGGTGGAAATCGTAGACGAGGTGACCGGGCAGGTGGACCACGGCTTCATGGCCGAGTCACCCGCCGCGCCACAGGAGCATTAGCAGCGGACCCGCGTTGACAGGTGCGCCGTCGCGGTTACGTTCCGGGCACAAACCCACCACCGCGCGCCACGGCGCACCCACCATCGCCTCAGGTTCGACATGGACGGCAACACCCGTACCGACGCCACCCCGGAAGCCCAGCAGGCCCAGACCGCCAACGGTGGGGGGCCTGCCCAGGGTAACGGGGAGCCCGCCTCGCAGCAGCCCCAGGCCCCGGAGGAGCGCGCCTCGGCCGAGAGCGCTGCCCCGAAGGCCGACGCGGAGAAGGAGCGGCTGCTGACGGAGCTGGAGGCCACCCGGAAGAAGTACGACCAGCTCGCCCGCGCCTACCAGGACGTGAACCGGGACCGCGAGGAGTTCAAGCAGCGGCTGACCCGCGAGCGCGAGCAGATGATGGACGTGGAGCGCGGCAAGGTGGCTTCCACGCTGCTGGAGGCCATCGACGAGCTGGACCGCTGCCTGTCCGCGAGCGCCCAGGACACGTCGCCGCTGGCCCAGGGCGTGCGGATGATTCGCGAGGCGCTGCTGGTGAAGGTGCAGAACACCGGCATCGAGCGCCTCAAGCTGGTGGGCCTGCCCTTCGACCCCAACGTGGCCGAGGCGGCGGACATGGAGATCACCACCTCCCCGGACGAGGACCAGCGCGTGACGGCGGAGCTGCGCGCCGGCTACAAGCTGAAGGGCCGCGTCATACGCCCCGCCCAGGTGCGCGTGGCCAAGTACGTGGCCCCGGCCCAGGCCTGAGGCCCGTCGGGGAGCCCCCTGGGACGGGCGGTGGGAGCCGCCCGTGGCTCGGCAAGGGCGGTGGAAGCCGCTCGTGGCTCGGCAAGGGCGGTGCACGCCGCCCGTGGCTCGGGAAGTGGCCGGCCAGGGTGACTGTTGGGGCGGATCGCCATGGCCCGCCGTGTAAGCTGTCCCCCCGTGCTCTCCCGACTGCTTTCCGTATGTCTCGTGCTGGCGCTCGCCCCCGTGGCCGGTGCCGCCGAGGGTCCGCTCGACTCCTGGCTCCGTGCGCGGGTGCGCGAGCACTCCGCCTGGTTCGTCGCGCAGGGGCAGGGGAGCCAGGGCCCGGCCACCGCTGAGCCCAGGCCGGGGACGCCTGCCCTGTGGCGCGAGCGTGCCCCGGGGCAGTCCGGCATCCCCGACTTCGTGCCTCCCACGTCGCTGGCGCCGCTGATCCGCGCGGTGGAGGCGGGCGTCGTCAACATCACCACGATGACCCCCCGTGAGAATGGCGTGGGGGGGATGAAGAAGGCCACGGGCTCCGGCTTCGTGCTGACGCCGGACGGCCTGGTCGTCACCAACAACCACGTGGTGGCGGGGGCGCGGCAGATTGCCGTGCGTCTATCGGACGGCCGCGAGTTCGCCGCCGGGGTGGTGGGCCGCGACGCCTCCACGGACGTGGCGCTGCTGCGGCTGAGCGGGGCGGACACGGAGAGCCTGCCGGCGCTGTACCTGGGGGACTCGGACCGGCTGGAGGTGGGCGACTGGGTGGTGGCCATCGGCAACCCCTTCGGGCTGGACCACTCGGTGGCGCACGGGATGATTTCCGCCAAGGAGCGCATCCTGGGCGTGGGCCAGTTCGACGACTTCATCCAGACGGACGCGCTCATCAACCCCGGCAACTCCGGCGGCCCGCTCTTCAACATGAAGGGCGAGGTGGTGGGGGTGAACACGGCCATCATCAGCCAGGGGCAGGGCATCGGCTTCGCGGTGCCCATCAACCTGGTGAAGGACCTGCTGCCCAACCTCCGGGAGAACGGGAAGCTGGAGCGCGGCTGGCTGGGCGTGGACATCATCGACGACGGCCAGAGCGGCGAGCGCCGTGCGCCGGTGGTGCGGGACGTCTACCAGGACAGCCCGGCCGCCTCCGCCGGCATCCGCCCGGGAGACCGGCTGGTGGCGGTGAACGGGCGGACCATCGGCTCGTACCTGCAGCTGCTGCGCAAGGTGGCGCTGCTGGCGCCCGGCACCGAGGCGCGCTTCACCCTGCTGCGTGGGAGCGCCACGCGCGAGGTGTCGGTGCGGCTCACCGTCCGGCCCGCGCAGGAAGTCACGGAGGGGCTGCTGCGGCGGACCACCAGCGACCAGCAGGTGGGGATGGTGCTGACGGACCTGACGCCCGAGGTGGCGGCGCCACTGGGCGCGGAGGCCTGGTCCGGGGCGCTGGTGTCGGCGCTCACGCCGCGGGGGCCGGCGGACGAGGCCGGCCTGCGCGTGGGCGACGTGGTGACCGAGGTCAACCGCCGCCGGGTGAAGGACGCGGCCGGGGTGCGCGCGGCGCTCGCGAAGGGCAGCGCCGGGGCCAGCATCCTGCTGCGTGTGAAGCGGGGCGACGCGCTCCAGTACGTCGCCATCGCCCGCTGAAGCGCTACTGCTTGTTGGCGTCCTTGCCGTTGAGCCACAGGCCGAGCGGATTGCCGGTGCGGCCCTCCGAGACGAGCAGGCCCTCCACCCGGGCGGTGACGCCATGGTTCTTCCCGCCGCCCTTCTTGGGCAGGCTCCACACGCCCTGCGGGGTGAAGACCACCTGCACGCGCACGCCCCGCATGGAGAAGAGGCGGGAGAACATCGGAGCGTTCCACCCCTCCGGGACGGTGCCGGTGACGGTCAGGAACGGGAGGAGGGGGTTGCCGTTGGCGTCCGTCTTCTTCGGCGTGCCGTGGGTGAGGGCGTAGCGGCCACCCGGGAAGAACGGGGTGATGTTGATGGTGTAGTCCCCCGTGCCGGGGTCGTAGGGGCCGGGGGCCAGCATGGTGGCGTCGTCCTCGGTGACGATCATGTACAGCCGCTTGCCCTGGTACTTCTTCCGGAAGGCCTCCGCCTGCGCCTTGCACTGCGGGTCCACGAGCGCGCCCTCACACGCGCCGATGTACTTCTCCAGGAAGGCCCCCAGCCCGCCCAGCGGCTCGGACTCGTCACGCAGCTTCGCGAAGCGGGAGTCCACGTCGGCCAGGGCCAGCGCGGGAAGGAGGAGGGAGACGGCGGCAACCAGGAAGCGACTCACGAGAGGGGACTCCGGGGAACGGGGGTTCAGCCTGGCATGGTGCCATTGGGACTGGAGCGCGGCACCTGTCTCGTGGATGGGTTCGTGGGTGGGTGGGGGTGGATGTAGGTGAAGAACTTGCCTACATATGGCTACCATGTAGGGTGTGCCTGTCACCACCTGTTCCGGGAGGTAGCCCCCAGTGTTCGAGCGTCCGCAGGAGCGTCGTACCCACCTTCGTTTTGACAAGGTCTTCACGGTTTACCTGACCACGCAGGACGGGATGATGCGGGGCGTGGGGCGCAACATCAGCGCGAGGGGCATGTTCGTGGAGGTGCGTGACTCGGTGGGCCTGGGCGAGAAGCTCAAAGTCACCTTCGCCGGCGAGGACGGCACGGAGATGACGTGCCTGTGCGAGGTCCGCTACCAGGTGGCCCTGGCCTTCGGGCGCAAGGACGGGCGCGAGGGCAGCAGCCGCGGGGTGGGGCTGCGAATCGTGGCCTACGAGACGCAGGACGACGCGCCCCTGCTCCTGGTGGACCGCGAGCGGGTGATGCACTGAAGCACTGCCGGGGCCCGTGAAGGGCTGCGCGGCCCGTCGCTCCCGGAACGCGGGGGCCGCGAAAGCACGGTCCGGGCCTTGGAAGCGAGAAGGGCACGTCCTCCACGTGGGAGGCCGTGCCCTTCGTCGTTACAGCGGTGGGAGCTCGCGGAGGACTACTGCGAGAAGCCCTCGAGGAGGTAGTGCGCCTCGATGCGCTTGAGCGCGAGAATCATGGCGGCGCAGCGGGTGTCCACGGCCTCGCCGATGCAGTACTGGCGGCTGTCGTGCATCTCCGTCTTGCGCGGCTGGTTGCGCGAGATGTCGCGGATGATGCGGTAGTTGCGCTTCATGGCGCGCTCGAGGCGCTGGTCGACCTCGGCCTCGCTCCAGCGCTCCATGCGCTTGTTCTGGATCCACTCGTAGTAGCTCACCGTCACACCGCCGGCGTTGGCGATGATGTCCGGGATGAGCTCGATGCCGCGCTTCTGGAGGACGCGGTCGGCTTCCGGGGTGGTGGGGCCGTTGGCGCCCTCGGCGATGAGCTTCACCTTGAGGCGCTCGGCGACGTCGGCGGTGATTTCGCCACCCAGCGCGGCGGGGACGAGGATGTCGGCCTGGACGTCCCAGAGGTCCTTCTTCTCAATCTTCTGGGCGCCAGGGAACCCGAGCACGCTGCGCTTGAGGTTCTTCGGGTCCGCCACATAGGCGGCCAGGGCGTTCACGTCGATGCCGTCACCATTGTAGATGGTGCCGTCGGAGTCATTGACGGCCAGGAGGCGGGCGCCCATGTGGCCGAGGATGAGGGCGGCGTGGCTGCCCACGTTGCCGAAGCCCTGGAGGACGAACGTCTTGCCCTTCACGGACTCGCCGCGGTCGGCGTAGTAGTCCTCGATGCAGTAGGCGACGCCCTGGCCGGTGGCCTTGCCGCGGCCCTCGGAGCCGCCGATGCGGACGTCCTTGCCGGTGACGATGCCGCGCAGGTTGTGGCGCTCGCGCTCACCGTCGGAGAACTGGCGGTACAGCAGCGCCATGATGTCCGGGTTGGTGCCCACGTCCGGGGCGGGGATGTCGATGTTCGGCCCGATGAGGCTCTTGAGCCGGTACATGAAGCGCAGGGTGATGGCCTCGATCTCCTCCTTGCCATACTCGCGCGGGTCGATCTGGATGCCGCCCTTGCCGCCGCCGAACGGCACTTCGGAGATGGCCGTCTTCCAGGTCATCTCCGCGGCCAGCGCCTTGAAGAGGTCCAGGGACACTTCACGGTGGTAGCGCAGGCCGCCCTTGTAGGGGCCGCGGGCCTGGTTGTGCTGGACGCGGTAGGCCTTGAAGCGCTGCGACTCACCGGGGACCAACTGGTAGACCTTGCCGTCCGGCAGGCGCAGGTGGCCCTGGCGGATGGCCACGTCAGAGCCGAGCAGGGCGCGGCCGTTGAGGATGATGTTGCCGTTGGCGAGCAGCTCCAGACCTTCCTTGTTGCGGACCTGCGTCTCCGGGAGGTCGGAGAAGGACTTCGCGCGGTCCGGTGCCAGGGGGACGAGGCGGTCCTTGAGCTTGGCCGTGACGTAGAAGATGTGCTCGTAGTCCGGCTCCTCCAGCTCGAGGCGGACGCGCTTGTCCAGCTTGATGAGGTCCGCGGCGCGATGGAAGATCTCCATCGCCTCGGTGTAGACGGTGCGCTTGGGCGAGGGGGCCGGGGCGCGCATGAAATTCTCTTCGCTGGCCATGACGGGAACCGCTCCTTGTGGGCCCCACCAAAAGGAGGGGGGCACGCGTTGGATGGCGGCCCTTATGCTCATAGCCGCTGGGAGGTTTCAACCGCGCCAAGCAGCGCCTGTTCCTCCAGAATCTGGAGGGATGACGGGCACTTATGGCAACGCGCTGTGTCACCGGGGGCAGACGCGGTGTGTCATGGCTGTCACGGTGGGGTGGCGGGAGCGGTTGCAGATCAAAGGGGCGGGCAGGGGAGCGGGGATGGCGCGTGAAACGGGGCTGATCATTTCTCCTTGCCCCCGCAAAACCCCCATGGTACTTCGCGCCCACCTTTCGTTTCGCCGACATAGCTCAGTTGGTAGAGCAACTGATTCGTAATCAGTAGGTCTCCGGTTCAAATCCGGATGTCGGCTCCAGAACAGAAAAAGGCCGGTTGCCCCAAGGGCAGCCGGCCTTTTTCATTTGGGCCTTTGGGGGAATTGTTGGGTAACGGAGCCCGACGCCCCACGGGAGTAGCTGTCTTGAAGGCGAAACGTCGGGGGAACTCCTGGACGCGGGAGCGCCGCGTGGTGGCCAAGGCCGAGTGGCTGGGTGACGAGCACAACCCTCGCTTCGTCGTGACGTCCCTCTGCGAGGAGCAGCACCCAGCGCGGGCGCTCTACGAGGAGCTGTACTGCGCCAGAGGTGACATAGAGAACCGCATCAAGGAGCAGCAGCTGGGCCTCTTCGCTGACCGAACCAGCGCCCACACGATGCGGGCCAACCAGCTGCGACTGTGGTTCGCCTCCGTGGCCTACGTACTGCTCAACCTGCTGCGGCACTTCGGCCTGAAAGGCACCGAACTCGAGCGTGCGCAGGCGGGCACCC
This sequence comes from Pyxidicoccus xibeiensis, assembly GCF_024198175.1. Classification (NCBI taxonomy): domain Bacteria; kingdom Pseudomonadati; phylum Myxococcota; class Myxococcia; order Myxococcales; family Myxococcaceae; genus Pyxidicoccus; species Pyxidicoccus xibeiensis. Next base: position 388,811 of record NZ_JAJVKV010000002.1, read on the forward strand.
TCCGGCTCAAGCTGCTGAAGGTGGCCGCCGTCGTCCGCGTGAGCATCCGCCGCGTCGTCCTGTCGTTGATCGCTGCCGCCCCAGTGAAAGGCCTCTTCACACGCATCGCGGAGCAACTGCGCGACGTCCCCACTCCCTCCTGACGCTCGCGGCTCTTTGACAATCTCGCGCGGGTCCGGCTCCGGCAGGAGAGGGCCGGGCTTTGCCCGTTGCCGGAACCAGAACCGATGCGAGGCCAAGCGCGCGGCCACCGTCAGGTTACGCTGCAACACCCACCCAGTGTCAGCGCCCGGTGTGACCGATCCGGGCTAGGCTGGGGGCGTGGCTTACCGTGCCTTTTTGTGCTCCGGGGCCTCTCACATCCGCTTCAGGCTAGGTGCGTGTGAGCTGTGCTGCCAGGGCACTCGCGACCCATCATGGCCAGGCAGCTCTGTCGCCGCTGCACTATCGTGCCAGTGAATGGCCCGAGATATTTCCTCCTGGAGGCAGCTCCATGCTCGCGCGGTCGTGCTCGCCCAGCAGGCGGGCGGTCCCCATGGCGTCACGCTCGGCTCCCTCAAGCAGGCTGTCGATGCGGAGCCGGCGCCGGCGCTGGACGGGGCGCTGCTGGAGGAAATCCATGCGCACCTCGATGAGGCTGACACGCTCCCGCGCTTGCTCTTGTGCATGCAGTGCCTGCGCTGGCTGAGCGGCACTCCGTCAATGATTGTCGAGGTGTATCGCTTCACCCGGAGCGCCATCGAGGCTATTCATGCGCTGGGCCGCCAGGAGCTGCTTCCCTTCCGGCTGTCCTTGATTGACGGCCTGCTTGTCTTGGACCTGGACCCGGCGGAGCAGTCTGACCTGCGCTTCCGGCGTGGCAATACCCTCCTAACCCTCGCGCATGACAGGCCGGAGCTGTACGACGCCGCGCTCCAGGACCTGCGGGCCGCCGTCGAGCTTGGCCGTGCGTCAGGGCACGCCCTCGCGGAGATCAATGCGGAGTGCGTGCTGGCGCGAGCCGAGCTCCTTACCTCGCACCCAGGCCGGGCCCTTCTACCCGAGGCGGTCTCCGAGAGGGTGGTTCGGCTCGTAGCCCTGCTCCCACGAGCCGAGCCGCTGGGCATGGCGGACCGCGTGCACGACATCGTGAGCGATCTGGAGGTCAAGCGCATCGAGCAGGGCCAGCCGGAGGCCCTGTCCCGGGCCATCCACCATGGGCGCCGGGCCGCCGACCTCGCGCGGGAGCCCTGGGTGAAGGCCTTCCGCCTGGCTTCCCTCGCGGAACTCCTGTTCAAGCAGGGCACCCCCGAGGACGAAGCCGCCGCCGCCCCCCTGGCCCGGGAGGCTGTGGCCACGCTGCCTCCGGATGCTGGCGACCTCCACGCTGTCCCGGCCCATGCCGCTCTGGGCTATGCGCTCCTCCGCCAGGGCCGGGCCACCGAGGCCATGGAGCACCTCCAGTTCGCGCTCGGGCTGCTGGCTCGCCAAGGGCCCAGCTTCAACCGCAACCTCATTCGCCTTCGCCTAGCGAAGTCCCTGCTGGAGCAGGAGCGGCTGGACGATGCCCGCCACCACTGCGAGCTGGCACTCGAGGATGCGCGGGAGATCGGCGATCAGGCCGTCCAGGCCGAGGCCACGCGGTATCTCGTCCTGCTCGACCGGCAGGGTGGGCAGGATGACCGCGCCCGGCAACGGCTCGTTGAAGCTGAGGCGGAACTGGCCGGCACCGCCGACCAGACCGCGCTCACCCTGGAGCGGCTCCGGCCGCGACCCGGAGAGCCTCCCTCCGCCGAGTTCATCGAGCTCATCCGCCGCTATCTCGCCGGCCAACTCGCCACCGACGCGGAATCCGACCAAGTACTCCAGGCCCTGATGGGACACCATGCCCGCCACCTCCCACAGGACATCCGCCAGGACCTCCTGCGGCAGGGGGAGCGTTTCCTCCGAGATGTGGTGGTCCGGGCCCACCTCCTGGCTTTCGAGAAGCGGGAGGAGGAGGCCATCGATTTGCTCCGCGGCTTCCTCTCCAGCGCGCGAGAGCCGGATGCCCGGCTGAACGCGGCCGTCCTGCTGCTGGCACTGCTGCCCCCCGTGGAGCGCCGCCTTGAGCTCCTGCGCTGGTGCGACGAGGTCGAGCTGCTGCTGGAAGGCCCCCGCGACAACGCCTACAGCCGCTCGGCGTTGTCTGACGCGCTCTGGAGGTGTGGGCGCCAGGAGCCGCGACTGCTTGAGCGTGCCTGGCGCCATGCGGAGGCCGGAGCCGTGACGCCTGACATCGAACCCGACGCCTTGGAGCGTAACCTGCGCATCCGTACCCGGATCCGCCTCGACCAGGTTTCGGCGCTGGCGCTGGAGTCCTCCCCGGCCCAGCAGGAGTTCGCGACATGGTTCACGGGCGAACTCCTGCTCCCCGCCAACGAGCTCTCTGGCTACCGGTGCCATGTCGTGTATTGCCTGCTCGCCACGGGCCCGCTGACGCATCCCGGGACACCCGCGTTGGCCGAGCAGCTGCTCGCGCTAGTGCCCCCCAACGACAGGGCCCGGGCGCTGAGCACCCGATTGCAGTGGATACGCGCCTGCCTGGAGTCGCCCCGGTCTCCTCCGGTCCGGCCCGCCGGCATGCCCGAGGAGATCCAAGGAGGACTCGATGCGGTGCCTAGCTGGGTCGTGGCGCTCGCTCAGGGCGAACTCCCCTCGCCAGGCAGAGTCCTCCCGAGCGAGGCGCTGGGCATGGCCCTGGCCGTCGCCGAGGTACGGCCCGACCGCTCCGAGGCGGTGCTGGAGTGGCTCTTCTCGGAGAATGACGATCCCCACCTGCTCGACCGGCTGTCGGACGAGGTTGCCCAGGCCTCGGGTGGCTCCGGCAAGGGGCTGCTGGACCGGGTGGAGAAGGTCGCCGCTAGCACGCCCTCGTTTCGGCTCCTGAGGCTGCGTGTCACGATCCGCCGGAAGCTGGCCGTGTCCGGCGACATGGCCTCCTACGAGCGTGCCGTGGATGCACTGCTCGCCTTCGCGCGAACGCCCGAGGAGCGAGTCGAGGCAAAGATCCTCAAGGGCATCGAGCGCATGGATTCCGATCAGTACGCGGCCGCGCGCCAAGTCCTGGGCGAAGCCCTTGAGGAGGCCCGACGAATCCAGTGGGATGACGGGAAGATGTTCTCCCTGCTGGTGTCCGCGGGCAATGCCTGGCGCAAGGGCGAGGCGCCAGACATCCAGAGGGCCCTGGCGCTGTATGCCGAGGCAGAAGCCATGGGAAGCCCCATCCCGCATGAGTCCGCCAGGCTCTGGAAGGTGATGGCGGATGCGCTGCTTGAGCGAGGGGGCGAGGGAGATGCCGCAGCGGCGCTGGCACTCCTAGAGCGGTCCCTGGAGGTTCGCGACTGGGGCTCCCTCCGGGCCGAGGCACTCATCTCGGCGGCCAGGGCCGAGCACGACCTGCCGGGCCGGGAGGCGCCGGTCCGCCTGCGCCGCGCCATCGACAGGCTCGAAGAAGCAGCGCGTCATGCCGACGGGCCTCTTCTGCTCATGGCCGCCAGCATCCAGCTCAAGCTCCTGGCCCGGCTCGTCCACCTTCAGCCCGGCAACCGCGAGTTCATCCGTCGCATCGAGGAGCTGGGACGGCGCCATTCCGAGCTGGCGGACAATGCCAGGCGCGCCATCCAGGGCAAGGAGACCCCCGTCCCCGATGATGTCACCAGCGCGGCGATGACCGCTCTGGACCACCCCGCAGGCAGGGCTTTCTTCAAGGCCCTCTTCTGCTTGAGAGGTCCCGACCTGGACTTGGCGGAGCGGATGGCTCGCAGCAGGGGAGAGGACCCCAGCGAGGCCCGCCAGCGTCTCGAAGAGGCCCACCTGCGAGAAGACTCCTCGCCCCAGGGGATTCGTGCGCTGGCGGACCAGCTTGCTCACGAGCGTGAGCCGCAAGCCCTGCCGGGGATCGCCGTGGCGCGGGCGTGCCTGCTGGCGCATGTCGCCGAGCATAGCCTGTCCCAGCGGGAGGAGGTCGAGCACGTGGCCCGGGAGGCCGAGCAGCTCGTCCGGCAGATGCCGGCCGGTCAGGTCCGGCGAATCCTGCTGCTCGAGCTGTCTCATGTGTGGGCACCGGGCAATCACTACAGCCATCCTGTCCGCGACTTCCGGCGGGCGGCGGAGCTGGCGCGCGAGGTGATGGAGTCGAGTGAGCCGGGCGAATCGACTGCCCGCTCGGCCCTGCAATCCCTAGCCCGTGCGACTCGCTACCGCACGGATGGCGACATCGCCGAGCATCTGCGAGAGGCCGATCAGCTCTATACACGGTGTGTTCGCGAGTACGAGGCTGCGGGCGAGGGTGACGTGGCCGCGCACCTGCGGATGAACCTCGCCGAGCTGCGCGCCGAGCGCCGCACGGGGACGTACCTTGAGGATCTGCAGACTGGAATCGACGCGGCCCGGGAGCGCCTAGAGGTCATCCACTCGCCCGACCAGCAGGCCAAGGCCCGGCTGAACTTGGCGGTGCCCCTGACGATGTTGGGCTCACAACTGCCCTCACCGCGAAAGGAGGAACTGCTTCGCGAGGCCCGGGAGCACTTCGCGCAGATCGACCGCACCCGCCTGTCCCCGTCCGACCAGTACAGCGCGGACAACTACAGTACCATTTGCCTCGCGGATTTGGCCGAACTCATGGGCAACCATGAGGAGGCCATCTACCTCTGGCGCCAGCGGCTGGAGTCACTGGGACGGTCAGTGCCAGAGCAGGTCTGGGCCTACACGGCCCATAACCTGGCCGACATGCTGCTGCGGGTGCGGACCGGGTCCACGCTTGCCCAGGTCCTAGAGGGGCTGGACCTCTCGGAGAAGATTCTCCAGATCCGCACCCTGGAGCGTAGCCCCGCCCACCACTGGGAGACCTGCGAGAACATCGGCAGGGCGGTGGCCGTTCTGCTCCTGTCCCGCGACAGCGGCCTGTCGCTATCCGCCACGTACTCCCGGACGCTCTGGGAGCAGGGCCGGAAGGCCCTGCGCGGCGCACTCGCGGCCGCGCGGCGGATTGGCAGCCACGAGAGGCTCATGCAGTCGGCGGTGGCACTCCTCGAGCTGGCCCGCGTGGCTCCGTCGATTGCCACACTCGAGGCGGCGGCAGGCGAGGGTTGGAGCGCACTCGATGAGGCCCGTCCCTATCTGCTGCTCGACGAGCGTGCGGGTGCCCTGGAAGCGCGCCTGGGAGTGGCAGTGGCCCGCGTGCTGGCGGACCGGCTCGCCGACGACAATCTGGTGGGGGTTGCCGATGGGCTCGGCTTCGTGCTCTCGGGGGAGCGGGCGGAGTTCGTCCTGCGGTGGATGGTGCGGGCCGTTGGCTCGGCGCAGCGGCGCCTCGCGGGTCGCACGGCCCGCCCAGTGGGGGCCTCCCATCACAGCTGGGTGGAGTGGCTCGCCGCCATTCGCAGCGGGGACCGACGGACCATAGAGCGAGCGCTGGATGTCTTGCGCCGCGAGGCGCCCGCGTTTCTCCGGGGCGAGCCGGAGCTCGAGGGGACCTGGAGCTGGCTGCGCTCCCGCCCCGGCGCAGCGGTAGTCGCCGTGCTGGGAAGCGAGCGGGACATGCTCGCCGCCGTCCTTACCCATGATGGACACAAGCGCGTGCTCATCGCGCGGCTCGACGCGGGAGCGCCCCCGTACGACGAGGCCACCGTGGCTCGCGGGCTCACCGCAGGTGGTCCGAGCGAGGAGTACCATACCCTGCTGGAGTGGGCGCGACGGCACATCGCCGGGCCGCTGCAGGGGCTGCTGTCGCGCAATCCCTCCCAGCTTCTCTGGGTGCCCACCGGCGCGCTGCGGGTGCTGGCGCCCGCGGACCTCTGGCCCACCGTCCCCGTCACGTGCGCCGTCAGGCTCGACTTGGAGACGAGGCCCGCGCCCTCGCGACCCCGGCGCACGCTGCTGGCCGTGGCCGACCCCGGCCCCGGTACCCCGCGGTCCATTCCCAACTCCATCGAGATGGGCGCGCTGCTGGCCCGCATGGCTCAGGACCTCGGGCCCTTGCGCGTGCGCATGAGCCGGGGCGCCGCCTGCGGCCAGGCCCTGGGAATTCCATGCCCGGCTCTGGTGGAGGGACCTGCTTCTCCCGACGACATCCTCCGCGAGTTCGCCGAGGTCGATGTGGCGATGCTGCTGTGCCACGGCGAAGTGGATGGCCCTCGGCAGGCCCGGCTGCTCCTGGTGGATGGCACAGGCGCCCTGGTGCCTCTAGGCATGGAGCGCCTCGCGGAGGATCCCCGGCGTGTGGCCGGCACTACGGTCATCCTGCTCTCATGCCAGACGGGGCGGGTAGGAGACTGGATTCATCAGGCGGCGGGCTTGGCCGGTGCGCTGCTGGCGGGAGGTGCCCGGAACGTGATTGCTCCCCTCTGGCCCGTGCTGCTCGACCCGGCCCTCGCAGTGGGCAATGCCGTGTTGCGCACCCTCGCGAGCGGGGCGCAGCTGTCCGTGGAACTCGGGCGCCTGCAGGCCCCGGAGAGCGGGCCTGCCCTGGGACGCCGGAGCAAGGCCCAGCGCGAGCAAGAGCAGGCGTGGTCGATCAGGGCGTTCGTCCACTGGATGGGCTGAGCAGCAACTCCGTCAGCCAGGCGCCGGCAAGGTCCGCCTTCAGAAGTTGCTCGAGCGATGCGGGCTCGGGCAGCGAGGGCGCGGCGAGGGCGATGAGGAGCGCGGGGACCTCCGCCTCCTCCAGGCGCCACCCATCGAAGATCCAGCGCTCCCCGTCGCGGCGATAGTCCTCGCCCTCGTGGAGGAGCTCGCCCCGTGAGTGCAGGGCGTCGACGATGAAGAGGCGGAGCGGCCAGTCGGGGGGGCAGACCCCCTCCACGTGCACGTCGAACGCAGGGGGGGCATGGCCCAGGACCGCCTGGGGAATCAGGCGGACCTGGGTCAGGCCGAGGCGCTCGTCAAGGCTACGGGCGCCACGGCCAAGGAGGTCCCTGGCCTCGTCGAGGCGCTCAAGCCAGGACTGGAGCACCCCCGGCAGGCGGGGAGCGGGCGCATGGGTGGTGACCGTGAGCATGGTGTTCCAGAGCGAGCTGGCGGCCCGGCCCGAGGAGCCCAGTCGCTGGCGGGCCAGCGCGTCGAAACCGGCCATCGCGGGGGGCCAGCGCGAAGCGAGCCGGGAGACCTCGGTGAGGATGTGCTGGATGTGCGCCTCGAAGCCGAGAACCTCCGCCACCACCAGCATGTCCTCGAGGGCCAGCAACTGGTCCTGGGCCTCCTCCGGAAGCCCGGTCTCCAGCGAGGACTTGAGCCCGGCGAGCAGGGGCGCCACGCGGAGCTCCTCCTCCAGAAGCGCCACGAGCTGCGGCCGGTACTGAGCCAGCAGCCTCTCAGCCTTCCGGAGCAGTCCCGCCACCTCCGGCTCCCCCGCGGAGAGCGCCCGGCAATGGCCGATGGCCCAGCTTAGGGCCCAGGCCTCCGCCGGCTGGGTGGGGGGGTGCTGACTGGCCACCTCGAGCGCTCGGAGCACCTCGGCCTTCCAGGTTCCCGGGCTGGACATGGTGCTCACCCCTCTTCTCCACCGCTGGTCGGCGGCCTGAAAGTACTCCTCGTCTGTTCCGGTGCTGCTCTTGAGAGGCAGGTCCGGGCGGAACGCTGTCAGCACGGAGATCGGCGGGGTCAGCCCTACCGAGACAAGAATGCCACGGGGCGTAAAGCAAAGCAGGCGCTGGGAATCGCGCAACTGCCTGCCGACGCGTGTGTCCTTGCGAGCGAGCTCTCGCAGGTAGGCGGGGCCGTAGTAGCAGTCATGGTGCCGTTCCAGCAGCGCGAGGCATGAGGGCGCCACCTCGGGCAGCGGTTTCCGCTCCGCTCCTGGTGGGGGAGGGCAGGTGCACCGCTCGGCCTCGTGGCGGAGCACGTGGATGTCCGCGCCCACCAACTCATCCCAGCGCTGCCCCAGGTGGTAGAGATGCTGCCAGGTGTGCGTGGCACGCCCGCTCTTCTGGATGGGGTGCACCTGTCCCCAGGGCGGCAGGGAGATGGGTTTGAGCATGTTTCTTCCTAAGGGAGAGGAGGTGCCTTCGGGGGACGCCCCGGGAATGCGGTGGCGCTCACCATCCCATGGCTCGCCCCCTCGAAGTCGTCCCGCATCATGAAGCGACGCTTACCGCCTGGTTAAGCGTCCGCTCGTAGGTAGGCGATCCTGGTGGAAGTCTTTGGCTCCGTTGGACGTCAGGCCGGCCTTTTTTTCGTGGCTCCGGCCTCGTTGCGGAACGCTGCCCGACGCCTGGGCTGGTGGCGAACTCTACTCCAAAGGTCCCTGCGGCGAACGACGCGAGGCGCCTGACGAAGAAGCGGCTTGCCTACGGTACCACGGCCTCCGGCCCGGGCTCGCGCAACCCGCTACGTGCGGGAGTTGTCTCAGCGTGTTCGCAACGTGAAGCGTCTGGCTCAGCCTTGCGAAAGCCCAGACATCTCGCGTCGTTTACAGCGATTTATCTGAGACTGTAGGGTGCGCGACATTCGTTGCATTTTGGCGGGTCGGTCGCCCTTTCGGGCCGTCTTCCAGTTGGTTCTGCCCACCTCAGAACCCTGGTGACGGCGTGGCTGCTTTTTTCAAGCGCCCCGCAAGTGGCCGCACAGCTCATGCGGGAGGAGAGGGTGATGAAGGATGAGGTACGTGGTGCCATGGCGCGACTGCTCTCCGGCCTCGATTCGGAAGAGCGGTCCAGCCTCCTCGCGCTGCTGCAACGCGAGCAGCAGGAGGGCGACCCGGTGGCCGTAGTCGGCATGGCGGGCCGCTTCCCGGGCGGCGCCAGCTCCCCTGAGGCATTGTGGCGTCTGTTGCAGGAAGGAAGGAGTGGCATCACCGAGATCCCGAAGAGCCGCTGGGACATCGATGCGCTCTTCCACCCGGACCCGGACGCTCGCGGAAAGATGTACGGCCGCTGGGGTGGTTTCCTCGAGGGCGCGGACCAGTTCGATCCGCAGCCGTTCGGCATCACCGATGAGGAAGCGGCGCGGATGGACCCGCAGCAGCGCCTGCTCCTGGAGGTCTGCTGGGAGGCGTTGGAGAGCGCGGGCGAGTCTCCGACGGGGCTCGTTGGCAGCCGCACGGGCGTCTTCGTGGGGCTCGCGGACCAGGGCTACAACCGCGTTCGCGAGCCAGGGCACCTGGACGACTACGGTGTGACGGACCACCTCACCAGTGTCGCCAGCGGCCGCTTGTCCCACGTGTTCGGGTTCCACGGGCCGACGTTGTCCATCGAGGCCGCGTGTGCCTCGTCGCTGGTGGCGCTGGACCTGGCCGCCGCGAGCCTGCGGCGAGGGGAGTCGGACCTCGCGATTGCCGGCGGCGTGACGCTGCTGTTGCAGCCAGAGATTTCCTTCCATTTCTGCAAGCTCGAGCTCATGTCCCGGGACGGTCGCGTCAAGGCGTTCGACGCGAAGGCGGACGGCGCGGTCCGGGGCGAGGGCTGTGCCTTGCTGGTGCTCAAGCGCTACTCGCAGGCGCTCGCCGACGGCAACCCGGTGCTCGCGCTGCTGCGCGGCTCGGCCTCCACCAGCACGGGCCGCGGCGCGAGCGTCTCGGCGCCCAGCGTGCCGGCGATGCGGCGCGTGATGCGCGATGCGCTCGCGAGCGCGGGGCTCACCCCCGCGGACGTGGACTACGTCGAGACGCACGGCTCGGGCACCTGGGCTGGGGACGCCATCGAACTGCAGGCCCTCAAGGACGTCTTCGGATCGCCACGGCCCGACGGGACGAAGTGTGTGCTCGGCGCGGTGAAGACGAACCTCGGGCAGCTGGAATACGCCGGCGGCGCCGCGGGCGTCATCAAGGTCATCCTCGCCTTCCAGCACGAGGCCATCCCTCCGAACCTGAACTATTCGACGCCGCACCCGCGCGTCCCCCTGACGGACACGCCGCTCGTCATCCCCACGCAGCCGCAGCCGTGGCCGCGAGGGGCCCGGCGGCGCATCGCGGGGGTCACCGGCTTCGGCCTGAGCGGCGCCCTCGCGCACGTGCTCATCGAGGAGCCGCCGCTCCGGAGCGCTGCGGACGTGACGGCGCGACGGCCTGTGCACGTGCTCACGCTGTCCGCGAGCTCAGCCGAAGCCCTCGCCGCGCAGGTGGAGCGCGTGGCACCGCTGCTCGACGCGACCCCCGAGCCGTCGCTCGGAGACTTCTGCTTCACTGCGAACGCCGCACGCGCCCACTTCTCACACCGGCTCGCGGTCACCGGTCGGACTCCTGCGCAGCTGAGGGACGGGCTCCGTGCCTGGCGAGGTGGGGCGCCGGCTGAGCGCCGCGAGCGGCAGCACGTGGGGTTCCTCTTCCAGGACGAGCCCCTCCCGCAGGGCACGCACGGGCAGGAGCTGTACGCGACGCAGCCTGTGTTCCGCGACGCACTCGACCGCTGCACCGCCGCCTTCGCGGCCTCGGGCGCGCAGCGGGAGGTGCCCGCCGCGGAGCAGACCCGGTTCTCCCTCGGGTATTCGCTCGCCGAGCTGTGGAAGTCATGGGGCGTGCGGCCGGCGGTGGTGCTCGGCATGGGCGTCGGCGAGGTGACAGCCGCGTGCGTGGCAGGGGCCATCGATCTCGATACGGCGGTGCGCACGCTCGCAGCGCGGCCCTCGCGGGCGGACGGCGTCGGGTACCCGGTACACGAGGCGCTCCCACCGTTTCGCTGGACGGACCTCGCTCGAGCGCTCGAGGGGCAGAAGGTCACCCTCCTGCTCGGCATGGCGCAGAGCAAGCCCGGCCACCTCGGCGAGCCCGGCTTTCTGCCTTCGCTCCGGGCAGGGTGGGGGGACTGGGATGCGCTGGTCGAGTGCGTGGCGCGCCTCTACGAGCGCGGCGTCGACCTCGACTGGCGGAGCTTCGACCGGCCCTATGGGCGGCGCGTCGTGGCGTTCCCCGGGCACTCCTGGCAGCACCGGCGGTTCTGGCTCCACCGGCCGACGGACGGCTCGGAGCCCATCGAGCCCACGCGTGCCGATGACACGGCGGCACGTGTCCTTGCAGCGCCTGCCACACAGCATCGCGTGCTCCTGCAGGCCCACCTGACGGCGCACCTCGCGAAGGCGCTGCGCGTTGCCGCCGACGAGCTCAGCGCGAACAAGTCACTCGTCCTCCTGGGGCTCGACTCGCTGATGGCGGTGGAGCTGCGACGCAAGCTCAAGTCCGAGTTCGGGTTCAACCTCGCGGTGGCGCGCCTGCTCACGGGCGCGGGCATCGCGGACCTCGCGCAGGACATCGAGCACCACCTGGCGGCATCCAGTGCCCTGGCCGGAGGGCCGCCACCCATCGCTCACGGCCCCGACACCGAGGAGCGCGAGGTCATCCTGCTATGAGTGTCACTGAACTTCTCACCGGACTCGCGCAGCAGGGGATTCACCTCTCGCTCGGCGAGGGCGACCAGCTGTCCGTGAACGCTCCGAAGGGGGCGCTCACCGCGGAGGTCCGCCAGCGCCTCACCGAGCACAAGCCGCAGCTCCTCGCCTTGCTCCGGGCGCGCAAGGCGCAGCCGGTCGAGCCCGAGGTCCCTCCGCTCGTCTCCGACCCCGCGAACCGCTACGAGCCATTCCCCCTCACCGACATCCAGCAGGCGTACTGGCTTGGGCGGGGCGGCGCCGTGGACATGGGCGACGTGTCCATCCACGTGTACTGGGAGCACGACTTCCATCCCCTGGACGTGCCCCGGATGGAGCGCGCCTGGCAGAAGGTCATCGCCCGGCACGACATGCTCCGGGCGGTCATCCTCCCGGACGGGCGTCAGCAGATTCTTCGCGAAGTCCCGCCGCTGCGCATCACCGTGCTCGACCTGAGTCAGGCCTCGCCCGCGGAGGTCGAGGCCGGCCTCGCGCAGGTGCGCGACGCGCTCTCGCACCAGGTCCTCCCGCTCGACCGGGCGCCGCAGGTCGAGGTCCGCGCGACGCGCCTGCCCGGCGGCGTCACCCGGCTCCACCAGAGCGTCGACCTGGTCCAGCTCGACGGCGGCAGCCTCGCGCTGCTCGCGTACGACGTTGCCCGGGCGTACCAGCACCCGGACACGGAGCTGCCGGCCCTGGACATCTCCTACCGGGACTACGTCCTGGCGGAGCGCAAGCTGCACGACAGCGCGACGGCGCAGCAGTCCCTGGCGTACTGGCGCTCACGCGTGCGCGAGCTGCCGCCCGCTCCGGAGCTCCCGCTGGCCCGCGCGCCTTCGTCGCTCAAGACGAGCCGGTTCAAGCGCCGGGTGGCACGGCTGGATGCGACGCGCTGGGCGCAGCTGCAGGCGAGGGCGAAGGCGCGCGGACTGACGCTCTCGTCGGTCCTCAGCTCGGTCTACGCCGAGGTGCTCGCGGCCTGGAGCAAGAGCCCGCGCTTCACGCTCAACATCCCGCTCTTCAGCCGCATGCCCATGCACCCGCAGGTCAACGAGCTACTGGGCGACTTCACCTCGATGGTCCTCCTGGGGCTGGACCTCTCCGTCCCGGAGAGCTTCGAGTCGCGCGTCCAGCGGACCCAGGCCCAGCTGTGGCAGGACATCGAGCACACGCAGCACATCAGCGGGGTGCAGGCGCTGCGGGAGCTCGCGCGCGTCCAGAAGTCGTCCAACGCGTCGCTGCCCATCGTCTTCGCCAGCCTGCTCAGCCTGCGCTCCGAGGGCTACGCCGACTGGGCGTCCGCGTGGAAGCAGATCTCCGAGCCGGTCTTCACGCTGACCCAGACGCCGCAACTGTGGATCGACAACCAGGTCCAGCAGGAGGAGGGCGGGCTCGCCGCGTCCTGGGACTCGGTGGAGGAGCTGTTCCCCGCCGGCATGCTGGACCAGATGTTCGAGAGCTACCGGCTCCTGCTCGAGCAGCTCGCGACGGAGGAGGCGGCCTGGACGGAGGTCCGTGCGCGGCGCGTGGCGCTGCCAGCCGACACAGTGCGGCTGCTCGCGGAGCTCAACGCCACGGACGCGCCCGTCTCCACCGAGACGCTCTACTCGCTCTTCCAGACGCAGGCACAGGCGCGTCCCCAAGCCGAGGCCGTCATCAGCCCGCGCCGCACGCTGACCTACGGGGAGCTGCATGCACGCGCCAACGCGCTCAGCCACCGGCTCGGGGCCGTCGGCTGCGCGAAGGGCAGCCTCGTCGGCGTGGTGCTGGAGAAGGGGTGGGAGCAGCTCGTCTCCGTGCTCGCTATTCAAGGATGCGGTGCGGCGTACCTGCCGGTGGACCCCGAGCTGCCCCCCGAGCGGCTGAAGCTCCTGCTCGAGCAGGGGCAGGTGCGCGTGGTGCTCACGCGGCAGGACATCGACGCGAGGGTCTCCTGGCCGTCGGGGTTGGAGCGTGTCCGGGTGGAGGACGCCCAGCCGCAGGGCCCGGAAACCCTGCGCCCGGTGGCACCTCCCGCGCCGGAGGATCTCGCGTACGTCATCTACACGTCCGGCTCCACCGGGCTGCCCAAGGGGGCGATGCTCAGCCACCGCAACGCGGTCAACCGCATGCTCGACGTCAACGCGCGCTTCGGCATCGGCCCCGGGGACCGGAACATCGCGCTGACCGCGCTCAACCACGACCTGTCCGTCTACGACGTCTTCGGGATGCTCGCGGCGGGCGGCTGCGTGGTGATGCCGGACGCGGCGTCGGTGAAGGACCCGCTCCACTGGGTGGAGCTCCTGACGCGCGAGCGGGTGACGTTCTGGAACAGCGTGCCCGCCTTCATGGAGATGCTGGTCGAGACGCTCGAGCGCGACCCGTCCCAGCCGCGTCCGACCACGCTGCGCAAGGTGGTGCTCTCGGGGGACTGGGTGCCCGTCACCCTGCCGAACCGCATCCGCGCGCTCGCGCCGGAGGTGCAGGTCATCTCCGCGGGCGGGCCCACGGAGACCTGCGTCTGGGACATCTGCTACCCGGTGGGGACGGTGGACCCGTCGTGGCCGAGCATCCCCTACGGACGGCCAATGACCAACGCGCGCTACCACGTGCTCGACGAGCAGCTCGAGCCGCGGCCGACGTGGGTCCCCGGCCAGCTGTACATCTCGGGCGTCGGCGTGGGACTCGGCTACTGGGGGGACCCGGAGAAGACGCGGCAGAAGTTCATCGAGCATCCAGGTACCGGAGAGCGCCTGTACCGCAGCGGCGACCTGGGCCGCCTGCTCCCGGACGGCAACATCGAGTTCCTCGGGCGCGAGGACCTGCAGGTGAAGATCCAGGGCCACCGCATCGAGCTTGGGGAGATTGAGGCGGCACTGTCGCAGCACCCGGCGGTCCGGGTGGCGGCGGTGACGGTGGTCGCGCCTGCCGGCGGCAAGAAGCGGCTCGTCGCGTTCGTGTCCACCAAGCAGGAGGCGTCCGAGGAGACACTCCTCGAGTTCCTGCGGGAGCGGCTCCCCTCGCACATGCTCCCCACGCTCGTGCTGGGAGACTCGCTGCCGCTCAGCGCGAACGGCAAGGTGGACCGCAAGGCGCTGGCCGAGCTCGCGCTCAAGCAGTCGCAGCCGAAGGCCGCGTTCGTCGCGCCGGGCAGCGAGCTGGAGCTTCAAATCAGCCGGCTCGTCCAGCAGGAGCTCGGGCTCCCCGAGCTCAGCGTGGACGGACAGTTCTTCGACCTGGGCGCGGACTCCACCATCATCGTGCGCATCACCGCGGCGCTGCGCGAGACGTTGAAGCTCGACGTGCGCGCCACGGACCCGTTCCGCTTCCCGACGGTGCGCGCGCTCGCGGCCTTCCTGGCGCAGAAGGGGAGCGGGCCCGCGGCGGCGGTGCAGTCGGGAGCGGATCGCGCGGCAGCGCGGCGTGAGGCGCGCGGGCGCCGCAAGGGGGCAGAGGGATGAGCGGCTCGGACCTGGCAATCATCGGGATGGCGGGACGGTTCCCGGGCGCGAGCACGCTCGAGCGCTTCTGGGAGAACATCCGCGGCGGCGTCGATTGCGTGAGCGACCTCACGGACGAGGAGCTCCGTGCGGCGGGCGTCAGCGAGGCGTCCCTGCGCAACCCGAAGTACGTACGCCGCGCGTCTGTCCTGGACGACATCGAGACGTTCGACGCGGAGTTCTTCGGGTTCAGCCCGAAGGAAGTGGAGCTCATCGACCCGCAGCACCGGCTGTTCCTCGAGTGCGCGTGGGAGGCGCTGGAGAACGGCGGCGTGGACCCGGGCCGCTATCCGGGCGCCATCGGCGTCTTCGCGGGCACCAGTTACTCCACGTACCTGCTCCGCAAGTTCCTGCGCGAGGCCGGCTCGATGCCGGTCATCGAGCACCTCCAGCTCCAGGTCGCCAACGACAAGGACTACCTGGCCAGCCGCGTCTCCTACAAGCTGAACCTGCGCGGCCCGAGCCTCTGTGTGCAGACGTCGTGCTCCACGTCGCTCGTCGCGGTGCACCTCGCGTGTCAGAGCGTGCTGGACGGCGAGTCGGACATGGCGCTCGCGGGGGGCGTGTGCCTGCGCGTCCCGCAGCGTGTGGGCTACATCCACCAGGAGGGCGGCATCCTCTCGCCCGACGGGCGCTGCCGCAGCTTCGACGCGCGTGGCGCGGGGACCATCCAGGGCAGCGGCCTGGGGGTCATCGTCATCAAGCGCCTGGCGGATGCCCTGAAGGACGGCGATCCGATTCGCGCCGTCATCAAGGGGTCCGCCATCAACAACGATGGCGCCTCGAAGGTGGGCTACATGGCGCCGAGCCACGAGGGCCAGGCGCGCGTCATCTCCGAGGCCTTGAGCCTCGCGGACGTGGAGCCCGCGACGGTGGGGTACCTCGAGTGCCACGGCACCGCGACGCGGGTGGGAGACCCACTGGAGCTCCAGGCGCTCGCGGAGGTGTTCTCGGGCGTGCCGCGTGGCAGCTGCGCCGTGGGCTCCGTGAAGGCGAACCTCGGGCATCTGGAGTCGGCCGCCGGCATCGCCGGCCTCATCAAGGCGGTCCTCGTGCTCGAGCACGGGGAGCTACCCCCGCTCGCACACTTCCAGGAGCCCAATCCCGGCTGCGACTTCCCCTCCACGCCGTTCTTCGTGCCCCCGCGGGCGCAGCCCTTCCCGAAGGGCGCTCACCCGCGCCGCGCGGGCGTCAGCTCGTTTGGCATTGGCGGCACCAATGCGCACGTGGTGCTGGAGGAGGCGCCGGCCCCGGCCGCGCGCTCCGCTGTGGCGGCGAGGCCCTGGAGCCTGTTCACCCTGTCTGCGCGCAGCGAGCCCGCGCTGCGTGCGCAGGCCCGCTCGCACGCCGCCTTCCTGCGCTCGGAAGCGGGCCGGCGCGAGGCGCTCGCGGACCTCTGCTTCACGTCTGGCGTCCGGAGAGCGCACCACACCTTCCGGCTCGCCGCGGTGTGCAGGAGCCACGACGAACTCGCCGAGGCGTTGGACGCGTACGCAGAGGGCACTCCGCACGGCCACGTCGTCGCGGGCCGGGCGCCCCAGGCGGAGCAGCGGCCGCAGCTGACGTTCCTGTTCACCGGACAGGGCTCCCAGTACGCGGGGATGGGGCGCGGGCTCTACGAGTCGCACCCTACGTTCCGCCAGGCCATCGACCGCTGCGTGCGGGCGCTCGAGGGCGTGCTTCCGCTGCCACTCACGGAGGTGCTCTTCGGCGAGGGTGCGCCGCTGGACCAGACGCAGTACACGCAGCCGGCGCTGTTCGCGCTCGAGTACGCGCTGTCAGAGGTGTGGCGCGAGTGGGGCGTGGTGCCGGATGCGGTGCTCGGCCACAGCGTGGGCGAGTTCCCCGCCGCGTGCACTGCCGGCGTGTTCGAGCTGGAGGAGGGCATCCGGCTCGTCGCCGAGCGCGCGCGCCTCATGCAGCAGCTGCCAGCGGGCGGCGTGATGGTGGCGGTGCAGGAAGGGGAAGCGGAGGTCCAGCCGCTCCTGGCCGCGCACCCGGCGGTGTCGCTCGCGGCCTTCAACGGTCCCAGGAGCGTGGTGCTGTCGGGGCCAGCGGCGGACGTCGACGCGGTCGTCCGCGCGCTCGAGTCGCGCGGAATCAAGAGCCGTGCGCTCACGGTGTCCCATGCGTTCCACTCCGCACTGATGGAGCCGGCGCTCCCGGCGTTCGGGCGTGCGGCGGCGTCCGTCAGCTATCGCCCGCCGAAGGTGGCGTGGGTCACCAACCTCACGGGTGAGCAGGCGTCGTCCATCTCCGCCCAGTACTGGGAGCAACAGCTGCGCGAGCCCGTGCGGTTCGCGCAGGGCGTGCAGACGCTCGCAGCGGCTGGGCGCCGCCTGTTTCTCGAGGTGGGGCCCCAGCCGGTGCTCTCCGGCCTCGCGGCCAGCATCCTGCCTTCCGAGGCCCTCTGCCTCGCGAGCCTGAGAAGTGGGCGCGACGCGTGGCAGACGTTGATGCAGAGCGCAGGCCAGCTGTACGTCCAGGGCGTCGCTCTGGACTGGCGGGCCCTGCACGGCTCTGCGCACCGCTGCGTGGCGGCGCCCGGCTATGCGTGGCAGCGGGAGCGCTACTGGGTGGATGACCCGCTTCCGGGTCGCAGTGGCCCCGAGGCGCCAGTCGGCCGGAGCGATGAGGCACCCGACATCACGTACGCCCTCTCCTGGCGGAGTGCGCCCGCGCCGGTCGCCGGGAGCAGCGGCGTGGCCGGCTGGCTCGTGCTCTGCGACGCAGGTGGTGTCGGCGCGTCGCTCGTCCAGGCGATCGAGGCACGTGGCGAGCGGTGTCTGTCCCTCACCGTGGACGAGGTCACGCGCGAGCTCGACGCTGCGGCTCCGTTCGAGGGGCACGTCGCCCAGGCACGCAGCTGGGCTGGCACCCTGGGCGTCGTGCACGCGTGCAGCCTCGACGCAGCGGCCACGGGGCTCGAAGCGCTCCGCGCGGCCGAGGTGCGGAGCACCGGGAGCGCGCTGCGCCTCGTCCAGGCGCTGCAGGCGGCCGGGGTGACGCCGCTCA
This sequence comes from Pyxidicoccus xibeiensis, assembly GCF_024198175.1. Lineage (NCBI taxonomy): Bacteria > Pseudomonadati > Myxococcota > Myxococcia > Myxococcales > Myxococcaceae > Pyxidicoccus > Pyxidicoccus xibeiensis. Next base: position 406,621 of record NZ_JAJVKV010000002.1, read on the forward strand.
CGCGGCTCTGGCTCGTCACGCGGGAAGGCCAGGCTGTCGAAGGGGGCGCGGTGAACGTGTCGCAGGCGCCGCTCTGGGGCTTCGCGCGCTCGGTGCAGCAGGAACTGCCGGAGCTGTCGTGTAGGGCTGTGGACCTCGGCGCGGGGGATTGCACCTCGCTCGCCGGGCAGCTGCTAGCGGAGCTCAGCGCGGACGGGGAGCCGCAGACCGCCTGGCGTCGCGAGCGGCGGTACGTGGCGCGCCTGGAGCGCGTGCGGGCCGCCGTGGGGCACGGCCCGTCGCTGCGGTCGGACGGCACCTATCTGGTCACCGGCGGCCTCGGCGCGCTCGGGCTCCAGGTTGCGGAGTGGATGGTGGAGCGCGGGGCCCGGCACCTCGCGCTCTTCGCGCGGCGTTCCGTGTCGCCAGCGCACTCGGAGGTCCTGGAGCGGCTCCGCTCGAAGGGCGCCAACGTTCACGTGGCGAGCGTCGACATCGTCGACCGCGAGGCGCTGTCTCACGCACTGGCGCACGTGGCGAAGTCCATGCCTCCGCTGCGCGGGGTGGTGCACGCGGCCGGCGTCCTGGACGAGGCGATGCTGCCCCAGCTCACGCCCGAGCGGCTCCGCAACGTGATGGCTCCGAAGGTCGACGGTGCCTGGAGCCTGCATGAGCTGACGGCGGGGCAGCCCCTGGAGCTCTTCGTGCTCTTCTCCTCGGTGGGTGCCGTCTTCGGTGCGCCCGGCCAGGCGAACTACGGCGCCGCCAACGCGTTCCTCGGCGCGCTCGCGCACCACCGGCACCAGCTCGGGCTCCCGGCGACCGCCGTGGACTTCGGGCCGTGGGCGGGGGCGGGGATGTCCTCCAAGCTCGACGCCGCACGGTGGGCCGCGCACCGGCTCCGTCCGATGTCCCCTGAAGCCGCGCTCGGTGCGCTCGGGGCCGCGCTCGGGAGCGGCCGGCCGCAAGTCGCCGTCGCTGAGGTGGACTGGGACGGCGTATTCTCGGACGCCCGGCGGCCGCCCGCGCTGTTCGCGGAGCTCGCGGCGGGACGGGCAGGGGCGGCCGGGAGGTCGCCTGCGGCCGTCCGGACGGTGGAGCGCCTCAAGGCAGCAGCGCCGCACGAGGTGGACGAGCTGCTCGTGGCCCACGTGCGCGGTGAGCTCGGCGAGGTGCTAGGGCACCCGCCTTCGCGACCGCCGGAGCCCTGGCGCGGGTTCTACGAGCTGGGGATGGACTCGCTCTCCGCGGTCCACTTCCGGCGCCGCATGGAGGCCGCGTTCGATGTGCCGCTGGCCACCTCGGCCGTGTTCGACCACCCGACCGTGGAGCGCTTCTCCCGCTACCTCAAGGAGCGCCTGTTCCCGGATGCGCCCGCGCCCGTCTCTACATCCGCGCCCGTGGCGCCGCAGCCGCGAACGGACGCGGTGGCGGCTGAGGTCGACGGGCTGTCCGCGGACGAAGTCTCGTCCGCGCTGCTCGAGCTGACACGCAGCGTGCTGTCTGAGGAAGAACTCGGCGAATGAGCGACACATCCGACATCGCGCAGCAGAAGCGCACGCTGCTGGCACTCAAGAAGCTCCAGGGCAAGGTGGACGCGCTCGAGCACGCGCAGCGCGAGCCCATCGCCATCGTCGGTGCGGGGTGCCGCTTCCCCGGAGGCGTGAGCGACCTCGATTCGTACCGTCAGCTGCTGCGCGAGGGGCGCGACGCCATCATCGAGGTCCCCAAGGACCGCTGGGACATCGACCGCTGGTACCACCCGGACCCGGACGTGGCCGGGAAGATGTACACGCGCTCGGGCGGCTTCCTGCAGGGCCCGGGGGTGGCCGAGTTCGACGCGGGGTTCTTCGGCATCTCGCGGCGCGAAGCGAACCAGATGGACCCCCAGCAGCGGCTGCTGCTCGAGGTGAGCTGGGAGGCGCTGGAGAACGCGGGGTTGCCGCCGCAGCGGCTCTCGGGTTCGCGCACCGGCGTCTACGTGGGCATCAGCGTCAGCGACTACTCGTTCCTGAGCGGCACCGACCCCTCGGGAATCGATCCGTACACCGCCACCGGCTGGGGCTTCGCGTTCTCTGCGGGCCGGATCTCCTACACGCTGGGGCTCCAGGGGCCGAGCATGGCCCTGGACACCGCCTGCGCATCGTCGCTGGTGGCCGTCCAGTTGGCCTGCCAGAGCCTGCGCGCGGGCGAGTGCAGCACGGCCATCGCCGGCGGCGTGATGCTCCTCCTGTCGCCGCTGTCGTTCGTGATGCTCTCGCGGCTGCGCGCCCTGTCCCCGGATGCGCGGTGCAAGACGTTCGACGCGCAGGCCAACGGCATCGCGCGAGGCGAGGGCTGTGGCGTCGTCGTCCTCAAGCGGCTTTCGGACGCGCAGCGCGACGGCGACCGCATCCTCGCGACGCTGCTCGGCGGCGCGGTGAGCCACGACGGCGCGTCCAGCGGCTTCACCGTGCCCAACGGGCGCGCGCAGCAGGCGGTCATCCGTGAGGCGCTCGGTGCCGCGCGCGTGAAGCCGGAGGAGGTGGGCTACGTCGAGGCGCACGGGACTGGCACGTCGCTCGGAGACCCCATCGAAATCGACGCGCTGGCGGCAGTGTACGGCGAAGGCCGCGGCACGGCGGCTCCGCTGTGGGTCGGCTCGGCGAAGACGAACCTGGGGCACCTGGAGTCCGCGGCGGGCATGGCCGGGTTGCTCAAGGCCGTGCTCGCGGTGCAGGGCGGGGAGCTGTTCCCGCACCTGCACCTGCGCGAGCCCAACCCGCACATCGCGTGGGACCGGCTCCCGGTGCGCGTGGCGGGGGCCTCCACGCGCTGGCGCGACGGCGTCCGCCGCATCGCGGGGGTCAGCTCATTCGGCATGAGCGGGACGAACGCGCACGTGCTCGTGGCGGCGAGCGAGCCACCTCCGCCGCTCACGGCCGCTCGCCGGGAGCGCCCGCTGCACCTCTTGACGTTGTCGGCGAAGAGCGGCGCGGCGCTCGAAGCGCTCGCGGGGCAGTACGGGGCCGCGCTGGCGTCCGGGAGCGAGGGCGACTTCTGCTTCACGGCCAGCACCGGCCGAGGCCACTTCGAGCACCGGGCCGCGGTGCTCGGTGCGTCAGTCTCCGAGTTCCGTGAGAAGCTTCGGGCCCTGGCTCAGTCGGGAGGACTGTCAGCAAGCTCCCCACGCACCGAGCCGCCGAAGCTCGCCATCGTGTTCCCGGGGGAGGGGAGCGGCCCCGTTCGGGTGAGTCGCGGCCTGTTCGACAGTGAGCCCGTGTTCCGCGACGCGCTCGCGCGCTGCGACGCAGTGCTGCGGACCGAGCTGCCCGTGCCGCTGCTCTCGGTGCTCTTCCCCGAGAAGGGTGCTTCGGCCCCAGGGCACGAGGAGCCGCTGTGCGCGCAGGCGGCGCTGTTCGCGGTGGAGTACGGGCTGTGGACGCTGTGGCGCTCGTGGGGCGTCACGCCGTACGCGGTGATGGGCCACGGCGTGGGTGTGCTGGCCTCCGCGTGCGCCGCGGGTGCGCTCAGCCTCGAGTCCGCGCTCGGGTTGGTGCTCGCGCGGGCCCGGTGCTCCTTCGCCGCGCCCGGGACGCCCGAGTGGACGCGGTACGAGGAGGCCGCTCGCGCCGCGGCCAGCTCACCCGGCTCGCTTAGGGTGGTGTCGCATGTCACCGGCCACCCTGTGGACACTCAGGGGAGGACGGACGCGCACGCGTGGTGTGCCGAGGCCCGGGAGCCGTCTCGTCCCGAGTCGACGGGCAAGGCACTCGAGGCGCTCGGAGCAGGTCCGGTGCTCGAGCTGGGGGCGGCTTCAGCTTCCGGATGGCTTGGCTCCCTGACGCGGGAGGGGCGTGACGAGGAGCAGTTGCTCACGACGCTCGCAGAGCTGTACGCGCGTGGAGTCGCCATCGACTGGACAGCGGTTCATCTGGGCCGCGGACACCGGCTCACCACGCTGCCGACCTATCCGTTCCAGCGGCAGCGCTACTGGGTGGCTGCCACCCGGCCCGAGCGGAGCGACAGCGAAGCGGACGTGCCCTCGGAGGCGCAGGCGGGGGGCCCGCCGCAGCTCGACGCGGCAGGACACATCCAAGCGCTCCGGGCCGCCTCGCCCAGGAAGCGCCGCGAGCTCCTCACCGCGCACGTCGAGGCCGCACTGCGTGCGGTGTTGGCCCTGGGCCCGGCAGAGTCCGTCGAGCCACAGCGGGGCTTCGTCACGCTGGGCGTCGACTCGCTCATGTCCACCGAGCTGCGCAAGCGCTTGATGACGACGCTCGAGCACCCGCTCTCCGCCACGGTGACCTTCGACCATCCGACGGTCGATGCCATGGTTGCGTTCCTCCTCCGGGAGCTGCCGTACCTGAAGGACACGGAGGCAGTGGCACGCTCCAGTGCCGCCACTCCCGCTGTGTCCGAGCAGCACGTACGCGAGCCCATTGCCATCGTCGGCATGGCCTGCCGCTTTCCGGGCGGGGCCAATGATCTCGAGGGCTACTGGTCCCTGCTCCGCGACGGCGTGGACGGCACGAGCGAGATGCCGGCGGAGCGCTGGGATACGGATGCGTTCTACAGCCCGGAGCGCGGCACGCCGGGGAAGATGTCCACGCGCCGCGGCGGCTTCCTGAGTGGCGTCCCGTTCGACGGCTTCGACGCGGAGTTCTTCGGCACGGCGCCCCGGGAGGCCGCAGCGATGGACCCGCAGCAGCGGCTGCTGCTCGAGGTCGCCTGGGAGTCGCTGGAGGACGCCGGCTGCGTCCCCGAGCAGCTCGCCGCGACGCGCACCGCGGTGATGGTCGGCATCGCCAGCTCCGACTACCTCGGCCTCCAGAACCAGGGCCCCCTGACGCGGCTCGAGCCGTACATGGTCACCGGGAACGCGCACAGCTGCGCGGCGGGACGGCTCTCGTACACGCTCGGGTTGCAGGGACCGAGTCTCTCCATCGACACCGCGTGCTCTTCGTCGCTCGTCGCGGCGCACCTGGGCTGCCAGGCGCTGCGCAACGGAGAGGCGGACGTCGCGCTCGTGGGCGGCGTCAACATGATGCTCGCGCCCGAGCCCTTCATCTACTTCTCCCAGGCGGGGGCGCTTGCCTCGGACGGGCGCTGCAAGACGTTCGACGCTGCCGGGGACGGGTACGCGCGCGGCGAAGGCTGCGGCGTCGTCGTCCTCAAGCGCCTCTCGGACGCGCTCAGGGACGGGGACCGCATCCGCGGCGTCATCCGCGGCTCCGCGGTCAACCATGACGGCCGCACGAGCGCGCTGTCCGTCCCCAACGGGCCCGCGCAGGAGGCAGTCATCCGCCAGGCCTACGCGAATGCTGGCGTGGAGCCCGCGCGAGTGGCCTACGTGGAGGCGCACGCCGCCGGCACGCCGCTGGGCGACCCCATCGAGATGCAGGCACTCGCGGCGGCGCTGGGTGACGGCCGCAATGCGGAGCGCCCCCTCCTCGTCGGCTCTGTGAAGACCAACATCGGCCACCTCGAAGCGAGCGCTGGCGTTGCGGGCCTCATCAAGGGTGTGCTGATTCTGGAGCACGGTGAGGTTCCGCCGCACCTCCACTTCCAGACGCCGAGTCCGCTGATTCCCTGGGAACGCCTGCCCGTCCGGGTGCCCACGCAACGGCTTCCGTGTGAGGGGCGCGAGGGCGTGGTGGGGGTGAGCTCCTTCGGCATGAGCGGCACCAACGCGCACGTCGTGCTGGAGCGGGCCCCAAGCCAGAGTCCCGCGAAGAAGCCGGTCTCCGCGCACCCGCCGCGCGTGCATTGCCTGCCGCTCTCCGCGCGGAGCCCGGAAGCGCTGCGCGCACTGGCGGAGCGCTACGTGTCGGCGCTGTCGCAGGGCTCGCTTTCCGAGGGAAGTGCACGCGTCGAGGACGTGTGCTTCACGGCCGCGCTTCGTCGCAGCCACCACGCCTTCCGGACGGCGGTGGTGGGGCGCACCCAGGACGAGCTCACCGCGGCACTGCGGAGCGTCCTCTCCCAGCCGGGCGCAGACCCGGCACCCACGGTGAAGCGGCGCTGGACCTTCGTCTTCTCCGGCCTGACGACGCCCTGGCCGGGGATGGCTGCCGCGCTGCTGCGTGACGAGCCCGTCTTCCGCGAGACGTTCACCGCCTGCTCGGCGGCCATCGCGCGCGTCGCTCCGTTCTCGGTGCTGGAGCTCGTCACCCAGGGCCAGGTCCGCCCGGACTCGTTCGACGTGGTGCAGCCCGCGCTGTTCGCCATCCAGGTATCGCTCGCGGCGCTCTGGCGCTCCTGGGGCCTGGAGCCCGACGCGGTCGTCGGCCACAGCATGGGCGAGGTGGCGGCCGCGCACGTCGCGGGCGCGCTGTCGCTGGAGGATGCGGCGGCCGTCATCACGACGCGCAGCCAGCTCATCCGGCGGATGCAGACCTCCGGAGCGCGCGGCGGCGCGATGGTGGTGGAGCTGCCCTTCCAGGAGGTGCCACGGGTCCTTGAGGAGCTCGGCGTGTCCGCTACCGTGTCCGTGGCAGGGGCGAACGCGCCACGGCTGACGGTGCTCGCGGGGCCTCCGTTGGAGCTCGAGAAGGTGCTGCAAGCCCTCAAGTCACGCAACGTGTTCTGCCAGCGCCTGGCCACCAATGTCGCGGGCCACAGCCCGGCCTTGAACGCCGTGCGAGGCGACATGCTCCGCCAGCTCGAGTCGCTGAAGCCTCAGCGTCCGAAGGTGGCGTTCTACTCGTCCGTCGGGGGGCAGGACACCGAACCGGCCTTCGACGCGGCGTACTGGGCGAGCAACCTCATCCAGCCCGTCCACTTCTGGCCGGCGGTGGAGCGCCTGCTGAAGGACGGCGTGGACGGGTTCCTCGAGCTCAGCGTCCATCCCTCGCTGCTCAACCCCATTGAACAGGGGCTGCACCAGGTGGGCGTCAAGGGCGTGGTGCTCCCGTCGTTGCGCCGGCCTGACGATGACCGGACCGTCCTGCTGCAGACCGTCGCCCAGTTGTTCGCGGCGGGCGCACCGGTGGACTTCCGGGCACTCTGCGACACCGGAGCGCGGGTGGTCGATGCGCCACGGTATCCCTGGCAGCGCAAGCGCTTCTGGGCCGCGCCGCCGAGGACGGGTGGCGCAGCGGCGGTCCGCGAGGAACAGGCGCGCGCCCACCCGCTACTTGGGGCACACGTGAAGTCCGCGCGCGCCTCCGGCGAGCACTTCTTCGCGCTGTCGTCGCGCCCCCAGGAACTGGAGCTGTGGCGCGAGCACCGGGTCTCCGGTGTCGGGCTCCTCCCAGCGACCGCGCTCCTCGAGGCCATCCTCGCGGCCGCAGCCGAGGCACTCGGGACGAGCGCGCTGGTGCTCGAGTCGCTGACGGTGCACGAGCCGGTGCTGCTGGGTGACGACGCGACACTGTCCGGGCAGCTGGTGCTGATTCCGTCCGGGCCCGGCAAGGACCCTACGGGGCCGGTGCAGTTCGAGCTCTACTCCGGTGAGAGCGACTCGCGGCTTCGAGCTTCCGGGTCAATCCGGCGCGAGCCCGGGGACGCCGTCACGCCCCCCTCCGTCGACGTCTCACAGGTCCGCGCACGTTGCGTCAACGATACCGGGGGGGCTGAGCACCTCGCCCGCTGGAAGGAGTGCAGCCTCGAATACGGCGACAGCGCCTCCGGGCTCGAGCGCGTCTGGCAGGGCGAGGGCGAATGGCTCGCGCTGTTCCGCCCCGCAGAGGCTTCGGCCACCCGCGCCTTCCGTGTCCACCCCTCGCTGGTGGAGGCGGCCCTGCGCCTCGGCGCGGGCGACGTTCCGGGCGAGGACGCGAGGATGCCCGTGCGGTTCGACGGTGTGCGGCTGCACCGGCGTCTCACGGGCGGTCATTGCTGGCTGTACGCGCGCTCGCTCAGCAAGGGTCGTGTGGCCTTCGGCGTCCTCGACGAGGGCGGCCGGCCTGTCATCGAAGTCCACTCCGTCCAGCTGACGGAGGGTTCCGCGCCGCTGACCAACGCCGCCGCCGACCGTGCCTCGCGCGAGTGGCTGTACGAGGTCTCCTGGCGTGCCGTGCCGCCGTTGAAGCGGGGAGCGGTGCCGCCGGGTGGAAGCTACCTGTTGCTCGTTGACCGCTCCGGGCTCGGGGAGCGGCTCGCCGCCCGGCTCGTCGCCGCGGGCCAGCACGTCATCACGGCCGCTCCTGGCTCGCGCGGGGAGCTCGGCGCCGGCTCCTTCCTCGTGGACCCCTCGAGCGACGAGGACTGGAAGTGGCTCCTGGAGCGGGCGGGAGCGGTCCGTGCGGTGGTCCACCTCTGGGGCCTCGATGCGCCGGGTGGAGCGGACTCCCTCAGTGCAGCTGCCCTCGAGGAGGCTCAGGGCGTCGGTGTGGGCGCCATCCCTCCGCTCCTCCGCGCACTCACGGCCGCGCGGGCGAAGGAGCCGGCGCTGTGGTTCGTCACGCGCGGCGCACAGGCTGCGTCCTCGCGCCCGGAGCCCCTGGCCGTGGCGCACGCGCCGCTGTGGGGCATGGCGCGCGTGGTGGCGCTCGAGCATCCGGAGCTATGGGGCGGCCTCCTCGACCTCGACCCACGGCGCGCGCCCGAGGAAGCGGAGCACGTCGCGGCGGAGCTGCTGCACGCGGACGGCGAGGACCAGGTCGCCTACCGTGACGGGGAGCGCAAGGTGGCGAGGCTCGTCCCCACTGGGGGCGGGGAGCTTCCGGCCGCCGTCACCTTCCATGCGGACGCGACGTACCTCGTCGTCGGCGGCCTGCGTGGACTCGGGTTCGACCTGGCGCGGTGGATGGTGGCGAGGGGGGCGCGCCACCTGGTGCTCACCGGGAGGACGCGGCTGCCGGCGCGCGCGGAGTGGGCGGCGCTCGCTCCGGACTCGGAGTCGCACCAGGCAGTGCAGGCGGTTCGCGCGCTGGAGGCCGAGGGTGCGCAGGTGAGGGTGCACGCCGCGGACGTGGCGGACGCAGCGCAGATGCAGGCGCTGTTCGACACGCTCAAACTCGAGGGCCCGCCCGTGCGTGGCGTCATCCACGCAGCCGGCGTCAACCGCGCCGCTCCGCTGACCCGGGTGGATGCAGCCACGCTGCAGTCCGTGCTCGCGTCCAAGGTGCGTGGAGGCTGGAATCTCCACCAGCTCACCGCGGACCTGCCACTGGACTTCATGCTGCTGCTGTCCTCGGTAGCGGGCACGTGGGGCGCCGCCTCGCTCGGCCCATACTCCGCGGCGAACCACTTCCTCGACGCGCTCGCGAGCCACCGCCGTGCGAAGAGGCTGACGGCGACGAGCGTCGGGCTTGGCACGTGGGCCGGCGGCGGCATGGGCGCCGCGCTCGCCCAGGCCCCGAAGCTCAAGAAGCTCTTCGCGCAGATGGGCTACTCGGTGATGTCGCCCGCGCCGACGCTCGAGCTCGTCGGGCGCTTCATGGGCTCGAACGCCGCGCAGCGCGTGCTCACGAACGTGGACTGGGCGCGCTTCAAGCCCATCTTCGAGGCCAGGCGCAGAAGGCCGCTGCTGGACCTCATCGTGACGGGAGAAGCCGCAACGCAGCAGGCGACTGGAAGCGCCGAGCTGCTCGCGCGGGTGGCGGCCGCCATCGACCCGGACGCGCGCGCCGCACTGCTGGAGGCACACGTGCGGCGGCGTGTCGCCGAGGTGATGGGCTACGAGGACGAGAGCGCGCTGCAGTCCGGGCAGGGCTTCTTCCAGCTGGGCATGGACTCCATCATGAGCGTGCAGCTGCGCTCGCGGCTGGAGGCGGACCTGGCACAGAAGCTACCGCCGACGATGGTGTTCGAGCACCCGACAGTCAAAGCGCTCGCCGCGTATCTGCGGAGCGCCGTCGTGGCGGCGCAGCCCGCCCCTCACACCCCCGCGCCCGTTCACGCGGCGGCGGCGCTGGCGCAAGAGCCAAAGGTCATCGAGAGCGGTCCGTCCGAGGACGAGCTGGTGCGCCAGCTCGCCGACGAGCTCGCCGCATTGGGAGTGCAGGTCGATGAGTGAAATCAAGCCTGAGCTGAACCGCCAGGAGGTGCTGGCGAAGGCGCTCGCGGAGATCAAACACCTCCGAGTGAAGGCGCAGGCCGCCGAGCGCGAGAAGCGCGAGCCGATTGCCATCGTTGGGATGGCCTGCCGCTTCCCTGGTGGCGCCGACTCGCCGGAGGCGTTCTGGCGCCTCTTGCGTGATGGCGTCGATGCCACGTCGTCGGTGCCGAAGGAGCGCTGGGACGCGGACCCGCTCTACGACGAGGACCCCGAGACGCCCGGCAAGCTCTACGTGCGGCGCGGAGGCTTTCTCGAGAGCGTGGACCGCTTCGACGCCGGGCTGTTCGGCATCTCGGCGCGAGAGGCTGCCGCAGTGGACCCGCAGCACCGGATGTTCTGGGAGCTGTGCTGGGAGGCGCTCGAGCGCGCGGGCCGTGCGCCGCTCGGGCTCGCGGGTAGCGCGACCGGCGTCTACGTCGGCATCAGCAACCACGAGTACCCGCCGGGCGGTGTGGAGCCCACCGAGGCGGACCCGCTGATGATTGGCGGCAACGCCACGAGCTTCATCGCGGGCCGGCTCTCGTACATGCTGGGGTTGCGCGGGCCGAGCGTGGCCCTGGATACCGCGTGCTCGTCGTCGCTCGTCGCGGTCCACCTGGCCTGTCAGAGCCTGCGCTCGCGAGAGACGGACCTCGCGCTCGCGGGTGGGGTGAACCTCATCCTGTCGCCCGACGGCACGCTGCTCCTGTGCAAGGCGCGGGCGCTGGCGCCAGACGGACGGTGCAAGGCGTTTGACGCGTCCGCGGATGGGTATGGGCGCGGGGAGGGCGGTGGCGTCGTCGTACTCGAGCGACTGTCGGACGCGCTCGCGCGGCGTTCCCCCATCCTTGCCGTCATCCGCGGCTCTGCGGTGAACCAGGATGGCCACCGCAGCGGGCTCACGGTCCCCAACCCGACGGCGCAGACCGAGCTCATCCGCGCCGCGCTCGCCAACGCCGGCGTGCGCCCTTCGGACGTCCAGTGCGTCGAGGCGCACGGGACGGGCACCGCACTCGGAGACCCCATCGAGATGCGAGCGCTCGGGGAGGTCTACGCCGAAGGGCGCGCCCTCGAGCGCCCGCTGTGGGTCGGCTCCGTCAAGACGAACCTCGGGCACCTCGAGTCCGCGGCGGGCATCGCCGGGCTGCTCAAGACGGTGCTCGCGCTGCGCCACGGGCAGCTGCCGCCGCACCTCCACTTCACGCGGCCGAACCCGGACATCACCTGGCACGCGCTCCCGCTGCAGGTGAACGACGCCCTGAGGCCGTGGGAGCGCGACGGCGGACGGCGCCTTGCCGGCGTGAGCTCCTTCGGTGGGAGCGGGACCAATGCGCACGTGGTGCTCGAGGAAGCGCCAGACGCGCCAGCCAGCCCTGCCATGTCTGGTGAGGAGCGCGCACACGTGCTCACGCTCTCGGCGAAGCAGGAGGAGGGGCTCCGGGCGCTCGCTGCCAGGTACGAGGCGTACCTTGCGGAGAACCCCGCGCTCTCCCTGCCGGAGCTCTGCTTCACCGCGAACACCGGCCGCGCGCACCTGCCGCACCGGCTCGCGGTGGTGGGGCGGAGCGCGTCCGAGCTGCGCGCGCTGCTCCAGGGCGCCGTGCAGGGCCGGGAGGAGGCGGGCGTCGTCTCGGGTGTGGTGCGCGGCGAAGCGCGGCCCAGGGTGGCCTTCCTCTTCACCGGACAGGGCTCGCAGTACGTGGGGATGGGGCGGGGCCTGTACCAGACGCAGCCGGTCTTCCGCCGGGCCCTCGACCGCTGCGCGGAGCTGTTCGGACCGTGGCTGAGCCAGCCGCTCCTCTCCGTCATGCATGCGGAGGAGGCCGGTGCGGAGAGCCTCCTGAACCAGACTGCGTTCACGCAGCCCGCGCTTTTCTCCCTCGGGTATGCGCTCGCGGAGCTCTGGCGCTCGCTCGGCGTCGAGCCGGTCGCGGTGCTGGGGCATAGCGTCGGCGAGCTGGCGGCAGCGTGCGTCGCGGGAGTGCTGTCCCTCGAAGACGCGGTGACGCTCGTGGCCGAGCGTGCGAAGCGGATGCAATCGTTGCCCCCCGGCGGCGCGATGTTCGCCGTGGCGTGCGGTGAGGAAGTGGTGCAGGCCGTGCTCGCCACGCGCGGGCCGGATGTCAGCATCGCCGCGCTCAACGGGCCCGCGGAGACCGTCCTGTCGGGGGAAGAACGGGCGGTCGCCGAAGTGGTCGATGCGCTGAAGTCGCAGGGCATCCAGGCCCGGCGAATTCCCGTGTCGCACGCGTTCCACTCGGCACGCATGGAGCCCATCCTCGAGAACTTCGAGCGGGCAGTCTCGAAGCTCTCATTCCAGGCGCCCCGGCTGAGATGGGTCTCCGGATTGACGGGGCGGCTCGACGGCGCAGCGGCCACGGGCGCGTCCTACTGGCGCAGGCAGCTGCGCGAGCCCGTGCGCTTCTCGGACGGCGTGAGGGCGCTGGCCGAGCTCGGGGTGGACACGTTCATCGAGCTGGGCCCGTCCCCCACGCTGTCTTCTCTCGCGCGCGCCTGCCTGCCCGAAGGGCCTCACCGCTGGCTCCCTTCACTCAAGAGCAGGCGCGACGACACGGCGACGTTCCTCGGCAGCGTGGCGCGGCTCTACGCCAGCGGCGCCGACCTCCGCTGGGAAGGGCTCTTCCCGGAGGGGCTGCGGCGGCTCGAGCTGCCGACGTATCCGTTCCAGCGGCAGCGCTACTGGATGCAGGGCAGGGCACCGGCGACGCCGGTCCGGCATGCCCGGGAGGGGCATCCGCTCCTGGGTATCCGCACAGAGACGCCAGACGGCCCGGTGTTCGAGACCGAGGTGCGCGCCTCGGACCTCGCCGTGCTGCGCGACTTCCGTGTGTTCGGGACAATCGTCGTCAGCGGCGTGGTGCAGGTCTCGCTCGCCATCCTGGCCGGGGCCGAGGTGCTGGGCGGCCAGGGGCAGGCGCAGATTTCGGACCTGGTCTTCTTCGAGCCGTTCACGCTCGACGAGGAGGCTCCGGTGCGCGTCCGCCTCCTGCTGTCGAACCCGGAGGCGGGACAGGCTCGCTTCGAGCTCCACAGCGCGCCCAAGTCGCAGGGGCGCGCGCCGGAGTGGAAGCGCCACTGCGCGGGGACGCTGCGCATGAGTGACGAGGGCGGGGAGCCGGCCGGCGAAGCGGCGACGGTGGACGACATCCGCGCCCGCTGCACCACCGAGCTTTCGGCGGAAGCGTTCTACCGGACGTGCTGGTCGGACACGGACCAGTCGTTCGGCCCGAGCTTCAAGGGACTGACGCGCGTGTGGTGGGGCGATGGCGAGCTGCTTGCCGAAATCGACCCGACGGAGACGGGCCTCGCCGAGCCCGAGGCCTCGGGACTCGCCGGCCGTGTGCTGACGGAGGCCTGTGCGGCGGAGGCGTGTGCACAGTCGATGAAGGTCCTGCGCCCGAAGGGGCCCGAGTTCGCCTCGCGCGCCTACCTGGGGGTGGGGATGCAGCGCTCGCGCGCCACGCTCACGTCCGTGCGCGGGAAGCGCTTCGGTCACGCGCGCATGCGTCCGTCAGCGCCCGGGGAGACGCGGCTCTTCGCGGATGTGCGGCTCCTCGACGCGGACGGCCGGGTCATCACGACGTACGAGGGCCTGAGCTACGCGCCCATCCAGCCCGAGGTGCTCCGGAGGCTGACGTCGCGTCCGAAGCGAGCGCGCGCTGGCGGGCTGGACCGCACGCAGCTGCTCTCGGCCGCGAGGCCGGAGCGCTCGCGGCTGTTGGAGGCGTACCTCCTGCGTCAGATGGAGGCGCTCCACGGCGCGCCCGTGCCCGGACTCGAGCCGGAGGCCTCGCTGGGGGAGCTCGGCTTCGACTCCATCCAGTTCACCGAGCTGCGAGGGTGGATACGCAAGGACCTCGACGTGGAGCTGCCCGCGGAGCAGCTCACGGCGACCGCCAGCCCGCGTGCCCTGGCCGCGGCGCTCGCGGCGCGGCTGGCACCAGAGCCCGTCGCGGTCGCACCCGTGAGTGTCTCCACGCCCACGCAGGCCGGGGAGTGGCTTGTCCGGTCGGAGCGCCCGCTGACGGACGAGGCGCGTCTGCGCCTGTTCTGCTTCCCGTTCGCAGGAGGCGGGGCGTCCACCTACCGCGGGTGGGAGAAGGCGCTGCCGCGCGGCGTGGACGTGTGCCGCATCCAGCTTCCCGGCCGGGAGAGCCGGTACGGCGAGCCGCCCGTGGAGCAGCTCTCCGTGCTGCTCGACACCCTGGAGCGTGAGCTGGCTCCGCTGCTGGACCTGCCCTTCGCGTTCTTCGGCACGAGCATGGGCGGCCTCCTCGCGTTCGAGCTGGCGCGGCGGGTCCGTGCGCGCCGGGGCGTGTCGCCCGTGCGGCTGTTCACCGCGGCTTCGTACGCGCCGCACCGCGGGCCGTCCGCGCCGCTCGCGGAGCTGATTCGCACCGGGGTGCACGGCGCGGACCCGGCGCTCCTGCGACGCTTCAAGGTCGTCCCGGATGCGTTGTTCGCCTCCCCGGACATGCTCGAGCTGGTGCTGCCGCCGCTCTACGCGGACCTGCGGCTCGTGCGCGGCTATCAGTACAACGACGAGCCGCCTCTCGCCTGTCCCATCACGGCCCTGTGCGGCACGCAGGATCCGCTGATGACACGCGACAACGCCGCCAGCTGGTCGCACCACACCGTCGCCGACTTCTCCTTGAGGATGATTCAGGGCGAGCACCTGTTCGTGCGGACGGCGCCGGAGGCGGTGCTCGACGTGGTCCGCGACGAGCTCTCGCGGCACCTGGCGCAGCTCGAGCGGGGCGTGGCGAAGGTGGCTTCGTGAGGAAGAGCGAGGGAGAGACGTGAGCCAGAACGCGAAGGCGTGGTTCCTCTACGCAGCAGACGCGGCGAGCGTGGGCCGTCCGGCCGAGCTCGTCTACGGTGACCTCACGCTGCCGGACCCCGGTCCGCGCGACGTGCTCGTCGAGCCGCTCTACGGCTCCTGGGAGGGCAACATGGGCCACTGCGTCGAGCGCAAGCCCATCGACGTTGCCCGGTTCCGCGGCGAGGAGCGCGTCGTCATCGGCAACGCGGGCGTCGTGCGCGTGCTGAGCGTGGGCGCCGAGGTGCAGGGCTGGAAGGAGGGGCAGTGCGCGCTCATCCTCCCCGACGCGGCGCTGGACCCCTGGGGCTACCCGATGAAGGCGTTCGCGTACGACATGGCGGGGACGACGGGCTTCCTGTCCACGCGCATGGTGCTTCCGGCGCGTGACCTCGTGCCGCTGCCCGAGAAGACCCGGTACTCCTACGCCCAGTGGGCAGCGTTCTCCGCGCGCTACACCACGGCGTGGTCCAACTGGCGGCTGGCGTTCGGGACGTACCGGCTGATGGTGCCCCACGAGCGCAACCCCTCGCCCCAGGTCTGGGGCTGGGGCGGAGGGACCACGCTCGCGGAGCTGGACCTCGCGCGCAGGCATGGCTGCACCACGGTGATGATGTCGGCGTCGGACGAGCGGCTCGCGCTCATCCGCCAGAGTGGCATCACCGCGCTCGACCGGCGTCGGTTCGGCGACCTCTACTACGACGAGCTGCGCGCGGGGACCGACAGCGCGTACCGCCGTGCGTACCAGCAGGCGGAGGCCGCATTCCTCCGCGAGGTGGAGGAGCGCACCGACAAGCGGATGGTGCAGATCTTCGTCGACTACATCGGCACGCCCTTCTTCCGCGTCACGCGGCGGGTGCTCTCGCGCGAGGGCGTCATCACCACCGCCGGCTGGAAGGAGGGCATGGCCACCTCCTTCATGCGCGCTACCGAGTGCATCGAGCGCCACCAGTACATCCACACGCACATGTGCACGCGCGAGGAAGTCGTCGCGGCCATCGAATACGGCGAGCGGGAGGGCTGGATGCCCACCATCGACGCGCGGATTCACGCGTTCGATGAAGTGCCCGCGCTGTCCCAGAAGTTTCTCGAAGGCAACGTCGGGTTCTTCCCGGTGTTTGCGGTGAACCCGGAATGAGGCCACCGGTGGGAGACATGCAGAGGTCGCAGCTCGAGGGCTGGCTGCGCGCGCAGCTGGGAGGGCTGCTCGGGGTGGCGCCGGACGCGCTGGACCCGACGGCGCGCTTCAAGACGCTCGGGCTCGACTCCGCGCGCGCCACCGAGCTCGTGGCCCGGCTGTCCGCGCACCTGCAGCGCGCGCTGCCGCCGACGCTCGCGTGGGAATACCCGACGCTCGAGCGGCTCGCCGCCCACCTGTCCGCGAGCACGGGCGCGGGCCCGTCCGTGAAGGCGCCGGTGGCCGAAGGGGCCCGGGCCTCCGGGGAGGACGAGCCCATCGCCATCGTCGGCGTCGGCTGCCGGTTCCCTGGCGGTGCGAATTCGCCCGAGGCGTACTGGGAGCTGTTGCGCAGTGGCACGGACGCCATTGGCGAGGTGCCCCCGGACCGCTGGAGCCTCCCTGAGTACTTCAGCCCGGACCTCGCCGCTCCCGGGAAGATGAGCACCCGGTGGGGCGGGTTCCTGGACGGGGTGGACCGGTTCGACCCGCACTTCTTCGGCATCAACGCGCGTGAAGCCGCACAGATGGACCCGCAGCAGCGGCTCGCGCTCGAGCTGGCATGGGAGGCGCTGGAGGACGCGAACATCGTCCCCGAGTCGCTGCGCGAGAGCCCCACCGGCGTCTATCTCGGCGCGATGTGGAGTGACTACGCCCGTCTGGCCGGCGAGCGGCAGGTGGACCCGTACACGGCCACGGGCCAGGACACCAGCATCCTCGCGGGCCGCCTGTCGTATGTGCTCGGGCTCCGCGGGCCGAGCCTGGTGGTCAACACCGCGTGCTCCTCGTCGCTCGTCGCGCTGCACCTGGCGTGTCAGGGGCTGCGGAGCGGTGAGGCGAGCGTGGCGCTCGCGGGCGGCATCAGCCTCATCCTGTCCCCGCTCAGCACGGTGGCGATGTCCAAGTTCGGCGCGATGGCGCCGGACGGGCGCTGCAAGGCATTCGACGCACGCGCCAACGGCTACGTGCGCAGCGAGGGTGGGGGCGTGGTGGTGCTCAAGGCGCTCTCCCGCGCCCTGCGCGACGGCGACCGCATCTACTGCGTGGTGCGCGGCACCGCCATCAACAACGACGGCTTCTCCAACGGCCTCACCGCGCCGAGCCCACAGGCGCAGGAGGCAGTCCTGCGCGAGGCATACGCGCGCGCAGGCGTGCCGCCGGAGAAGGTTCACTTCGTGGAGGCCCACGGGCCGGGGACTGCGCTGGGGGACCCCATCGAGGCCGGCGCACTGGGCGCCGTGCTCGGAGCGGGGCGGGGGCCGGAGCAGCCGCTGCGCATCGGCTCGGTGAAGACGAACCTGGGGCACCTGGAGGCCGCCGCCGGCATGGCCGGCCTGACCAAGGTCGCGCTGCAGCTCCAACGCCGCGCGCTGGTGAAGAACCTCCACTTCGAGACGCCCAGCCCGCACATCGACTTCGAGCGGCTCAAGCTGAAGGTCCAGACCGAGCGCGAGCCCTGGCCGGTGACGGGCGAGGTGCCGGCCTCAGGGGTGAGCTCGTTCGGCTTCGGCGGGACGAACGCGCACGCCGTGCTGGAGGCTGGCCCCGCGAGCCCCGCCACGCTGCTGGCGCTCGGTGCCCCGGACGCGCAGACGCTGCGACGCCGCGTGCTGGAGCTCCTGGACGCTGTTTCGGGGCTCCACGAGACGGAAGAGCTCCGAGGCGTGGCCAGGGCAGCGGGTCTCTCGCTCGCGGAGGGCCCGGCGCGAGCGGCGTTCGTTGCTCGAGGCCCTGGCGAGCTGGTGGAGTTGCTGTCCGCGCGCCTCCGGGACGGCCGCACCGTGGCGGTGAGTGGCGCCCCCCACGTGTGTCTCCTGTTCCCGGGCCATGGCGCGCAGTGGGTGGGCATGGGCCGGGACCTCCTGGCCTCTTCCGCACGCTTCCGTGCCGAGCTGGAGGCGTGCGACCGGCTGTTCCAGCCGCTCGCGGGCTGGTCCCTGCTCGACGAGCTGGTAGCTCCGCCGTCGCGCTCGCGCCTGGCGGAGGTGGATGTCGTCCAGGCGGTGCTGTTCGGCATCGAGGTGGCGCTCGCGGCGCTGTGGCGCTCCTTCGGCGTGCATGCGGACTCGGTCGTCGGGCACAGCGTGGGCGAGGTCGCCGCGGCCCACGTCGCGGGCATCCTGTCGCTGGAAGACGCGGTGAAGGTCATCCACGAGCGCGGGGTCCTCACGCGTGAGCTGGCGGGGAAGGGCGGGATGGTGTGGCTCGCGCTGGGGGCGCAGGACGCCCTGGCGCTCGTGCGCGAGCTTGGCGTGGAGCTGGTGCTCGGCGCGGAGAACGGCCCGCGCTCCAGCGTGTTGTCCGGTGGAGAGGCGGCCCTCGCGACGCTGCTCGCAGCGCTCGCGTCGCGCGGGATTCGCGGTGGCCGCGTGAACATCGCGTTCGCGTCGCACAGCCCGCAGATGGACGTGCTGCTCGCCCGGTTCGAGGAGCGGCTCGCCGGGATTCGGCCTCGCGAGCGCCGTGTGGAGATGGTGTCCACCGTCACGGGCGCCGCGCTCGCCGGGCCCGAGTGCAATGCGGCCTACTGGGCGAGGAACCTGCGGCAGCAGGTGCGCTTCTCCGCCGCCATCGGCACGGTGCTCGCGCGCCCAGGGGCGCTCTGCGTGGAGGTGAGCCCGCACGCGACGCTCGAGCGTCTCGTCCAGGAGAACAGCCCGAAAGGCGCCGCCACGCCCGTCTTCGCGTCGTTCCGGCGCGGCGAGGACGCGCTCGGGGGCCTCCTTTCCACGCTCGGGGCGCTGTACGAGCGGGGCGTGTCGCCCGATTGGGACGGCGTCTATCCGGGTGTACGTGCTCAGCCGCTGCCCGAGGCGCTCCGGGCGCAACGGCCGGACGTGGACGCGCCGGCAGGGCCCGCGGTGGTGCTGCCCTTGTCCGCGAAGAGCCCGGGCTCGCTGCGCCTGCTCGCGCAGCGCTTTGGCGAACTCCTCCGCTCGCCCGAGGGCGAGTCGCCCGTGGACCTCGCGTTCACCGCGGGGGTGAAGCGCACGCACCACGAGCTGCGGGTGGCCGTGACGGGGCGCACCCGCCGCGAGCTGGCGGGGGCGCTGGAGGCGTGGCTCGCCACCGACGAGGACTCCGTGAAGCCTCCTCCCGGGCGGCGGCCCCGCGTCGCCTTCGTCTTCCCGGGACAGGGCTCGCAGTGGGTCGGGATGGCCGTCCGGCTGATGCAGGAGGAGGCCGTCTTCCATGACGCGCTTCATCGGTGCGACGCGGCCATCCTGAAGATCGCGGGCTGGTCGCTGCTCGAGGAGCTGCGCTCGCCCGAGCAGACGTCCCGCCTCACCGGCGACGTGGAGGTGATTCAGCCGGCGCTCTTCTCCGTGCAGGTGGCGCTGGCCGCCCAGTGGCGCGCGTGGGGCGTGGAGCCGGCCGCGGTGGTGGGCCATAGCATGGGCGAGGTGGGCGCGGCGCACGTCGCTGGCGTGCTGTCACTGGAGGACGCAGTCCGCATCATCTGCGCGCGCAGCCGGCTGGCGAAGCGCACCAGCGGCCACGGTGCGATGGCGCTGATGGAGCTGAGCGCTGACGCGCTGGGGCCGCACCTGGCCCCCGTCGGAGACAAGGTCTCGGTGGCGGCGATCAACGGGCCCTCGACGACGCTCGTCTCGGGCGAGGCGGACGCCGTCGACGCGCTGCTCGCGACGCTCGAGGCGCAGGGTGTCTTCTGCCGCCGCGTGAAGGTGGACTACGCGTCTCACAGCCCTCAGATGGATGCGCTCCGGGAGGACATGCTCGGCGAGCTGGGCTCCGTGCGCGCGCAAGCGGGGACCGTGCCCATCCGCTCGACGGTCACCGACGCGTGGACGGACGGGCGCGAGATGTCCGGCGCGTACTGGTTCGACAACATCCGCCTGCCGGTCCAGTTCTATCCGGCGGTGCGTGCGCTGGTGGAGGAGGGCTTCGACGCCATTGTCGAGCTCAGCCCGCATCCGGTCCTCATCCCTGCCCTCGAGCAGAGCGTGCGCCACCTCGGCTCCGCGGCGCGGGTGCTCGCCTCGCTTCGGCGCGGTCAGGACGAGCGGAGTGAGCTGCTCGCGGCGTTGGCGGTGCTGTATGCCCGCGGAGTCGACGTCGCGTTCGAGCGGCTCTCGCCACCGGGCGCCCGGGCCGTGTCGCTTCCCACCTATCCCTGGGACAAGGCCCGGTATTGGCTCGAGCCCGCGACGGGGGAGGCAGGGCCGACGCACGCGCTGCAGGGTCGGCGCGTGCAGAGCCCCGGGCGCGATGCGCTCTTCGTGTGCCCGGTAGGCGTCGAACATCAGCCGTACCTCGCGGACCACCGCGTCTTCGGCGACGTCGTGGTGCCGGGGGCCTTCTACGTCACGGCGCTGGTGTCCGCGGCCACGGAGGTGCTCGCCGGGACGGAGGTGACGCTCGAGCAGGTGGAGATTCCACGGGCCCTGCCCCTCACGGGAGGGCGCTCGGAGCGCCTCCACCTGCTGCTCACGCCGGACGAGGCCGGTGCGACGCACGACGTCTCGGCGTCCACGGCGGGCGCGGACCCGGAGGAGCCCTGGAGGCGGCACGCGCGAGCGCGACTGACGCAGGGCAGGGTGCTCGGGAATGGTGAGTCCCTGGCTGTCGTGCAGGCACGTTGCCGTCGCGAGGCGGACCCCGAGCGGTTCTATGCAGACCTCGCGGAGCGTGGGATTGAGCTGCACCCGCGGTTCCAGGGCATCGGCCAGCTGTGGCTCTCAGAGGCGCAGGCGCTCGCGAGGCTCGAGCCCGATGCGGAGCTGGACCTTCATGGGGCACCGCTTCACCCGGTCGAGCTGGACGCGTGCATCCAGACGTTGATTGCGGCAGCGCCCGAGCTGGAGGCAGGGAAGGCCTTCGTTCCCTTCGCGTTGGAGCGGCTGACCGTGAGCAGTGGCGCCGGACGGCCGGCCTTCTGCCACGCTGTCGTGCGCACGAGCTCGGGCGAGGCCTGCCTCGGAGACCTGCGCGTCTTCGACGAAGCAGGGAGGGTCGTCGCCGAGGTGGAAGGACTTCAGCTCAAGCAGGCCGCGCGGGAGCAGTTCGGGGCAGCGCAGGAGGCCGTCGAGACGGAGACGGCGCTGGAAGTCACCTGGCTGCGGCAGGACCGGGCGAAAGCGGCGGCACGCGAGCCGGGGCGGTGGGTGCTGTGTGCCAACGAGGCGGGCCCTGCCGACGCGCTGGCACAGGCGCTCCGCTCGCACGGTGCCGACGAGGTGCTGCGGCTCCCCCTGTCGGGCGGCGACGTCTCAGCGGCGCTTGAGGGAATGCTGCGCGGTGTGGTGGTGATGGCGGGCCACAGCTCCGACGCGGAGGCCTTCGGCTCGGCCGTCGCCTGCATCCGGGCGCTGGCCCGGGCCGCGCGCCGGGATCCGCCGCGCCTCTATCTGGTGACGCGGGCGACCCAGCAGGCCCCGGGGGACGAGGTAGTCCTGCCGGAGCTCGCGGTGCTCTGGGGGCTCGGTCGCACGGTGGCCTACGAGCACCCGGAGTTTCGGTGCGCCCGGGTGGACCTTCCCGCCTCGCCGCTCGAGACAGAGGCGGACGCCCTCGCGGCCGAGCTCCTCTCCGACGACGCGGAGGAAGAGGTCGCGCTGCGTACCACGGGCCGCCACGTAGGCCGGCTGGTGCGGGCCACGCGCCGGGTGCTGCCACCTCCGACGCTCGTTGGTGATGCCACGTACCTCGTCACCGGTGGTCTCGGCGGTCTCGGGCTGCTTGCCGCGCGGTGGCTCGTCGAGAACGGGGCGCGCCACCTGGCGCTCGCAGGGCGGAGCGGCACGCACACGGCGCAGCAGCGTGAGGCCATCCGCGCGCTCGAGCAGGAAGGCGCCACCGTCCATCTGCTGTCCTGCGACGTCTCCGACGCTGCCCAGGTGGAGCGGCTGTTCTCGGACCTCGCACGACAGCTGCCTCCGCTCAAGGGCGTCATCCACGCGGCGGGCGTGCTCGAGGACGCGCTCCTCGTGGGCCAGGACGTCGAGCTGTACCGCCGTGTGGCCGCCGCGAAGGTGCTCGGTGCGTACCAACTCCACCGCTTCACCCGTGACCTCCCGCTGGACTTCTTCGTCCTCTATTCCTCGGTGACGTCCGTCCTCGGCTCGCCGGGCCAGGCGAACTACGCCGCGGCGAATGCCTCGCTGGATGCGCTCGCACGGCACCGCCGGACGCTGGGACTCCCGGCACTGAGCATCAACTGGGGACCGTTCGCCGACGTGGGGCTCGCGGCGGCCCAGGAGAATCGTGGCGCGCGGCTGGCCTCACGAGGGCTGCGCAGCTACTCCGCGGGCGAGGCCATGACGCTGCTCGGGCGCGCGCTCGGAGTGCGCGGTGCGCAGGCCATCGTCGCGGACCTCGACGAGCGGCAGTGGATGGAGTTCTACCCGCAGGCCGCGGGCTCGTCGTGGCTGCGGGGACTGCTGGCGCCGCGCAGTGCGCGGCCTTCCCCGAAGTCGAGCCGCGCGGTGCTGCAGCGGCTCGCGGCGGCCGAGCCCTCCAAGCGCCCCGCGCTGCTCGAGGAGTGGCTGCGTGAGCTGCTGGCGCAGGTGCTGCGAATCGAAAGCCGCTCCATCGCGGCCGATGCCCCCTTCAAGACGCTCGGCCTGGACTCGCTGGTCGGGCTCGAGCTTCGCAACCGGCTCGAGGCCGCGCTGGGGCAGCGGCTCCCGGCGACGCTCGTCTGGACCTACCCGAACCTCGGCGCGCTCGCTGGCTACCTCTCGACGCGCGTCGAGGTGGAGCTCGCGGTGCGCGTGGAGGCTGCCGCCAGCACCGCTGCACTCCCTGCCACCGGGGCCGCTGCCGTGCAGCCGAGTATGGACGGTATCGCCATCATCGGCATGGGCTGCCGCTTCCCGGGCGGCGGAGTGGACCCCGAGTCGTACTGGCGCGCGCTGTCGCAAGGGGTGGATGCGGTGAAGCCGCTGCCTCCGTCTCGCTGGCCCAGCGGGCGGATGCCGCTCGCGCCCGGGGGGCAGTACGCGGCCCTGCTCGACGACGTCGAGGGCTTCGACGCCGCGTTCTTTGGCATCTCCTCGCGCGAGGCGATGGCGATGGACCCGCAGCAGCGCCTGCTGCTCGAGGTGGCGTGGGAGGCGCTCGAGGACGCGCACCAACTGCCCGAGCGGCTCGTGGGATCCAAGACGGGAGTGTTCGTCGGGCTGATGAACGACGACTACAACCTCGAGGGGCTCGCGCTGGCGCCGCAGGAGCGCGACGTCTACTCGACCACCGGCAACGGCCACAGCTTCGCGGCGGGGCGGCTGTCGTACACGCTCGGGCTGCAGGGCCCTTCGCTCTCGGTCGACACCGCGTGTTCGTCCTCCGCGGTGGCGGTGCACCTCGCGTGTCAGAGCCTCAAGTCCGGAGAGAGTGCGCTCGCGCTTGCCGGCGGCGTCAACCTCATCCTCTCGCCGCACTCGATGGACATGGTGGCGAGGACGCAGGCGCTGTCGCCGGACGGGCGCTGCCGCACGTTCGACGCGCGTGCGAACGGCTTCGTGCGGGGCGAGGGGTGCGGCGTCCTCGTGCTCAAGCGGCTCCAGGACGCGCTCGCGGACGGCGACCCCATCTGGGCCGTCATCCGCGGCTCCGCGGTGAATCAGGACGGGCGCTCCACCGGGCTCACCGTGCCCAACGTCCTCTCCCAGCGAGCGCTGCTCCAGGACGCGCTGAAGAACGCGCGCGTCGCGCCAGCCGAGGTCGGCTACGTGGAGGCGCACGGCACGGGCACGTCGCTCGGAGACCCCATCGAGTTCGAGGCGCTCAAGGACGTCCTCGGACAGCCGCGCTCCGACGGGCAGCCGTGTGTGCTCGGCTCCGTGAAGACGAACATCGGGCACCTCGAGTCCGCAGCCGGCGTGGCCGGGGTCATCAAGGCGGTGCTCGCGCTCAAGCACGGCGTACTTCCGAGGCACCTGCACTTCCAGGCGCTCAACCCGCGCATGTCGCTGGAGGGGACGCCGTTCGTCATCCCGACGGAGGAGCTGCGCTGGCCCGAGGGGGAACGGCGCCGCATCGCTGGCGTCTCGTCGTTTGGCCTCAGCGGGACCAATGCGCACCTGGTCCTCGAGGAGGCACCGCGCCCCGCCACGGAGCCCCCGTCGGCCGGCAGCCCCGCTGCCTTCCTGTTGGCGCTGTCCGGTCGCAGCCCGGCGGCACTGACCTCATTGGCGGCCCGCTACGCGCGCCATCTCGAGTCCACGCCCGCCACGGACGTGTGCTTCACCGCCGCGACGCGGCGGACGCATCACGCGCATCGGCTCGCCGTGGTTGGCAGGACGCCGGAGGAGCTGAGGCAGCGCCTCGAAGCTCTGGCGGCGGGCGGGTCACCGGCGTTCTGCTCGCGCAGCCCCGGCGAGCGGCCCACGGGCCTGCGAGTCTGGGTCTTCCCGGGCCAGGGCAGCCAGTGGGTCGGGATGGGGCGTCAGCTCCTGGATCGCGAGCCTGCGTTCCGCTCCGCGCTGGAGGCCACCGCGCGCGTGCTCCAGCCGCTCACCGGCTGGGACGCGGTGGTGTTGCTGCGCGCGCCGGACCTGGCGGCGCAGCTCGAGCGGGTCGAGGTGGTGCAGCCGCTCCTGTTCGCCATGCAGGTGGCGCTCGCCGCGCAGTGGCGGGCATGGGGCGTGGAGCCGGACGTCGTGCTCGGACACTCGATGGGTGAGGTCGCGGCGGCGCACGTGGCAGGGGCGCTCTCGCTCGAGGACGCGGCGCGCATCATCTGCGTGCGCAGCGCCGCGGTGGCCAGGGTGCAGGGACAGGGCGGGATGGCGCTGGTCGAGCTCGGCCGAGAGGCCGCCGAAGCGCGGCTGCGCGGGTACGAAGACCGCCTCGCGGTGGCCGCGGACAACGGGCCACGCACCAGCGTGCTCTCGGGTGACCTGGAGGCGCTCGACGAGGTGCTCGCGGGTCTGGAGAAGGACGGCGTCTTCTGCCGCAAGGTGAAGGTGACGTACGGCTCCCACAGCCCGCAGATGGATGCCCTGAAGGCCCCGCTGCTGGCGCAGCTCACGGGCGTCACGCCGCGGCGCGCACAGGTGCCGATGCTCTCGTCCGTCACCGGGCAGCGCGTGGCAGGGGAGGAGCTGACGGCGACGTACTGGGTGGACAACCTGCGCGAGCCGGTGCGCTTCTGGGGGGCGGTGCAGGCGCTCGCGCGGGAGGGCTGCGCGTCGTTCCTCGAGGTCAGCCCGCATCCGGTGCTGTTGCCGGCCATCCGGGAGGGGCTCAGCTCGCTCGGCGTGGAGGCGGCGGACCTGTCCACGCTCAGGCGCGACGACGACGAGTCCGTTTCGATGCTCGCGGCGCTGGGAGCTGCGTATGCGCTGGGGCACCCCGTCCGGTTGGAGGCGCTGTTCGGCGAGGGTGCGAAGCCCGTCCCGCTCCCTGGCTACCCGTGGGACCGCAAGCGTTTCTGGTGGAGCGCCCCGCGCGCCGTGGACCGCGTAGAAGCCGCCGCCGTGGAAGCGGGCAGCGCGCTACACGGCAGGCGCGTGAGTAGCCCCGGGCGCGAAGTCCTCTTTGTGTCGAGCGTGGGCACGGCGAGGCAGCCGTACCTCGGCGAGCACCGCGTCCACGACCAGCTCATCGTTCCGGGCGCGTACCACCTGGCCGCCGTCATGAGCGCCGCTGCCGAGTCCTTCGGCGCCACCGCGCTGACGTTGGAGCAGGCCGAGCTGCCGCAGCCGCTGCTCCTTGCCGAAGGGGAGACGGCGCGTCTGCACGTGCTGCTGACGCCCGACGCACAGGGCTCCGCCCACACGTTCTCCACTGCGAGCACGGCCTCGGACACCTTCCTCACGCACGCCAGGGGCACCGTCAGCGTCGGAGCGCAGGTCGGAGCTTCCGAGCCGCTCGAGGCCGTCCGCACCCGGTGCACGGAGGAGGCGCAGACCGCGCAGCTGTACGAAGAGCTGACGAGTCGCGGCATCGGGCTCGGGCCCTCGTTCCAATCGGTGCGACAGCTGTGGCGCGCTCCTGGCGAGGCGCTCGGAAGGCTCGAGCTCGCGGAGCCCGAGCGCGGGAGCCTGCTGCACCCGCTGGAGCTGGATGGGTGCCTGCAGACGCTGGTCGCCGCGGCGCCCTCGCTCCCAGCGGGCCAGGCATTCATTCCCTTCGCGCTCGAGCGGCTGCGCTTCTTCGGCCGCGGCGGAGGCCCGCGCTTCTGCCACGCGGTGCTGCGCAGCGTCTCCGAGGAGGCGTGTGTCGGCAGCCTCCGCGCCTTCGACGAGGCCGGCGAGCTGGTGCTGGAATTCGAGGGGTTGCAGCTCAAGCGCGCGGACCCGGCGGCCCTGCGGAGCGACGCCCGTGCGTGGCAGCAGTGGGCATGGGAGATGGGCTGGGAGCAGGCCGCTCCGCCGACAGCGCGGACGCAGGGCGGCCGGTACTGGCTGCACGGTGACGGCTCGGAGCTCACGGACGACGTCCGGCGCGCACTCGAAGCGGCTGGCGCGCACGTGGAGCGTCTTGACGTTGCGGCGAGCGCCGAGCGTCTGCGCCGCGAAGGGGAGGGGCTGAGTGGAGTCGTCGTCGTGCCTGACGGCGGGGAAGGGACGTACGCCGCTGCGTACACGACGGCGCTCTCCTGGATGCAGGCGCTTGGCGGGGCCGAGCTCAGGGACGTGCCGCGCCTGTGGGTGGTCACGCAAGGCACGCAGCAGGTGCGGCCGAGCGACGCGGTCCGTCCCGACGGAGCCGTGGCGTGGGGGCTCGCGCGCACCGTGGCCTACGAGCATCCCGAGCTGCACTGCATGCGGGTGGACGTGGAGGGCCGGCCAGGTGATGGCGCCCAGGTCGCCAGGGAAGTGCTGGCAGCAGGCCCCGACGAAGAGGTGGCGCTGCGGGAGGGCGCGCGTTTCGTGGGACGGCTCCGGCGGATCCGCCGAGGCGGCGCACCGCGCACGTTGCACCTCGACCCTGCGGGCGTCTACCTGGTGACCGGCGGCCTCGGCGGGCTGGGGCTCGAGGCGGCGCGGTGGCTCGTGGCCCGGGGCGCGCGGAACCTGGTGCTCCTTGGCCGCGAGGGCGCGCGGACGCCCGAGCAGCAGCAGGCCGTCACCGCGCTCGGAGTCCAGGTCGAAGTGGCGCGCGTGGACGTCGCGGACGAGGCGGAGCTCACGCGGCTCCTGGAGCGACTCGGCGAGCGGCTGCGCGGCGTGGTGCATGCGGCAGGTGTCATCGACGACGCGCTCCTCGAGGCCCAGGACGCCGCGCACTTCGAGCGCGTGGCGCGCCCGAAGGTGCAGGGGGTGAGGCTCCTGGACCGGTTGACGCGGCGGCACGCGCTCGACTTCTTCGTCGCATACTCGTCCGTGGCGTCGGTCCTGGGCTCACCCGGTCAGGGCAACTACGCCGCGGCCAACGCCTACGTGGACGCGGTGTGCCTCGCACGGCGCGCCCAGGGCTTGCCGGCCGTGAGCATCAACTGGGGCCCGTTCTCGGGCGTCGGGCTGGCTGCGGCCGAGGAGCAGCGTGGACGGCGGCTGGCGGCGCGCGGACTGCGGAGCTTCGCCCCCGAGGAAGGGACGGCCCTGCTCGACGGCATCCTCGGGGCCGACCAAGGACAGCTCGCACTGATGGACCTCGATGGGCGGCAGTGGCGCGAGTTCTACCCGCAGGTGGCGGCGAGCCGGCGGCTGGCGGACCTCTTCCAGGGCACCGCGCAGGCCACCTCGGCGCCCTCCGCGCAGGGGGCCGCGGTGCTCCTGCCGTCGCTGCGTCGCGCCCAGTCGGGCCAGCGGCCCGCGCTCATGGAACAGTTCGTGCGCGAGCAGCTGGGCCAGGTGCTGCGGCACGACGACATCCAGGCTATCGCGCGCGGCACGCCCCTGCGCAGCCTGGGGCTGGACTCGTTGATGGCGCTCGAGCTGCGCAACCGGCTCGAGGCAGGCCTCGGGCTCAAGCTTCCGGCGACGGTCGCGTTCTCGGTTCCGCACCTCGCGGGGTTGGTGGAGCACCTGCTCGGCCGCGTGGCCGGGTCGCTCGCGGAGGAGTCCGGAGCGGTGCCCAGCGCCCCCTCCCCGAAGCCCGCGCCCACCACTCCCTCTGCCCGGGAGTCCATCGCCATCGTGGGGCTCGGGTGTCGCTTCCCGGGCGGCGCGAAGGATCCGGAGTCCTACTGGCAGCTTCTCGAGAACGGCGTGGATGCGGTGAAGGAGATTCCCGCCTCCAGGTGGCCCGGAGGGCGGACGCCCGCGCACGCGGGTGCACGGTGGGCGGCGCTGCTGGAGGCGGTGGACGGCTTCGATGCGGGGTTCTTCGGCGTCTCACCGCGTGAAGCGGCCGGGTTGGACCCGCAGCACCGCCTGCTGCTCGAAGTCGCCTGGGAGGCGCTCGAGCACGGGCACCAGGTCCCGGACCGGCTCGTGGGCAGCAAGACCGGCGTCTTCGTCGGCATCATGAGCCAGGACTACAACCTGCGGACGCTCGCGCTGCCGGCGAACCAGCTCGACATCTACTCGAGCACCGGCAACGGGCACGCGTTCGCCGCGGGCCGCATCTCCTACCTGCTCGGGCTGCAGGGCCCGTGCCTCTCGGTGGATACCGCGTGCTCCTCGTCGCTCGTGGCGCTCCACCTGGCATGTCAGAGCCTGCGCAGCGGCGAGAGTGACCTCGCGCTCGCGGGGGGCGTGAACCTCATCCTGTCGCCGCTGTCGATGGAGGTGGTTGCGCGCACGCAGGCGCTGTCGCCGGACGGCCGCTGCCGCGCATTCGACGCGCGCGCGAACGGCTTCGTGCGCGGCGAGGGCTGCGGTGTGGTGGTCCTCAAGCGGCTCTCGGATGCCGTGCGAGACGGGGACCGCGTCTGGGCGGTGGTGAAGGGCTCGGCGGTGAACCAGGACGGGCAGTCCAGCGGGCTCACGGCGCCGAACGGACGCGCCCAGGAGTCCCTCCTGCGCACGGCCCTGGAGGCCGCGGGCGTGAAGCCGGAGCACGTGGGGTACGTGGAGGCTCACGGGACCGGCACGTCGCTCGGCGACCCCATCGAGTTCGAGGCCCTCGCCAACGTGCTCGGAGGAGCGCGGAGCGACGGCTCCGTCTGCACCATCGGCTCGGTGAAGACGAACCTCGGGCACCTGGAGGCCGCAGCGGGGATGGCGGGCCTCATCAAGGCGGTGCTCGCGCTGCAGCACGAGGAGATCCCGAAGCAGCTGCACTTCGAGGCGCTCAACCCGCGCATGACGCTGGAGGGCACTCCGTTCGCCATCGCCTCCGCGCCGCGGGCCTGGCGAAAGGGGACTCAGCCGAGGGTCGCGGGGGTGAGCTCGTTTGGCTTGAGCGGGACCAACGCACACGTGCTGCTCGAGGAGCCGCCGTCGCAGGTGCCCGTGGCCAGCGCAGCGGTCCAAGACGGCGCGCTCCTGCTGCCGCTCTCCGCGAAGACCGAGCCGGCGCTCCGTGAACGGGCGCTCGCGTTCTCACGTCACGTCTCGGGCGCGGACCGCGCGAGGCTTCGGGACCTCTGCGCTACGGCGGGGGCGCGGCGCAGTCACCACACCCACCGCTTCGCGGTCGTCGGCACGAGCGCGGAGGAGCTGGGTGAGCGGCTCGAGGCGCTCGCACGAGGGGAGTCCCGTCCGGGATGCGCGCGGGGAGCCGGCGCACTCACGGGCCGTGGAACTGTGTTCGTGTTCCCGGGGCAGGGGAGCCAGTGGGTCGGGATGGGGCGCCGGTTGATGGCGGAGGCCCCCTTCCGTGAAGCGCTCTCGCGCTGCGCCGAGGCGCTCAGGCCGCACGTGGGGTGGGACCTCCTCGAGGTGCTCGCGTCCGAGGGGCTGCCCGCGCTGCTGGAGCGGGTCGAGGTGGTGCAGCCGCTGCTCTTCGCGATGCAGGTGTCCCTGGCGGCGCAGTGGCGCGCGTGGGGCCTGACGCCGGATGCAGTGGTGGGGCACAGCATGGGCGAGGTCGCCGCCGCGCACGTGGCGGGCGCGCTCTCGCTCGAGGACGCGGCGCGCATCATCTGCCTGCGCAGCGCGGCGGTCACAACCGTCGAGGGGCGGGGCGGCATGGCGCTGGTCGAGCTGTCGCGTGAGCAGCTCGAGCCGCGGCTGAAGGGCCAGGAGTCACTGCTCTCAGTCGCAGCCCAGAACGGGCCGAGGTCGAGCGTCGTCTCGGGCGACGTGGAGGCGCTGGAGGCGCTGCTCGCGCGCCTCGAAGCGGAGGGCATCTTCTGCCGCCGGGTGAAGGTGACGTACGCGTCACACAGCCCTCAGATGGAGCCGCTCACGTCCGGGCTGCTTGCCGGCCTTCGTGGCCTCCAGCCGATGCCGGCGCAGGTGCCGATGCTGTCCACCGTGACGGGCGAGTACGTGCGCGGCGACGAGCTCAACGCGGAATACTGGACGCGCAACCTGCGCCAGCCCGTGGCCTTCTGGGACGTCGTCCAACGCCTGGTTCGGGAAGGGCATGGCACGTT
This sequence comes from Pyxidicoccus xibeiensis, assembly GCF_024198175.1. NCBI lineage: Bacteria > Pseudomonadati > Myxococcota > Myxococcia > Myxococcales > Myxococcaceae > Pyxidicoccus > Pyxidicoccus xibeiensis. The sequence goes on from NZ_JAJVKV010000002.1 coordinate 436,976, forward strand.
CGTCGAGGTGAGCCCGCATCCGGTGCTCGTACCGGCGCTCGAGGAAGGGCTCGGCTCGCTGGGCCAGCGCGCCCTGGCGTTCCCCACGGCGAAGCGCGACGAGGACGAGCGCGCGGCGATGCTGGCCACGCTCGGCGGACTCTACGCCGCCGGCCAGCCCGTGGCGTTCGAGCAGCTCGGCTCGGGCGGCGCCTCCCTGGCCGACCTCCCCGCGTACCCGTGGCAGCGCGAGCGCTTCTGGCTCGAGGACGAGGACGCGTCCGCGCGCGAAGGCGCGGAGGCAGGGGGCCATCCGTTGCTCGGGCGCCACCTGGAGGCCGTCGGTCGCCGTCACTACTTCGCGGCGGAGCTGCGCCTGGCGCGACTGCCGTTCCTCTCGGACCATCGTGTCGATGGCAGCGTGGTGTTCCCAGGGGCGGGCTACGTCGAGATGGCGCTCGCCGCGGCGGAGCCGGTCCTCGGGGCGCCTGGCGCGCTTGTCGACGTGCGCTTCGAGCAGGTGCTCACGTTGACCGAGGCGCCGGTGTCCACGCAGGTGGTGGTGGGCCCCGCGGGCGAGGGCCGCTTCGAGTTCGAGGTCTTCGCCAGGACGTCGCAGACGGAGGCCTGGACGCGTCACGCGCGCGGCGTGCTGAAGGCCCGTGGCACGCCGGCGGCTTCGGCCGTGAGCACGCTCGACGCGCTGCGCAGCCGCTGCCGCGAGCCCGTTGCGGCCGGAGCCCACTACGAGGCACTGGCGCGGCTGGGGCTCGAATACGGCCCTGCGTTCCAGGGCGTTCTCGAGCTGTGGCGCGGAGAACGCGAGGCGCTCGCGCGCGTCCGCCTGCCGGAGGCGCTGGCCACGGCAGAGGGGCCCTACCACATGCATCCAGCGCTCCTGGATGCGCTCCTCCAGGTCGCCGGTGGGCTCGCGAAGCCGGCGGAGGGAATGCGCGCCCTGCCGGTCGGAATCTCGCGGCTGGAGCGCGGCGCCGCGCTCGAAGGCGAGGTCCTCTGCCACGCGGTGTGCCGCGCGAGCGACACGCACGGTATGCGCGTGGACGTCTTCGCGTACCGGCCGACGGGCGAGCGCCTCCTGGAGGTCGAAGGGCTGCTCATCCGCTACCTGCCGGGCCAGAAGCGCGACGCGCTCGGCGACACGCTCTACGCCGTGGAGTGGGACGCGCAGCCCGCCAGCACGGCCCGTGCAGAGGTGCAGGCGCAGACCTGGCTCATCCTCGCGGACCAGGGCGGGACGGCGGAGGCGCTCGCGCAGCGGCTCGAGGCGCGCGGCCAGCGGTGTCTGCTCGCCTTCCGGAGCGCTCGGTCGTCCGTGCCGGAGCACGGTCGCCGTGAGCTCGACGTCTCTGACGCGGAGGGTCTGGAGCGCCTGGTGAAGGAGGCGTTTGCGTCAGCGCCTCCGCTGGCCGGGGTGGTTCATGCCTGGTCGCTGGATGCCGCGGGTGCCGAGGACCTCGGTGCCGAGTCGCTCGAAGAGGCGCAGCAGTTGGGGGCGCAGAGTGCGCTCCGGCTGGTGCAGGCGCTCGCGCGAGCGGGTCGCCGGGACCCTCCAAAGCTGTGGCTCCTGACCGCGGGCGTGCATCCGCTGGACGCCTCCCCGGGGCTCGCCGTCGCGCAGGCGCCGCTGTGGGGGCTGGCTCGCACCCTCGGGCACGAGCTCCCGGAGCTGAGGACGTCCTGTCTGGACCTGTCCCCCAGGCCGTCGGCACTGGAGCTGGAGGCGCTCGAGCGGGAGCTCCTGGACGGGGATGGCCGCGAGGACCAGCTCGTCCTTAGCGGTGACGCGCGGTATGTGGCGCGCCTGAAGCGGTCCGTCCCATCGGCGCCGCCCCGGGCTGTCGTGCGGTCCGCGGACTTGCCGTTCCGTGTCGAGACGGCCCGGCCCGGCGTGCTCGACGAGGTGGCCTTCCGTATGTCCGGGCGCAAGCCCCCGGGCGAGGGCCAGGTGGAGATCGAGGTCCGCGCCGCGGGGCTCAACTTCCTCGACGTCCTGTTCGCGCTCGGGATGATGGAGGACGACACCGGCCAGGCTTCGGGCGGGCCTCCACTGGGCTTCGAGTGCGCGGGACGCATCAGCGCCGTCGGAAAGGGCGTGAGCGGCCTCGAGGTGGGACATCGAGTCGTCGGCATCGCCCCGCGCGCGTTCGACTCGTTCGTCACGACGTCCAGCCAGCTCGTCGCGCCACTTCCGAGCGGGATGCGCATGGAGGACGCGGCCGCCATCCCTGTGGCCTTCCTGACCGCGTGGTACGCGCTGGAGCACGTGGGGCGGCTGCGCGCGGGCGAGCGGGTCCTCATCCATGCCGCTGCGGGCGGGGTAGGGCTCGCGGCCGTTCAGGTCGCGCAGCTCGCAGGCGCGGAGATCTTCGCGACCGCGGGCACCGAGGAGAAGCGGGCGCTCCTGCGCTCCATGGGCATCCAGCACGTGATGGACTCCCGCTCGCTGGCGTTCGCGGACGAGGTGCGGGCGCGCACGGGCGGCGAGGGCGTGGACGTGGTGCTCAACTCGCTTTCAGGCGAGTTCATCCCCGCGAGCTTCGGCGTGCTGCGCGACTACGGCCGCTTCGTGGAGATTGGCAAGCGCGACTACGTCCAGGACCATCCCCTGGGGCTCAAGCCGTTCCTGCGGCAGCTGAGCTTCACGCTGGTGGACCTCCGCTCGATGACCCGGGCCCGCCCCGCGCTCGTCCAGCGGCTGCTGGCGGAGGTCCTGGACCGCTTCGCCTCTGGCGCCTTCCGTCTGCCGCCCGTCAAGGTCCTGCCCGTCTCGCGCGTGGCCGAGGCGATGCGCGCGATGGCGCAGGGCGAGCACGTCGGGAAGCTGGTGCTGTCGTTCGACCGCGAGAGCGCCCCTTCGACGGTGCTGCCTGCGGCGGCGTCCGGGGCGGCCATCCGTCCCGACGGCACGTACCTGTTGACCGGTGGAGCAGGCGGCGTGGGGCTCCAGCTGGCGCGCTCCCTGGTCGCGCAGGGCGCGAGGAGCCTGGTGCTCCTCGGGCGCAGCGAGCCGCCCGCCGGAGCGCTCCAGGTAGCGGAGGAGCTTCGCGCCTCGGGGGCGAGGGTGGAGTTCGCGCACGCCGACGTGGCCGACGCGGGCGCACTGGCGGCGGTCCTCGCGGACCTCCGACAGCGCCTGCCTCCCCTCCGGGGCGTCATCCATGCGGCGGCGGTCCTCGACGACGCGACCCTGCTGCGGCTCACCCCCGAGCAGATGCGCCGGGTCGCGGCGCCGAAGATTCTCGGCGCCTGGAACCTGCACGCCCTCACACGAGGGGACGAGCTCGGCTGCTTCGTCCTGTGCTCGTCGGTGGCGTCGGTGCTCGGCTCGCCGGGCCAGGGCAACTACTGCGCCGCGAACGCGTTCCTCGATGCGCTCGCGCACCACCGGCGCTCGCTCGGCCTGCCGGGCCTGAGCATCAACTACGGCCCGTGGGCGGAGGTGGGGCTCGCCGCCGCTCAGTCCAACCGGGGTGCACGCCTCGCCATGAGCGGCGTCGAGAGCTTCACGCCGCAGCAGGGCGCGGAGGTCTTCGCGCGGCTGCTGACGGGAGCCGCCGCGCAGGTGAGCGCCATGCGGCTCAATGTCCGCCAGTGGCGCGAGTCCCACCTGGCGTCCGCGCGCTCGCCGTTCCTGGCTGCGCTGCTCGAGGAGGCCCAGGGCGGAGCTTCCGCGTCGGGCGGCACGTGGCGAGAGCAGCTGCTCGGGCATCCGGCGGGAGACCGCTCGCGGGTGCTGGAGAGCTACCTGCAGGAACAACTCGGGCGCGTGTTGCGCTGCGCGCCGTCGCGCATCGAGCCGTCGGCGCCGTTCAAGAACCTCGGCGTGGACTCGCTCATGGCCATCGAATTCCGCAACCGGCTGGAGGGCGGGCTGGGCGTGGGCCTCAGTACGTCCATCGTCTGGCAATACCCGAACGTCTCGGCGCTCGCGGTCCGCCTGGCGGCGCTGCTCGAAGTCCCCCTCGAGAATGCAGCACCGCAGGCTGCCGGGCTGCCCGCTGCCATCGCCGCGCCCGCGGGCGCGAACGACACCACGACCGAAGCTCCGGCGGCGCAGGTCTCCGAAGCAGGAGCCGCGCGCATCCTGTCGGCGCTTCGCAAGCTCAAGAAGAAATCCCCCACGGAGGGTGAGTCGCAATGAATGAAGCGCTACAGGCCATCTCGGACATCCTGGCGGAGCTGACACCCGAGGACCGCGCCGCGCTCGCTGCGATGGTGGGGAAGGCTCCGAGCCCCATCGCCATCGTCGGCATCGGTTGTCGCTTCCCGGGCGGCGCCGACGACCCCGAGCGCTTCTGGGAGTTCCTGCGCGCGGGGACAGACGCCGTGCGCGAAGTCCCGCGCGAGCGCTGGAACGTGGACGACTACTACGACCCGGACCCCCAGGCGCCCGGGAAGATGGTCACCCGGTACGGCACGTTCCTCGACGAGGTGGACCGGTTCGACGCGCCGTTCTTCGAAATCTCCGGGCGTGAGGCGCAGCTGATGGACCCGCAGCAGCGGCTGCTGCTCCAGGTGGGCTGGGAGGCACTGGAGAGCGCGGGTCTGCCGCCGGAGGGCCTCAAGGGGCGCGCGGTGGGCGTTTTCGTCGGCAGCTGCACCCATGACTACGAGATCCTCGCGCAGCGCCGCGGTCCGGAGCGCTTCGAAGCCCACTCGGTGACGGGCGGGATGTCGAGCGTGCTGGCCGGCCGCCTGTCGCACTTCCTCGGGCTTCACGGCCCCAGCCTCACGGTGGACACCGCGTGCTCGTCCTCACTCGTTGCGCTCCACCTGGCGTGTCAGAGCCTGCGCGGCGGTGAGTCCGACGTGGCGCTCGCAGCGGGGGTGAACCTGCTCCTGGCGCCCGAGAGCATGGTGATGTTGTCGCGACTGGGCGCCCTGTCTCCGGATGGCCGCTGCAAGTCGTTCGATATCCGCGCAAACGGGTTCGCGCGCGGCGAGGGCTGCGGGGTCGTCGTCCTCAAGCGACTGCCGGATGCACTCGCGGCGGAGGACCGCATCTTCGCGGTGATTCGCGGCTCCGCCGTCAACCACGACGGGCGCAGCACGGGGCTCGCGGCGCCGAACGCGCAGGCGCAGAAGGCGGTGATTACCGAGGCGCTCTCGAACGCGGGCGTGAGGCCTGAGCAGGTGGGCTACATCGAGGCGCACGGGACGGGGACACCGCTCGGGGACCCCATCGAGGTGGACGCGCTCAAGGAGCTGTTCGCGAGCCGGAAGGACGGCTCGAAGTGCGGGCTCGGGTCCGTGAAGACCAACCTGGGGCACCTGGAGGCGGCGGCGGGAATCGCCGGAATCATCAAGGCGGCGCTGTCGCTGCAGCACGAGGCCATCCCCCCACACCTGCACTTCACCGAGCTGAACCCGCGCATCCAGCTGGCGGGGTCGCCGTTCAGCATCCCGACGTCGCTTCAGCCGTGGAAGCGTGCGAGCGCCCCAAGAATCGCGGGCGTGAGCTCCTTCGGGTTGTCTGGCACCAACGCGCACATCGTGCTGGAGGAGGCGCCCGTGCGCGAGCAGCGCCCGGTGTCCGCGGGCCGGCCGGTGCAACTGCTGACCCTCTCGGCGAAGTCGTCCGCGTCCCTCCGGGAGCTCGCGCGTCGCTACGCCGCGCTGCTCGAGGCTTCGGGCGGGGCGGCGCTCGCGGACGTCGCGCGGTCTACGCACCTGGGACGCGCGCTGCTCTCGCACCGCCTGGCGGTGGTGGCGGAGAGGCGGGAAGAGGCCCAGGAAGCGCTCAGCGCGTTCGCGACGGGAAAGCCCTCGCCCACGGTGGTGTCCGGTGAGGCGTCCGCGTCGCGGCGGCCGCGGGTGGCGTTCCTCTTCACGGGCGAGCTCGCGCCGCTCACCGCCACGGGACGAACACTCTACGAGACCGAACCCGTGTACCGCGAAGCCGTGGAGCGCTGCGCACGACTGCTCGGGCCAGCGCTCGGGGCCGACGTGACGAAGGCGCTGCTCGGCCGGGGCTCGCTCGAACACACGTCCATCGTTCAGCCTGCGCTGTTCATCATGCAGTACGCGCTGGCCGAGCTGTGGGCGTCCCTTGGCGTGCGTCCGGAGGGGGTGCTCGGATTCGGAGCCAGCGAGCTCTCCGCCGCGTGTGTCGCGGGCGTGCTGAGCCTCGAGGATGCGCTGAGGCTCGCAGTCGAGCGAGGGGCGGGTGCGGCGGCGCAGGTGCGCTTCAGCCCACCGCGCTGCGTGTTCGCATCGACCGTGACGGGCGCGGTGGCGGCGCCCGGAGTGGTGGCGCACGCCGACTACTGGCGCCGGCAGGCGGGTGAGCCCGTGCGCTTCCCGCAAGCGCTGGAGGCACTGCGCGGCGCCGGGTTCGACACGTTCGTGGAGCTGGGACGGCAACCGGCGCTCATCGACCTGGGACGCAAGTGCCTTCCCGATGCGGCGGCGGTGACGTGGGTCGCGTCGCTGAAACCAGGGCGAGAGGAGGCACGAGGGATGCTCGAGGGGCTCGGGGAGCTCATCGCACGAGGCGTGCAGGTGGACCTCTCCGGCCTCCACCGGGGCGAGCGCGGCCCGCGCGTTCCGCTACCCACCTACCCATTCGCCAGGGAGCGCTACTGGTTGGAGGAGGCAGCGGCGGGGCAGGGGCCTCACCGCCAGGGTGCTCGCACCACGGGATTCCTCGGCACGCGGCGCGAGCTCGCAGGGGACGCCGTCTGCTTCGAGGCGAGCTGGAGGGGTTCCGAGGTCCCCTTCGCGAAGGAGCACCGGTTCGACGGCGGGCCCGCGTTCCCCTCCGCGGCTCAGCTGGTACGAGTGCACCGGGCCGCCGCACAGGTGATGGGCGGCGAGCTCGTCGAGGTGCAGCGCGTCCGGCTCCAGGCGCCACTGGCCGTGACGGACGCGCCCGGCGAACTCCAGAGCCAGCTGGTGCTCACCCCGACGAAGGACGGCTACGCGTTCGAGATCGCAAGCGCGCGCACGCCCGATGGAGACCTGCCGCCCGAGTGGAAGCGGCATGCCTCGGGGACGCTGTCATTCCCTCGAGGCTCCCCCGGGCCTGCGCCGGCCATCGCGACGGATGGGAACGAAGGGGCACGGCTCGGCGCCGAGCAGGTAGCCGCGCAGCTCCGGACGTGGGGGCATGAGCCCGGCCGACGACTGGAGTCCGTGTGGTCGAACGGGCGCGAGGTGGTGGCGCAGCTGCGCGCCGGGGGTGACGGGACGGGGTGGGACCCGCTTCTCCTCGAGACGTCGTTGCTGGCCGCCGCCTTCGTGAACGCCCCAGCCGAGGCTCGGGCGTTCTTCCCCGGCGAGCTTGCAAGTCTGGTCTTCGGCAGGCCGGCAGCGCCGGGCGACTTGCTGACGTGCACGGTGCGTCGGACAGCTGACGCCACTGCGGACGTGTGGCTCACGGATGGGAAGGGCCAGACCCGGCTGGAGGCAAGGGGCCTTCGCCTCGAGTGGATTGCGCGCGAGCGGCTGCCTTCCGCGCTGCGGAAGCGCGCCAGCGAGTCCGTGTACGAAGTGCGCTGGAGCCCTGCCGCCATCCCGCAGCAGGCCGAGGCCCCCGCGGGTGCCTGGTTGTTGCTAGCGGATGAAGGTGGCGTGGCGGACGCGCTCGCGGCGCACATTCGCGGCACGCCATCCGCCTCGGTCGTCATGGTCCGCCCGGGCGAGGCGTTCAGCGAAGGGGCCTGCGGCTTCCGAGTCCGCCCCGGTAAGGCTGCGGATTACACCCGCGTGCTCGAAGCGCTCCAGGCGGCCGGCGGGCCGCCGCTGACGCGCGTGGTGCACCTGTGGGCGCTGGACAGCCGGGAGGAGGAAGGCGCACTCAGCGAGGGGGCGAGCCGCGTCTCCTGGCCGGTGGTGGCGCTGGTTCAGGCACTCGCCAAAGCCAGCACGCGAGCTCGCGTGCACGTCGTGACGCGAGGGGCGCAGGCTGTCCATGCTGGCGAGTTGCCCACCCCCGCGCAGGCGGCGCTGTGGGGGCTGGGACGCGTCGTGGCGGATGAGCTCGCGTCACTGTGGGGAGGGATGCTGGACCTGGAGGCTCCGGGTGTCCCGGAGGACGCCGAGTGGCTGTACCGCGCGGTGCTCGGCGGCAGCTGGGCGCAAGGTGCCGCGCTCCGCGGTGGGGGCTGGCATACGCCACGGCTCGCGCGCACAGAATCGGTGCACGCAGCGCCGGTGACGTTCCGACGGGACGCGAGCTACCTGCTGACGGGAGGCGCCGGCGCGCTGGGGCGGGCCGTTGCCACGTGGATGGCGGACCAGGGCGCACGCTGTCTCGTCCTCGCGGGGCGGAGTGCCGGCAGCCAGGAGGCGCTCGCGCTCGAGCAGGAGCTCGCGGCGCGTGGTGTCCGTGTCGTGCTGGAGCGTGCCGACGTGGCTCGCCGCGAAGAGGTGCAGGCGCTGTTGTCACGGATGGCGGCGCGGCTGCCGCCGCTCCGGGGCGTGGTGCACGCAGCGGGCGTGTTGGAGGACGCGCTGCTGGTGAACCAGGACCCTTCCACGTTCGCGCGGGTGCTGGCCCCCAAGGTGGCCGGCGCGGTCCACCTCGATGAGCTCACGCGGCAGCGGCCGTTGGACTTCTTCGTGAGCTTCTCGTCCATCGCGGCGCTGCTCGGAAATGCGGGGCAGGGTGCGTATGCCGCGGCGAACTCCTTCCTCGACGCCTTCGCCGCAACCCAGCGTGCGCGGGGGCTCCCGGCGCTCACGGTGAGCTGGGGGACGTGGCAGGTCGGCATGGCCGCGACCGCTGCTGCGACGCGCAAGCACTGGCTCCAGGCCATGGCCCCCGAGCTCGGCGTCGACATCCTCGGACGTCTGATGCGCGGCGACCGCGCGTGGGCGCTCGCCATGACCGCGGACTGGTCCTGCTACGAGGACGGGAACGCGGTGCGGGCGCTCCTGGTGGAGGACCTGACGCCAGGTGGAGCGGCGAAGTCGACTCCGACTCCGCAGGTGCAAAGCCCCGTGGCGTCCACGGAGCCTCCGCTCGTGAGCGCACTGCGCCAGGTCGCTTCGACACGGCACGAGGAGTTCCTGCTGGACCACGTGAACCGGATCGTCCGCACCGTGCTCCTGCTGGACGAGGCCATCCCCGTCTCGCCCACGCGGAATCTGGACGAGCTCGGGCTGGACTCACTGCTCGCGGTGGACCTGGTGAATGCGCTGCGTGCCGAGACGGGCCTGCCACTCCCCGTCACCTTGCCCATGGAGCACCCGAACACCGCCGCCATTGCTCGCTACATCCACCGGAGCCTGGAGGCGTCAGCCGCGACGTAGGACGTGTGGCCAGGCTCTGCGGGAGCCTCACGGCGCTCACCGTGAGCCTGGTCATGCGACCTCCTGGAGTCCCGGTGCCGCTTCCGGCTCCTCGTGTGCCAGCGCCTCCCGCATCCGCCGCGCGTCCGCCACGAAGCTCCGTGAGGCCAGGTGGATGAACAGCGAGGTGAACAGGAGCATCACCGGGATGAGGAGCATGGCGCTGTGCAGCCCCGTCGCCTTGAAGGCCTCCGTCACCTCGGCGGCCCCTGCCTCCCGCATCGCGGCCACGGTGAAGGCGTCGGAGAGGCCGCCCACCACCGCCGGGCCCAGGGCGCCGCCGAGCACGTACATCCCCGCGAAGTAGAGCGCCACCGCGCGGGCCCGCAGGCGCGGCTCCACCACGTCGTGGATGGCCGGGTAGACGCTCGTGTAGTAGTTGTAGACCCCGAGCCAGCCCAGCCCGAAGCACAGGGCGAACAGCGGCACCGACACGTTGCCCGCGAGCAGGGCGGCTCCCGTGCCGAGCGCGCCCACCAGCAGGCTGACCGCCCCGAGGGTGAGGCGTCCCCGCTCGGACCGCGCATGCACCCGGTCTGCGACCCAGCCACCCAGCGTCAGCCCCACCAGCCCGGTGACGCCGGTGATGAAGCCCGTCACCACCGCCGCCTGTACCAGGGGCAGCCCGAAGTAGCGCTGCAGCAGCGGCACCAGGAAGCCATTGCCCGCGTACGTGGCGAAGTTGAGCGTCACTCCGGACAGGATGATCCAGGTGAGCGTGCGGATGCGCAGCAGGGTGCGGATGGGCTGCGCCACGGGCTGCTGAGAGACGCGAGTCAGCTCGCTGGCCCCGCGCTGCGGCTCCCGGATGAAGAAGAGGAAGATTGCCAGCACCATGCCCGGCAGCGCGGCGATGAGGAAGGGGGCGCGCCAGGAGCCGAAGGCCGTCACCATGCCGCCCACGGTGAAGAAGGCCAGCACCAGCCCCATGGGCAGCCCCAGCATGTAGATGCCCGTGGCACGCGCCCGCCGGCTCGCGGGGTACATGTCGGAGATGAGCGAGCTGGCCGCGGGAGCGTAGCTGGCCTCGCCGACTCCGACGCCGAGGCGCAGGAGAAAGAAGGACCAGTAGTTCCACGCCAGGGCGTTGAGCCCGGTGAATGCGCTCCACACCAGCAGGCCCCAGCCGAGCACCTTCCGCCGGGAGCCGGTGTCGGCCAGCTTTCCGAGGGGAATGCCGGCAATGGCGTACACGAGGGTGAAGGCCGCGGAGACCAGTCCCAGCTCCAGGTCGCTCAGGCCGTACTCCTTGCGGAGGGGCTCGATGACGATGGCCGGGATGGTGCGGTCGAAGAAGTTGAGGAGGTTGGCGAGGAAGAGCAGGAAAAGGACCCTGCCCGCATTGACCGTCTGACCGTCAGCGACATTGCTCAAGGCGACCTCCGCTGTGACTCCGGTGACCTGCAACCTCCGCTGCGAGCCCTTTGACCGCTAGAACGCCTCCACGGGCATCCCCGCGTAGCTGTCCTCGTTGCCGCGGATGAGCTGCGCGAGCGGCGCGCAGCGCGGCAGCTCGGTGCGCAGCCAGTACGCCGCCGCGCGGCGCTTGCCTTCGTAGAAGGCCGTGTCGGTGGCACCCGCGCCGCGGCGCAGCGCCTCCTCGGCCACCGCTGCCTGCTCCAGCCAGCGCCAGGCCACCGCGTGCGTGCTGAAGAGCTCCAGGTAGTGTGCGCTGTGGCGCAGCATGCCCTCCACATCCCCGGCCAGGCCGCGGCTGGCGACCTCCATCGTCAGGGTGGTGAGCCCGTCCGTGGCCGCCGCCAGCGCGTCGCACTGCGCGGCCTCCACCCCGGCCGCGCGCGCCCGCTCCACCGTGCGCGCCACCTCCTCGGCGTACAGCCGCAGCGCCTCGCCGCCACCGGCCACCGCCTTGCGCCCCAGCAGGTCCAGCGACTGGATGCCGCTCGTGCCCTCGTGAATCGTGTTCAGCTTCTGGTCGCGCAGCCACGCCTCGGGCATGTACTCGCTCGTGTAGCCGTAGCCGCCGTGCACCTGCACGCTCAGGGCGTTGGCCTCGAAGCCCTTCTCCGAGGGGAACGTCTTCGCCACGGGCGTCAGCAGGTCCAGCAGGAGCGAAGCCCGGGCACGCGCGTCCTCGCTCTCCGCGTGGTGGCTGAGGTCTCCCTGCAGCGCGGTGTAGGCCAGCAGGGAGAGGCTGCCCTCGACGATGGCCTTCTGCCGCAGGAGCATGCGCCGCACGTCCGCGTGCTCGACGAGGGGCACCGGGGGACTCGCCGGGTCCCTCGTCGTGAGGGGCCGCCCCTGCGTGCGCTCCTGCGCGTAGGCGAGCGCTTCGTGATAGGCGGCGGACGCGGTGGCGCACGCGGTCATGCCCACCATCAGGCGTGCCTCGTTCATCATCTGGAACATCTGCGGGAGGCCCCGGCCGGCCGTGCCCACCAGCCAGCCGTGGCAGTCGCCGTCCTCGCCGTAGTTGAGCGCGAGGCTGGGCAGGCCCCGCCAGCCAATCTTGTGGATGACGCCCGCGACATTCACGTCGTTGGGCACCAGCTGGCCGTCCGGCCCCGGCCGGCGCGCGGGCACGGCGAAGAGGCTGATGCCCTTGGTTCCCGCGGGCGACCCGTCGATGCGCGCGAGCGTCAGGTGCACCGTGTTCTCGGCGAAGTCCTGGTCCCCACCCGAGATGAAGATCTTGCTGCCACGGATGCGGTACGTGCCGTCCGGCGCAGGCGTGGCGGTGGTGCGCACGTCCGCGAGGCTGCTGCCCGCCTGCGGCTCGGTGAGGGCCATGGTGCCCGTCCAGCGGCCCTCGTACATGGGCTGCATGAAGGCGTCCTTCAGGCTCGCGTCACCAAAGGTCTCCAGGAGGTGCGCGGCGCCCGTGGTCAGCCCGATGAAGCCGTGGGCCGCGAGATTGCCCGCCATGAGGTACGCGTTGGCCACCGAGTAGACGGTGACGGGCAGGCCCTGGCCGCCCACCGCCTCGGGCCGCGCGGCGCTGAGCAGGCCGAGCTCCGTCATGGCACGCCAGAGCGCCCCCATGCGCGGGTGCAGGCGCACGCGGCCCTCGCGCAGCACGGGGGGCTCCGCGTCCATGGGCCGGTAGAGCGGAAACAGCTGCTCGCGAGCGAGGCGCCGGCAGCTGTCGAGGAACAGCTCGAAGCCCTCGCGGCTGTGCGCCGTGAAGGCGGGCAGGCGCGTGAGGCTCTCGGCGTCCAGCACTTCGAAGAGGTGGAAGGCGACGTCTCGGTCCGACAGGAGGGGATTGGGTCGGGTGGAAGCCATGGCAGCCTCGAGGGTGGGAGGGATGGGCAGCAGTGGATGGGAGGGGGCTCACGTCCCCCCGAGAAGCACGCGAATGGCCGCGGCGGCCTGGTCCACCGCGGGCTCGCGGCCGCTGATGACATCCGCGTAGACGAAGGCCTCCGCGAGCCGGACGATGACGAAGGCGAGCGTGTCCAGCGGCAGGGTGGGCCGCAGGTGGCCCGCGGCGACCTGCTCCTCGAGCCCCGCGCGCGTGGCTTCGATGTTGTGGCTCTGGACCGTGCTGCTCTTCGAGGTGAGCACGCGGAGCGCGTACTCGGGGTCGCGCTCGATGAAGCGGCGCAGCGGAGGGAAGGAGAGGGTGGCCCGCATCACGCGCTCGCACACCTCCGCGACGTACGCGGGCCCGTGTCCCTTCACCTCGGCGCGGGCTCGCTCGATGAAGGGCTGCTGCACCGACCAGATGATCTCCCCGAGGAGCAGCTCCCGGCTGCCGACCCAGCGGAAGAGCGTGGCGCGGCCCACGCCCAGCTCGTCCGCCAGCGCGCCCATGTCGATGCGCTCACTGGCGAGCCACTTGCGCCGCGCCAGCCGGAAGGCGTCCAGCGGGGTGGCGCGCGCACGCTCCTCGGCGCCCGCGAGCACGCGCGACAGCCGTGTCGTCTTCGAGGGCGCTTGTCGCGCTGAGGTGGTGGAGCGTCGTCTGGAGGGCATTTCGGCTTCCGGTGGAACGTTTTTCGATTCCAACTCGCCGCGAGACATATTGCAATATGTCTCATGGCGTCCTCACGGCCTGACCACCTTCCCCGACAGGGCGACCACCCCATGGCCGACACACTGGTGAAGCTCGCGAACAGCCCGCTGACGGGGAGACTCGTGCGGGCGCTGGGACTGCCGTCGCCGATACCGCTTGCGCGCGCCTCGGGCGGCTCCACGGCACAGCCCTTCGCGGACCGCACGGTCCTGCTCGGTGGCGCGCCCGGAGGCTTCGCCACTTCGGAGGGGCGCCGCGCGCTCCAGGGCGGCGGGGCGGTGGTGCTCGAGGCACTCCCGGCGGAGGAGGGGCGGGGGCTGGACGTGGTCCTCTTCGATGCGACAGGGCTCGCGAAGCCGGCGGACGCACGCGCGCTCTACGACTTCTTCCACCCGGTGGTGCGCCGGCTCGCACGCAACGGGCGGGTCCTGGTGCTGGCCTCTCTTCCCGAGGAGGCCGAGGCTCCGGCGGCCGCGGCCGTCGCGCGCGGAGTCGAAGGCTTCGTGCGCAGCCTGGGCAAGGAGGCGGGGCGGCGCGGCGTGACGGCCAACCTCGCCTACGTCGCTCGCGGGGCGGAGGAGCGCCTGGCGGCGGTGGTGCGCTTCTTCTGCTGCGCCCCTTCCACGTACGTGTCCGGCCAGGCCGTGCGCGTGACGGCGGAGGTGCGCGCCCCGGGGGCGGTGCCTCTCCACGAGGCGCTGCGGGGCAAGGTCGCGCTGGTGACGGGCGCCGCGCGCGGAATCGGCGCGGCCACCGCGGAGCGCCTCGCCCAGGAGGGCGCGCGCGTGGTGTGCCTCGACGTGCCCGCGCTCGAAGAGGCGCTCCGGGCCACCGCGAAGGCCGTGGGCGGTGAGGCCCTCGCGCTGGACGTCACCTCACCAGACGCGCCGGCGCGGCTGGTGGCCACGCTGAAGGAGCGCCACGGGGGGGTGGACGTGGTGGTGCACAACGCGGGCATCACGCGAGACCGCACGCTCGCCAAGATGACGCCCGAGGCGTGGGACCAGGTGCTGGCCGTCAACCTCGCCGCCATCGTCGCCGCCGACGAAGCGCTGCTCGCCTCCGGCGCGCTGCGGGACGAGGGGCGACTCGTCTACCTCTCCTCCATCAGCGGTGTGGCGGGCAACTTCGGACAGGCGAACTACGCGACCAGCAAGGCCGCCCTCATCGGCTACGTGGCGGCGCTCGCGCCGCGGCTCGCGCCCCGCGGCATCTGCGCCAACGCCGTGGCCCCTGGGTTCATCGAGACCGCCATGGTGGCCAGGATGCCCTTGATGACGCGCGAGGTGGGCCGCCGGCTCAACTCGCTGTCGCAGGGAGGCCAGCCGCGCGACGTGGCCGAGCTGGTGACGTTCCTGTCCACACCTGGAGCCTTCGGGCTGACCGGCAACACCATCCGCGCGTGTGGGCAGGGGCTCATCGGCGCGTAGCGCACTCCTGCGAAAGCGAGCTGCCCTTGAGGCCTGAGTCAATTGAAACCATTTTCTGTCTTCGAAAATAAGAAATCGCGATAAGCGCGCTTGGCGCGGCTCGCGAGGAATGTTTGTTTCGGGCCTTCCCCTCACCAGGAAAGGACCTCATCCATGCGCAACATCCTCGCAGTGTCCGTCTCCCTGCTCTCGCTCACGCTGGGCTCCGTGGCCTGTGGCGTCTCGGCTCCCGAGCAGTCTCCCCAGGCTCCGGAGGTCCAGGAGCAGAGCCAGGGCCTGAATGCCACGGGTACCGGCTGCAGCGCTGACTCGCAGTGTTCGTCCGGGCTGTGCTGGAGGGAGGCGGACTCCTACCCCCTCTACAACCCGTACTGGATTCGCGCGGACAGCTGCACCGAGGAGTGCGGGGACCCGTCGAACCACGCGTACTGCCAGCAGCTCGCCGCGGACCTGAACGCCCCGTACCCCAACTCGGCGCGCTGCATCCCGGCCCGGGGCGTCTACGACAACTACCCGTACGACGACATCTTCTACGTGTGCGACCTCATCCCCGCCGGCCTGGGCAAGGTCCACTGGGCCAATTAGTCCTCGCGAAGTGACTCACGCCGTCCGGGGGGGGGCCCGCTTCCCCGGGCGGCGGGGGCTGCGGCAGACTCGGGCGGTGCGTCCCCTGGCCCTCGCAGTCCTGCTCGCGCCCGCTGTCGCCCTCGCGGGCATGCCGAGCTACCTCCTCTCCGAAGTCGCCCGGTGGCGAGTGGAGGCCATCTCCTTCTTCCTCCTCGTCTTCCTGGCGGTGGTGCTGGCCGTGAAGGCGCTGTGGAACCGCGTCCAGCGGGACTTCCCCCGGCTGCCGAGGCTCGGCTTGGGCTCGGCGGTGGCGCTGGTGTTCCTCTGGGGCCTCGGCTTCCAGCTCGTCCTGTCCATGATTGCCGGCGGGCGCGAGCTGATGACCCCCGGCGCCTGGGAGCGCACGGGCACCACCCACCGGCTCAAGCGGACCGAGCTGCCCGGCGACAAGGAGCTGGTGGTACAGGCGCGCCGGCAGCGCCTGGAGGAGCTGCGCACGGCGCTGTGGGCCTATGCGCAATCGCATGGGCGCGAGTTCCCGCCGGATGACTTCAGCGCGGGCATTCCCGACGAGCGCTGGAAGGTGCTGGGCGGCTCGGGGATGCACTTCATCTACGTGGGGGGCACGAAGGTGGACGCACCGGGACGGCCGCTGGTGTACGAGCCCGGCATCTTCGGGCGCGAGCGTCTGGTGCTCTTCGCGGACGGCGACATCCGCATGCTGCCCGTGGACGACATCCACGCCGCGCTCGGGGGGACGCCATGACCCGGTGGGTGAAGAGGCTGGCCATCGGCTTCACCGGGATGTTCTTCCTGCTGTGCTTCATCAGCGTGTTCGCGTCGGTCTGGGTCTTCCAGGTGCCCGTCCTCCTCGTCACGGGGTGGGCCTTCTTCCTCCATCGCGTCCTCCCCCAGGTGGCGTGGGACTGGAGCGCCATCGCGCAGACAGTGGCCGTGGTGGTGGTGCTCGGCGCCGGAGGCCATGCCTTCGCGCGCCAGGTGTGGCGGCAGGCACGCCCCGAGGACCCGCGGCCCTGGCCGGCCCGGTGGACGGTGTCGCTGCTCGGGCTGCTCGTCCTGCTCTTCTGCGCGACCATGGCCACCGTGGGCATCGGCCATCACGTGGGCTGGCTGTCCACGAGCCGTGAGCCGCTCCTCGTCAGCACGTGGCCCTTCCTGGAGGCGCGCCGGTTGATGGGGGAAGGTGAAGACCTCTGCACCGAGGCCAGGAAGGTGCTGGAGCGCGACCCGACCGGAGCGAGCCTCTCGCAAGCGCTGCTGAGCGCCCCGGGCCTGGGCGAGGCCGCCGAGAAGCGGCACACCGTCCTCGTGTCGGCGCCCGACGGTGCACGCGCGCTGGTCGTCTTCGCGAGGGACCCACGCCAGCGCGAGGAGGAGGGCGTGGTGCGCTGCGGGCTTCCGGGAAAGCAGGCCCATCACCCCGTGTCGGCGCTCCCCCGGCTGCTCGCGGGAGAGAGCGTGGCCGAGGGCTCCGCCTACTGACGCGACGCGCCGTGGAGTGGGAAGGTGTCTCAGGGCCCGAGGTGTGCGGCC
The DNA here is from genome assembly GCF_024198175.1 of Pyxidicoccus xibeiensis. Classification (NCBI taxonomy): domain Bacteria; kingdom Pseudomonadati; phylum Myxococcota; class Myxococcia; order Myxococcales; family Myxococcaceae; genus Pyxidicoccus; species Pyxidicoccus xibeiensis. The sequence goes on from NZ_JAJVKV010000002.1 coordinate 453,800, forward strand.
CCGCTTGCCTCGCTCACCCGCGGTGCGTCTCGGCTGCTCGCGTTCATGCCCGCCAGGTTCGCCGGCATGTCCCTGGACCAGGTGCTACAAGCGCGGCGCGCCAGCGAGGCGGTAGGGGAGGCCCCCACCGGATTCGAGCACCTCGCAGGTGCGATGAGCCCCGTCCCAGCTGCGCGTACGGCACCCGGAACACGACATGACTGCCCCGCTTGCGACTCCTGCGCCCACCCTCGCCGAGCCTCCCCCAGGAGAGGTCTGGCGTCGTCGTCTTCCGGGCCTCGCGAGTGCCGCGGTGCTGGCCGTGGTCAGCTACTGGCTCGCCACGCTCCCGGGCCTGAAGGTGGTGGGGCCGCTCACAGTGGCGCTGCTCATCGGCATCGCGCTGCGCACGGCCCTGGGGCTGCCCGCCTTGCTGGTGGAGGGCACGCGCTACTCGGCGCGCACGGTGCTGCGGCTGGGCATCGTGCTGATGGGGGCGCGGCTGGACTTCGCGCTCGTGGCCCAGGTGGGGCCGCGCGTGCTGTTGCTCGCGCTGGTGGTCATCGTCGGCGGAATCACGGGCATCCGCTGGGTGGCGCGCCGGTTCGGCGTCCCGGAGAAGCTGGGCACGCTGCTGGCCGTGGGCACTTCCATCTGTGGCGCCAGCGCGGTGGTGGCCGCCAGCTCCGTCACCCGCGCCGACGAGGAGGACACCACGCTGGCGGTGGGCCTGTGCGGCATTCTCGGCACGGCGGGCGTGCTCTTCTTCGTCTTCGTGGGGCCGCTGCTGGGACTGAGCACGGCGCAGCTCGCCATCCTCTCGGGCGCCACGCTCCACGAGGTCGCGCAGGTGATGGCCGCGGCCTTCACCTGGGGCACCTCCGCGGGCGACCTGGGCACGCTGGTGAAGCTCACCCGGGTGGTGCTGCTGGCTCCCGCCCTCGTCGTGCTGGGGCTCGTCTCCGGGGCAGGCGGGACGGTGCGCTACTCGTGGAAGGCGCCGCCCATCCCCTGGTTCGTGCTGGGCTTCCTCGCGGTAGGGGCCGCCTGCTCGGTGGGGGTGCTGCCCGCCGACGCGAAGGCCGAGCTCTCCACCGCCAGCGTCTTCCTCATGGTGATGGCCATGGCGGCGATGGGGCTGGGCACTCACGTCAGCATGCTTCGCCGCGCCGGCCTGCGCATCGTCTACGCGGGCCTCGTCGGCTTCGCGGGCCTGGTGCTGGTGGCCTGGGGGCTCATCCAGGTCTTGTCCATCCACTGACCCTCGACACGGGCATGGTCACCCTGAGAGGGGCTCAGCCGGCGGAGAGGTGCTCGACGAGCGTCTTGATGCCCAGCCCGATGAGGACGACGCCGCCGACGATGTCGAGCTTGCCCTCCAGCGACTCGCCGAACCGCCGGGCGACGCTCACGCCCAGGAGGCAGAGTGCGAAGGTGACTCCGCCGATGATGGCAGCCGCCATCGCGATGTGGACGTCGAGCACGGGCAGCGTCACGCCGGCCGCCAGCGCGTCGATGCTGGTGGCGAACGCCATGATGACCAGCCGGCCCAGGTGGAACGGGTTGCGTCCGGTGGTGGCGGTGTCCGCCTTCTCCGCCGCGCCGGCTCCCGGGTGACGGTGGGTGTAGGCCTCGTGAAGCATCTTCGCCCCGATGCCCCCCAGGAGCACGAAGGCGAGCCAGTGGTCCCACGCGGCGATGGCGTTCGCGAACTGGGCGCCGACGGCCCAGCCGATGACGGGCATGATCGCCTGGAACAGGCCGAACAGGAACGAGATGAGCAGCGCGTCACGTGCCCGAACGCGCGGCGTCGCCAGGGCGCTCGCGATGGATACCGCCGTGGCATCCATGGCCAGTCCCAGAGCGAGGAGCAGCAGGTTCAACAGGGGCATGAGTCGCCTCTATCCGAGCGACGCCGAATCCGGAAGCGTGATGAATGCCACGCAGCACCGAGGATGACGGTGGAGAACTTCCAGCCCATGCAACACCATCCGCGTCCGAAGACACGCACTCCGGGTTCACACAGGGCGGAGCTGAGGGGATGAAGACATGAGTGACGTCAAAGACGACAACCGGCCGTCCTCGTCAGGCGAGGTGCGCCCCGAGCTGGCGGAGCTCCGGCAGCGCCTGGAGGCGACGGCGGATGCCGGCCGTGCGGACGCGGTGGCCCGGAGGCGGAAGACCGGCCAGCGCACGGCGCGGGAGAACATCGCGGACCTGGTCGACCCGGGGAGCTTCTCGGAGTACGGCGGGCTCGCGCTCGCGGCGCAGCGGTCCACGCGCTCCATGGAGGACCTCATCCGCGCGAGCCCCGCCGATGGCATCGTCTGCGGGTTCGGCACCGTCAATCGCGCCCTCTTCGACGACGAGCGCGCGCGCACCCTGGTCCTGGCCTACGACTACACGGTCTTCGCCGGCACCCAGGGGCTCGTGGGGCACCGGAAGCTGGACCGCATGCTCGCGCTCGCGGCGCAGTGGCGCGTGCCGGTGGTCCTCTTCGCGGAAGGCGGGGGAGGGCGGCCGAACGACACGGACACGCACACCGTCTCCGGACTCGACACGCCCAGCTTCCTGGCCTTCGCGGCGCTGTCGGGGCTCGTCCCGCGCGTGGGCATCGTCTCCGGGCGGTGCTTCGCGGGGAACGCGGCGCTGCTGGGGAGCTGCGACGTCATCATCGCCACGGACGACAGCAACATCGGCATGGGCGGCCCGGCGATGATTCAGGGCGGCGGGCTCGGCAAGTTCGCCCCGGAGGAGATTGGTCCCGCGGACGTGCAGACGCGCAACGGCGTCATCGACGTGCGCGTGCGCGACGAGGCGGAAGCGGTGGCTGTCGCGAAGAAGTACCTCTCGTACTTCCAGGGCCCGGTCGCTCCGGGGGCGTGCGCCGCACAGGAGCCGCTGCGCGAGGCGCTGCCCGCGAACCGTCGCCGCGCCTACAAGCTTCGCCCCATCATCGAGACGCTGGCGGACACGGGCTCCGTGCTCGAGCTGCGGCGGGACTTCGGGCGCAGCCTGGTGACGGCGCTCGTGCGCATCGAAGGGCAGCCCTTCGGGCTCATCGCGAACGACACGTTCCACCTGGGCGGGGCCATCGACGCGGATGCGGCCGACAAGGCCGCGCGCTTCTTCCAGCTGTGTGACGCGTTCGGGCTCCCGCTCGTCTCGCTGTGTGACACGCCCGGGTTCATGGTCGGCCCGCCGGCCGAGGCCACCGCGCTGGTGCGCCACGTCTCCCGCATGTTCGTGGGGGCCGCCAGCCTCGCCGTGCCGTTCTTCACCGTCGTCCTGCGGCGGGGCTACGGGCTCGGAGCACAGGCAATGGCCGGAGGGCACTTCCATGCACCGGTCTTCACCGTGTCGTGGCCCACGGGCGAGTTCGGAGGGATGAACCTGGAGGGGGCCGTGCGCATCGGGATGCGCAAGCAGCTCGAGGCCATCGAGGACCCGGTGGCGCGGGAGGAGCTGGCCCAGACGCTGATTGCCGAGGCCCACCAGCGCGGCAAGGCCCTCAACATGGCGTCGCTCCTGGAGCTCGACGCGGTCATCGACCCCGCGGAGACGCGCGCCTGGATTCTCCGGGGCCTGCGCTCCGTGCCCCGGCCGACGCGCGAGGGGCGGCGCAGGTTCATCGACACCTGGTAGCCGACCAGCAGCCGCCCTCGTATCGCGGTGTCTGCCTGCCTGCTCGACCCGAACGCAACGCACCACGAAACGGCCGGGAGCCTGCCTGCTCAATGCCTCACAACCCGACGGGATTCTGGGGTCGGCGCCCACCCATTTGATACAGATTCATGTTCTGGGCAACGATTCATGGACCGGGCCGCTCCACCTTCCCAGGTTCCGGCACCCCCCTCCCATGGCAGACTTCGCCCCCTTCTCCCGCCTGTCCGTCAGTGGCTCGAGCACCATCACCATCATCGATGCGGTGAAGGGCTTCTCGGTCCTGGTCGACGAGTTGATGAAGACGATGAACATCCAGACGCGCAACGCCGAGGGCAAGCCCGTCGTGGACGCGAAGGCCTGGTACCCGCTCGACGCCTACATGCCTGTCTACAAGAAGATCGAGACCCTGCTCGGGGGACGGGGCCTGGAGAAGGTGGGCGCGATGATTCCCCAGTTCGCGAACTTCCCGTCGAACATCCGCGACATCCACTCGGCTCTCGCGGGCATCAATGTCGCCTACCACATGAACCACTCCATCGACGGCAAGGTGATGTTCAACCCGGCGACAGGGGAGATGCTGGAGGGAATCGGGCACGTCATCTATCAGCCCGTGGAGGGGAAGAACGAGGCCGTCGTGGTGTGTGACGACCTGTATCCGTGCCGCTTCAACGTGGGGCTCATCCGGGGCATGGCCCAGCGCTTCCAGCCCAAGGCCACCCTCACGCATGGCCCGCACCAGGACTGCCGGCTGAAGGGCGCGGCCACCTGCACCTACGCCATCAACTGGTGACGAGCCCTCCGGTCCTTCCCAGGCATCAATCGCGGCGCAGCACGAAGAAGTACGGTGTCGCCATCCCTCGCGAGTCCATCAGCCCGAGCACCGTGCTCCCATCGACCTTCCGGAACACATCGTTGGTCGGCCAGTCGTCGTAGATCATCGTCGCGCTGAGCTTCCCCCGGTACTCCGTCATCCGCAGCCGTGCCTTGAACTTCCCGGTCTCCACCGCTGCCCGGTGCGGGCCCACGGGGCCGCGAATCTCCGGCGATGGCCATTTCCGGGGGTCCACCGGGAACACCGCCGCACGGTCCTCCGTGAAGAACAGCAGCGGGTGCACGCGCTCGGTGTCGAGGAACTGCTTCCCGTACCAGCCGGTCGCTCCGAGCATCCCGTCCATCGGGTGCCCCGTCTGGAGCTCGCTGCCCTTCCACGTGCCCGTCATGAACGCGAGGTCGACCGTGGGCAGACTGTCGAACCACGTGAGCGCCTCTTCCACGCTGATACGGCCTGCTTGCAGTGCTTCGTCGAGGGTCATGGCGTCCTTCCTCCGTGCATGCGCAGCACCGGCTTGATGGCCCTGCGCGTCTCCATGTCGTGAACCGCGTCGTTGATGGCCCCGAAGTCATACGCGCGGCTGAGCTTCTCGAGCGGAAACCGTCCTTCCGCGTGGAGCGCGACCAGCTTCGGAAGGAAGGTCTTCGGGTCGGCATCCCCCTCGAGGATGCCCACCAGCTTCTTCCCGGAGAGGAGCGCGGTCATCGAGAGGGTGACCTCCGCATTGCCGGGGTCGGGCAGGCCGAGCAACCCGCAGGTGCCCAGGGGGCGTGTCACCTCGAACGCCTGCCGCAACACCTGTGGCGAGCCGACGCACTCCAGCGCGAAGTCCACCCCGCCGCGGGTGCGCTTCAGGATCGTCTTCGTCAGCGCGGGCTCTCGCGCCAGGAAGGTGTCCGTGGCACCCAGCTCGCGTGCGAGCTCGAGCCGTTCCTCGCTGACGTCCACGGCGATGATGCTCGCCGCACCCGAGATTCGCGCCGCCATGATGGCCGCGAGGCCGACCGAGCCCGCCCCGAACACGGCGAGCTGCTGCCCCGCCTCCAGCCGGAACGCCTCCAGCACCGCGCCCGCCCCGGTCTGGAATCCGCAGCCCAGCGGCGCGAGCAGCTCCAGCGGCGCCGACGCGTCGACCTTCACCGCGTTGTGCTGGTGCGCCAGCACATGGGTGGCGAACGACGACTGGTGGAAGAAGCTCGAACGGACCGGCTCACCCCGCCACCGCATGGGGAAGGAGCCATCGGGCCGCGCGCCCGAGAAGTTCCCCGCGTACCCTCGCTCGCAGTAGGCCGGATGACCCCGGGTGCACCGGCCGCAGGCACGGCACGAGAAGTAGCTGAGCACCACCGCGTCTCCGGGCTCGAAGCCCGTCACGCCGTCCCCGATGGCCTCCACCACGCCCGCGCCCTCGTGACCGAGCACCGCGGGGAAGGGGAACCGACCCGCGCCCGCCCGGTACGTGAGGTCGGTGTGGCAGATGCCGCTCGCCGTCACGCGCACCCGCAGCTCGCCCGTGCGCGGCGACTCCAGCTCGACGTCGTCGATGACGAAGGGACCGTTCACCACCTGCAGCAGCGCGGCACGCACCGGAAGACCCATGGTGGGGTTACTCTATTGGCACTTTGCCAATAAGTCGCCATCGAACTGCACGATTCCCGCCGGCCTGTTGCTCGGGTTGCCTGCTTGCTCCGAGGCCGGTCGACTCCCGGGCCCGGTTCAATGGCCCTGCTGTTGGAGGGAGCGCTCCGGAGCGCTCGGATTCGCCGTCGAGCACCTGCAGCGCTGACGGCAATTGACAATCAAGTTGCAGGTCGTCTCTTCCGGGAGGACCTCTGCACCCGAGACGGAAACACAGACGTCAAAGGCACTCCTGCCACCCGGCCCGGTAATCCAAGACGCGCGGCACCGGCTCCCAGTCCCCAACCCACCGGCCTGGCATCCTTGCACTGGCAGTTTGGCAAGTGTTCACTATCAGCCCATCTTGAGTTGCGGCTCGGCAAGTGAGCCGCTAGCGGCAACTGTGCCCTAGCAGGAAAGGGAACCCCAAATGACGCGGCGTTATCTGTTGGCGATCGCTGTTGCTGTGGGCCTTGCAGGGTGTGGTTCGGAGCGGGAGAACGACAACGAGGGCGACAAGACGACCTTCCAGAATGCGCAGATCTCCCGCAACCCGGACTCGACCTATACGCTCAAGGCGGGAGGCCAGACGCATGGCAACATCTCTTCCTTCAAGGTCGATGACGCGCAGCCTTCGCCAGATGTCAGCGCATTCATGGAGGCGCCCATCGAGGCCGGAGGAGATCTTTGCTGCAACTCCTGCTCTCTGTCGGGGGGCGTCTTGATCTGCACCGGTTGCAAGGCCTGCTGAACGACCGGGCGCGATCCCCGCACGGGCTCATGCGGTACGCTAAAGCCCTGCCCGCGGCGGGGGATGGACTGGCCGTGCGCCGACGCTCCGTCTCCGGGAGGTGGAGACGGAGCGTCCGTGCCGAGTCCGCGTCACCGTGCAGGGACGTGTATGACCAGGCCTGGCGGAGGCAGGTACCAGGAGGACAGGCTGCCCCAGCTCGCGATGGTGCCGTCCTGCCGGAGCGCCAGGCTCTTGTTGTAGGCCCGGCCCGCCACGGCCGCCCCCGTGGTTAGACTCGCGGGGGGCGTTGCCTGACGATGGTCGTTCTTCCCCCAGGCGATGACGGAGCCATTGGCCCGGAGCGCCATGTAGTGGTCGGAGCCTCCCGCGACCTCGACGACGTCGCTGAGGTCCGGTGTGGCCTCAAGGCCGTGGTACGACGCTCCGAATCCCCAGACGACCACGGTTCCATCCGCCCTCAGCGCCAGGGCGCTGCTGTCCGTGCTGGCAAGGGCCACCACGTTGCTCAGTCCGGCCGGGACGTCGCGGACCCCGAACACGTTCTGACCCCAGGCGGTGACGGTGCCGTCCGCCTTGAGCACCAGGCTGTGGAACGTCGAGGCAGAGATTGCCACCACGCCCTGAAGCCCTTCAGGGACACGCATCTGCTCGGCCTCCGCGGAACCGATGGCCACCACCGTCCCATCCCGCTTGAGAGCGAGGACCCCAATGCCTGTCGCGCTGATGTCCACCACGTCCGACAGCCCTGCTGGCACCGGGACGGGGGAGGGGCCTCCCCACTTGACGACGGTGCCGTCCGCCTTCAGGGCCACGGCGAAGAACATCCCCGCGGACACACTCACGACATCGGAAAGCCCAGAGGGAATGGGGGAGACGTCGTTCGGTGAGTAGGCCTCGCCCCAGACGGTGACGGTATTGTCCGGCAGGACGCCAATGCCCCAATAGGCGTCGTACGCCAGGGTCCGCTGCCGGAGCACGCGGAGGGAAGCGGTGGCGGTGGACCGCCATTCCACACCGGTCTCCATGGCCACTTCATGCACGCCGGGGGCGAGGCTCCCTGGCACGCGCACCACCACTTCCACATCCGACCAGGAGACGTACTCCTCGACCTCCACGCCTCCAACCGAGACCTCGAGGGTTCCGCGCTCCTCGCCGAAGTGGGCGCCCGTCAGCCTCAGGTGCCCTCGCTGGACCGCGAGGGCGGGCGCCGTGAGCACCGGAGCCTCGAGGAGGCGACTCAGCGACACGTTGACCGAAGCGGGCCGTGCAATGCTCACGTCCAGCTCCGCCCCCGCCTTCGCGTAGTTGCTCTTCCGCGCCGTCAGGGTGTAGTGCCCCTCGGGGACGCCTGCGAGGACGAAGCGGCCCTGGGCGTCCGTGTTCGTGGTGGCCCCCGTTTCCGTCAGCGTGACGGTGATGCCCGCGTGGTTGCTCGCGCCCTCCAGCAGGGCCGTGCCTGCGACGTCTACACGCGGCCGGGTCAGCGTGATGGAGACCGGGGCCGCGGCGCCGGTGCGCACCGTCACGGACTGCAGTGCCGCGTCATAACCCTCCTGCTGGGCGCTCAGGGTGTAGGTGCCCAGCGGAAGGCCGGTGAAGGAGAACTGGCCCTGCGCATTCGGGGTCGCGGTGGCACCCGTCTGCGTCACGGTGACGGTGACGCCCGTGGGGCTGGCCCCGTCCTCCAACCGGACGGTGCCGGAGACGTCACCACGCTGGAGCGACAACGTCAGGCCGACCTGGCTCCGCACGTTCGCGCGCACCCCCACCGCTTGCTGTGCCTCGAGGTAGAGGTTCCGCCGCGCTCGCACCGTGTACGTGCCGGTCATCACGTTCTCGAAGAGGAAGCGTCCCTGGGCATCCGTCGTCACGATGACGCCTGCTTCCACGAGGGTGATGATGGCGCCGCTGAGGTCGCTCGCGCCCTCGAGCAGGAGGACGCCGGCCACGCTGCCGCGCTCACGCCGCAGGGGGAGGGTGACCAGGGCTTCGCTGCCGGCGAACACCTCCACCCGTTGCTGCGCCTGGAGGTAGTCCTCCTTCTGGACCGTCACCGTGTAGCTGCCCGGCAGCAGGCCGGTGAAGGTGAACTGTCCCAGCGAGTCCGTCGTCGTGGTGGCGCCTGTCTCCATCACGGTGACGGGGACGCCCGAGACGTCCAGCAGGCCCTCCACCTGGACGGTGCCCAGCATCGAGCCTCGCACATTCAGTGGCGGGGGCCTCCCGGTGCCCTTCCCACCCGCCTCGAGCGTCATGGCCTGGCGGGCCTCGAGGTCGCCGGCCTTGTCGGTGGCGGCACCTGGCGGGGTGCCCTGGCGCGTGAGGGCCGGAGCGGGAGGTCGGGTGCTGTCGCCGGCAGGGGAGGGCGGGCTCGCGTTACATGCCGAGAGGGCCAGGAGGAGGGCCCAGAGCCACGAAGGTCTGACGAATCGCATGGAGTGAGGTTCGGCTCGGAAGGAGATGGGACGTCGGGTCAGGTGCTGGCGGCGCCCGTTGGGTTGCCGACAGCGAACTCAGGACGCACCCTGGAATTTGTTATTCAGATTGCAATTGCACGCAGAGGCTCGAGCCGCCCTCGATGAGGCTCGGCTCCTTCTGTTTCAGGACAGGGCCTCGCACAAGGTATGCGCGTCTGTCTGGATATCCTGGTAAGGCTCGGACGCCGTACCGTGCTCAACCAGGAGGAGTTCGTGCGAATGTTGGACCGTCGTAAGAAGGCCAACCCGGTCGCGGTAGGGATGTCGACCGTTGCGTGGCACCGGTGGATGGCTTCGTGCATGGCCGCCGCGGTGATGCTGCTCCCTGCTCGAGGGGCATGGGCCCAGGAGCCAGGCGGCGCTCAGGGCGAAGCACCGCAGGGCACGGGAACGACCGCGCAGGCCGGAGCAGTGCAGGGCGCGGGCGGAGCGGTGCAGGGCAAGGTCACCACCTCGTATGGAGACCCGCTCCCGGGCGTCATCGTGGTGGTGCAGGGCGCCAAGCGCAGCGCCGTGACGAACTACGACGGTGTCTACGCCGTGAAGGACCTGCCTCCGGGGCAGTACACCGTGGAGGTGCAGGCTGACGGCTTCAAGGGCCAGCGCAGCAAGGTGACGGTGGGACAGGCCCCGGCCACCCTCGACTTCTCGCTGGAGATGGACCTGTTGAACTCCGAGGAGATCGTCGTGACGGCGCAGGTGCCGGATCGCAAGGTGCGCTCCAGCAACGCCATCTCCACGCTCACCAGCGAGGAGATCGCGGCCCGCATGCCGCGCAGCACCGCGGACCTGATGCGCATCGTCCCCGGCTTCTACGTGGAGAGCTCGGGCGGTGAGGTGGGCGGCAACCTGTTCGTGCGTGGCCTCCCCGCGGACGGCTCCTACCGCTATGTGGCGCTGATGGAAGACGGGATGCCCGTCTTCGACTCGACGGAGCTCTTCTTCGTCAACAACGACATCTTCGTGCGCGTGGACGAGAACCTGGACAGGGTGGAGGCGGTGCGTGGTGGCAACTCGGCCCTGTACGGCAGCAACGCGCCCGGCGGCGTGGTCAACTTCATCAACAAGACGGGCGGCGACACGCTGGCCGGCTCCTTCAAGGCCTCCAGCGCCACGGGCGGACTGTACCGCTACGACGCCAACCTCAACGGGCCCCTCGGCAATGACTGGTACTTCTCCGTCGGTGGCTTCTACCGCTTCGACAACGGCGTGCGCTACCCGGGCTTTCCGTCATCCAATGGCGGACAGGTCAAGGCCAACGTCCAGCGCAACATCAACCTGAACAGCGCGACGGGCCATGCGCGCGTGTCGCTGAAGTACCTCAACGACCGCAACACCTTCTACCTGCCGCTGCCGCTGCGGGGCCGCTTCGACTCCGAGGGCAAGCTGACGGACTCCGACTTCGTGGAGGGCTTCCCGCTGGAGGGCACGCTGACCTCGCCGGATGGCGTGAATGCCCAGGTGCCGCTGCCGGACGGCGGCCGGCTCGCCCTCCCGCTGGACAATGGCCAGCAGCAGGTCGGTGGTTCGGCCATGGCCGAGCTGCGCTTCTACTTCCCCGAGGGGCGGTTCGAGGTGCAGAACAACACGCGGGCGATGCAGTTCGACCACAGCTGGAACGCGGTGCTCCCGTTCTCGCTGCAGGACGCGGACGTCTGGGCCCGGAGCGTCGTGGGAGAAGGAACGCCCTACCGGATTGTCTGTAGCCGGCTGGAGGGCAACCCCGAGCTCGGCAGCGAGGGCTGCGCGTCGCAGAACAACCTCGTGGCGCTCGGCGGGCAGTGGCTGGTGCAGAAGCCCATGAGCAACATCTCCAACCAGCTCAAGCTCACCAAGTACGCGGACCTGGGGCCCACCCAGCACACGTTCACCGGCGGCCTCTACCTCGGCTACTACACGGCGGGGAACAGGTGGTACTTCAACGACGTCGTCACCGACGTGCGCAACCGTCCGCACTACCTGGACCTCCAGGTGCTGGATGACACGGGCGCCGTGGCTCGCAGCGTCACCCAGAACGGCTTCCGGAACTACCTGAGCAACTACACCAACGGCGACGGTAACGCGACCATCGCCGCCGCCTTCCTCGGGGACGAGGTCAAGGTGGGCGACAAGCTGCGTGTCGACCTGGCGGGCCGTGTCGAGCGCAACGGCTACACCCAGTTCGTGGAGCGCACGGCCAGGACCGACCTCGGGGACCCCACGACCTCGGCGGATGACAGTGTGACCTCTGGCACGGGCAGCATCCAGCGCGTGGGGGTGTCATTCACCGACTGGGCGCTGTCGGGCGGCGTGAACTACGCCCTGTCCGACTCGGCCTCCGTCTATGCCCGCAGCAGCCGGGGGTACAAGATGCCGCTGCTCGACCAGCTGCTCACCGCCACCAACCCGAGCGACCCTTCCTTCCCCCGGACGCCGGAGTCCCTCTGGCAGAACGAGGCGGGCCTCAAGGTGGGTGGCCCCTGGTACGCGCTGGCGGCCGTGGCCTACTGGATGCAGATCCAGAACTTCCCCAGCCAGGATGCCCGGGTGGACCCGGACACGGGCGAGACGCGCTTCGTCACCGCGTACGCGGGGCAGGCGCGGACGCTGGGCCTGGAGCTGGAGGCGGCCGTCCAGCCCATCAAGTATTTCCGCGGGCAGGGAATGCTGACGCTGCAGCGCCCTCGCTACTCGGAGTTCTTCGAAGGCGAGGAGGACTTCTCGGGCAACCGCATCCGCCGCATTCCGCAGGTCATCGCCGACCTGGCGGGGACCTTCATGTACGAGAACGCCAGCCTCACCGTGAACTGGAGCTACGTGGGGCACCGCTTCTCCAACAACGCCAACACGGTGGACCTGCCCGGCTTTGGCCAGTTCAACGTGAGCGCGGGGTACACCTATGAGAAGTTCACCTTGAGCCTGCAGCTGCTCAACGCGCTCAACAGCACCGGCCTCACCGAGGGCAACCCGCGCGTGGACGAGACACAGGGCGCACAGGCGGACCTCTTCCTGGCCCGTCCGGTGCTCCCGCGGCGCTTCCTCGTGTCACTGGGGGCGCGGCTGTAGCACGCCCGCTTCACGGGTACTGCGCGCTCAACGAGACGACGGAGTACGAGAGGTACCCGTGGAGCATCACGAAGTAGTCGCCAGCGGCCGGGTTGGTGAGGGTGCACGTCTCTTGATTGCCCTGGAGGCGTGGGGCGCAGTCATGGGTGGTCAGGGTGGGCTCGGTGCCGCGGCGCACATAGAGGTCGGCATCGCCAGAAACACCGGCCACCCCGGTGATGGCAAAGGTGACGCGGGGCTGTCCGGCGGGCACCGACAGCTTCCAGTAGCTCTTCGAGCCCGCGGCGCCCGCGAGGTTTGGCACCGGGACACCGCTCGTGAGCGTGCCCACCACCTGGAGGGGGTTGGAAAAGGTCCCACGCACACTGGCATCCGAATAGGCATTGTACGCATGGACCATGACGTGCCAGGTGCCCTGGGGTGGGTTGGTGAACCTGCACGTGTCCCCGTTGCCCGAGAGCGATGACCGGCAATCGTAGTGGCTGATGGTCGGCGAGGAGCCGAACTTGACGTACAGGTCCGCGTCGCCGACACCCCCGCTGAGCTCGAACCGGACCTCCGCCTCGCCGGCGGGGACCTCGAGGGAGAAGTACTTCTTGTTGCCCGTGGCACCGGCGAGGCCGGGCAGGGGAACCCCGTTGCTCAGGGGAATCACATGGTCGGGAGGGGCTGCGATGGGCGGCACTCCCACCGCGCTCCAGGCCTTCTCCACGGCAGCCACCTCGGCGAGCGTGAAGAAGTCGGCCGCGGCCTGCCGGGTGGCATTCCTCGCCCCCAGGAAGTCGGTCCCCGAGGTCATGTAAGTGGTCAGGGCCCAGTACCAGATCCACCGTGCCTTCCCGATGCCTATCCCCGGAACCACCACGCTGGAGCGCCCACGGGGATGGGTGCCCCCCTGCGAGAGGAGATGGAAGGCCAGGTTGGCGATGCCCGAGCTGTAATGGACATCCAGGCCCGAGTAGTAGTCCATGTAGTAGTCAATCGATACGCCATCCCTCCGGGGATCACTCATGTAGCGCAGCGCATCGTCGGCGATGTTCGGCGTCCAGACGTCCTCTCCTATCGTCCAGGTCTTCCCGGTGACGCCTCCCTCGCGGAAGGACTCGCAGACGCTGGCGAAGACGTCCGCCATGGACTCATTCAAGCCACCAGGCTCACCGGAGTAGGCAAGGTTGGCCGTGCGCTGGATGACGGCATGGGTCCACTCATGGGCAGTGATGTCCAGGGACCTCGCCAGGTTCTCTGACTTCACGCCATCGCCGCCGCCAAACACCATCTGGGTGCCATTCCAGAAGGCGTTCACGAAGTTGTTTCCATAGTGGACGCTGCTGATCAGCGCCGCGCCCTGGTTGTCGAAGGAGTCCCGGTTGAAGAGCGTCTTGTAGCAGTCGTAGGTGTCACCCAGCCGGTCATAGTTCACGTTGACGGCCGCTTCCGCGACGGGTTCCGCCCCCTCACTGCGAGCCAGTCCGCCGGGCAGCCTCGTTCCCTGGGCCAGGTCGTGCACCTGCCGCACGCGCGCGGAGTGGATCCGTGGGCGGCGCTCCAGCACCTGCCCGCTCAGGGCATCCACATAGACGGCGTCGTGGACAGGCTCCTGCGCTCGCAGGCCGGTCAGCTCCTGCTCCCAGGCCAGCTGCATCCCTCCATCCCCCGTGAGCAGGTACACCAGTCGCGAGGGGCCGACGCTGGCGGACGAGAGGTCCAGCGAGTCGCGCTGGGCCGCCCATGCCGCACGCTCCGCCGTCACGAGGGGAGAGGAGGGCAGGGGCACGCCGTCATGGGCAGTCCCATGGACCGCGTAGATGACGCCCTCCGCGTTGATGTGCAGCGCCAGCTCGCCCCCTACCACCGGGAGGCCGTTCTTCGTCTGCGCATAGTAGACGTGCTGGAAGCCCAGCACGTCCGAGTCGGCGCGCGTGAGGTCGAGGTCCCGGGTGGAGAGCCGGAACACCGGGGCAATGTGCTCCAGCGCGGAGTCCACCCCGCGCGCCCCGTCCACCTTTCCCAGGTCACCACGGACGAAGGTGGGGACTCCCGCCGCCCCCATCCCCAGCACCTGGGCATCCGGGAGGCGGCGTAGCGCCTCCTCGACATCGTCATCCGGACTCCTCGGATGCTCGATGGGCTCGTCCACCTCCGTGACGGGCGCAGGCTCCCGGTCGTGACAACCCACCGCGGCCAGGCTCGACACCACCACCACGAGGCTTCGCTTCCAGGAGGATTTCATGGACCAGAGGAGTTTCATGAACGGGTGAGCTTCCATGAGCTGGACGACCGCGCCGCGACCCTGTCCGTCAGGCTTCATTCAAAGCGGCTGGTCCAGAGGTCGAAGTTGTTGCCGATATACTGGGACCAGACCACCGTGGCACGGCCACTGCTGTCCATCACCACCCGGGGCCTGATGGCGTTTCCGCTCGTGTCCAGACGCACACGCGCCCCCCAGTCGGTGGCCGGCGTGTAGCGGGCTGCCCACAGCTGGGGCACGGCGCCATGTATCTGGAACCACGCAGCCACGGCATTGCCATTGCCGTCCATGGCGATAGCGGGCTCCTGTGAACGCTCTATCTCAGGCGCGCCCAGGCTCCTGGCGCCGACCCAGCCGCTACCGGCCACGTAGCGGGCGGTCCAGGCGCTCACCCGCGGGCTCTGGTGCTGCTCCCACACCGCCATCACCCGTCCCCCCGCCTCTCCCGCGATGGCCAGCCCGGCGAGCTGCCCCCCGCCCTGCGAGAAGCAATGGACCGCCTCCCAGCCCACGCCGGGCATGTACCGGCTGGCACACACCTGCTGGGAGCCGACACTCAGCCAGACGATGGTGGCGGTTCCGCTGGCGTCGACGGACAGCCGCGGAGTGATGGCATTGAGTGACTCCGCATGCTTCATCCGCTGCACGTCCCCCCAGCCGATGTCGGGAGCGAAGCGCCTCATCCAGATGGCCTTCTGCGTCCCCTCCCGCTGCAACCACACCACCGTGATGTTGCCGAAGCCATCCGAGGCGACCTGGGGCTCCTCGGCCCCTCCAATGTCGAGGGGGGCCGAGGCATGCACCTCCACCCACCCCACGTTGTTGAGATACTGGCCCGACCACAGGTGGGCGGGCGCGCTGCCCCGCAGCCAGATGGCCATGCCGTTGCCGTGCCGGTCGATGGCCAGCCCCGGCGAGGCGGACTGGCTTGCTTCCGGCTCCAGGACCGCGGGCGCCGTCCATTGCGTGGTCTGGGAGGAACGGCTCGTCCAGAGGCGGCTCAAGGACTGATACCACTGGGTCCACAGGACGAGCGCCTCTCCACGGGCGTTCATCGCGAGCGAGAACCGGGTCGCGCTCCCACGCTCCTCTCCGATGGTGCGCTGTCCCGCCCAACCGGTGACCGCGTCGTAGCGCCTGGAGTAGAGGTTGGTGTGGCTGCCGTCATATTGCATCCACGCCGCCACGACGTTGCCCTGTGCGTCCGCCACCAGCTGCGGGTCATAGGCGCTGCCGCGATCATCCGTCTCCAGCGGGATGGGGGCCACCCAGAGGCCGCTCCTGACGGTGAAGGACCAGCGATACTCCGAGCCCTGCGTGCTTCCATCGATGCCACGGACCCCGCTCGTGACGAGGACCTCGTACGGCTGCTCCAGTGCCAGCTTCTCCCGCGGCCTGAAGGTGGCGGTCGTCCCCTGGGTCTCCACCTCTCCCTCCACCGGCTGCCCCTCCCGCAGCAGGACGAAGGTCGCCGCCGTCAGCGAGGCGCCATCCACCTCCTTGGTGAACTCGATGCGGACCGTGGGGTGCACGTCCACCCCGACCGCGCCCGAGCATGGGTGGATGCGCATGAGGGCGGGAGCGTCCGAATCCCCCGCGCCTGAAGCCACTGGCGAGCCGCCTTCAGCGGCGGGCCGCTCCACCGCGCACTCCACGGGGGGGCCGCTCACGCAGTCCGAGCCCGCGGCGGAGACCAGACACCCCGCGTCCACGGGCGGTGGGTCGTCTGGATGACCGCCACAGGCGGTCGCGATGACCAGGGGGCCCGTGGTGAGGAGAAGCCAGCTCATGCGCATGGTGGATTTCCCTGTGTGGACGTGTGTCAACTGGACTCACTGGGCGGGGGGCGAGCCCGCGAAGGCCAGGAGTCTTTCAACCCGGGTGCCCCGTGCACGCTCAGCGATGCGCTGGGCCCGCTCCGGGGCTACCGCCTGGAGCACGGCGTACAGCTCGAGCTTGTCTCCGGCCAGCGAGCGCCGCAGCTCGATGGGGAGCGCGGGCGCGAGGTTGTCGGCCAGGATGATCTGCTCCGCGAGCTCGAGCACCCGCGCCCGTTCCGGGTTCTCCTTCCAGCGAAGCGCCTGCTCCAGGTAGTCCACCTGGTACATCCTCTCGAGCTCGACCTCACTGGAGTAGGCCGTCTCGCCGGAGGACGTCAGGCGCGAGAAGGCCCGGTCGAGCCGCTCCGTCGAGGCCAGCATGGCCTGGAAGGTCTGGGTCTCCCCGGGCGTGCGGAGGATCTTCTGCTCGAAGAACTTGTAGTCCTCCAGGTCCTTGTTCTCCGCGAGCACCTTCCTGCGAACATAGTCCCGGCTGCCGATGTATTCGGGCGGTAGCGCCGCGGGCGTCCCCGGGGCGGGGGCGTCCGGCACGGGCGAGGGGCTCCCAGGCGCCTGGCCCGAGGGCAGCTGGCTGGCACTTCGCTCCCGTGCTTCCGGCGAGGGTGCCGGCGCCGAAGGCGGTGCCTCGACCGTCTGTGCATGGGTTGGCGCTGGCTGGGAATCCCGCGCGGGGTCCTGGAGCTGCACCCACGTCACGCCGCCTGCCACGCACACCACCACGGCAAGTCCCCACTTCCACCATTGACTCGAACTGGATTGAGTGTGCTCCACGATCATGCCTGCCCTTGTGACTTCGTGTTGGACTGAGTCACGGACGAGTGAATGGGGCTCATCAAACGCGCGGGGGGCCGGATTCACCATGCCCCCCGCGCCGAAGACTACGCCAGGCCTACGGGGCGAAGACAGAGTCTGGAATGTTCTGCCGCCGCAGGACCCGGTTGCTCTCGGTCACCGTCTTGTCCTGGTAGCGGCCGGAGCCATTGAGGAAGCCCTGGGCCACCACGATGTTCGTCACCGCGTCGTACGTGGAAGGCTTCAGGTTGTACGTCTTCCCGAAGTACAGCTCCTTCTCGACGGAGACGATGGGGTCGAGCGAGCCGTCCTCGCGGATGAGCTCATCGCCCTCCCGGAACTCGTCGGCCTGCTTCATCACGCCGGAGCTGTCCAGGACGGGGTGGTTGGTGGTGACGCGCAGGTGGCCGCCCAGCCGGGTGCGGATGTTGAGGATGGTCTGCTCGGCCTCCACCACGTCCGCCGTGTAGGCCACCACCCGGCCCGTCTGGAAGGACAGCCGGTCCATGGAGGCGTCCGGCGACAGGGTGACGACGTCCGTGCGCTGCGACTGCATCGCCTCCTTGATGGCCAGCTCGCCCGTGGAGAAGCGCAGCTGCTGCTCCGGCGTGTAGCAGCCGATCACGCAGTCCGTCACGACGCGGGCGCCGCCACCGTGCGGCGCGCTATACGGCACCGTGCACGCCGCATTCCGGTCGGTGGGCGCGACCCAGACCGCGGCGTTCGCCGTCGCCGAGGCCTCCCACCCGAACACCGGGTAGGTGTAGAGGCTCTTGGGCTGGATCGTGCCCGAGCTGGGATCGAAGAAGCTCCTGTAGTCAAAGGCCTGCTGCGCGGTGATCTTCCCACACCGCAGCGCCCACTCGACGCGCTCGTTGGCCTGGGCATTGTTGAAGAGCTGATCCGAGGCGCACCTTCCTTCCACGACCTGGGCCGAGGCTCCGGTTGCTCCCAACAGCATCACCACGAGCAGCGACTGCCCCCACGGAATGTGACGGATATTCACGATTGGCTCCTATTGGACGGCAAGAGACTTCGCTCACTCAACAGCACGACAGTTGTTTCTGCGACGCGGTCACTGCACGAAGACAGAGTCCGGGATGTTCTGGCGCAGCAGGACCCGGTTCTTCCCGGTGAGAGTCCTGGGAGACGATGGGGGCGCGCGAGCGGTCCTCGCGGATGAGCTCGTCGCGCTCCTGGAGCTCATCAACCCATGATGCATTCCGTGATCACGTGGGCGTAGGCACCATGCGCCGCGCTATACGGCACCTGGCACGACGCACTCCGGTTGATGGGGGCGACCCAGACCAGGGAGGTGTAGAGATCCGTCAACCACCCGAACAGCGGGTAGGTGTAGACGGCCTTGGGCCTGACCGTGCTCGTGCTCACATCGAAGTAGTATCTGTATCCCCAGGCCATCTGCGGGGTGATGTACCCACACCGCAGCGCCCACTCGATGCGCTCGTTGGACTGGGCATTGTTGAAGAGCGGATCCGCGGCGCACCGGCCCTCGTTGGGCACCTGGGCGGACGCAGTACCCCCCAACAGCAGAGACACGAGCAGCGACTTCCCCCACGGAAGGTGACGGATACTCATGACTGGCTCCTTGTGGACGGCGAGAGGCTTCGCTCACGCAACAGCACGAGCTGTTTCTCCGACGCGTTGAAGCCGGCCCGTCCAATGCGTCAGCTGACGATGCGA
Source organism: Pyxidicoccus xibeiensis (assembly GCF_024198175.1). Lineage (NCBI taxonomy): Bacteria > Pseudomonadati > Myxococcota > Myxococcia > Myxococcales > Myxococcaceae > Pyxidicoccus > Pyxidicoccus xibeiensis. The sequence continues at coordinate 472,752 of NZ_JAJVKV010000002.1, forward strand.
GGGCAACCGGGGCGGCATTGCTGCCACGGGTCCGGGTGCCCTCCAAACCCCGCGCGGAGGACCGCGCCAGAGGGTTACGGCACGAAGACAGAGTCCGGGATGTTCTTGCGCAGCAGGGCCCGGCTGTTCTCGGTGACCGACTTGTCCTGGTAGCGGCCAGAGCCATTGAGGAAGCCCTGGGCCACGACGATGTTGGTCACCGGGTCGTACGTGGAAGGCTTCAGGTTGTACGTCTTCCCGAAGTACAGCTCCTTCTCGATGGAGTCGATGGGGTCGAGCGAGCCGTCCTCGCGGACCAGCTCGTCGCCCTCCCGGAACTCATCGGCCTGCTTCATCACGCCGGAGCTGTCCAGGACGGGGTGGTTGGTGGTGACGCGCAGGTGGCCGCCCTTCCGGGTGCGGATGTTGAGGATGGGCTGCTCGGCGTCCACCACGTCCGCCACGTAGGCCACCACCTGGCCCGTCTGGAAGGACAGCCGGTCCATGGTGGCGTCCGGAGACAGGGTGACGACGTCCGTGCGATGCGTCTGCATCGCCTCCTTGATGGCCACCTCGCCCGTGGAGAAGCGCAGCTTCTGCTCCGGCGTGTAGCAGCCCACCAGGCACTCATCCACGACGTGGGCGTTACCACCATACGTCGCGTTGTACGGCACCGTGCATGACGCATTCCGGTCGGTGGGCGCGACCCAGACCAGGGTATTGTAGATATTCGTCAACCACCCGAACAGCGGGTAGGTGAAGAGGTCCTTGGGCTTCACCGCCGAGGCGGCGACATCGAAGTAGTACCTGTAGCTGAAGGCGGCCTGCGAGTTGATGTACCCGCACCGCAGCGCCCACTCGATGCGCTCATTCGCCGCGGCGTTGCTGAAGAGCTGATCCGAGGCGCACCGGCCCTCGTTGGGCACCTGCGCGGACGCAGTGGCCCCGGTGAACAACAGCACCGCCACGGCAAGAGATCTGACCCACGGCAACAATGGAAGCTTCATGGCTCATGCTCCTTGTGAAGGAAATCATTGTCTGTGACGACTCTGCGGCCCCCAGATAGGTGCTCCATCCGCCCGAGCAATCAGCGACAGCTCATGAATACTTCCCGGGCCGCCCCTCTCTGCCTCTGGGTAAGTAGAGTGGATTGCCAATATCAGACTTTACGCGGAGTATCAATTGCCATTACGCACCGTGCGTCAGCTCTTGGCTCACGGAAGAGACGCGCACCGTCCGAATCCTTGCCTGGGTTTCTCGAAGATTTCCCTGGCCAGGCGAGGCCGCACGCGAAAGCACGGAATGCGCGCACGGGTGACCATGCCCTCTCCAGAGAGGACACGGCCACCCGGCGCGCGGTGTCACCTCCGCGGCGCGGCGCCTAGCTGCGCGCGGCGAGGGAGGTCATCAGGTCCTGGCGCGCCACCCCGTACAGGCCGGCGTCCAGCGTGCTCGCGCCGGTGTCGAGCAGCCACAGCTCCAGGGCGCCCAGGCCTGGGGCCGCCGCGGGAGCAGCACTGACGACGCTGGCGCCGAAGCCTGCGGGCACCATCACGGAGGCGGTGGCGAGGCCCATCGCCTTGAGGAAGTTACGGCGGTTCGACGAGTCTCCAGACATGGCTCTCTCCTTCGCTTGGAACATCTCACGGCGGGCCGGCAGCGCCCGCCGACAGGTCTCATGGCTTGGCTGACTGCACCTGCGATTCCACGGTCGTGAACAGCTCCGGCGCCAGGTGGGGCCTGGCTCCGGCCAGCAGCCGCTGCTCCACCTTCCGTCCCGAGTCCTCGAGCAGCACGGTGCGCCCGGCCTCGGTGTACTCGATGACATCCGTGTACGCCCGCGCCTGGGCACCGTCCGCCCACGTCACCGTGAAGCCCCGGTAGCCCAGCCCCACGTCGGGGATGGGCCGAGAGCCCTTCGGCAGCGCCTGGACGGACTGGCGCAGCGCGCGCGCGTCCTCGGCCGACAGCGCCCACGTGGGCGCCTCCCGGCCGCTGAAGATGTCCACACTGGCTCGCGCCTGGGTCAAGGCCTCCCTCTCTTCCATGCTCGCGGGCGTGGGGGTGGGGGGCTCTCCACCCGTGGAGCACGCCAGGGCTGCCATCACTCCCAGCCCCAGGGCAAGCCCCAGGAAGGGAGGTGATGGCCTCACGACACGACCAGGTTGAAGCCCCGGTAGTAGCCGCAGAAGATGGTGTAGCCGCCGCGGTTGCACGTCTCGGGGTTCGTGATGAGCTGGTTCGAGTTGTCGGTGTTGCGCGCCGCCGTCTGGCCCGGCTTGTGGCACCAGTGGTTGTTCGCGCAGAACCGGTACCAGTGGTAGTCGTAGCCCGGCCAGATGACGAGGCAGACGTTGTAGTTGGCGTCCGAGCGGCAGGTCGTGAGCCAGCCGTCACGCAGCGCCGCGGCACCCACGTTGGTACAGTCGATGGCGGTGTACATCTGCCCGGCGGCGCGGCCCGGCTGCGCGAACGTGTTGCTGCGGTAGTTGCTCGCGAAGTTGTAGCAGTTGTTGTACCGCATGTACGACGCGCCGTTCCAGAACGTGAAGTCGGTGTCGCTGGAGAGGGCCGCGGGGTAGCAGTAGGAGGGGGCGAGGCCCTGCAGGTCCATCGTCTCGATGATGGTCTGCTCCGCCGCGCCCAGCACCGGCCCCGGGTCCTTCAGGTCCAGCCGCGCGCTCTCCGCCGTGTGCAGCAGGAACGCGGCGCTCTCCGCGGCCTCCGGCTGGAAGCGCCCACCCAGGCGCACCGTCGACGGCAGCCCGAGGCGCTTCCAGTCATCGACCGCCCCGGTGTCCTCCGCGCGCAGGACGAAGCCGCGGTAGCCCAGGCCGCCCGTGTCGGCGTCGAGCGGCAACAGCAGCGAGGGGTCCGCGCGGATGCGCTCGGCCAGCTGCCGCACTTCCCTCTCTGACAGCGTCCACTTCGGGTTGGGACGTCCCGAGAAGATGTCCAGCTCGACAGTCACCATGTGACACCTCGGCAATGGCTCGCATCATAGGAGGCGAGCGCGGGAAGAGGTTGCGGGAATGGACAGACGAAATACGCGAGACCTCCTTCGCAGTCAACGGAGTATTCGCGAAATTATAAAACATCCGCTTTAACGCGGTTTGGCATGGTTTTGTATCGGGCGGAGTTTTTCACTCGGCGTGCGTAAGGGATTACCGAGCCCCTCGGGGCTTTCAATGAATTTCAATGCTTGTGGTGGGGGTGCTAAGTGAATCCACTTAGACGGCAGCGCGACTCACTTCACCCGGCGAATCCAGAAGCTGCCGGGCCAGTCCACGGGAGCGCCCCGGTAGGAGGGGAAGGCCTGACGGAGCCGCTCCGGTTGCGTCAGGTGCATGAAGCTGCTGCCCCAGAGCACCTCGAAGCTGTCGTTGAAGGACAGGAACGCCTGGAGCAGGTACTGCTCCGTCCAGAAGCGGCGGTGCTCCAGCACCCAGTCCCGCGGATACTCCGCTGGCAGGAAGATGTCGTGGATGTGCACCACCACGCCCTTCTTCAGTCGGGGCAGCAGCTCCAGGAACTCCACCTGGACATCACTGCCCACCTTCAGCACATGGCTGGAGTCGATGAAGAGGATGTCGTTCTCCTCCAGCCTCGCCACCTCCGACAACGGGATGTCCTGCGCCTTCACCGGCTCCAGGCGCGTCAGCCCGGGGAAGCCCGCGCGCAGCACGTCGCTCGGATACGGCTCGAACGCCACCAGCTCACACGCGGGCGCGCCCTGTGACGCGTTCATCCGGCACGCCTGGGCGGCCAGCCGCGTGGACCAGCCCGAGCCAATCTCGAAGAGCCGGCGCGGCCTGAGCTCCCGCACGAGGCAGTACAGCAGCTCCGCGTCCACCGTCCCGAACGCGCTGTTGTCCAGGTGGTACTCATGCGGCGCGCCCGTGGGACCGCGCGGAAACGCCGTGTACTCGTCGCGGTACTTCGCGGAGATGCGCTCCAGCAGCTCGAGCTGACTCGAGGCGCGCAGGTCCACGCCCACCATCTCCGAGCGCGCGCCCCAGAGCGACTCCGGCAGCGAGCCCGTGTCGGGGATGGGCTGATAGAAGTGGTTCGGCGTGACGTGGTAGCCGCTCCGCTCGAAGACCTGGAACATCCGAGGGTCATCGAGCAGCCCGAGCCGGCGGCCTCCGTTGACCAGTCCCTGGGCCAGCAGCTCCTTGAGTCGGCGCTTGATGAGCATGAGCGGCGCGGAGACTACCACCGCCGGGGCCTACGGCCTCCCTTTCGGCGCGGCCTCCGTCGCTCGCCGCGGAGTGCGCCGAAACCAGCAAAAGAAACTCAATGTAGATTGCGAACGAGCTGCCAACTCGTTCCTGGCAGGTTGAACTTTTAAAGTTGTTTTCCATGTTTTACCAGTATTCGTCGGTTCTGGCCTATCCTTGCTGGAGCGGCGTCCCATGACGGGGCGCGCTCCAGTTGGAGGAACGCTCATGCACAAGCGGATTGGCTTCCTGGTGGTGTCCAGCGTCGTCCTGGCCGGGGTGGGATGCGGCGAGGGGCTGGAGGCGGGCGTGTCGCCGGAGGGCCCGGAGAGGGTGGCCGCGGGCGCGCCGGGCTCGAAGGAGAACCCCATCGTCGCGCAGCTGAAAGTCATCCGTGTCCAGGAGCAGGAAGAGCAGCACGCGTCGCTGGGCCGGTGCACGGTGCGGACGGTGCAGTCCGAGGTGTCGGCCCCGGGCCATGAGCCCTTCCTCGCCACGGAGACGTACCGCTCGTGTGAGCGGGGCCCGGAGGCGATGGGCTCGGGCGACTCCAGCGCCATGGCGTCCTCTGGAAACGTCAACCAGTACGCGCCCGCGCCGAGCTACACCTGCACCCGGGGCCAGGGGCTGACCAGCAACTGGGCGGGCTCGGGCACCATCGAGACGCAGTACGTGTCCTACGAGTCGGGCGGCGGCTTCTACATCGCCTATGGCTCGGCGATTGGCCTCGGCATGGGCCCGACGCTGAGCTGGAGCTTCGGCGGCTCCTCTTCGTGGCGCATCTACGCCGCGACGATGCGCACGAGCGGCACCCTCTCGGGCAAAGGCACGTCCTGCTCCTGAGCGCCCCGCAGCGGCTCGGTCCGTGACGAGGAGCGGGGCTCCGCCGCGCCCTATGCCCTACCAAGAGCCCGTTCACCGTGCCGTGGGCGTTGCGAAGGGACTCGCAGCGCCCTGTCCGGAGTCTCCCGTGCCAAGAGCGTCGCGAGGCTCGTCGCTCGCTCACCCGCGCGCGGCGGCGTGCCCCGTCGTGCGCTCCAGCGGCGGAATCGACTCGGGTCGGTCCCACAGCGGGAAGTGGCTGCACCCATCCAGCTGAACCACGTTCAGCGTCGGCTCCGCCTTTCGGGCGCTCTCCAGCATGGAGTGCGTGTCCAGTACCCGGTCCTTCCCAGGCACAATCACCGTGCCACGCACGAGGTTCCGGTAGAGGGACGTGTCGCGCCCCATCATCCAGTGACCAATTCCTTGCAGGTTGGCCGCCATCGTGGCCACCCGCTTCGGGTTGAACGGGAAGGCCATGATGAGTTCCTTCTTCCGCTCGTTCTCCAGCGGGCCCCAGGCACCCCGGTTGCGCTTCGAGATGGGCTCCCTGCGCCACAGCGGCACGAAGAAGGACAGCAGCCAGAGCTGCACGGCCGAGGTGCTCGCGTAGGGCTTCGCCTGGGGCAGCACCGGTGCCTCCAGCACCACCTCCACGCGCTTGAACAGGTCGGGCCGCATCGACGCGGCCTCCAGGATGACGGCGCCTCCTCGCGAGTGGCCATGCACCCGGATGGTGTCCGTCCTCGGCAGGTGCTCCAGCGCCTGCACCAGCACCGCGGCGTCGTAGGAGATGGTGCCTTCCCGCTCCGTCGGCACCTTCGCCCAGGGGGCGTCCTTGTACCGCGGGTTGGTGATGGGGATGTGGTAGTCGCAGCTCGTCAGCAGGATGAGCTGGAGGTCCGGGTCGGTGTAGTGGTGCGTGAAGTACCGCATGTCGGAGACGAAGCCGTGCATGCAGATGACCGTGGCCTTCGGGTTCTCGACGCGCCGCTCGGCGATGGCCGCCTTGCCGACTCGGTACACGTCCCCTTCGAAGGGCTCCGCCTTGGCCGGCTCACACTCTCTGTGCAGCAGCCACTGCCGCAGGGCGAGCACGGGGATGGCGATGCCGGCGGCGACTCCGAGGGCGACGTACATGGGGTCTCTCCAGTAGGGGAGGGGAGGGCGGCTCAGGTCGCCTCGCGCATCATGTTGCGCGCGATGACGAGCTGCTGAATCTGGCTGGTGCCCTCATACAGCCGGAACAGGCGCACGTCCCGGTAGAAGCGCTCGATGCCGTAGTCCGCGATGTAGCCCGCGCCACCGAAGATCTGCACCGCCCGGTCCGCCACGCGGCCCACCATCTCGCTCGCGAACAGCTTGCAGCAGGAGGCCTCGGTGCTGATGTTCTGCCCCTGGTCGCGCTTGTGCGCCGCGTCCAGGACCATGCAGCGCGCGGCGTAGGCCTCCATCCGGCTGTCGGCCAGCATGGCCTGGATGAGCTGGAACTCGGCAATCGGCTTGCCGAACTGCTGCCGCTCCATCGCATACCGCAGGCTCTCGCGGATGAGGCGCTCGGAGACGCCGACGCAGACGGCCGCGATGTGCAGCCGGCCCCTGTCCAACACCTTCATCGCCGTCTTGAAGCCCTGGCCTTCCCTGCCTCCCAGGAGCTGGGTCGCCGGCACGCGGCAGTCCTCGAACATCACGTCGGCGGTGTGCGTGCCCTTCTGGCCCATCTTCCGGTCCACCGGACCGATGTGCAGGCCCGGCGTGCCCGCCTCCACGAGGAAGGCGGAGATGCCGCTGGCGCCCTTGTCCTCGGTGTTCGTCCTCGCCATCACCGTGAACAGCCCGGCCTCCGGCGCGTTGGTGATGTAGCGCTTGGTGCCGTTGAGCACGTAGTGGTCGCCCTCACGCCGGGCCGTGGTGCTCAGCGCCGAGGCGTCCGAGCCCGCGTTGGGCTCCGTCAGCGCGAAGGCGCCGACAATCTCTCCGGACGCCAGGCGGGGCAGGTACTTGCGCTTCTGCTCCTCCGTCCCGTCCAGGATGATGCCCTGCGAGCCAATCCCGTTGTTCGTGCCAATCAGCGAGCGGAACGCGGGCGACGTCTGCCCGAGCACGAAGGCCACCTGCACCTCCTGGCTCATGTTCAGGCCGATGCCGCCGTAGTCCGTCGGTGTCGACAGCCCGAACAGTCCCAGGTCGCGCATCTCCCCGACGATGTCCCTGGGGATGGCGTCGTCGTCCGCGACGCGGTGCTCGTTGGGCACCAGCCGCTCCTTCACGAAGCGGTCCAGCGTGGAGAGCAGCTGGGCGAGCGTCTCATCATCACAGGCCATGGATGTGTTTCCTCGTCAGCGCCGCAGCAGGGCCGCTTCCACATTGCGAACCAGGTTCACCAGGCGGGGGCCCACGTCGAGCAGCAGCCGCTGGCGGGGGAGCAGGAACGACGGGCCCCCACAGTTGAAGGCCAGGATGCCGCTTCCGTCCGGAGAGATGAGGGGCACGCCCACCGCATTCACGTCCCGGTCCCAGTCACCGATGGACAGGGTGAAGCCGTGCGTGTGGTACTCGTCGAGCGCCTGCTCGATGCCCGCCTGGATGCGCGGCCACTTCTCCGGCTCGCGCTTCGCCATGTGGCCCATCAGGTAGCGCCGCTCCCCCTCGGGCAGGGCGGCGAGCAGCGCGCGTCCCATGGCCGTGGTGGCCATCGGGAGCCGCGAGCCGACGTCCAGCCGCAGCGTCACCGCGGCGGTGGAGCGGCAGTGCTCGACGTAGACGATGTTCAGTCTGTCCCTGCTCCCCAGGGACACCGGGACGTTGGCGTAGTCCGCCAACTCCTGCATGAGCGGCCGGGCCACGTCGCGCACGCCCATGTTGGAGAGCGCCGCGAAGCCGAGCGCCAGCACCCGCGTGCTCAGCTGATACTTCCCGCGCCGCTCCGAGTAGTTGAGGTAGCCCAGCCGCGTCAGCGTGTGGGTCAGCCGGGAGATGGTTGGCTTTGGCAGCCCCGTGCTGGCCGCCAGCTCCTGGTTCCCCAGCATCGGCCGCTGCGGCGTGAAGGCACGCAGGATCTCCAGCCCGCGGGCCAGCGCTGTCACGAACTGCCGGTCCTTCACCTCCTCCTCGCCTATCTGCTCCAGGGACTCCACGTAGGCGGCGCCGACTTCATTCGGAGGGGACGAGAGGGGGGAGAAGCGGGGCATGGCCATCCTGAAAGAGCGGGATTGCCAGAACGATAGGCAGACGGTATTTACGGGTCAAGCGTTTGCGAAACTCAATTTCGCACAGCGAAATTAGGGAAAACCCGCATGGCTGAGACTGAGCTCATCCTGGGCGTCGTCGGCACCGGCATCATGGGCCGGGGAATCGCGCAGCTCGCTGCCCAGGCTGGCATTGCAGTGCGTCTGTTCGACACCCGTCCTGGCGCCGCGGAGGAAGCGCGCGAGGCCGTCGGCGCGATGTTCAGCTCGCTGGCGACCAAGGGGCGCATGTCTCCCGAGGAAGCGCGCGAGGCGACGGGCCGGCTCCAGCCCATCCCCAGTGAAGCGGCGCTCGCTGGCTGCCACGTCGTCGTGGAGGCCATCGTCGAGGACCTCTCGGCGAAGCAGGAGCTGTTCGCGCGCATCGAGGGAATCGTCGGGCCCGACTGCCTCCTGGCCACCAACACCTCGTCGCTCTCCGTGACGGCCATCGCCTCCGCGTGCGAGCGCCCCGGCCGGGTGGGCGGCTTCCACTTCTTCAACCCGGTGCCGTTGATGAAGGTGGTGGAGGTCATCGAGGGCGCGCGCACCGAGCCATGGGTCGGCGAGAAGCTGGTCGCGCTCGCTCAGCGGATGGGGCACCGCCCGGTGCGTGCAGCGGACACGCCGGGCTTCATCGTCAACCACGCCGGGCGCGGCTTCGGGACGGAGGCGCTGCGCATCCTCCAGGAGGGCATTGCTTCGTTCGACGAAGTCGACCGCATCCTGCGCGAGGCCGCTGGGTTCCGGATGGGGCCCTTCGAGCTGCTGGACCTCACGGGGCTCGATGTCTCACACCCGGTGATGGAGTCCGTCTACGAGCAGTTCTACCAGGAGCCCCGATTCCGCCCGTCCTACGTGCTGCGCCAGCGGCTCACCGCGGGGCTGCTCGGCCGGAAGAGCGGCCACGGGTTCTACGCATACGAAGGTGGCAAGCAGCACCCCGTCCCCGCGCCCTCGGTGCCGAAGGGCGAGCGCCGGCCGGTGTGGGTCGCCGCCGATGAGGCGGGCTGGCGAGACACGCTGCTGTCCCTGGTGCCCGGCGCGGGCTGGTCCCTCGATGACGGGGAGCGACCCGGTCCGGAGTCGCTGTGCCTCGTCGCTCCGCTGGGCCGCGATGCCACCACCACCGCGCTGATGCTCGGGGTGGACGCCGAGCGCACGGTGGCCGTGGACCTGTTGCTGGGGCCCGAGCGCCGCCGCACGGTGATGAGCACTCCGGTGACGCGGCCCGCGTTCCTGGACTCGGCGCTGGCCCTGCTCTCGGCGGATGGCACGGCGGTGTCCCGCATCCACGACAGCACGGGCTTCGTCGCGCAGCGCGTGCTCGCCACCATCGTCAACATCGCCTGCGACATCGCCCAGCAGCGCATCGCCAGCCCGGAGGACATCGACGCCGCCGTCACGCTCGGCCTCGGGTACCCCCGAGGCCCGCTGGCCTGGGGCGATGCCATCGGCCCCCGGCGGTTGCTCAAGGCGCTGGACGCCATGCACGCCGCCTCTGGCGATCCTCGCTACCGCGCCAGTCCCTGGTTGTCCCGCCGGGCCCGGCTCGGCGTGTCCCTCCTCACCCCGGAGCGCTGAACCTCATGAGTGCCTTCATCTACGATGGTCTGCGCACCCCCTTCGGCCGTCACGCCGGCGCACTGGCGCCAGTGCGGCCCGATGACCTGCTCGCCGGCGTCATCAAGGCGCTGCTCGCCCGGGGTCCCTTCGAGCCCGGTGACGTCGAGGACGTGGTCATCGGCTGCACCAACCAGGCCGGTGAGGACAGCCGCAACGTGGCCCGCCATGCGGCGCTGCTGTCCGGACTGCCCATCGAGGTCGGTGGCGTGACGGTCAACCGCCTCTGTGGCAGCGGGCTGGCGGCGGTGCTGGACGCGGCCCGGGCGGCCACGGCGGGGCAGGGGGAGCTGTTCGTCGCGGGCGGCGTGGAGAGCATGAGCCGCGCGCCCTTCGCCATGGCCAAGGCCGAGTCCGCCTACAGCCGCGACGCCCGCATCTACGACACGACGATGGGCGCGCGGTTTCCCAACCCGCACCTCGTCGCCCGCTTCGGCGGCGACACCATGCCGGAGACGGCGGACAACGTCGCCCGCGACCTGGGCATCGGACGCGAGCCGAGCGACCGCTTCGCCCTGCGCTCCCAGCAGAAGTACGCCGCCGCCCTGGCCCGTGGGTTCTTCTCCGGCGAGCTGGTGCCGGTGGAGCTCCCGGGCCGGCGGGGCGCGGTCACCACGGTGGCGGTGGACGAGCATCCGCGCCCGGAGACCACGCTCGACAAGCTGATGGCGCTGAAGCCGCTGGCCGAGGACGGCGTCGTCACCGCGGGCAGTGCCTCCGGCATCAACGACGGGGCCGCGGCCCTGCTCGTCGGGACGCTGGGCGTGGGGGAGCGGGCCGGGTGCAAGCCGCTGGCACGCATCGTCTCCGCCGCCGTCGCCGGGGTGCCGCCGCGCACCATGGGGCTGGGGCCGGTGCCTGCCTCGCGCAAGGCGCTGGAGCGGGCGGGGCTGACGCTCGCGGACATGGACGTCATCGAGGTCAACGAGGCCTTCGCCGTCCAGGTGCTCGGCTGCCTCAAGCTGCTGGAAGTGAGCGAGGACGACAGCCGGGTGAATCCGAACGGAGGCGCCATCGCCGTCGGTCACCCGCTGGGCGCCTCGGGGGCCCGCCTGGCGCTGACGGCCGCGCGGCAGCTCCAGGTGAGCGGTGGCCGGTACGCGCTCGTCACCATGTGCATCGGGGTGGGGCAGGGCATCGCCGCCATCCTGGAGCGGGTCTGACTTCAGGCCCTCCTTCGCCTTCGGGAGAAACCATGCAGAACTTCGACAAGCTCTACATCAACGGTGAGTGGGTGGCGCCCCGAGGCTCGGGGCATATCGACGTGCTGTCCGCGTCCACCGAGGAGGTCATCGGCCGTATCCCCGAGGGCACCGCGCAGGACGCGGACCTCGCGGTGCGTGCGGCCCGTAAGGCCTTCGAGGCCTGGTCCACCCGGCCCGCCGCCGAGCGCGCGCAGGTGCTGCAGCGGCTCCAGCAGGGACTGACGGCGCGGCAGGACGAGCTGGCCAGGACGATTACCGGCGAGCTGGGCATGCCCCTCGCCCTGGCGAAGCCCATCCAGGTCGGCACGCCCATCACCGTGACGGGCACCTATGTGCAGCTCCTCCAGGAGTACTCCTTCGAGGAGCAGGTGGGGAACTCGCTGGTGGTGCGCGAGCCGGTGGGGGTCGTGGTCTGCATCACCCCCTGGAACTATCCGCTCCATCAAATCATCGCCAAGGTGGCCCCGGCGCTGGCCGCGGGCTGCACCGTCGTCCTCAAGCCCAGCGAGGTCGCACCGCTCAACGCCTTCATGCTGGCGGAGATTGTTCATGAGGCAGGTGTCCCGGCGGGCGTCTTCAACCTCGTCTCGGGCACGGGCCCCATCGTGGGCGAGGCGCTGGTGCGACACCCCGACGTGGACATGGTGTCCTTCACGGGCTCCACGCGCGCGGGGCGCCGGGTGTCGGAGCTGGCCTCCGCCACCATCAAGCGGGTGGCCCTGGAACTGGGCGGCAAGTCGGCCTCCATCCTCCTGGACGACGTGAATCTCAAGAACGCCGTGAAGCGGGTGGTCAGCAACTGCTTCCTCAACTCCGGGCAGACCTGCTCCGCGCACACGCGCATGCTCGTGCCCCGCTCGCTCCATGAGGAGGCCTCGCAGCTCGCGGCCGAGTTGGCCGCCGGCTTCACCGTGGGCGACCCGTTCAAGGGCGAGGCGAAGCTCGGGCCCCTCATCTCCGACACTCAGCGCGCGCGAGTCCGCGAGTACATCCTGCAGGGCGTCCGCGAGGGCGCCCGGCTCGTCGCCGGTGGGCCGGAGCAGCCCGAGGGACTCACGAAGGGCTACTACGTGAAGCCCACGGTGTTCGCGGGCGTCACGCCGGAGATGACCATTGCCCAGGAGGAGATCTTCGGCCCCGTCCTGGTCGTCATGCCCTACGAGGACGAGGACGACGCCATCCGCATCGCCAACAGCACCGTCTACGGCCTGTCGGGCGGCGTGTGGTCCAACGACGTGGAGCGCGCGAAGCGGGTCGCCCGCCGGATGCGCACCGGCCAGGTGGACATCAACGGCGGCCGCTTCAACCCGCTGGCGCCGTTCGGTGGCTACCGGCAGTCCGGCCATGGCCGCGAGTTCGGCCGGTACGGGCTGGAAGAGTTCCTGGAGCACAAGGCGATGCAGCTCTGAGCTTCGCCCGCCGCGCGTAGTCGGACCCTCTGCTGTTCCTCAATGCACCTGGAGCAAGCCACCATGAAGGCTGCTGTGTGTTTCGAGAAGGACGTGCTGACCGTCGACGACATCCAGTTCTCCCCGCCGCAGGCGCGCGAGGTGCTGGTCCGCATGTCCGCGTGCGGCGTGTGCCACACGGACCTGTCCGTGCTGAACGGCACCGTGAAGATGAAGCTCCCATGCGTGCTGGGCCACGAGGGCGCCGGCATCGTCGAGGAGGTCGGCGAGGAGGTCACCCACGTGAAGAAGGGCGACAAGGTCGTCCTCTCGTGGGTCGCCCAGTGCGGCGAATGTTACTACTGCCGCATCCAGCGCCCGAACCTGTGTGAGCTGGGCGAGAAGATCAACGCCACCAACCGCATGCCGGACGGGAGCACCCGGCTTCGCAAGGACGAGAAGGAGCTCAACGTCTTCTCCGCGCTGGGCGCCCTGGCGGAGTACGCGGTGGTGCCCGCGCGCGCGGCGGTGCGGCTGCCTCCGGACGCGCCGCTGGACAAGGCCGCGCTGATTGGCTGCGCGGTGACGACGGGCGTGGGCGCGGTGTTCAACACGGCCCAGATGCCGCCGGGTGCCACGGTGGCGGTGTTCGGCGCCGGAGGCGTGGGGCTCAACATCATCCAGGGCGCGGTGATTGCCGGGGCCGAGCGCATCATCGCGGTGGACGTCCACCCCCGGAAGCTGGAGTTCGCGAAGACGTTCGGCGCCACGGACGTGGTGGACGCGAACGGCAAGGACGTGACGGCCGCCATCCGCGAGCTGACGCGCGGCCGGGGCGTGGACTACGCGTACGAGGCCGTCGGCCGGAAGGAGACCATCGAGCAGGCGTACCTCTCCACGCGCAAGGCGGGCACCTGTGTCGTCGTCGGCGTGGGGAGCGTGAAGGAGCAGATCAGCCTGAACGTCTTCGTGCTGCCCCTGTTCGAGAAGCGGCTGCTCGGCTCCTGGTTCGGCACCGCCGACGTCCACAAGGACATGCCGCGGCTGCTCGACCTCTACACGCAGGGGAAGCTGAAGCTCGACGAGCTGGTGACGACCACCTACTCACTCAACCAGCTCGACGCGGCGTTCGCCGACATGAAGAGCGGGGTGAATGCCCGCGGCGTCATCCTCTTCTGAGCGGTGACGCCCTACGTTGTCCCGGCGCTCCGCGGGTCCCTCAGCGCGGACCTACCTGCCACATGCTTGAACGCGCCGCAGGTCGTTGCTTGGATGCTGCCTGCTTCAACGCGTGGAGGACTTGCTCCTCCGCGTGCTGGAGCTCACGTAGCACTCACACCAGGAGCACGACATGCAGATCAAGACCAAGGTTCGTGGCGGTCCCCGTGGTTGCGGCCCGATCCCCGTTCTCGCCGAGTTCTGATAGCGCGTCCGTCGGCGGGCGGCTCACTGCCCGCCGGCGGTTGTTCCCTCTCCGTTGGTGAAGCAGGCGCCCCCGAAGCGCTCCCGAGTCTGCCGCGGCGCGGCGTTTGCCATTGAACGGTTGCCCGGCCCCTGGGTTTGAGCGTGCCGCGCGACTTGCTTCTACTTCCGCCGCTCCGCGCGCGGAGGAGCTTGCTTCAAGGCGCGCTGGAGACCACGCAGTACCCACACCAGGAGCACGACATGAAGATCAAGACCAAGGTTCGCGGCGGTCCTCGTATCTGTGGCGTCCCCATGGCCATCGAGTAGTGATGCCGCGTCCGTCGGCGGGCGGCTCACTGCCCGCCGACGGCTGTCACCGCACGCTCTCTAGAAGAAGACGTGCGTGAAGCGTGCGCCGACGAACTGGCTCTTGGTGAGGCCTCGGGACACCTTGATGTCCGGCTGCCACTGGAGCATCAGCGTCGACGCCTTCTCCAGGCGGACGCCCATCGTCAGGCGCAGCGCGTGGGTGGTCGTCCCCGGGCCGGCCTGCACCTCACCGGCAGGCGTTTCGAGGGTGCGCTCGCCGGCCGCGTCGAGGTAGTAGCCGGCGCCCGTGAAGAACGTGGGCGACAGGTCCATGCCCGCCGCGAGGATGGCGCCGAAGGAGGGCGCCTGCTTCAGGTTGAGCTTGGAGACCGTCGCCCCGGCGAGCACCGGGAACTCGTCGTTGTCCCCGTGGATGGCCACGTTCGCCATTGCCTCGAGGGTGAAGGCCTTCATGAAGCGCTGGCCGACGACGAGCTGGGGACGCACGGTCCACCGGTTGGAGCCGATGTTCAGGAAGCGGTCGCTGTTGTAGCTGCCCGTCGGAAGCGTGAGGTAGGGCGTGAAGGCGAACCAGGTGTGCGTGCCCGTCTCGGCGTTCTGGACGATGCCGTAGCCAATGGTCGGGATGTACGTGATGTCGCCCACGCCCGAGGCCCGGAGCGCCGTCTTGGGCGCGGCGGGCGAGGCCGGGTTGGCCTGGAACACCGTCACGTCGACCACCGGCAGGCTGACGTCGAACGGCACTACGACAAAGTCTCCGAACTTGAGGACGTACGTGGCCCGGAAGGCCGCCTGCAGCTGCGAGAAGTCCCGATCGCCGGAGGCGGAGACGTGGCGCAGGTAGGTGTGCGCGACGATTCCGCGGTGCGGGATGTAGAAGCCTCCCTCGTAGTCCCGCAGGTCCGCCTGCTGGGCCTGGGCTCCGGAAGCCGACACGAGTGACACGAACAGGACAGCGAGCAGTACGCGATTCATGGTGTGACTCCCTCCATCGTTTTCAACGTCGGGTACCGCGTGGCCTCAGTAGCGGAATGGCCACGCCTGGAAATACCGCTTCACCCGCAGCCACACGCCGAACAGGCCCAGGGGCTCGAGCACCAGCACCAGCACCACGACCACGGACAGGAGCACCGTCGCCTGCTGCGCGGAGGTCAGCTGGTTGATGAGCGGAATGGAGTGCCCCACCGACTCGGCGAGGGGGCTCAAGAAGGTGAAGGCCAGCGCACCGCTGACCGCGCCGAAGACGGTGCCCACGCCGCCGAGCACGATCATGGCGATGAACTGGATGGACAGGTTCAGGTCGAACGGCGGCTCGACGGTGATGTACTGCTGCTGGAACGCGAACATCGCGCCCGCCACGCCCGCCAGGAACGACGAGACGCCGAAGGCCTGCAGCTTCGCCTGCGTGGTGGCGACGCCGAGCACCTCCGCCGCGAGGTCCTGGTCCCTCACCGCCATCATCGCCCGGCCGCTGTTGGAGCGCTGGACGTTCTTCGTCAGCCACACCGTGCCGCCGGCCAGCAGCAGGAAGAGGAAGTACAGCTTGCGCTCGAAGGTGACGACCACCGGCCCGAGCAGCCAGGTGCCCGCCACCGTGGCGGCCTGGCCCGCCTCGTCGCGGAACCACCAGTACATGGGCACCGACGTGCCGCTCAGCCCGTTCGTGACCTCCGGGTAGGCGAGCAGCACGTGCTGCGTCAGGAACACCAGCCCCAGCGTGACGATGGCCAGGTACAGCCCCTTGAGCCGCAGGGCGAAGGCTCCGATGACCACCCCGACGAAGGCGGACACCGCGCCCGCCAGCGGGAGCGCCAGCCAGAAGGGCCAGCCCCACTTCTGGCCGAGCACCGCGACGGTATAAGCGCCCAGCGCCAGGAAGGCCGCGTGGCCCAGGCTCACCTGGCCCGCGAAGCCCGTGAGCACCATCAGCGCCGCGGCGCCGACGATGGCCACCAGGCCCAGGTTGCCCACGGTGAGCCAGCGCGAGCTGACGAGCCACGGATAGCTCAGGGCAATGACCACCGCGAGCGTGGCGCCGGCCTTCTGCCACAGGCCCGGCAGCAGCTTGAGGTCGTCCTCGTAGCGAATCACCAGGGGGCGGGTTGGCATGGTGTCGTCTCTCGGGCGCTCAGACCCGACGTACCTCGTGCTCGCCCCAGAGTCCGCGCGGGCGCAGGACCAGGAAGAGGATCATCGCGGCGTAGGGGAAGACGGCGTGGAAGTTGTGCCCGAAGTTGCCCAGGTGCGGATTCACGTACGCCTGGGACAGCACCTCCAGCAGCCCCAGCATGAACGCGGCGACCACCGCGCCCGCCACGGACTCCAGCCCGCCGACGATGATGGCCGGGAAGGCCCGCAGCGCCACGTAGCCCAGGTTCGAGTCCACCGAGCGGGGGAACATCCCCAGGAAGATGCCGGCCACCGCGGCCGTGGCCCCGGCCAGGAACCAGGTGAAGGCCAGCACGCGGCCCACGGGGATGCCGAGCGCCAGGGCCACCTCCTGGTTCTCGCTCGCCGCGCGCATCGCCACGCCCAGCGGCGTGCGCTGCACCAGCGTGTGCAGGATGACGAGCACCGCCGTCGTCGCGCCCAGCGACACCAGCGACGACAGGAGCACCGTGGCGTCACCCACCTGTACCTCCGCCATGGACTCCCACGGGGTGGGCATGCCTCGCGTGTCCGTGCCGAAGGCGATGACGATGGCGGCGCGCAGCAGCAGCCCGAGGAACAGGGTGAGGATGATGGTGGTGAAGACGGGGCGGCCCACCATGCGCCGCAGCACCGTGCGCTCCAGGAGCGCGGCCAGCCCGCCGGTGAGACAGGCGGAGGCGGCGAGCGCGAGCCACCAGGGCAGCACGTCCACCAGCACCGTCATCAGGAAGGCGCCCAGGCTGAGCAGCTCGCCGTGCGCGAAGTTGAAGAGCTTCGAGGCCCGGTACACCACCGAGAAGCCCAGGGCGATGAGCGCGTAGCTCGCCCCCAGCGCCAGTCCCGAGATGCTGAGCTGTAGCAACTGCGTCATTCGCGTGTCCTCGAGTACAGCTCGTCCACCAATTGGGAATGGAGCTCCAGCACCGCCTTGCGCCGCACCTTCAGCGACGCGGTGACCTCGCCCGCGTCCTGCGTCATCTCTCGCGCGAGGAGCCGGAAGGCGCGCACCTGCTCGACGCGGGCCAGGCCCTCGTTGGCGCGGGCCACCTCCTCGTCGATGAGCTTCACCACCTCCGGCCGCGTGGTGAGGTCCGTATAGGAGGTGAAGGCAAGCTTCCGGCGCAGCGCCCAGTCCGTCACCGTCTCCGCGTCAATCTGGATGAGCGCCGTGACGAACGGGCGCCGGTCGCCGATGGCCACCGCTTCCTTGATGTACGGGCTGTTCTTCAGCGCGTTCTGGATGCGCTCGGGCGACAGGTTCTTCCCGCCGGAGGTGATGAGGATTTCGCGCTTGCGGCCGGTGATGCGCAGGTACCCCTCGGCGTCGATTTCACCGATGTCGCCGGTGTGCAGCCAGCCGTCGTCCTTGCGCACCTCGGCCGTGGCCTCCGGCTTGTTGAGGTAGCCCAGGAAGACGTTGGTGCCGCGCACCAGCACCTCGCCGTCCTCCGCGAGCCGGCACTCCACGCCCGGGACGGGGCGCCCGACGGTGCCCAGCCGCGTGGCCCCGGGGATGTTCAGGTGGCTGGTGCCGGCGCTCTCCGTCTGCCCGTAGCCTTCGAAGATGCGCACGCCGAAGCTGTCGAACCAGGTGAGCAGCTCCTGGGAGATGGGCGCCGCGCCGGAGATGGGGAAGCGGCAGCGGCGCAGCCCCAGCCTCTCCTGGAGCGGCCGGTAGACGAGCAGGTCCCCCACGAACCAGGCCAGCCCGTCCCACCAGCGCCGCTGGCCGGTGCGCTCGCGCTCGCGAATTTGCCCGCCCAGCCGGATGAAGGTGTCGAAGAGGGTGCGCTTGAGCCACGAGGCGTCGCGCATCTTCACCACCACCGTGGCGTGCATCTTCTCCCAGATGCGCGGCACCCCCAGGAACACCGTGGGGGAGACCTCGGCCACGTCTTTCTGGACCGTCTCCAGCGCCTCGCCGAAGTGGACCTTCCCACCGACGACGAGCGGCAGCAGCAGGCTGAACAGCTTCTCCGCCACGTGGCACAGCGGCAGGTACGAGACGACGCTGTCCGTCGTGTTCAGGCCCAGCTGCTCCGTGAAGGACGCCGAGCCCTGGAGCATGTTGCGGCTGGACACCAGCGCGCCCTTGGGCGAGCCCGTGGTGCCGGACGTGTAGATGACCATCGCCGCGTCATCCGGGTCGCGCTGGGCGAGCTGCTCCCGCAGCCACGACGGGTCCTGCGCGGCCAGCGCGCGGCCGTGCTCCAGGAACTGGTCCCACGTGCGCAGCCGGGCGTCCTTCACGCCGCGCAGGCCGCGGGGCTCGATGACGATGACGTGCTCGACGGCGGGCGTCTCGGCGGCCACCGTGACGACCTTGTCGTACTGCTCCTGGTCCTCGCAGATGACGACCTTGCAGCGCGCGTCGTTCAGGATGTACGCGACGTCCGGGGGCGGGTTCGTCTGGTAGATGCCGACCGTCCGCGCCCCCAGCACCTGGGTGCCCAGGTCGGCGTAGAGCCACTCCGGCCGGTTGTCGCTGATGATGGCGACCGAGTCCCCCGGGCGCACGCCCAGCTCCCACAGCATGCGGGCCACGTGGCCGACGCGCTCCAGGTACTGGCGGAAGGACAGCTCGTGCCAGATGCCCAGCCGCTTCTCGCGGATGGCGACGGCGTCGGGGTGCAGCTCGGCCTTCTGCCAGAGCTGGCCTGGCAGGCTCATGGGCAGGGCAGGGGTCATGCCGCCACCGCCCCGCCCACGTAGGCGCTCAGCACGCGGGTGTCCTCGCGCAGGGCCGCCGGCGGGCCGTTGGCGATGACCCGGCCGCGGTCCAGCACCGTCACCTGCGTGGCCAGGTCCATCACGAAGCGCAGCTCGTGGCCGATGAGCACCTGCGTCACGCCCAGCTCGTAGCGGATGTCGAGCAGGTAGTTCGCCATGTCCTCCGTCTCCTCCTGGTTGAGCCCCGCCGTGGGCTCGTCCAGCAGCAGCAGCTTCGGCTCCATGCACAGAGCGCGGCCCAGCTCCACCCGCTTGCGGATGCCGTAGGGCAGCACCGACACGGGCATGAGCCGGAAGTGCTCCAGGTCCAGGAAGTCGATGACCTGCTCGGCCTTCTCGCGGTGGAGCACCTCCTGTGCGCGCGCCTTGCGCGTCCACAGCAGGTTGGCCAGCAGCCCCGACTGGTAGCGCTGGTGTCGTCCGAGCAGGAGGTTCTCCAGCACGGTGAGGTGCTCGAAGAGCGCCAGGTTCTGGAACATCCGGGACACGCCGAGGCGGGCAATCTCCGTGGGCTCCACGCCCGTGAGGTCCTTGCCGCCCAGCCGCACCCGTCCCTCCATGTGGCGGTGGATGCCGCTGATGCAGTTGAAGAGGCTGCTCTTCCCCGCGCCGTTGGGGCCGATGACGGCATGCAGCGTCCCCGCCTCGATGGAGAAGGTGACGCCATCCAGGGCCCGCACTCCGGAGAAGGAGAGGCCTACGTTGTCGAGCTCGAGCAGTGCCATCCCTCAACCCTCACGACAGCCAGCGCCGCTTGCGGCGGTACCGTTTCAGCTCGTGGTAGCCACGCTGCCCTTCACGTCCGAAGCCCAGGTAGAACTCCTGGACGTCGGGGTCCTCGCGCAGCGTGTCCGCCGGGCCGTCCAGCACGACCTTGCCCGTCTCCAGCACGTACCCGTAGCGGGCCAGCTTCAGCGCCACCATGGCGTTCTGTTCGACGAGGAGCACGGAGACGCCCTCGGCGCTGACGCGCTGGATGAGCTCCGACACCTCGCCCACGGCCTTCGGGGACAGGCCCAGGAAGGGCTCGTCCAGCAGCAGCATCTTCGGGCGCCGCATCAGCCCCCGGCAGATGGCCAGCAGCTGCTGCTCGCCGCCGGACAGGTAGCCGGCCTTCTGCCGCCGCCGCTCCTTGAGCACCGGGAAGCGCGTGAAGGCGGACTCCACCAGCTCCGCGCGCGCCTGGGCGCCCATGCCGAACCCGCCCGCGAGCAGGTTCTCCTCCACGGACAGCTCGTTGAGGATGCGGCGGCCCTCGAGGATCTGCACCACGCCCTCGCGCACCCTGCCGTCCGCGGGCAGGGGCAGCAGGTCCTTGCCGGACAGCTCTATCTTCCCCTTGGTGATGGTGCCGTCGTGCAGCTCCAGCAGGCCGCTGATGGCGCGCAGCGCGGTCGACTTGCCGGCGCCGTTGGGGCCCAGCAGGGCGACCACACCCTGCTGGGGGACCTCCAGCGTGACGCCGCGGAGGGCGCGGACGACCGAGTGGTAGACGACCTGGAGGTTCTGCACCCGCAGCAGCGGCGGGCTACTTGTTGCCGACATCGGCGGCCTTCGCGGGAGAGCCCCCCAGCGCCTTCGGCGGCGCGAAGCCGGAGACGACGCTCCAGCTTCCGTTGGCCAGGTCCGGCTTCAGGATGCGGACGCTGACCGACGTCTCGTAGGGGAACTTGGACAGGTCCACCGGCTCCGCGGCCATGCCGCCCGCGCTGGTGCGGCTGATGGCCTTGAGGGCCTTGAGGTAGCCGGCGCGGGTGACGTCCTTGGACTCGAGGGCGTTCTTGAGCGCCTCCACCTGGACGCGGCCCTGGATGTACGAGGACAGCGTGTAGAAGTCCTTCGGCACGTCAGCGTGCTGCGCGTGGAGCGACAGGAAGTCCTTCATGCCCGGGACGTCGTCGCCCCAGTAGGTGAGGCCCGTCACCCAGTAGTAGTTGGTGAAGACGGGGGGAGGGATGACCTTCGGGTCGAAGAAGCGGTCCACCCAGGTGGCCGTCTGGCCGAGCCAGGTGGGCATGAACTTGAGCTGGGCGGCCGTGCCCAGGATGGGGCCCGACGCGCTGGGCAGCACCGTGAGGAGCACGTAGTTGGCGCCCGACTGCTTCAGCGCGGTGACGACGGCGGCGAAGTCCTTCTGGCCCGGGGCGACCGTCTCGCGCGCGACGATGGTGACGCCGTGGAACTTCGCGGCCTCGCTCCAGCCGTCCACGCCGTCCTTCCCGTAGTCATCCCCCTGCGAGACGATGGCCGCCTTCACCTTGTCCGCGCCGCCCGCGTGCTCCACGGCGAAGTCCATGGCGCGCATGGCCTCCAGCTTGTAGGAGGCGCCGATGGGCGGCGTGTACTGGTTGCGCGCCATCTCCGAGGACTGCGAGGCCGGGAAGGCCACCACGCCGTCCGCCGCCAGCTTGTCGCGCAGCGGTAGCGTGTTGGGCGTGCCGAAGCTGGTGCCCAGGAAGAGGATCTGCTCCTGGATGTCGCTGTACGCCTGGACGGCATTCTGCGGGTTGTAGGCGTGGTCCCGCTCGACGAGCTCGAGTTTCCAGCCATCCGGTAGCAATCCGCTGTTGCCAGCATTTACCTGCCGGACGAGGAGGCGCTTCCCGGCGGCGAAAGGCTTGCCAATGGCGGCACCGGGCCCGCTCTCGTCGTTGAGCGTGCCGATGTAGACGACCTTCTTCTCCAGGTCCACGCCCTTGTCTGTCTTGATGTCCGAGACAGGCTTGGCTTGCGATTGCGCGCCATCTGACTTCGGCGCAGCTGATTCTTCCTTCTTGCACGCCGTGAAACCGAGAGCCGCCGTCAGGAGTCCGACTACAAGCCGTCGCATGCACCCTCCCTGTCAGATTCGCTGCGCACATTAGCCACAGTCGCAAGAAAATCAAAAGCAATCAGCCGCCAATTCGATGGCTGTGTTTCGCAGTGCGGAACGCGCTGGTGAGTGCTTTGACTGTGTTTCGCAAGGCGGAATGTCGAGGGTGATGACACGCTGCGTAAGGCCATTCCGCCGATATCTGCGAGGCATTGGGGGCGGGAGCCGCGGGTTTGACGCAACGCGGTGACTGCTGTCCGGGAAGGTGTCGCGTCACATCCAGGCGTCCCCGGCTCCATCTCCATCCAAAGGACTGGTGGGAAGCGGAATGCGCGAGGACGTCTATCAGGAGGGCAGGTCGGAGGGGCTCCCCATGCTCGGTCGTGAGCCTTCCCGCGAGGATTCGGACTTCGACGACTCCCTCTTGAGGGAGCTGCGCTGGGAGGCGCCGCCGGCCTGGTTCCCGGTCCCCGGGGAGTCGCTCGGGGGAGCAGACGGGCGCAGGTATCAGGTCCTCGACTGGTTGGGCGGCGGGGGAATGGGGCAGGTCTTCCGCGCCCGGGACGAGACGCTGCAGCGTGAGGTGGCGCTCAAGTTCCTCCTGTCGCACCAGGGCTTCGACGCGGAGGTGCTGAGGGAGGCGCGCGCGATTGCCCGGCTGGACCACGACAACATCGTCCGCATCTTCGATGTGTCCGAGTGGATGGGCTCACCGGAGCTGCCCCAGGTGCCCTTCCTGGTCATGGAGTGTCTGGAGGGCGAGTCGCTCGCCGCGTTGTTGAAGCGGGGCCGCCTGGACGCACGGCGCGCGCTGGAGATTCTCGATGGCATCGCCGCGGGGCTCGCCCATGCGCACGAGCGCCACCTCATCCACCGCGACCTGAAGCCCAGCAATGTCTTCCTCACCCCGACGGGTGTGGTGAAGCTGCTGGACTTCGGCCTGTCGCACCTGGGCGCTCCGGGCGTGCCGCAGCTGTCCACGGGAGGGACACCGGCGTACATGGCTCCCGAGCAGTGGCGGGGCGAGACGCAGGACGCGCGCACCGATGTATGGGCGGCGGGCCTGGTGTTGTACGAGATGCTCACCGGAGTGGTGCAGTGTTCGGAGCCCACGTTGTCAGCGCTGCGGACGCGGGTGATGTCCGCGGAGCCCATGCCCCCGGTGCGCGTTTGCAACCCGGAGGTGCCGCCGGAAGTGGAGATGCTCCTGGCGACCGCATTGGCGAAGGACCCGGTGCGGCGCTTCCCGTCGGCGGTGGAGCTCCGGCGCGAGGTGCGCGAGCTGCGAGCGCGCCTGGCCAGGCCCGGAGCGGAGGAGACGGGGCCCCTGTCCAGGCAGCGCCGGCAGTTGGTGCTCCTCTCCTGTCAGCTCACGGGCTTCGCCGACCTCGCGCGGCGGCTGGATGCCGAGGACCTGGGGGAGCTCGAGACGGCCTTCCACCAGGGCTGTGTGGAGGCACTCCAGCGCTACGGAGGCAGCGTCAACATGTACATGGGCGGCGAGGTGTACGCCTGCTTCGGCTGCCGCCAGGTGCGGGAGGATGACGCGGAGCGGGCGGCACGTGCCGCGCTGTCCCTGGCGCGCGAGCTGCCGGAACTCCTCCAGAGGAGGCTGACGCACCTGTCCCTCTCCGGGCTGGGCACGAGGGTGGGCCTCCACACGGACCGCATCGTCCTGGACACACGCGCGCTCCATGGCGAGGCCCCGAGGGTGGTCTCCTGGATTGCGCGCCAGGCCGCGCCGGGAGAGGTGCTCACGGGGGAGACGACCTGGAAGCAGGTGCGCGGGGCCTTCGAGACAGAGGACCTCGGTGCTCGTGACTTCTCGGGCATCGCGGGGACGGCAAGCCTGTCCCTCCACCGCGTGCTGCGCGAGCGGGAGGCCCGGGTCCGCTTCGAGCGGACGCTCGTGGCGGGCGGTCTCACGCCGCTGGTGGGGCGGGAGCAGGCGCTGCAACGACTGCTGGCGCTCTGGGAGGCGGCCCGGGACGGTCGGGGGGCGTTCGTCCTGGTGCGCGGCGAGGCGGGCATCGGCAAGTCCCGCCTCATCCAGGAGCTGCATGAGCGCGTGCCCCCGGAGACGGCCATCCGGGTGCGGCTCCAGTGCTGGTCCCAGTTCAGTGCCATTGGCCAGCACCCTGCCGCCGAGCTGCTCCAGCGCCTGCTCGGCTTCGCCCCGGAGGACTCACCGCAGCGGCAGTTGGAGCAACTGGAGGCCTGGCTGGACACGGTCGGAATGCCTGGGATGGACGCGCAACTGCTGGGCCTGCTCCTGGGGTTGCCCGTTCCCAAGGGCGCCCCGGTCTTCCAGCTCACATGCGAGCGGTGGCGGGAGCTGACGCATGTGGCCCTGGTGGAGCTGCTCCTGCGCCTCGCCCGACAGCGCCCCATGCTCCTGGTCGTCGAGGATGTGCACTGGGCTGACGCCTCCTGGCTCGAGTTCCTGGGTGCCCTCGTCGAGCGCATCGAAGGAGCGGCCCTGCTCGTTGTCCTCAGCGCCCGCCCGGAGTTCCAGCGGTGTCAGCCGGCCCGTGCTCGGGTGCACGAGCTCACCCTGGAGCGCCTGCCGGCCGGGCTCGCGACGACGCTGGTGAAGCAAGTCGCCCACGGCTCGGACCTGCCAGAGGAGACGGTGCGGAAGCTGGTGGAGAAGACGGATGGGATTCCCCTCTTCATCGAGGAGATGACTCGCAGGGTCCTGGAGGGTGGGGCGGTGACGTCCATTCCCGCCACCCTGCATGACCTGCTGTTGTCGCGGTTGGACGTGCTGCCCTCGCGACAGAAGGCGCTGGCCCAGCTCTGCGCGGTGGTGGGACGGAGCTGCTGTCTGGAGTTGCTCGCGATCGTCACGGGGCGTGAGCCCGCCGACGTGCGACGAGAGCTCGCGGGGCTGATGGATGTGGGGTTGCTCCAGGAGGAGCCGGTGGAGGCGGGGGCGCCCGGGTACAGGTTCCGGCACGCGCTCTTTCAGGATGCGGCGTACCAGTCCCTGACGCGTGGCGATCGGCGGGCCCATCACCGCCGCATCGCCCAGGTGCTGGTGGAGCACTTCCCGGATGTGGTGGAGGACTGGCCCGAGGCCGTCGCGCACCACTTCTCGGAAGGGGGAGAGCCCGCGTCAGCCACCCTCTTCTGGAGCAGGGCCGGCCTACGCGCCTTCAGGCACAAGACCATTCCAGAAGCGGAAGGCCATCTGCTCCGGGCGCTGGAGCTCCTGCGCGGCTCGCCGGAGGCGCACGCAAGGCCCGAGGAAGAGCTGCCGGTGTTGGCCTTCCTGGGCTTCTCCCAGGCGTTGATTCAAGGGTTCGACTCGCCGGAGGCCGAGGGCACGGTTGCCCAGGCGTGTTCGCTGCTGCCTCGCGTCGAGGAGGAGACGTCCCAGCTCACGGTGAGCTACTCGCTCATCTTCAGTTATTACACGATCCGCGCCGACCTCTCTCGGGGCCACGAGTTGTCGGTGGAGGTGATGCGCCATGGCGAGCGCCACGAGGATCCGGCGCTGCTCTCCCGGAGTCATCAGATGCAGGCGTTCGTCCGTACCTACTGGGGACGTCCGCGGGCTGCCGTGGAATCGAGTGAGCGCGCGCTGGCCTTCGCTCGTCCGAACATCGCCCGGCATGGGGGGCAGGTGCCCCAAGAGGACAAGCGTCTATGGGTGGAGGCGCTGGCCCATTCCAGCCTGGCCCATTCGGCTCTGGGCCGGTTGGAGCGGGCCCGGGAGCACGGCCGGGAGGCGGTGCTGCTGGCCCGGCGCATGGGCGAGCCCGCCACGCAGATCATGTCGACGACCCTCACGGCCCTGGCCAGCTTGATGCGTGGGGATGTCCGGGAAGCGCTGAGCTGTACGGACGAGGTCATCGCCATCTCCAGCGAGCAAAGCCATTGGCTGTGGCCCGACTGGGCCCGAGTCATCCGCGGCTGGGCGCTGGCCGAGCTGGGACAGTCGCAGGAGGCCCTGGCGCTCGTGTCACGTCAGTTGGAGCGACTGAGAGCACGCGGGGTCCAATGCTCATGGACCCTCGACCTGGCGGTGCTCGCGGGGATTCACCTGAAGCTGGGGCAGGTCGGTCATGGGGTGAGGGAGGTGAACGAGGCGCTTGGCCAGGCGGAGAAGACGGGAGAGCGGTGCTTCGAGTCCGAGCTGCGCCGCCTGTTGGCGGAGTTGCTGCGCGCCAGGGGCCAGGAGCGCGAAGCACGCAGTGCGTTCTTCCTCGCCATCGCCGTCGCGCGCGCACAGGGGATGCTCCTCTTCGAGCTGCGCGCGATGGTGGGGCTGACGCGGCTGCTGCGAGACATGGGGCATCCGGAGGCTGCCCGGAATCCCCTGGCGCGCGTCCTCGCCCGGTTCGACGCGGGCGAGGACTCGGCCGATCTCCGGGAGG
This sequence comes from Pyxidicoccus xibeiensis, assembly GCF_024198175.1. NCBI lineage: Bacteria > Pseudomonadati > Myxococcota > Myxococcia > Myxococcales > Myxococcaceae > Pyxidicoccus > Pyxidicoccus xibeiensis. The sequence continues at coordinate 499,025 of NZ_JAJVKV010000002.1, forward strand.
CACGGGCGCTGGTGGCCCAGCTCAGTGCAGATGACGCCCTCGGGGCCCGCGCCGAGCCACGATGAGCTCACGCGCTGTTCGTACAGACTGGCCAGCCTCGCGCGCCCGGGTCCGCTACAGCAGCGAGCAGAGCCCGCCGGAGCCGGTGTGCGGAGGACAGTCGGTGCCCTGGCAGTAGGCCGTGCCGGAGTCGACGGCCGGGTTGCCCAGCAGCGCGGGGACGCTGACCTTGCATGTCCCGATGGCGCTGTTCCCCGCCGCATCGCTCACCGCGTACGTGAGGGTATAGACACGGCCATTGCCCAGCAGCGCGGCCTCCGCGCGCACGCGGACGGACTTCCCATCCGCGCTGAGCCGGATGTCATCACAGGCCAGCACCCGCAGGAGGGAGAGGGCGTCATCCGTCTCGTCGGAGGTGACGCGGAGGAACGTCCCGAACTGCTGCACGTCCAGCGTGCCGCCGCAGTTGTCGCTGGCGGGCAGGGCGCAGTCGCTCAGGTTGACCTGGACGTAGCCGGAGCTGGCGGAGGGGGCGAGGACACGGTCCTTGCGGGCACCGGGCACCGGGGCCGTGGTGTCCACCACGGTGACGTGGGCCGTGCAGGTGCTGGAGGCCTCGCCATCCGACACGGCGAGCTGCACGGGCGTGGTGCCGGCCGGGTAGGGGCCCTGGGGGCTCTGGGCGACGGTGAGCGGGCCGGGGCCCTGGTCCGGGTCGAACGAGCCCTGGTCGATGGTGGCGCTGCCCTGGCACAGGTCGTCCGCGACGACGGTGACGTCCTGGCAGCGGGCCACGGGAGGCTGGTTCAGCTCACCCGGGTCGGTCACGCACGGGGCAGGCAGCGTGAGGGATGCGGTGTTGTTGACCTCGTCGTCCTCTGGATAGAACCGGTCATCGTCCGCGACGACGAAGACCTGCGTGGTGCCCTCCGGCACGGTGAGCGTGCGCTGGAAGGGATAGGCCTCGGCGCCGTAGAGCCAGGGGACCTCCACGCTGGTCAGCAGGGTGCCGCCCGTGGCGGGCTCACCTGCGTAGATGCCCGCGCGGGACGCGGCGATGCCCGTGAGGCCATGGTTCTTCACGGCCGCGGAGAGGCTCAGCGTGGTGGCCTGGCAGGAGCCGCTCAGGTCCACCGCAGCGAGGTCCAGGCCGGTGGGCGGCGGTGCCAGCGACTCACGCCGGGTGCGAAGTGCCCCATCGCCACCCCGTGAATCGGACTCCAGGGCGAGGCCACCATCGCAGCCTCCGAGGGTGAGCATCACTGCCACTGCGGGGACACTGTGACTCCAGGACATGGTTTCTCGCTCCTGTCATGCCGTTCGGCATGCAGCGGGGTACCCGCCTTCTTGGCGGCTCAGGGGAGCAGTGGATCGTGCCCGCGAGAAAGGGGACCGCGCCGTGAATGGAGCGTCATGGCCGTCTACCCCCTGCCCGTGGGCAGGGCGCCTACCTGCCTGCTCAGGAGACGCGCGTCGGCGCCGCGCGGACGGTGCGCCAGGCAATGCCTAGCGTGTTCCCATGTCCCGGCTCTTGTTCTCCCGGCGCGCCGAGCGTCAGCTCCGGCGGCTTCCGGGCGAGGTGCGAATCCACCTCGAAACCCATCTGGAGAACCTGGCGCTCCTGATGGGGAGCACCGTGCCGCTGAAGCACCTCCTGTCCCGCCTGGAGCGGACGGAGGAGGGCTTCGTGACGACCGTGGAGGGCATCGACGTTTCATTCGCCCTCGACACGGTGCTTCGGGTCCTCCTGGTCCACTGCATCCTGCCCGCCCCCGGGGCCGAGCCTGCCGCCGGGGTGCGGGGCCGCCAGGACTCCCTGCCTGCGTCGTAGCAGGGAGTCGTGCCCTTCCGGGCCCTGGCGTCTTTCAGCGGCCGGTCAGGCCGCGCCGCCTTCCGCGTACAGCCGCTTGTGGTCCCGAATCTCCGTGAGCCGGAACGCGCCCGGAGCCGGGGCCACGGGCTCGGGAGCATCGGGAGCCAGCTTCATCAGCCGCTCGTACTCCTCCACGGAGACGCGCTCGCGCTTCGCAAGCACGGATTCCAGGTCCGCCTTCGCCATGCGCTCGGCGGCCTTCTCCCCGACGAGGCCGGAGTAGAACTCCGCCATGCAGCCGCTGCCGTATGACAGCAGGCCGATGCGCTGCCCCGCGAGCTGCGCGCCCTCGCGCTGGAGCAGGCCCGCCAGCGCCAGGTACAGCGACGCCGTGTACACGTTGCCGATGCGTGCGTTCAGCCCCAGCGACGTGGCCACCTGCGCGTCGTAGCTCGCGGAGGACTTCGCCACCTCCTCGCGGGCCTCCGGCGTCCCGGGCCCCGGGCCCACCGCGTCCTCCAAATCACACAGCCGCAGCTGCGTGTGCGCCTTGCGCGCCATCTTGCAGAAGGGCACGTGGTAGGCGATTCGCGCCAGCTGCTCGCCGGGCATCGTGCCCGACCAGCGCACCAGCCCGTGCGCCAGCGCCTTCTCGCGCCAGCCCCGGTACGCGCCCGACAGCGCCTCGAGGTAGCAGTTGATGGAGTAGTGCCCGTCCACCAGCGCCTCCCGGCGGCCCACCGGCCTCCAGAAGTCGTACACGTCCATCGTGCACGTGCCGTTGAGGCCCACGTCCATCGCCAGCAGGTCCGGCTGCTCCGAGACGAGCAGCGCCACCGCGCCGCCGCCCTGGGTGGGCTCGCCCGCCGTGTTCAGCCCGTAGCGCGCGATGTCCGAGCAGATGACGACAGCCACCTTTCCCGCGCCCGCGCCCGAGGCAATCCACTCCGCCGCCGCCATCAGGCCAGCCGTGCCGCCGTAGCACGCGTGCTGCGTGTCGTACGTGCGCATGGTGCGCGGCAGCTTCAGGAGCCCCTGGACGTGCGAGGCGACCGGCTTCGAGTGGTCGATGCCCGTCTCCGTGCCCACCACCAGCATGCCGATGCGCGAGGGGTCCACGTCCTGCTGGCGCAAGAGCCGCGCCGCCGCCGAGGCCGCCAGGGCCACGGTGTCCTCGCCTGGGTCCGTGACGGCCATCTCCTTCGCACCCAGGCCCGCAGTGAACTTCGCAGGGTCCACCCCGCGCGCCCGCGCCAGGTCCTCGATGTCCACGTACCGGGAAGGCACCGCCACCGCCAACGCTTCGATTCCAACGCGCTTCTTCATCGCACTCCTCGATTCCTCAGGCTCGTTCTCGAATCCCAGACACCCGCGCCCCCGCCCGCGCTCACGCCTCGGGCGGCACCAGCACCAGCCGGCCCGCCACCTCGCGGTTCTCCAGCCGGAAGTGCGCCCGCGCCGCCTCCGCCAGCGGCACCTTGTCCGTGACGAACTGCCGCACCCCGCCCGTGGCCGTCAGCCGCAGCGCCTCGTCCAGCTCCTGCTGCGTCGTGGCGTACGCGCCGAGAATCTCCAGCTCCTTCACGATGACCAGGCCCGGGTTGAGCTGCACCAGCCCGGACTCGAGGTTGCCCACCACCACCACGCGGCCGCCCGGCGCCATGGACTTCATCGTCTGGTCGAACGTGGCGCTGCCGACGATCTCCACCGCCACATCCACGCCCGCGCCCTTCGTCCGCTTGCGCACCTCCGCCGCGAAGTCCAGCCCGCGCGAGAGGATGACCTCGTCCGCGCCGGCGTCCTTCAGCGCCTGCACCTTGGCCTCGCCGGACGTCACCGCGATGACGCGCGCCCCGTCCAGCTTCGCCAGCTGCACCGAGGACAGGCCCACGCCGCCGCTGGCGCCGGTGATGAGCACCGTCTCGCCCGCGCGGACCTTCGCCCGGGTGCGCACCGTGTGCACCGCAGTGCCCGTGGTGCAGCACACCGTCGCGGCCTCCTCCCAGGGCAGCGACGCGGGCACCCGACCCAGCCCTGCCACCGGGGCCACCATGAACTGCGAGTAGCCGCCGGGCAGCTCCTCACCGAAGAAGCGGTTGTCGTTCTTGCAGAGGCTGTTGCGCCCGACCTTGCACAGCGCGCACTCGCCGCACGACAGGCGCTGCAGCGTGGCCGCGCGGTCGCCCGTCTTCCACCCCGGCGTCTCCGGGCCCACCTCCACCACCTCGCCCGCCGCCTCGTGGCCGAGGATGGCCGGCACGCTGGTGCGGGGCAGGTTGCCCCGGCGGTTGATGACGTCGTGGTAGCAGACGCCGCACGCGTGGACCTTCAGCAGCACCTCGCCGCGGCCCGGCCGGGGCACGGGGACGTTCTCCATCTTGAGGTTGCCCGCTTCACCAAAGCTGCGCAGAACGACAGCCTTCATCTCCATGCCTCCGTGCTTCCCAGAAGTCTTCGTGTGGATGTGTCAGGTGCCGACGAGCTGGTCGCGGTAGCCGCGCGAGTCGATGGCCCGGATGGCGGCCACCGTGCGTGCGTCGGGCAGCGAGGTGACGGGAAGTGACTCCGCCACCGAGAACTCGAAGCCGGTGCGCTCGGAGATGGACTCCTCCGTGGCCCACGGGTGGCGAGCCAGCAGGCGGGCGCCGGCCGCGCCCAGCTCGAAGACGCCCAGGTCGGAGATGAGCGTCACCGGCCGGCGGGGGTCTCTCGTGGTTGCGACCTGGACTTCAGGCACCAGGTTGCGGCGGGACTGCCGGGGCACCAGCAGCACCGGCCGCCGCACCCACTGCCGCAGCGTGGCCGCGCCCGCCACGCCGGGGAACTTCGTGCGCGGCCTGTCCAGGCTGCCGCTCGCCGTCATGTTGGTGCAGCCGGCGCCGTCCACCTCGGCCGCGCCGAAGAAGACGGTGTCCACCCGTCCGCGCCGCGCATGGTCGAAGAGGTCCGGAATGGTGATTTCCGCCGAGCGCCCATCCAGGTAGCCCAGGTCCTCGGAGGAGGGGAGCAGCGTGGAGATGTCCGGGTCCAGCGAGCCCACGCAGGCCAGGTACGTCAGGCCCGGCGCATGCGTGGCCCGCGCCACGGCGATGGCGAGGATGGCCAGCGGCGACGCCACGCCCGTGGCCACCACGGCGCCGTCTTCAATCTGCCGGGCCAGGAGGGAGACGACCGTCTCCGCCGGCGTCACGTCGAGCGCCGCGCTCATGCCGCCCTCCGCGCCACCAGCGACGAGAGGAACTCCGCCTCGCGGCCCGTCTCGGCGAGCTGCAGGTAGCGCGCGAGCATCGCGTCGTCATGCGGGTACAGCCCGGTGCAGCCCGTGGGCAGCGCGCCGCCCGGGGCCAGCACGATGCGGTCCACCTGGAAGCCCGGCACCGTGGCGCGAGGCAGCCGCGTCACGCGCTCCTCCACCGTGGCGATGACGCGCCTGGCGGCGCCCGCCACCAGCAGGTCCGTCGTCGGGTCCTCGATGTACAGGTTGCCGCGCTCGTCCGCGGCGCGCGCGTGGATGAGCGCCACGTCCGGGTAGAAGGCCGGCTCCACCGCCACGCTCTGGCCGGTGAACGGGTCCACCACCATGCGCGGCGGCTCCGCCTCTGCCAGCCCGGACACGTCCGCGTCCGGCGCGGGGATGAAGGGCAGCCCCATGGACGCCGCGCGCAGCCGCTGCACCACGCGGTAGCCGTCGTGCTCGCGCCAGGACAGCGTGCCCTGCTCCATGGCCCGCTTGAGGCAGGGCATGGGCCGCACCTTGCCCTCCAGGCTGAGCGCGCCGAACGCAAGCTCCACGCGGTCCAGACAGCCCCCCGCGACGAGGAGCTCGGCGGGCAGCGGGTTGGGCAACGAGATGAGGCCGAGCTTCCGCTTGCCCTGGGCGATGAGCTCCATCACCAGCGCCATGGGCGCGCGGCCGAGCATGAAGCCCCCGGTGGCCAGGAACGTCCCATCTGGGATGGAGGCCACCGCCTCCTCCAGCGAGCACCAGCGCGCCGTCTTCATGGCTTCTCCGTCGGGCCGGAGCCGGAGCTGGAGTCGTCCGTGCCGGTGGCGGAAGGGGAGCGCGGAACGACGCGCAGCGAGGACGTGCCCGGCTGGCCCTCCACGGCGGCGGCGACGATGGGCGGGAAGAGCAGGTCCACCATGCCGTCGGCGATCTGCTCGTCGGTGAGCCGCCCGTCCGGCTTGAACCACTTGTAGACCCACAGCACCATGCCCAGGAACGAGAACGCGCCGATGGTCGGGTCCACCGGGCGCACGCGCCCCTGCGCCGACGCCTGCGCGAAGGCCTCCTCCAGGAAGTCGACGTACTTCTTCTTCCGGGCGTCGATGAACGCGCGCGCCTCACCGGTCAGCGTGGCGTGCTCGTGGAGGATGATGATGACCTCCTTGCTCCACCCCCGCGTCACCAGCAGGATGTTGTGGCGCATGCACGCGCGCAGCCGCTCCACCGGGTCCGCGATGTCCTGCACGCGCGAGAGCACCTGCTCCTCGAACAGGTCCATCCCGTAGTTCATGATGGCGAAGAGCAGCTGCTCCTTGTTCTGGATGTGGTGGTAGAGCCCCGCCTTCGTCATGCGGCACGCGGCGGCGATCTCCTGCATCGACGTGCCTTCGTAGCCGCGCTCGCAGATGAGCCGCGCCGCCGTCTCCAGGATGGCCTTGTAGCGCTCACCCTCATCCGGCTTCCGTCCGCTCGGCGTCACGTGTGGTCCTTCCGTAAGGCTGTAAAATTCCTGGATGCAATTGCCTACCGACCGGTAGGTAACACGTGGCGACGCGGGCAGTCAATCCTTGCGGTGTGGGGGCCTGGGACACCGGGTCCTGATTTTCAAGGACTTTCAAGGAGTTACGGAAGCTTGCCGGGCGAGGGGCTTCGTCACGGGGTTGGCAGGGAGCGTGTCGGGCAGGGGGCCTATCGTCCGCCGCTCACCCCGACATGCAGCACGGAGGAGTCCATGCGTCACATCCCCCTGTGGGCCGGTGCCATCCCCCTGTTCGCGGCCGCGTCCGCCCATGCGCAGTTCCTCACGCCCGTCGAGGGAAGCCGCTCGGTGGGCGCGACGATTTCCGCCACCGATACGGGGACGAACATCGTCGACGAGGACACCCATCGGACGTACGGCTTCGAGGACTTCACGGACAGCATCGTCCTGAACGCCAACACCCATCCGCAGTACGACGACACGCACAGCCACGTGGAGGCGAGTGGCTCCGGCACGCAGACGTCGGCCATCACCGGCTCGCGCATCACCGCGTCCGTGTCGGCCACCGCCGAGGGCAGCTCGCAGACCTCCACCGCGCGGGGCTACGCGACGGGCAATGCGGACTTCTACCTGACGTTCCGCATCAACCGCCTCGTGCGCTTCGTGGCGGCGGGTGACGCGACGGCCGACTCGGATGCGAGCGCTGCCGGCCGGGTCTTCGGCGGCTCCGCGTCGCTGGTGCACATCGCCAACCTGGACACCGGCGTCCCCGCCATCTCCATCGACATCGGCAACTCGGACACGGACTCGGTGCGCCGCCGGGGCTGGCTGAACGCGGGGCCGTACACGCTGCAGGGTGACGTGTCCGCGCTGGTGGACGCGCGGAGCAACGTCGCCGGCACGGCCTCCGCGACGTGGGTGCTGGACTTCCAGCTCTTCTGCCCGGCCGACTACGACGCGAACGGCACGGTGGGTGCCGCGGACCGCGATGCGTTCCTCAATGCCTGGAACGCGGGCCACCTGAACGCGGACGTGAACGGCAGCGGCACCGTGGACAGCACCGACCGCACCACGTTCCTCATCGCCTACGGCGCGGGCTGCTGAGCCTCCCGGAGCAGGCCCTTTCAGGGGGCCTCTCCGCCCGGGTGTCCCGGTACAGGGCAGGCCGCCCGGCGGGCCGCCACCGTGCCTGCTCGCGGTGGCGGCCCGGATGCCAGCGCCGAGGTCCGGTCGGTGGCCCATCACTCCAGGCTGGGCATGCCGCCAGGTCCCGCAGGCGACCTGCGCAGGTCTGCTCGGCTCTGGGGCACATCACTCCAGGCCGGGCCTCCCGCTCCGCCGTGCAGGCGACCTGCCCTGGGCTGCTCGGAGATGTCGCGGGGCACCTCGGGATACCGCCCCGGGCCCGGCGTGAGTCGGTAGACTCGCCGGCCCCATGCGGTACGCACTCCTCCCCATCCTGCTGTTGTGCGCCGCGCTCACCAGCGTGGGCATGGGCGTGCTGACGCTGTTGGAGCGCAACCGCGCCGCGCTGGCCCACCAGTTCGCGGTGGAGCGGCAGGCCCAGCTGGACGAGGCCACACGCGGGGTGACGGAGGCGCTGGAGGACGTGGGAGAGGACCTGCGCTTCGCGGGCGAGCTGATGTCCCAGCCGGGCACTCCCGCCGAGCACCGGCGCGAGCTGCGGGCCCTGCTGGAGGCGGTGGGCCAGTACAAGGTCATCGTCGCGTACGACGCGGCGGGCACGGAGCGACTGCGCCTGCTGGACCGGCGCTCCGGCCGTCAGGTGTCTCGCGGCGCCGTCCTGCCGCAGATGGCGGAGGCCGCCCGGCGCTCGCTCCAGCGTGTGCCCGGTGACATCACCACCTCGCCGCCGCTGGGCGAGTCCCAGGCCTGGCTTCGCGTCATGGCCACCGCGCTGCCCGTGGTCAAGGACCGGCCGGCCGGCGCCGTGGCGGTGCTGGTGGACACCGAGTCCTTCTTCGCCCCGCTGCGCATCGTCACGTCGGACCCGGAGGCCCGCCTGCTCCTGGTGGGCTCGCACGGGCAGGTGACCTCCGCGAGTGATGCCACGCTGGCGGACTGGCACCGCCGGCTGGAGACGGACGCGGCGCTCGTACCCGGCTTCGCGTCCCTGGCGGAGCGGATGAAGCAGGGGCTGCGGGGCTCCATTCCGATCCGGGAGGAGGAGGCCGAGCGGCTGGGACTTGGAAAGGCCGAGGCCGTCGCCGTCTTCACGCCCATCCGCGTCCGGGGCGGCAGCCACTGGTCCGCGGCGACGCTGGTGTCCACCGCCACGCTCCGCTCGCACGAGCAGGGGCTCATCTGGCGGCTGTCGGGTGCGGCCCTGCTGGTGGCGCTCTTCCTGGTGACGTTCGCCGTGTACGTGGTGGTGGCCCAGCGCCGCAAGGCGGCCCTGCGCGAGAGCCGCCGCCACGCGCACCAGCTCGCCCACCTGCACGACAAGACGCAGAAGATCCTCGACCACATCCCCGCCGGCGTGCTCGCCCTCACCGAGGACGGTCGCATCAGCGCCGTCAACCAAGTGCTCCGTGCCCGCATGCCGGCGAGCGCCGTCGGAGCGCCCCTGGCCGCCGCCTTCCCCCAGGCGCCTGAGCCCGTGGTGGCCAGGCTGCGCGCGCTGGTGGAGGCCGCCACCAGCGAGTCGCTGACGCGCAGCCTGCTGGGCGAGCCCCTGGCCCTCTTCGGCGAGGAAGGCCGCTTCAACCTCCACGCCGTGCCGCTGGAGGCGCGCGAGCCGGACGTGCGCACGCTGCTCGTCGTGGAGGACCTGAGCAACGTGCGCGCCCTGGAGACGCAGCTGCTGCGCGCGGAGAAGCTGGCCACCGTGGGCGTGCTCGCCGCGGGCATCGCCCACGAGATTGGCACCCCGCTGGGCGTGGTGCGCGGGCGGGCGGAGTACGTGCTCGGCAAGCTGGGCCAGGGCCACCCGCAGGGTGCGGGCGTGGCGGTCATCATCGAGCAGATAGACCGGGTGAGCCGCACGCTGCGGCAGCTGCTGGACTTCTCGCGCCTGCAGCCCACGGCGGTGCGGCCGGTGGCGCTGGGGCCCATCGCCCGCGACGTGTACGAGCTGCTGCGCCTGGAGGCCGAGCGCCGCCGCGTGTCCCTGGAGCTGGACGTGCCGGACACGCTGCCGCCCGTGGCCGCGGACCCGGACCAGCTGCAGCAGGTCCTGGTGAACCTGGCGCTCAACGCGTGTGACGCCTGCGGAGACGGGGGCCGGGTGCGGCTGTCGGCCTCGGCGTCGGATGGCGCCGCCGCGGGCACGTGGGGGCTGGTGTCCGTCACCGTGCGCGACAACGGCTGCGGCATTCCGAAGGAGAGCCTGAACCAGGTGTTCGACCCGTTCTTCACCACGAAGAAGCGGGGGCAGGGCACGGGGCTGGGGCTGACGATGGTGGCGCACGTCGTGCGCAACCATGGCGGACGGTTGGAGCTGGAGAGCGAGCCGGGGCAGGGGACGTGCGTCACCGTGCTGTGGCCCGCCGCCACCCCGGCCGTCGAGGAGAGACATGCCAGCTGAGGGACGCATCCTGGTCGTCGACGACCATGTGGAGATGGGGCGCATGCTGCGCGACCCGCTCACGGACGAGGGCTACACGGTGGACCTGGCCACGGGCGGCGAGGAGGCCATCCGCCTGGTGCGCACGCGCCTGTACGACGCGGTGCTGAGCGACCTGCGCATGGAGAAGGTGGACGGGCTGGACGTGCTGGAGGCGGTGCACGGGGTGGACCCGGAGATGCCCGTGCTGCTGATGACGGCCTTCGGCGGCGTGGAGAGCGCCGTGGAGGCGATGAAGCGCGGCGCCTACCACTACTTCACCAAGCCCTTCCGCCTGGACGAGGTGCTCGTCTTCCTGAAGCGGGCGCTGGTGGAGCGCCGCCTGCGCGCGGAGAACCGCGCCCTGCGCCAGGCCGCGGCCGAGCGCGGCAGCCTGGGCGCGCTGGTGGGCCGCAGCGCCCCCATGCGGACGCTGTATGACTTCATCGAGCGGGTGGCGCACTCCGGCGCGGCGGTGCTGGTGCGCGGCGAGAGCGGCAGCGGCAAGGAGCTGGTGGCGCGGGCGCTCCACTTCGAGGGGCCGCGCGCCGCCGGGCCCTTCGTGGCGGTCAACTGCACGGCGCTGCCGCACCACCTGCTGGAGAGCGAGCTGTTCGGCCACGTGAAGGGCGCCTTCACCGGGGCCACCTCGGCGCGGCGGGGACTGTTCGTGGAGGCGGACAAGGGGACGCTCTTCCTCGACGAGATTGGCGACATGCCCATGGAGCTGCAGGCCCGCCTGCTGCGCGTGCTGGAGGATGGTGAGGTGCGCGCGGTGGGCGCCGACGCCAGCCGCACCGTGGACGTGCGCATCGTCGCCGCCACGCACCAGGACCTGGAGGCCCGCGTGCGCGAGGGCCGCTTCCGCGCGGACCTTTTCTACCGCCTCAACGTCGTCACCCTGCGCCTGCCCACCCTGCGCGAGCGTCGCGAGGACATCCCGATGCTGGTGGAGCACTTCATCACCCGCGCCCGCGCGCGCAACCCGCGCTCACGCCTGCAGGCCCTGTCACCCGACGCCGTGGCCGCGCTGGCCGCCATGCCCTGGCCGGGCAACGTGCGCGAGCTGGAGAACCTGGTGGCGCGGCTGGTGGTGCTGGCACCGGGAGAGACGGCGGGCCTGGAGGATCTCCGCCCACACCTGCCGCCCGAGACGCCTGAGTCCCAGCCGCTGGCGCTGGCCCAGCAGGAGCTGTGGTCGCTGCGCCGGCTGGAGGCGGAGTACATCGCGTGGATGGTGGGGCGCTGTGGGGGCAACAAGACGCGCGCCGCGGAGCTGCTCGGCATCGACGTCTCCACCATCCACCGCCGGGAGCGCGAGCGGGGGTAGGGCACCGTGGCATTCCGCCACGCCGGTGTGGCGCGATGCCATGGCGCGCGGCCAGGGGGCCACATCCCCCGGGGCGGGGGCCGGGCATGGGCATTGCTTGAGCTCAAAGCGTGTCGCCCGCGCACACAGCCCGTGCCCTCCTGCTGGGAGGGGACGCGTCGCTCACCTCGCTCCTCTCGGACGTGCTGGGGGAGCTGGGCATCGCCCTGGACCTGGGTGTGCCCGACGGGGGCCAGCCCGACTTCACGCTGGTCCACGTGGAGCGGGGCGAAGGCATCCTCCGGCTGCTGGGGGAGGCGCGGGCGCTGACGGGCGATGGGCCCCTCATCGTGCTGGTGCCTTTCGCCGATGAGCGGCTGGTGCAGCTGGCGCTGAAGCTGGGCGCGCGGGACTGCTTCGCGCTGGGCCAGCCGCTCGCCGAGCTGAGCCGGGTGCTGTGCGCTCACGTTCCGGGCCTGCGGGCCCTCTCTTCCAGAACTTCCGGCGGGGCCGTGCCGCCGTCCCCAGGAGACGAGTCATGATGGAGCGTCTGGCTGTTCCGCTGTTGCCCTCGCTCTTCCCGTTCCCCCGACACGCGAAGGCCGCACCCGCGAGCCCGGGCGAGGTGCAGCTCCTCCAGGAAGGTGGCGTGCTCGTCACGTCCGAGCGGGTGGTGGCCCGTGGCCGCACGCAGGCCCTGGCGGAGGTGCTGAGTGTGGAGACCGTCCGCCGCTCGCCCCGGATGAAGCCGGTGCTCCTCGCGCTGGTGCTGGGCGTGACGGTGGGGCTGCCCGCGCTCTCGGCGCTCTCCGTCTCGGGGACGGGGCCGAGGGGGCTCTATGAAGGAGCGCTGGTCCTGGCCGCGCTGACCGTCTTCGGCTCCATCGCCCGGCTCGTGCTGGCGGAGGACTCGTACCAGCTCGTGCTGAACACGCGGGGAGGCGCCTGGCGCGTGCTCTCCCGCCGTGAACCCCAGCACCTCACCCGCGTGGCGGAGCTGCTCCAGGAGGCGGTGGCCACAGCCAGGAGAAGGCGTTGACGTCGAGGACGCTCTACGGCGTCAGTGTGGTGGCGGGCATCGGCTTCACCGTGGCGCTCTTCATCGCCGGGCTCGCGTTCCCGAGCCGCGCCTGCTGGACGCGGCGAAGGTGGGCATCCTCCTGGGGTCGCTCCTGTCCGGAGTGAAGGGCTTCGTGATGCTGCGACTGACGGCGCCTGTGGCTCAGGAGGAAGCCAGGACCTGAGCTTCGGAGGGGAGAGGCGAGGAGGCCCCTGTCCCGTCCGCTGGAGCCGGAGCGACGGGGGCTGCCCTCCGGGGCTCGCGCTGATGCCGTGCGTACGTTGAGGGCTGTCGCATGCCCTCGTGGCGTCCGGCCGTGGCGGGTCCCGGGAGCGCGGTGGGCTGGAGGGAGGTGGCCTCATGGCTTCTGACGTGCGGGCCGACATCGTCGTGGTCGGTGGAATCAACACGGACTTCCTCGTCCAGGGCTCTCGCCTCCCTGGACCTGGAGAGCATGCGGAGGGGCATCTCTTCCTGGAAGGGCTCGGAGGGAAGGGGGCCAACGGGGCCGTGGGGGCGGCGCGGCTGGGCGCCCGTGTAGCGCTGGTCGGGCGCGTGGGCATGGACGCGCGCGGGCGCGCGCTGCTGGAACAGCTCGAGGGCGAGGGCGTGGACACCGGGGCCGTGGTGAGAGACCCCGGCGCCACCACCGGCGTGTCCCTGGAGATGGTGGACGAGGAGGGCGGGACGCAGAGCCTCGGGGCGCCGGGCGCCAACCGGCGGCTGACGCGCGACGATGTGCTGCGGGCGGAGGAGCGCATCTCCCTGGCGCGCGTGCTGCTCGTCCAGCTGGAGGTGCCGCTGGAGGCGGTGAGCGCCGCGGTCCATATCGCCCGTGCGGCGGGCTTGCGTGTGGTGCTGGACCCGGCACCCGCACGAGAGCTGTCGGAGGACCTGCTGGAGGCCGTGCATGTCATCCGCCCCAACGCGGACGAGGCCCGGGTGCTGACAGGCGTGGACGTCGTCGACCGGACCTCGGCACGGCGCGCGGCGGAGAACCTGCTGCGGCGCGGAGTGGGCGCGGCGGTGGTGGCCGCTCCGGGTGGCAGCCTCGTCCTGTCCTCCGAGGGTGAGCTGTGGCTGCCCGACAGGCGGGTGGAGCTGGCGGACACCACGGGCGCGGGGGATGCCTTCTCGGCGGCGCTCGCCGTCGCGTTCTCGGAGGGGAAGACGCTGGCGGAGGCGGCGCGCTTCGCTCACGAGGCGTCCGCGCTGGCGACGATGCGGCTGGGCGCCTTCGGGGGGCTGCCCACCCGCGACCAGGTGGAGTCCCGCCTCGCCCGGCTCGGTCCCGTGGCGCTGTCTCCCGACGGGGCCCGGATGTGAGCCGCATGAAGGCGTCCGGCGTTGTACGCGTCCCGAAGTGCTCGGCCTTCCGCGCAGCTGGGACGGGGCGCATCCCGCGCTCGCTGCCCCTTCCTGAAAGGAAGCCGTGCGGCGTCTCCTACCGCGCGGTGCCCGAGCCGAGGCGCTCTGCCTCCAAGGCAGCGTAGACGGGGCGGAGGAAGCGCTCCGCCATCTCGCGTGAGCGCTCGGAGACCCGGCGGGCCTTGTCCTCGGTGTCATCCGCGAAGGGCACCACGGGGTTCTTCGCATCGCGCTCCGCCGCTTCGCGCACGCGCCCGGTGTCCTCCGCTGTCAGCTCCACCCCGAAGAGGTCCGTGAGGAGCGCCGTGCCCTCTGTCTGGAGCTGGCGGTAGTCCAGCAGTCGCGCCGGTGCCTGCCGCTCCCGGTAGCCCCGCAGCCCGGCCTCGCAGATGCGGGCGAGGACGCGCGCGCCGTACTCCTCCAGGGGCATTCCCTCCAGCGACTCGCGCTCCACGCCGAGCCGCGTGGGCTCCAGCAGCCCCGGCAGCATGTGCGCACCGCGGTGGTTCTGGTGCGACGCCATGACCTCCACCGGATCCCGGTAGAGGAAGAGCCACGGCACGCCCGGGAATGCCCGCTGCAGCAGCGGCAGCTCCAGCGTGTGCCACGCGTCCAGCTTGAGGAAGACGGCCTCCTCCTCGGCATGTCGCCGCTGGCCGAGCGCCCCCACCACCGCTCGCAGCCACTCGATGCGCTGCGCCTCCGTGATGTCCGGCCTGCGCAGGTGGGACCGCAGCACCGTGTCCACCGGGCCGGCCTCGGACAGGACGATGTGGCGCGGGAGCGCCGCGAGGAGCTGCGCCACCAGCGTGGAGCCGCAGCGGGACATGTGGAAGACGAGCCCCCGCACCGGCAGCCCCGGCCTCACAGCGTGCCGCGCCACCAGCTCCTCCATCGAGGTCTGGTGACGGAAGAGCAGGGCGAAGGGATGACGGAGGCGGCGCTCCAGCGTCTGGTCGAAGAACGGGTCCGTGAAGCGCCGCGCTCCCAGGTGGCACCAGTCCACGCGCAGGCCGTCCGCGTCCTCGTGGATGCGAGCGGGCCCCCAGCCCTCCAGGCGCGTGGCGTCGGTCAGCACCGTCATATCCAGCGCTCGTTCCACTCGCGACGGGCGGAGCGGATGGCCTCCCGGATGTCCACCTCGGTGAAGTGGCAGCCGCGCTCGGCGCCCAGCTTCCGCGCCAGCGCGATGAAGGCCGGCACCTCCGCCGTCGCCTCGAGGGCCACCTGCAGTGCCCTGTCCTCCAGGACGAGCCGGCGAAAGCGCTCGAAGTCGTCAGGCGGCATTCGCGCCCTCCCGGCCTCGCTGGGAGATGGCGTCGGCGAAGACGGCGCGCAGCCAGTCATCCACCACGCAGTCCAGCACCAGGTGGACGCGGTCCGTGTCGCTGGGGTTCTCCACCCGGTGGGGAAGGTTGAAGTCCAGGTACCAGCACTCGCCCGGCTGGAGCACCACGCGCTGGCCCGCGAGGAAGAAGGCCAGGTCCGGGTGGGTGACGATGGGGATGTGCAGCCGCACCTCGCCGTCGTCGAAGCCCAGGTTGTAGTCGGTGTGCTCGCGGATGCGCGCGCCCGCGGCCAGCTTCAGCAGCCGCGCGGAGCCGATGGGGCATTGGAATGCGGCCAGCGCGGCGCGAAACGCCGGGCACCGTGAGAGCAGCGGCGTGTCCGCGTAGCTCTCCCTCCCGGTAGGGTCGGGGTAGATGCGCCCTTCCATGCCGCCGATGGAGCGCAGCGGGACGCCGCTCCAGTCGCCCTCGTAGTAGCCCTTGTTGAAGTGGGGCACCCAGGTGCCGGGCGGCAGGCTCGCGAGGTCCGCCTGGAGCCCCGCCACGTCGAAGCGGAAGGGCAGGCGGAGGCGGTCGGGCACCGATGACGACATGGAGGCTCCCCTTCCGCGGCACGTGCGGAGGCTGCCTCCTTCATACACCCTCCGCCCGGGTCGACTCACCCCGGGTGGGCGGGCTTCCGCTCCGCCTTCGCCCGGGCCAGCGCCGCACGTGCCCGGGCCAGGGTGCCCTGTGGGTCCTCTTCGCCCTCCACGCCGATGGCCGCGGTCACCACCTCCGGCGCGCCCGGATCGGCACGGAGCTGCTGGCGCAGGCCCTCCGCGCCGGACGCGTCCACGCCAGGGAGCGCCACCAGCAGCGTCCCGCCCTCCCAGCGCACCGCGAAGCCGGATGGCGCACCGAAGCGTTCCACGCGGCGGGCCACGTCGCGGAGCGCGGCGTCTCCCGCGTCGAAGCCGCGCGTCGCGTTGAGCGTGCCCAGCCCGACCAGGTCCACCAGCAGCAGGGTGAAGGGCACGCCGTCCCGGCGGCACCGGCCAATCTCGCGCAGCAGCCGCTCCTCGCCCGAGCGCCGCGTGTCCAGGCCCGTCAGCGCATCCACGCGCAAGAGCCGCTCCCGCTCGTCTCGGGCGGGGGCGGCGCTGCCCAGGTCGGAGAGCGTCAGGAGCTGAGCGATGCCACCCGGTACCGGGAAGGGGCGCGCCACCCACCGCAGCCTCCGGGGCCGGGGCCGCTCCAGGGCCACCGTGAGGTGGAAGCCTCGGGAGGACTCGGAGGCCAGGTCGAGCTGCCGCAGCGCGAGCGCCGGGTCCGCCGTCAGGCCCGCCACGTGCTGGCAGAACGCCTCGAACGAGAGCGCCGGGATGCGCTCCGCGGGCAGGCCCAGCAGCTCCGCCAGCGCGGAGTTGCATGCGAAGGGACGCCGCCCGGGGGCCACCAGCAGCACGGCCACATCCAGCGCCTGCACCGCGTCACGCAGCAGCGCCAGCGCGGATGCCTCCGTGAGCGCCGGCTCCAGGGGAGCGCGTCCGGTGTCCCGCCGCCCCTGGGCCGCCTGTCTCACGCGCGCC
The DNA here is from genome assembly GCF_024198175.1 of Pyxidicoccus xibeiensis. Classification (NCBI taxonomy): domain Bacteria; kingdom Pseudomonadati; phylum Myxococcota; class Myxococcia; order Myxococcales; family Myxococcaceae; genus Pyxidicoccus; species Pyxidicoccus xibeiensis. The sequence goes on from NZ_JAJVKV010000002.1 coordinate 515,706, forward strand.
TTCTGCTCCAGGTCCCCGGCCACGCGCCCGGCCAGCTCGCGCAGGGCCGACAGGTCCTCGGCGCCCAGCATGAGGGGGCGCGTGTCGATGACGCACAGCGAGCCCAGCACCTCTCCGCTGGAGGTCAGCAGTGGCGCCCCCGCGTAGCTGCCCACGATGCCGTCGCGCACCAGCGGGTTGTCGCGGAACACCGGGTGTCGCGTCGCGTCCGGCACCACCAGCGGCTCGCGGCCCTGCACCACGTGGTGGCAGAAGGCCCAGTCCCTCGGCGTGCCCCGGTCCTGCGCGAGCGACGGCGGCAGCCCGACGTGCGCCTTGAACCACTGCCGCTCGCCCAGCACCAGCGACAGCAATGCCACCGGCACGCCGAAGGCCTGCGCCACCTCCGTCACCAGCGCCTGCAGCTCCGCCTCCGGAGGCCCCTCGTCCACCAGCTTCAGCGTCTCGATTCGCGCCAGCCGCTGCTGCTCCAGCTCGGCCGAGGACTCCGGCGGTGGAGGAGGGGGCGCGCGCTGGCCTGCAATCACCCGCCGCATCGTGTCCCGCATCAGGTCCACCGACGCGCGGCGGCTCAGGAGCGAGTGGATGCCCAGCGCGTCCTTGAGCTGCCACGCGCGGACCCGCAGCTCATCGAAGGCCGTCACCACCACGACGTGGGTGCCGGCCGCGTCGTCACGCTCCCGCAGCCACGTCAGCAGCGCGAAGCCGTCCACCCGGGGCAGGGCCAGGTCCGTGACGAGCAGCGTGGGCGCGCTGCGCTGGCGCACCACCTCCTGCGCCTCCGCCCCATCGCGGACCACGACGCCTTCCAGTCCTTCCCCCTGGATGAGCGAGAGGAGACCGGCGGCACGAGCAGGGTCGGGCTCGGCGATGAGGGCATACAGAGCCATGACTGTTGGATGCTGCCACGGATGGCCCGTTGCAGGCGCTACCAGCCGGGCCGACAGGCGCCTGAACATCTCGGCTTACGAGAGTTTCGCGATTACGGCGGAATCGCGAGCCGCGCGGCTCAGTGTCGGCTGCCGTCATCCGACGCCGTGCCCGCGGCTGCGGAGACCGTGGGCGCACCCGCCGAGGTCGACTGGGGGTAGCGGACGAACAGCCGCCGCAGCGCGCCCCGCTGCCGGACGAGCTCGTCGGCGCGCGTCACCGAGTCCACCAGCAGCATCAGCGTCAGCCCCACCCACACGGGGACCAGCGGCACCACCCAGCCGAGGTCCGCCGCCAGCCAGCCGACGAGTGCCAGGTGGAGCAGGCCCAGGAGCAGCGCCGCTCGCAGCACCGCGCCCAGGGAGCGCGCGCGGCGGCAGAACAGCATGAAGGCCAGCAGCACCGCCGCCGTCTCCAGCACGCCCACCCCCGCCACGAGGCCCGAAGAGAGCATCAGCCGCCCCCAGCGGAGGTTGTCCAGGGCGAAGGCGTGAATCTCCACGCCGGGTACCGCGACCAGTCCGGGCAGCGTGCTCTGGCCGTGCAGGCCCGTCGCGGTGACGCCCACGAAGACCGTCTTCCCCCGCAGCGCCAGGTCCAGCCCCACGGAGTCCGGGTCCGCGTGCAGCACGTCCGCCAGGCTCACCCGGGGCAGCCAGTCCGGCGCGGGAAGCCGCATCAGCGGCGCGCCCTGGTCCGTGGCAGCCAGCGCTCGCAGCGACTCGGCCCGCTCCGGCGTCAGGTGCAGCGCGGTGGCCAGCGCCAGCGAGGGCCAGGCCCTTCCGTCCACGCCCACCGCGTAGGGGTAGCGACGGATGACGCCGTCACCGTCCACCAGCATGTTCAGCGTGCCGCTGCCGCGTGCCGCCATGCGCAGCGGGGCCAGGCTGCCCGCCAGGCTCCGGGCCTGGAGCCGCAGCGCGTCCGCGGGCAGGGGCAGGGAAGCACCGGCCGCGGCAGCGTCGTCCACGGGCGTCATCGCCGGCACGTCGTCCGTCAATGCCGCTGCCCCCAGGATGACACCGGCACCCTCCGAGAGCGCCTCGGCCAGCCGGGCGTCCCCGTCCTGGGCGTGCACGCGCGCCTCCAGGTCCGCCACCAGGGCCGCGCCCGCGGGCTGGTCCGCCAGTCCGGAGGCGCGCAGGGCCGCCAGCACGTCCTCGCCCAGCTCCAGCGCGTCGCGAGGGCCGGGCTGGTCGAAGATGACGTCCACCGCCACCGCCGCCGGTCGCCGCGACGCCAAGGCGCGGAAGGCCCGGGCCCAGGTCGCACGCGACAGCGGCCAGCGCTCGCCCAGCGCCGCGAGCGCCCGGTCATCCACCTCCACCAGCACGAGGTCCGCGCTCGGGGGCACCGCCGGGAGCAGCCGGCTCACCGCCTGGTCGTACAGTTCCCGCTCGAGGAAGCCGGGCGCGCCGCCGGTCGCCGCCGTCACCACGGCCAGGGCCAGGCCTGCCAGCGCGCCCAGCGCCCGCGGCACGGCGGGGCGTGGGGGCCTGGGGCTGGAGCTGCGGGAAGGCTCGGCGGGGCTGGGAGGCATGGGGACGCTCAGGGCCGGACGTCGAAGGCGAAGATTTTCGAGGGGAAGCCCACGAAGCCTTCGCCATCCAACGCCACCACCCGCCAGAACCACTTGCCCTGGTCCAGGTTCGTCACCGCCAGCTCCGCGGCCGGGGCCTCGTGCGTCCGCACGCCCGCGGCGAAGTCCGCCGTGCGGGCCAGCTCCACCCGGTACGCCCGGGCGCCGCTCACCGCACCCCACGTCAGCCGGGGCGGCGCGGCGAAGGTGCCGTCGCGAGGGTCCACCATCGTCGGCGCCTTCAGCAGCGGACGCGGCGGCTCCGGCGCGCTGTCCGGCAGTGCCCGCGAGCCGTAGCCCTCGATGACGTCCAGGTCGCCCTTCTTCGCGATGAGCGCCACCCGGCCCTCCAGCGTCTCCAGCCGGTGGGTGCCGTCCTCCTGCGCGGTGACGCGGAAGTGCGTGCCCCGCACGCCGGCCACCGCGCTGCGCGTGCGCACCTCGAAGAGGGAGCCCTCCCCGCTGGGCGCCGCGTCCGCCTCCACCGTGCCGCGCAGCAGCTCCAACTGCACCTTGCGCCGCAGGTTCGCCATCAGCTCGATGGTGCCCAGCCGCAACGAGCTGTCCGCCATCAGCCGCACCCTGCTGCCGTCCGCCAGGGCCAGCTCCACGCGTGCGCCCGGCCCCGTGTGCAGCAGCTCGCCCGAGTAGAGCGCGTCGCCGGGAGCCCGGGGGCGCAGCTCCGCCGCGGCCGTGCCCGCGGACACCTCGCCGCTGGCTGCCCGCACCCGCGCCACCGCCGGCTGCGCGGGGCGCTCGAGGTATGCGAGCTGGAGCCGGGCCGCCTCTCCCGGAACCGACGGAGGCGCCACCACGGAGACGCGCGTGCGCGGCAGCCCCGCCGCCACCAGCACGTCTGCCGCCGCCTTCGCCACCGCCAGCCCCTGGCCGTCCAGCCGCTCCGCGTCCGGCAGCCGCGCCGCCAGCGTCACCGAGCGGATGGCGGGCCGCGCCTTGAGCGCCTCGGCCACCTGCTTCAGGCACGCCTCGGTCTGTGGCCCCTTCGGCGCCAGCGGCCGGCCGGTTTCGATGAGCCCGCCCTCGAAGCGCAGGCTGCCGCAGGGCCCATCGGCCTCCGCCGCCAGGGCAGGGGAGGCCACCAGCACCAGCGCCATCATCCAGGCAGCAGTCCGCTTCACGGCGAGCCTCCCTCCGCCGAGGGGTCGGCGACCTTCACGATGTTGAACTCGACGCGACGGTTGTTCTCCCGCCCCTTCGCCGTCGCGTTGGTGTCGACGGGCTTCGTCTCGCCCTGGCCCACCGCCTCCAGCCGCTCGGCCGCGATGCCCGCGTTCACCAGGAAGGCCCGCACGTTGCTGGCGCGGCGCTGCGACAGGTCCAGGTTCTGTGCGTCGGCGCCCTGGTCGTCCGTGTGGCCCTCCACGCGCACCCGCTCCAGCTCCGGGTGGGCCTTGAGCACCGACGCCACCTGGCCCAGCAGCGGGAAGGACTTCGCGAGGATGACGTCCTTGCCCGTGGCGAAGTAGACCTTGTCGAGGATGAGGATGCGCGAGCCGTCCACGCGCACCTGGGACTTGCCCTTGTCCGGGCACCCGTCTTCGTCCTTCGCGCCGTTGATGGCCTCCGCCTCCAGCGGGCACGCGTCCGACGCGTCCGCGATGCCGTCGCGGTCATTGTCGGCCTCCGCGCAGCCATCCGCGTCCTCGAAGCCGTCCACGTCCTCGGCCACGCGAGGGCACCGGTCCTCACCGTCCAGCAGCCCATCCCCGTCCGTGTCCACCGGCGCGGGAGGAAGCACCATGGGGGCTGGCGCCTGGGCGGGCTGGCCGTCCTCGCCCACCGGGCGCCATGCGTCAGGGTCGTCCGGGCAGCCATCTGCTTCCTCGAACGCGTTGCGCGTCTCCGCCTCGCCCGGGCACACGTCCGGGCCATCGAGGATGCCGTCCCCGTCATCGTCCGGGTCCAGGCAGTCGTCCTCGTCCTGGAAGCCGTCGAAGTCCTCGGGCCCCAGGGCGCACGCCACCGCGGCAGGCTGCGTGGAGGCCGGCGCGGGCGTCCAGGCCAGCCCCGCGAGCACACGGAAGCCCGGCGTGCCGTAGCCGCGCGTGAGCCCCGGTCCGGCGCCCAGGTGCGCGGCCAGCCCCTCTCGGAAGCGGTACTTCATCGCGGCGAGCACCTCCAGCGGGCGCTCCTCCGTGTTCGACTCCTTCAGGCCCAGCGCGCCCGCGAGCGTGCCCTCCGCCGACAGCGCCTGTGTCAGCGGCACTTCCGCGCCCACCGCGTAGGCCACCTCGTTGCCCACGCGGAGGTTTCGCAGCTGGGCCTCGCGCCGCACGTTGAGGCCCACGTTGGCCAGCAGCCGCAGCGACGGGCCGGCCCACTCCGCGACGAGCCGCGGCTGGAAGGTCAGGCTGTCCGAGCCCAGGAAGCTGGCGCCTCCCGCCGTCGGCAGCGTGAAGGGCGCCGCCACGGCCAGGTGCAGGCCCCCGTCGGTGGACAGCAGCCGCACCTTGGGCACCAGGCGCAGGTCTCCCACGCCCGTGGCCTGCGCACCGTTGGCGAAGCCGGGGGCAATGGCGCCGGCCGGCTCGGACGTGGTGGTGGAGAGGGGCAGCGACACGCCCAGCTCCAGCCGGTCGAACAGGGCGACGGCGCCCATGAGGTCCAGCGTGAGCTGGCTGTCGACGATGCGGTAGACGAAGGTGTCCTGACGCGGGTCCAGGAAGTTGAGCGGGTCGTTCGCGAAGTTGAGCGACACCCCCACGTTCCACGCCTGGTGCGGTGCCACGCGCGCGCCATGCAGCCCGAGCACGTCGTACGCGCCCGGGCCCGGCTTGTACTGCTGCACGTCGATGGCGTCCGACGCCGCGGGCTGGGCCAGGGCCACGCCGCCGGGCACCGCCAGCGCCACCACCATCCCCAGCAGGACCGAGGCCCGGCGCCTCGCGCGCAAGCAGCCGTCGACCACCGCGCGCCAGCCCCAGGAGAACGAGGCGATGGAGTCCGCGTCCGGGCCCTCCTCGGCCGGGTCCGCGCCCCCGCGCGTTGCGTCCGCGTCCGGAGGACACGTGGCGCCGCCGCGCGGCTCCTCCCCTCGCATGTCCCCCGTGCTCATGCCGGCGCTCTCCCGGGTGTCCGTGATGACCTGCCCCTTCATGTCATCACCGGGAGGCCATGAGAAGCTCGGAGACGTGCTGGGCCAGCGCGGGCAGGGGCTGGGGCTTGGGCAGGACCAGGTCCACGCCCAGCTCCCTCGCCCGGTCGCTGATTTCCTGCGTGGCGAAGGCGGTGAGCAGCACCACCCGCGTGTCGGGCGCGTAGCGGCGCACGAAGTCCGCCAGCATCAGCCCTTCCTCGGACTGGGTGCCGCTCAGGCGAAGGTCGCTGATGACCAGGTCGTACCGCCCCGTCGTCATCAGCCCCAGCGCTTCGTCCAGCGCCTGCGCGGAGTCCACCCGGTACCCGGCGCTGGCGAAGAACTGCCCCAGCACCCAGCACAGGGCGGACTCGTCATCGACAATCAGGAGGTTCTGGTTCTGGCCCACGGCCGCACCGTGAGCAAGCGCGGGGCCACGGGTCCGCTCCGCCCCGGCCCCTGGAATTTCCAGGGCTTGGGCGCCGGATTCGGACCGCCCCGACTGGAATTGTCCAGGTTACGGATCCGACTTCTGGAATCCGGATCGGTTGATGCCCAAACGTTTCAGGCGCTCATAGAGGGAGGAGCGGGGGATGCCGAGCCGGGCGGCGGCGCGCTCCACGTGGCCATTCTCGCGGCGCAGCACGCGCTCGATGTGGCGGCGCTCCAGCTCCTCGAGGGTGAGGTCCTCGTCGGCGCTGGCTTCGTCGGAGGGAGCCTCGAAGCGCAGGTCGCTCCGGGACAGGGGGCCGCCGCCGGACAGCAGCACGGCGCGCTCCAGCACGTTGCGCAGCTCGCGGATGTTGCCGGGCCAGGGGTAGCGCACCAGGGCCGTCTCGGCGTCCGGCAGCAGGCCCACGGCGCCGCGGCCCCGGGCCTTGCCCAGCTCCCCGAGGAAGTGCTGGGCGACGACGGGGATGTCCTCGGGGCGCTCGCGCAGCGCGGGGACGTGGAGGATGAGGGTGCTGATGCGGAAGTAGAGGTCGCTGCGGAAGCGCTTCTCGCGCGCGGCGGCGCCCAGGTCCTGGTGGGTGGCGGCGATGAGGCGCACGTCCACGCGCCTGTCCTTCACGTCGCCCAGGCGCCGGAAGCGCTGCTCCTCCAGGACCTTGAGGAGCTTGGGCTGGACGGCCACGTCCATGTCGCCAATCTCGTCCAGGAAGAGGGTGCCCTGGTCCGCCACCTCGAGCAGGCCCTGCTTGGCGGCGACGGCGCCGGTGAAGGCGCCCTTCTCGTGGCCGAACAGCTCCGAGTCCAGCAGCTCGCGCGACAGCGCCGCGCAGTTCATGTCCACGAAGGGCGCGTCCGCGCGCGGGCCTCCTTCGTGGAGCCAGCGCGCGAGCACGCTCTTGCCGCTGCCCGTCTCGCCGGTGATGAGCACCGGGCTGTCGCTGTGCACCACGCGCTCGGCCTGGGCCTGGAGGGTGCGGATGGCGGCGCTGGTGCCCAGGAAGGGGTTCACCGTGGCGTGCCCCGTGCCCGAGCGCTCCGCGCGCTGGCGCTGCCGCTCGCGCCGCTGCGCCACCAGCCGCTCCAGCACCACCTTGAGGACGGCCAGCTCCACGGGCTTGGTGAGGAACTGCTCCGCGCCCACCTTGATGGCCTGCACCGCCAGCTCGATGGAGCCATGGCCGGTGAGCACCACCAGCGGCACCGACGCGTCGATGTCCTTGAGGCGGGGCAGCAGCTCCAGCGCGGTGCCGTCGGTGAGGCGGTAGTCCACCACGGCCACGTCGGGGCGGGTGGTGCGGAAGGCCTCCTGCGCCTCGACGAGCGTGGTGGCCTCGTCCACGTCGAACCCGTGCGCGGTGAGGAAGCCCCTCATGCCCAGCCGGATGCCGGGCTCGTCTTCCACGAGGAGGATGCGGGTGCGCGTCATGAGGCCAGGGAGTCTACGGACTGCACGGCGGGAGGCGAGGAAACCGCCGGAAGGAGGAGGGTGACTTCGGCGCCCCCCGCGGAGTGGTTGCCCAGGCGGATGACGCCCTGGTGCTCCTCGAGGATGCGCTGGACGATGGACAGGCCCAGGCCGGTGCCGCCCCGGCGCTTGCTGAAGAAGGGCTCGAAGACGTGGGGCAGGTCCTCCTCGCGGAAGCCGGGCCCGCCGTCGCGCACCGTGCAGCGCACCCACTCGCGGCCCGCCTCGACCACGGCCTCCATGGCCACATGGACGTGGGTGCCCGGGGGCGAGTGCTGCACCGCGTTCTCCAGCACGTTGCGGAAGACGTGGAACAGGCGCCGCGAGTCCATGCGCACGCGGGGCAGCTCCGCCGGCAGCTGGGACACGACGGAGACACCGGCCTGCTCACCGGCCAGCGCGCACGCGGACAGGGCGTCCTCCACCACCGGGCGCACCGGGCCCTGCACCCACTCGCCGCGGGTGGGCCGGCCGTACTCGAACAGCTCCTGCGTGAGGTGGTTGAGGCGCTTCACCTCGCCGCGCAGCACGTCCACATAGGGCTTGAGCTCCGCGCGGGCGCCGAAGGTGGCCTCCACCGCGTCCACCACGGCGGAGATGGAGAAGAGGGGGTTGCGCACCTCGTGGGCCACGCCGGCGACGATGGCGCCCATCGCGGCCATCGTCTCGCTGCGGCGCAGGCTCGCCTGCAGCTCCAGCAGGTGTGTCACCTCGGTGGCCACCAGGATGATGCGCGAGTCCTCGCCGCCGGCCTCGTCCACCCACGCGGCGGACACCTCCCAGGTGCGGCGCGACTGCGGGTCCGTCACCTCGCGGGTGGCGCTGCCGTGGGTGCGGCGCAGCTCCTCCACCAGGAGCAGGGCGCCGGGACGCAGCGGGGTGTGGGGCGCGGTGACGAGCGGCTGGCCGGACGGGTCCGCTCCCTCGAAGAGGGCGATGGCGGCGGCGTTGAGGCGGTGGACGACTCCGTCCGCGCCGAGCACGAGCAGCGGCGAGGAGACGGCGTCGAAGGTGCGGCGCCACTCCTGGGCGGAGCGGCGGAAGCTGTCGTGGAGGCGCTGGCGCAGGTCGTCGGCGAGGCGCCGGTCGGTGATGTCGGTGACGACGCAGCCGACGTGCACCTCGTGCTGGGAGTCGAGCGCGGAGGCGGCGGCGCGGCTGCGCACCCAGCGCACGCGACCGTCGGCGCAGATGAGGCGGTGCTCCAGCTCCGCCTCCGCGCCGGGCGCGAGGGACTCGAGGCGCGCGCGGTAGCGGGCGCGGTCCTCGGGGTGGACCATGTCCGACCAGAGGGGCGGAGGGCCGCCGTCGGGGCCGGGCGCGGTGAAGGCGGAGGCGGGGTAGCCGGTGGTGCGCTCGATGACGGGCGTGCAGTAGAAGTCGCGCAGCACGCCGCCGCGCAGCTTGCCGCCCCAGAGGTAGTCGGGGAGCGAGCGGGTGAGGACGTCGAGGCGGCCCTCGTGCTCCTGGAGGCTCTGCTCCGCGCGCATGCGCTCGGTGAGCTCGGACAGGGCGGCGATGACGCCGAGCACCTTACCGCCGGCGCCGCGCACGCGCGAGTAGCTGCCGAACCAGAAGCGGGGCTCTCCGGGGGCGGCGGGCGTCTCCACCTGGAGGAGGGTGTCCTGGACGGGGGTGTCCGTGTCGAGGGCGCGCCGGAGGCGGGGCTCGAGGAGGCGGCCCAGCTCCGGCAGCACCTCGGTGACGCGGCGGCCCAGGTGGTCGGCGGGGCGCAGGCCGTTCATCGCGGCCAGCGCGGCGTTGACGTGGACGTAGCGCAGGTCGCGGTCGAAGAAGGCGAAGCCCACGGGGGTGACGTCCATGAAGGCTTCGCGCAGGGCGCTGGCGTCTCCGGCGCTGCGCAGGGCGGCGTCCCGCTCACCGCGCGCGCGCTCCCGCGAGTGGACGAGCAGCAGGGCCAGGGTGCCGGTGGTGACGAGCACCAGCGCGGCGGTGCCGAGGATGCGGGGCAGGGGACCCGCGGCCCGCGTGCTCCACCAGGCCCACTCGATGAGCATGGCGAGGACCGTGGCCGTGAGGACGGCCAGGAGCAGCTGGCGGCGGGAGGGGAACTCTTGCATGGGGTGGGGGCGCGAGCGCGGGAGCCTAAACCGGAATGGCCGGGCGGACTCTTGCGTCGAGGGGTGTCACGAACGACGCCCCGGTGGGAGGGCGGGCTGGGGAGCGAGCCCTCCTCGCGCGTCAGTCGAGGAACCGGCGCTCCCAGCGGCGCATGTCCTCCTCGGTGAAGCCGCTCCAGGGCCGGCGGCCGAGGAAGAGCCAGGGCTCCAGCACGCGTGCGAGCTCGCGGTATGGGGCCAGCGTGCGCTCCGGCTCGGTGTCACCCGCTACGGGACACCGGCCGAGGGTGACGACGGCACGGTCGCCTTCCAACTCCTGCACGGTGGTCTCGGGGGAGCGCAGATGGGAGCGCAGTCCCGCCGCGCCGCCCAACTCTCCGAGCACGGGCTGGCCCAGGAAGGTCAGCCAGTGCACTCCGTTCACCCGGGTCCCCATGTCGCTGTTTGCACGTCTCAGGTCTGGAATGCCCAGCCCCGGGTACTTGAAGCACCACTCGCGGACCTTGTGGGTCATCCCGAGCAGGTCCTCGTTGAAGTGGAAGCAGAGGCCCGCATGGCCGGAGTTGAATGGAAGCCTGGCGCCGAGCTCCAGTGCCAGCTCGCGCACTCGGGCCGGACCGTGTTCCTCCAGATACTCGGTGCGTAGCCAGAAGGTGAGTGTGGTCAGTTCCTCAGGAGTGGCATTGAATTCGGGGGAGTCGAGCGGCAGGCCGCGGTACAGGACTTCATGACCGAAGGTGCTTGAATCCGGTACTTCCATCAGGGTGAGTCGGGCGCCTTCAGGTCGCAACAGCTCGGTCCGAACGAACGCCCATCCATTCGCATCCAGTTCCTGCAGAGAGCCTTCGTAGTCCAGGTAGTACCCTGAAGACTTCGTACCGATGGCGCGCCGAAATGCCTCCAGGGCGTCAAGGACGGCGTGCATGACCTCGCAGTGCGCACGTCGCAGGTAGAAGGTGATGTTCACGCTGTCCCTGAGGAGCATGTACTGATAGCCGTCGAAGTGCGAGCAGAGACGGATATGTGGAAATGGGTCGTTCATCGACTGATTCCAAAAACAGGGCTTACGGTGGCAGGAAGATCGGCTCCGTTCAGGGCATCCTTATACATTTGTCCCTGATCCTTGGGATGGTAGGGGTGCTTCGGTGGGTAGGGCCTCCACTGGGCATGATTGTCGTTCGCGCATGGAAACTTGAAGTCATAAACACGCTGTACCTTCAGTGGGTTTCCTGTCTCGTGTAGCACCACGTCCGGCACCAGTGTTCCTACCAGCAGGTGGAGCCAGCCCGACCGAAGCCACTCCTCCACCTGCTCGCGGGAAATCAGCCGCGTCTGCTTCGTCTTCAGGTCGTACGCGTAACGAGGCTCGAGGCTGTAGTTTCCTGGAAAGAGCTTCTCCAGTGCCTCCTGGACACATCTCAGCGCCGCTTCATGTTTGAGCCGGCCCAGCTCGACCGCGCGCTTCACGTCCTGGTTCCACGGGTTCTTCACCACCTCGTCGCACTGCTCGCGCGTGGGTCGTTTCCCCTGCCCGAATTGCTGTTCATTCACCTCGAAATGGGCCTGCCTGGCGCACTCCTCCAGAAGCTCCTCGACACGACCCAGTTCCGCGGTGTCCAGCAAGCGCAGCACGACGGCCGTGGTGCGAACGGCGCCAGCACCGCGCAACAACCACGGCAGCACGGCGTCATCCCCCGTGGCGGCGTAGCACGCGGGACTGCGCATGCATGAGCTCGTGGCGGAGTCCATGCTCTGTGCGTAGCGCCCCGTACCTCCGCGTCTCGCGGGGGTCACGGTGCCGCACCCCACCAGCAGCACGCTCACGACGAGCATCCAGGCGTAGCGCATGCCCCTCCCTCACGGGCATGGTTCACCCGTCACCGGCGAGTCTACCTCCTCACAACACGCCTCAGGGCGCGGAAGGCTGCTCCAGGCTCGCACCGCGCTCCATGGCCGCGTGGCTCAGCAGCTCACGCACCTCTTCATCCGTGGTCTGCGCGAAGTCGCGGTACCAGAGGCCCACGGCGTAGAAGGGCTCGGGCATGCGGGCGCAGATGACCTCATCCGCCTCGGCCGCGAGGACCTCGCAGGACTCGGTGGCCCCCACCGGCACCGCCACCACGATGCGCGCGGGCTCGAGCCGGCGCAGCGCGGCCACCGCGGCGCGCATCGTCGTCCCCGTGGCCAGCCCGTCATCCACGAGGATGACCGTGCGCCCGCTCACGTCGGGCGGCGGCCGCCCGTCCCGGTAGCGCTGCTCGCGCCGCCGCAGCTCCCGCGCCTCGCGCTCCGCCGTGGCGTTGATGGCCTCCTGGGGAATCTCGAGCTGCTCCACCACCTCCCGGTTGATGACCCGCACTCCACCGGACGCGATGGCGCCCATCGCCAGCTCCTCGTGTCCGGGCGTCCCCAGCTTCCGCACCAGGAACACGTCGAGTGGCGCCCCCAGCTCCTGCGCCACGACGAGCGCCACCGGCACGCCGCCTCTCGGCAGGCCGAGCACCAGCGTGTCCGGCCGGTGCGCATACGGCCGCAGCAGCTCCGCCAGCTCGCGGCCTCCTTCATAACGGTCCAGGAACTCGGGCCCTCGCATGTGCCGCTCCCTTCGCCGTTCCCCCAGCTCCGAACGACGCCTCCAGCGACAAACGTGGGCACCTTGCGCGCGGAGCGGAACGGCCCGCGCGGGCGCGGGGCACCCACCCCGTGCCCGCCGGTCCGCCCGACACGCTTCGGGACTCAGCGCAGGCTGTCTGGCGCCGAGGCGATGATCTCCGGCCTGCCCGGCTGCGTGGGCATGGGTGGCTCATGAATGCCGGGCGGCTTGATTTCGGGCGGCTGCGGCGGCTCGATTTCCGGCGGCGCGCGCGTGGGCGGCTCGATTTCCGGCGGCTGGCGCGCGGGCGGCTCCCGGCTGGGAGGCTTGCCCGGCTCAGGCTCCTTCACGGGCGAATCGGGCGTCGTCGGCACTTCGGGCATGCGGCGGCTCTCCTGGATTCCGGCAAGGGTTCACTCAGCCTCGTGACACTGGGCACGCCCAGGCAGGCGGGCACCGCTCCCGTTGCCCACTGAACGTGCGGCCGATGCCTGGCTGACTGCTGGGGAGCCGGGCGCGCTGACAGGCGTCGGACCGGGGGCTCCCTCCAGCCTGATGCACCGCGCTACCGCCACGTTCACGTTCCAGGGAGGAACCGGCGAGCGAAGGAGTCACGCGATGAAGGCTGCCTGGTGGGGAATCGGTGGCATGGGGATGGGCATGGGATTGATGTACTGGGCCGACCCGCGAAGTGGCCGCTGGCGGCGCTCCCACCTGCAAGGCAGGGCCGTCCACGCGGTGCATGAGGCCAGCGCCGCCGTGGGAATCATCGCCCGCGACCTGTCCCACCGCACGCGCGGCCTCTTCTTCGAGTCCTTCCGCAAGCTGCGCGCCCGGCCCGTGGACGACCTGACGCTGGAGGAGCGCGTCCGCGCGGCGCTGGGCCGCGTGTGCTCGCATCCCGGCGCCATCCGGGTCTCCGCGAGGAACGGCCTGGTGGTGCTGGAGGGCTCCATCCTCGTCGGCGAGCTGAAGCGCGTGGTGCCCCGCCTCGGCCGCGTGCGCGGGGTGCGCGGGGTGGACAACCGGCTGTCGCCCTTCACGGAGCCCGGAAGCCGCCCGGACCTGCAGGGCGGGGTGCCCCGGCGCGGCGAGGCCTGGGCCTTCATGCAGGGCCACTGGTCTCCCACGTCGCGGCTGTTCGGCGCGCTCGGAGGCCTGGCGCTCGCGGGCTGGGGGCTCGGGCAGCGGGGCATCATCGGCACGCTGGCGAGCCTGGGCGGGGGGATGCTCGGCATCCGCGCCTTCACCAACCTGGACCTGAAGCGGCTCACCGGTGTGGGCGCGGACGTGCGTGCCATCTCGCTCCACAAGGACCTCACGGTGAATGCCCCTGTCGAGGAGGTCTTCGCCTTCTGGAGCGCGATGCACAACTTCCCCCGCTTCATGACGCACGTCGATGAGGTCCGCGTGGGCCCGGAGGGGCGCTCGACCTGGAAGGTGCGCGGCCCCGCGGGCACGCACTTCGAATGGGACGCCATCGTCACCAAGCGCATCCCCAACCGGCTGCTCGCGTGGCGCAGCGTGGAGGGCACCCTGGTGAAGAACGCTGGCGTCATCCACTTCGAGCCCACGCCCAACGGAGGCACGCGGGTGGACATCCGCCTCTCGTACAACCCGCCGGCGGGCGCCGTGGGCCACGCCTTCGCGAAGCTGCTGGGCGCCGACCCCAAGAAGCAGATGGACGACGACCTGCTGCGCTTCAAGTCGCTGCTGGAGCGCGGCAAGGCCACCGGCCACGAGACGGTGACGCGCGACCAGGTCGCTCCGGACCGCGAGTGGTGGCCGACGCCCCACTGACCGCGGCGTCCGGGCCCCCGTCTCGAAAGGGCGCGGACGTGTCTGCTACACTCGGCTGCCATGCGCGCATGGCTGAGCTGGGTGGTGCTGGCGTGTGTCTTCGGCACGCCGGCCCTGGGCATCACGGTGGATGCGGTTCCCCGTCCTCCGAGGGGCACGTGGTCGGTGGACACGACGGGGAAGCTCTCCGCCGACACCCGGGCGGAGGTGAACCGGCTCGGCGCCGAGCTGGACGCTCAGGGACGCGGCCAGCTCGCCGTGGTGGTGGTGGACACCACCAGTGGCCGTGGCTCGCGCGACTTCGCCCTGACCCTCTTCAACCGGTGGGGCATCGGCCACGCCGGGGTGGATGACGGCGCGCTGCTCTTCATCGCGCTGTCGGACCGCAAGGCGGAGATCATCCTCGGCGATGGCGTGGACGGCCCGCGCGACCAGGCGGCCAGCGACGCGCTGATGTCGGGGACCATCATTCCCGCCTTCAAGCGCGGCGACCCGGACGGCGCGGTGCGCGACGGCGCCAGGGGCCTGCACCAGCTCCTCCAGCAGTCGGAGCTGTTCAACCCGTCGGCCGCCACCGCGAGCGGCGAGCAGGATACCCAGGCCCTTCCACCCCAGGAGGCACCGTACATCCCCGGCACCGTCCCCTCTTCGTACGAGTCCGTGTACGCGCCCGAGCCCACCTCCTCGACTCCGGACGTCGGGCTGTTGGCCGGGGGCGTGGGCGTGCTCGGCGCGGCGGGCCTGGCCGGCCGGGCGCTGCTGCGGAGGCGCCCACGCAAGTGCCGTGCGTGTGGCGGCAAGCGGGAGCGGCTGGACGAAGCGGCGGATGACGACCACATCGACGCGGGCCAGCGGCGGGAGGAGAAGTTGGGCTCGGTGGACTACGACGTCTGGTGGTGCAACCCCTGCGAGGACGCCGTGGTGGAGCGCTACGGGACGCTCTTCACGCGCTACGCGCGCTGCGCGCAGTGCAGATATGTGACGTCGGACAAGACGACCCGGACCCTGCGCGCCGCCACGTACGACCATGGCGGCGAGGTGGAGGTGACGCTGCGCTGCAAGCACTGCGGCAACGTGTCCACCTCGCGCCACAGCACGCCCCGCCTCACCCGCTCCAGCTCGTCCTCCAGCAGCGGCAGCCGCTCCTCCTCGTCCTCCTTCGGTGGCGGGCGCTCCTCGGGGGGTGGCTCCAGCGGGAGCTGGTAGCAGCCTGCTCCCGCTCACCCCGCGTGGGCGGAGGCGTCGAGCTCCCGCGTGGTGGCGAGGGGAAGGCGCACGATGAAGCGGGTGCCTTCCTCGGCGGAGGAGCTGGCGGTGATGCTCCCGCCGTGGGCCCGGACGAGGTGCTGGACGATGTAGAGCCCCAGCCCCAGCCCCCGGCGTCCGGCGTCACGCCCTGCCTGCTTGAACGGGTCGAAGATGCGGGGCAGCAGCTCCGCTGGCACCGGGGGCCCGTCGTTGTGCACCGACAGCTCCACGTCCGGGCCGTCCGCCCGGAGCTCCACCCGCACCGGGGAGTCCTCGTCCCCGTGTACGAGCGCGTTGCCCACGAGGTTGGACACCACCTGGGCCAGCCGGCCCGGGTCCCACGCACCCGTGTGGGCCCCGCGCGCGCAGGCCAGCACCACGCGCCCCGGGTGCGTCAGCTCGAACTCCGCCACCGTCTCCTGCACCAGCCAGCACAGGTCCGTCGGCCGCCGGTCCAGGGGAATGCCTCCGCCCATGGAGGCGCGCGTGAAGTCGAGCAGGTCGTCAATCATCCGCGTCATGCGGTCCGCGCTGGTGGCGATGCGCCGCACGCCCGTCAGCACCACGTCTGGCACCGCCTCTCGCCGCAGGAGCAGCTGGGTGGTGAGCGTGATGTTGCCGAGCGGGTTGCGCAGGTCGTGCCCGACGATGCCCAGCAGCCGCTCGCGGAACTGCTCCGTGTGCTTCTCCTCGGTGACGTCCCGGAAGAACGCGGCGATGCCGCCCTCCCGCGTGGGGTAGACGCTCGTGCTCGTCCACAGGTCCAGCGGCGCGTAGTACTCGTCGAACCGGCTGGGCACCCGCTGCTCCGCCACGCGGTGGTACTCCACCCAGTACTTCGACCCGGGATGCGCGGTGGCCGGGAACACGTCCCAGAAGACGCGCCCCAGCGTGTCCTCGCGCCGCGTGCGCGACAGGCGCTCCTGGTTCTCGTTCACCATGACGAAGCGGAAGTCCTTGTCGAGCACGAACATGGCCTCCCCATGCTCCATGACCTCGAGGGCCCGCTCGTGCTCGCGCATCAGCTGCTCGCGCTCCTCCTGCTCCCGCTTGCGCCGGGTGATGTCATGGAAGAAGACGGACAGGCCGCCGTCCTCGTTCGGATGGGCGCGCACGTCGAACCAGCGGTTCCACGGGGTGTAGAGCGTCTCGAAGGACTCCGCGCACCGCCGGCTGGCGGCGTCGCGGTAGTGCTGCTCCAGCTCGGAGCCCTGGTACCCGGGGAACGCCTCCCACAGGGTGCGGCCCACCAGCTCCTCGCGCCGCTGGCCGAGCATCCGCTCCGCCTGCGCATTCACGTCGGTGAGGCGCCACTGCGCGTCCACCGCATAGAAGCCGTCGGACATGCTCTCCAGCAGCCGCGCCCGCTGGAGCTGGGCATGCTCGATGTCGCCGCGGCTGTGTACCCGCTCGGTGACGTCGACCAGCGTGCCCAGGAAGCGCACCGGGCGGCCCTCTCGGTCGAAGAAGGCCCGCCCGTTGGCGGCAAGCCAGCGCACGCCCAGGGGCGTGGGGATGCGGTGCTCCAGGGAGAAGTGCCCGCTGCCCTCCGGCCGCAGGGCCTGCCGTATCGCCGCCTGGGTCTTCATCCGGTCCTCGGGGTGGACGCGGGACAGGAAGTCCTCCATGCCCATCCGCGTGTCCGGCGGCACCCCGAAGAGGGCCAGGGCCCGCTCGTCGAAGGTCAGCGCGCCCGTCTCCGGGTCATAGTCCCAGGTCCCCAGGCCGGTCGCCTCCACCGCGAGCCGCAGCTGCTCCCGGTCGCGGGCGATGCTGTCCTCGTCCCGGGTCGTTCGCGCCACCAAGAAGAGCCTCCCAGACGACGGGGCCCGGAGAAGGAGCCCCTCCTGGGAGGTGGACCCTGCCGGCGCGTTTCGGAAGACTCCCGCTGCCTGCCTGCCCTCCGGCCGGCGCAAGTCTTGCGCGTCCGCTCCCGACTCCGCGGCGCCGCGCACTTCCTGCGTCCCGCTCGTCCTGCACCGCCAGGGGAGCGTCCTGGCGCGAGGCTTGCTCAAGAGGCAGGGACCGGCTCGGGACGACGCCGGGAAGGGAGCCCCCATGGGCAGGCGCGAAGTGACAGCCGTCATCCTCAGCGTGTTCCTCGCCTCGGGCGCGGGGCAGGCAAGCGGGCTGGAGCCCGGCTCCCCCCTGCAGGCGCCCCCGCGTCCCGCTGTCCGGAAGCAGCCCGAGGCCGCGCCGCGCGCACCGGAAGTCTCCCTGGCGCGCTTCCTGGAGTCACCGGGCCGGGACGCGGCGCGGGTGCGGCTCTGGCTGCGGCACAACCGCGAGGCGCGCGGTATCGAGGAGGGCGCGCGCGAGTTCCTGGGGCGGCTCATCGACATCGTCACCGAGGCACCTCCGGAGCTCGTGTTCTCCCACGAGCGCGTCATGCTGGACGCGGAGGCCCTGGCGGCCGACTCGGAGCTGCTCGCGCTGGCGGATGCGCGCACGGAGCTGCTGGCGGTGCTGGGCCGGATGGACCCGGACTTCCAGGTGCTCGAAGGGGAGCGCTTCCCGCCCTGGGCCCGGGACGGGGTGGTGGACCGCCAGGCGCTCGCGGGGCTCGTCTTCGCGCGCACCGGCCGCGCCGCCGCGCTGCCCGTGGAGGTGGACCGGCTGCTCGCGGAGCTGACGGCGCTGGACTCGCGGCTGGACCTGCAGGAGGTGCAGCTGCTGCCGGTGGCGGAGGAGGCGCTGGGCGCCGTGCTGCTGGGGCTCACCTCGGGGGAGGCGACGATGATGGAGGTGGTCCATGGGCTGCACTTCCTCAAGCACCAGCAGCGGCGGAGGCTGGACCTGCGCGTCCACCGGGAGCTGCTGTTGATGGAGGTGGCTCGGCGGGCGGGCTGCGCGGTGGAGGCCCTGCCGTGGGCCAACCCGGCCGAGCCCGGCTGATCCGTTCGATGGCTTCCACCGGGCGGAAGGAACTCCCTGCGCCCGGACGTTGACCGCGGTTAGGCTCCCACCCCAGACCCATGTCGGAAACCTTGTTCGAGGAATTGAAGCGGTACGTGGGCTTCAGCCCGGAAGACGAGCGCGCGCTCGTCGGCCTGCACCCCATCGTGAAGTCCCACTTCCCGCGCATCGCCCGCGTCTTCTACGACCGCATCCTGGAGCACGAGGGCGCTCGCCAGGCGCTGGAAGGCGGGGAGAGTCAGGTCGGCCACCTGCGGGGCACCCTCCAGGTGTGGATGGACCAGCTGCTGAGCGGCCCCTGGGACGAGGCGTACTTCGAGCTGCGCTGCCGCATCGGCCGCATGCACGTGCGCATCTCGCTGCCCCAGCACTACATGTTCGGCGCGATGAACATCCTGCGGCGGGAGCTCAACGCCCTCGTCGACGAGGCGTACCTCGGGCAGCCGGACTCGCTGCGCGTGGCCCGCGCCGCGCTGGGGAAGATCCTGGACCTGGAGCTGGCCATCATGCTCCACACCTACCGCGAGGACCTGCTGACCCAGCAGGCGCGCATCGAGCGGCTGTCCACCTTCGGCCAGCTCGTGGGCTCCATCGGCCACGAGCTGCGCAACCCGCTGGGCGTCATTGAGACCTCGCTCTACATCCTCCGCGGCCGGCCCGGCGCCGTGGACGAGCGCACCGCGAAGCACCTGGACCGCATCGGCGACCAGGTCTCCATCGCCAACCGCATCGTCACCGACCTGCTGGACATGATTCGCGACCGGCCCCTGCAGCGGCAGGACGTCTGGCTGGACGAGGTCTGGCAGGAGGCGCTCAAGGCGGTACAGCGGCCGGAGTCCGTCACGGTCCACGCGGAGGGCCTGGTCTCGCTGCCGGCGGTGCGGGGAGACGCGGGCCAGCTGCGCCAGGTGTTCGTCAACCTGCTGGAGAACGCGGTGCAGGCGCTGGAGGAGACGGGCGGCTCGGTGTCGCTCACGGCCAGCACCCCCGAGCCCGGCGTGGCGGAGCTGGTGCTGGAGGACTCGGGGCCGGGCGTGAGCGACAGCATCCGCCGCCGCCTCTTCGAGCCGCTGATGACGACGAAGGCGCGCGGCATCGGGCTCGGGCTGCCGCTCGTCAGGCGCATCCTGGAGCGGCACGGGGGCAGCATCGCCTATTCCCCTCGCGATGGCGCTGGTGCACGCTTCGTGCTCCGGCTTCCCCTCACTCCCGTGGAGGACGCTCATGCGCCAGTACCTTCTGCTGGATGACAACCGCGCGTTCGCGGAGAACCTCGCGGAGATCCTCCGCGACGAGGGCGACCAGGCCACCGTCGTCACCCAGGGTGACGAGGCCGTGCGCCTGGCACGCACCACGCGCTTCGACGTGCTGCTGACGGACATGCGCATGCCCGGGATGAGCGGCGCGGACGCGGTGCAGCAGCTGCGCCGGGTGGACCCGGGGCTGGCCGCGGTGGTCGTCACCGCCTACCCCCGCGAGGGCGATTTGGAGACGGCGCGGCGCGAGGGGCTGCTGGCGGTGCTACCCAAGCCCGTGCCGGTGCCCATGCTGGTGTCGCTGCTCTCCGGGGCACGGCGCGACGGGCTGGTGGTGCTGGTGGAGGACGACCCGGCGCTGAGCGACAACCTCACGGAGCTGCTGCGCTCGCGGGGCTTCTCGTGCGTGACGGCCGGCACCGTGCTGGACACGGATCTCATCGCCTGTGCGGAGCCCTTCGCCGCGCTGGTGGATTTGCGTGTGCCCGGCGGCCCGGATGGGGAAGCGCTGCGGCGGCTGCGCGCGCGCTACCCGGGCCTGCCCACCTACGTCATCACCGCCTACCCGGAAGAGTCCCTGGTGGAGGGTGCGGCGGGGGTCTTCTCCAAACCCTTCGACACCGGCGCGCTGCTGCGGGCGCTGGAGACGGCGCACGCCGAGCGCGCCCCTCGTTCGCCATGAGCGAGCCCGTCCTCAAGTCCCCACCGCGCGTCCTGGTGGTGGATGACAACGCCGCCTTCCTGGACAACCTCCAGGAGCTGCTGGGTGACGCGGGGTACTCGGTGCTGGGGGCCTCCAGCTGCCGGGCCGCCCGCGAGCGCGCGAGGGAAGGCTTCGACGTGGCGCTGGTGGATCTGCGCCTGCCGGACGGGGACGGCACCGCGCTGGCGGCGGAGCTGAAGGCGGGCGCGCCCGACTCGGAGGTGGTGCTGCTCACCGGCTTCGCCACGCTGGAGACGGCGGTGGCGGCGGTGCGCGCGGGCGCGTGCGCGTACCTCATGAAGCCGTGCGCGCCGCAGGAGCTGCTGCTGACGCTGGAGCAGGCCATGCGCCAGGTGCGCCTGCACGGCGAGAAGCGCGAGCTGGCCCGGCGCGCGCAGGTGACGGAGAAGCTGGCAGCGGTGGGGACGATGACGGCGGGCCTGTCCCACGAGATTCGCAACCCGCTGAACGCGGCGGCGCTGCAGCTGTCCGTGCTGGAGCGGCGGCTGCGCAAGCTGCCGGAGGGCCAGCAGGGCCCGCTGCTGGAGCCGCTGCTGCTGGTGCGCGACGAGATTCGCCGGCTGGACCACATCCTGGAGGACTTCCTCCAGTTCGCCCGTCCCCGCGAGTTCCGCCCGGTCGTGGTGGACGTACGCGAGCTGATGCGCCGGGTGGTGGACCTGCTCAGCGGTCAGGCCGAGACGCGCAAGGTGACGCTGCGCGCGGTGCAGGAGGAGCCGGTGCCGCCGGTGGCCGGCGAGGAGGAGCGGCTGCGGCAGGTGCTCATCAACCTGTGCCTCAACGGCCTGGAGGCGAGTCCCGAGGGAGGGCAGGTGACGCTGTCCGCGGGCCACGAGGGCGCGCGCGTGTGGCTCACCGTGGATGACTCCGGGCCGGGCGTGCCGCTGGAGATTCGAGACCGCCTCTTCGAGCCCTTCTTCACCACGAAGGCCCAGGGCTCCGGGCTGGGGCTGCCGATTGTGCACGCCATCGTCACCCAGCACGGGGGCACGCTGGAGGTGGGCACGGCGCCCGGTGGGGGCGCCCGCTTCATCCTCCACCTGCCCGCGGCGCGGTAGGCGGCTACCGCCCGCCCGTCAGAAGTTGCCGCCCGACCGGAAGCGGACGGGGCCGAAGGGCTTGTAGCTCGTGCAGATCATGCAGGAGTGGTTGCCCGCGGCGCCCCGGTACTGGTTGACGTCGAGGGCGGCGAGCTTCCTCTCCGGGGGCTCGGCTCGGCCGCCACCGGGGGTGTTGGTGAACAGGATGTCGAACACGTAGTGCACGGCCACCGGCTTGCCGTCGAGCATGGCGGGCTCATAGCGCCACGTGGAGAGCGTGCGGATGACCGCGTCCTCCAACCCGCTCAGCCCCTGGAGGGGCTTGCAGTCGGTGACGGTGCCCTCGGTGGTGATGGTGCAGCGGGTGACCACCGCGCCCCGGGGGAACGAGGCAATCTGGGCCCGGAGGCCGTAGGTGAGGTTCGGATAGTGGAAGCGCTCCCCGGAGATGAAGCGGGGCGGGGTGACGTCCGGGCCGAGCTCCATCACCCGGGTGCGCTGGGCGGCGCTGATGAGGACGGGCGCCGCCACGGCGATGGTCGGAGCCTCCTCCTCCATCATGGGCTCGGCGCTGGCAACGGCGGACTCGGCGGGCTCGGCGTCCAGCGAGTATGGGACGCGGGGCAGCTCCGTGCGGGCGATGGCCTGCGTGTCGGGGATGAGCAGCGGCATGGGGCCGGGAGCGCGGGCCTTCACGGCGGGTGCGCGGGCTTCCTTCGGGGCCGTCCGCACGGCCGGGCGCGCGGCGCGGCCAGGCGCCTGGCTGAGGGCGGCCGGAAGCGGGGCGGGCGCGACGAACGGGCGCGGCAGCTGGGCGGTGTGCCGCGGGGCCCGCGTGTCCGGGGCGGCGGGCGCTTCGAGCTCCGGCTCGGGGCTCGGGGCCGGCTCCTCGGCGCGCGCCGTCTCGGGAAGCTGCGAGCTGCCCAGCACTGCGGCGAGCAGCACGCCGCTGATGCCACTGGCCATGCGCCACGGACGGCGCGGGATGCCCGCCTCTGGCGCGACGAGCAGGCGACGCACGCGGGTCAGCAGCGAGCCGCCGCTGGCACCCAGGGCGGGGTGGGGCGAGGGGCTGACGCGCAGCTGCTCGATATGGGCAAGGGCGCGGGCATAGAGGTAGGCGTCACCGCAGCACTGCACGGCGAGGTCATCGGCGCAGTGCTCGCGCTCCTCGCGGATGCGGTGGGACAGCCACCAGACGGCCGGGTGGTAGAAGAGGAAGGTCTCGACGAGGGACTGCAGGAGGTTGACGAGGTAGTCGTGCCGGCGGATGTGGGCCAGCTCATGGGCGAGGATGGCCTCGAGCTGGGCGGGGTTGAGGCCGGTGAGGGCGCCCGCGGGCACGAGGATGAGGGGGCGCCACAGGCCGATGACCATGGGCACGTCGATGCTGGCGCACGCGCGCAGGCGCACCGGGCCGGTCATCCGCATGCGGACCAGCGCCTTGACGAGCGCGTCCTTCCAGGCCAGCGCGGGCTCGAAGGTGTCACGGCGGGACATGCGCTGCGTCATGCTCCAGGCCAGCAGGGTGCGGCAGGAGAGGACGAGCACACCGCAGCACCAGGCCGGCAGCAGCCACGGGCGGAGCGACTCCAGCCAGGGCGAGTCGCCCAGCGGCTCGGAGGCCGTCAGCACCGTGATGGAGACGTCCGCGGGGACGCTGGGGTCGACGGGGGCGGAGAGGCCCTCGGAGAAGACGAAGCGGGCGGCGTCCGCGAGCGCGGAGAAGAAGGAGACCGCCGGCAGGACCGCCATGGCGAGCAGGCCGAGGCAGGAGATGGCGTAGCGGGCACGGGCGGCGCGCTCGGGCATCAGCGCGAGCAGGCCGGCGACGACGAGGGCCACGGCCGCGCCCTGCCAGAGGAACCCGAGCAGGGCGTGCTCGAGAGCGAGGAACACCGGATGCCGCGCGAGCATGTGCAGTGATTCCATCAGTCACTTCCCCCGCTTCTCGTGCTCGTCCAGCAGCTTGCGGATCTCCGCCAGCTCCTCGGCGGACGCCCGCTTCATGGAGAGGGCCTGGGCCACGACGCTGGTGGCCGACCCGCCGAAGGCCCGGTCCATCAGGTCGCGAAGCAGGTCACGCTGGGTGCGCTTCTCACTGATGGCGGCCTCGTAGACGTGGGTGCGCTCGCTCTCGTCGCGCTGGACGATGCCCTTCTCCGTCATGTTCTGCAGGAGCTTGAGGACCGTGGTGTAGCCGGTGTCCTTGTCCTGCGTGTCACGGAGGGACTCGTGCACCTGACGCACCGTGCACGGTCCCAGCTTCCAGAGGACGCGCAGGATGGCCAGCTCGGCGCGCGTGGGCTGCGGCGGCGGAACAGGGGTCATGAGTAAAAGTATTACGACGTATGTCGTAAGTGTCAACGACATGCGTCGTAGATGTTGTCCCCCGGACCCCTTGCGATTCTCGCGCCACCGGGACGCAGGTTCAGTCCCCGGCGGGGTCCGGACGCCTACCGCCGCCGGCGGCCGTCGGTGGGCTCGTTCACGGGGCCGTCGTCCGACGCCGAGAACACGGTGAGCGCGCCCTGCGAGGGCAGGTGCCTCACGGGGGCGTTCATCCACTCGGCCAGGCGCTGCGCGGCGAGCGCGCGCTCGGCATCGGGGAGGCGGCGGATGCGCGAGTCGTTGTGGTGGGCGTCGGGGACAGTGAAGCGCCAGGAGTCATTGCTCTCGCGCACGTTGAAGGGCGCGGCGGACCAGAGGAACGTGCTGCGCCGGCCCGCGTGGTGGACCCACAGCTCGGCGAGCAGCGGCACGAGAGGGTTGTCGGGCCCGCGTCAGGGGACGGTTCCGGCGGTGGCCGGTGTGTCGGGGAGCTGCTTGAGCAGGTCGATGTTCTGGTGGGCGATGGCGAGGAGGATGCCGGCGATGTGCCTGCCGATGTACCGGCGCGGGAGCTTGCGCATCCACTCGGGCTGCTCGGGCATCGGGCCACCGGAAGGGGGCCGGTCGTCGATGGTGACGCCGCGCGACCACACCGTTGGCAGGAGGGTGTTGGAGCAGGATGCCGCGGCGACGGCCTCGTCCAGGGCGGCATAGGCCTCGCGGTAGGAGGTTGCGGCCAGGGGCCGGACGTAGCGGGCCATGTTGCCGGCCTCCACCAGACCGATGCAGCGGCTGATGGCCGACCCGCACGTCCGTGCCTTCCGGCCCACCTCCACGGGGGCGACGACGCTGGAGAAGCTCATGCTGGCCCACAGGACGGCGCGCATGCGCGCGTTCTGCTCGGCGCTCTGGGGCCTCCACTCCCGCGGAGGCTCCTTCATCAGCGAGTGGGCCGTGCCCTCGAGCCCGAGGAGGGCGGTGGCAATCATCGCGCCCAGGACGGTGTCCGTCCGGTAGGAGAGCCACGCGAGGTGGCGCACGTCCCGGGCGGCCTCCAGCGGCTGGCCGGTCCGCAGGCCGTGGACGAGCCGGAGCTTCGACCACTGCTGGAGGGGGAGGAAGTTCGGCACGGAGGCCGTCATCAGGTTGTACGGGTCCGCCGGAGGCACGGGGGTGTTCCGGAGGAGGTCCCAGCGGTCATGGCGCTGGAGCTCGCGCATCCAGCCGAAGTCCAGCCCGGACAGGTCCACGTCCGAGGCGAGCCACTCCTCCAGGGACTTCTTCTCCAACAACGCAGCGGGGAGCTGGAGGGGCGAATCCGCGGGCATGGCGGGGGAGGGGTCCCAGCCCGTCCACCGGTTGAGGAGCGGGCCCGCGTCGCCCGGGGTGCGCGGCTCGTGGAACCACGGGTCCGTGGCGAGCGTCGCCTGCTCCTCGCAGAAGCGGTCCACGTGCGCGGTGAGGTCCTGGCGCATGGCGTCCAGCGTGGGCTCGTACTTCCCACGCAGCCACACGTCGATGGCGACGAGCGCGATGACGGTGAAGAGGAGGGCTCCGCTCGCGAGCCACAGCAGGACTCGCAGCACGCTTCCACGGGACCGCCGCGCGTTCGGATGCATGGGCCGGGACTCTAGCAGTCCCGGCGGTGGCCCTACGACTCCGCGGCCAGGTCGTCCTCGTCGTCGTCCTGCACGGCCCGCAGGGGCGCGTCGCCGGCCTTCATGCCGTACTCCTTGAGGCGGTATTGAATCTTCCGCACGCTGATGCCGAGCACCTCGGCCGCGCGCGACGTGGAGCCCCGCACCATCTCCAGCGTGCGGAGGATGGCCTCGCGCTCGATGGCGGCCAGCGTGGCGCCGGGGATGAGCGCGTGGGTGGACGCGTCATTGGGCCGGGGCCCGCGCAGCACCGGCGGCAGGTCGTCCGCTGTCAGCTCCTGCCCCTGGACCAGCACCACCGCGCGCTCGATGGCGTTCTCCAGCTCGCGGATGTTGCCCGGCCAGTCGTGGGACAGCAGCGCCTGCAGCGTGCCCGGGGCCAGCCCGCGCACCTGCTTGCCGTAGGCCTCGCCGTACTTCTCCACGAAGTGGTTCACCAGCGCGGGGATGTCGCTCTTGCGCTCGCGCAGCGGCGGCAGCGTCACGCTCACCACGTTGAGCCGGTAGTAGAGGTCCTCGCGGAAGCGGCCCGCCTTCACCTCCGCCACCAGATCTCTGTGCGTGGCCGCGACGATGCGCGCGTCCACTTTCAGCGTCTGCGTCCCACCCACCCGCTCGAACTCGCGCGACTGGAGCACGCGCAGCAGCTTCACCTGCACCGCCGGGGAAATCTCTCCAATCTCGTCCAGGAAGAGCGTGCCGCCGTCGGCCAGCTCGAAGCGGCCCTCCTTGCGCGCCACCGCGCCGGTGAACGAGCCCTTCTCGTGCCCGAACAGCTCGCTCTCCAGCAGGCTCTCCGACAGCGCCGCGCAGTGCACGCGGATGAAGGCCTTGTCCTTGCGGGGCGACTCCTGGTGCAGCGCCTGCGCAATCAGCTCCTTGCCCGTGCCGGACTCGCCCAGGATGAGCACCGTCGCGCGCGTGCCCGCCGCGCGTCGCACGACGTCGTAGATGCCCTGGAGCTGCGGAGACTCGCCGATGATGTCGTGGAAGCGCCGCACCCGCGAGCGGACCTGGTCCCGCAGCGCCTCCGCCTCCTGCCGCAGGCTGCGCTTCTCCAGCGCCTTGCCCAGGATGACGAGCACCTGCTCCGCGTCCAGCGGCTTGAGCAGGAAGTTGTCCGCGCCGGCCTTCATGGCGTCCACCGCGGTCTCCACGCTGGCGAACGCCGTCATCATCACGAACGTGGCATCGCTGCCCTGCTCCCGCGCCGTCTTCAGGAACGTGAGCCCGTCCATCTTCGGCATCCGCACGTCGGTGAGCACCACCGCGGGAGAGAACTCCGCGAGGCGCGCCAGGGCGTCGCTGCCATTGGAGGCCTCGGCGACCTCGTAGCCCTCCTCGGTCAGGATGGTGGCGATGGCCCGGCGGGCGTTGTCCTCATCGTCGACGACCAGGATGCGCTGTGGAGACATTCGGGGTGTGCTTTCGGTCAGGTCGCGGGGAGGGCCAGGCGCGTGTCGTCCCGGCCCTCGGCGCCAGGATGGACGTGCCAGGTCTCGACCACGGGCTCGATGCGTGGGGTGAGCTGGATGATGGAGCTGGGGAAGCAGTGGGCGGGCAGCTCGGCGAAGATGAGGCGCACCGCCTCCGCGTCCGCCTCGGTGGAGACTGCCACGTGCGGGCGGACGATGAGGTCGGTCAAGTGCGGCGCCTGGCCCCTGGTGCCTACCACGCGGGCCATGGCGGAGCTCTGGTAGAACAGCACCGGCACGTCCGCCTCGCGCGCCCGGTCCATGAAGGCCACCAGCGTGCGTCCTTCCACCGCGCCCACCAGCAAGGTCTCAGGGGCCCACCGGCCGTCGTCCGCCGTGCCGGGCTCGGCCAGCGGCCGGCCGATGGGGAGCGGGGGCGCCTGGTCGCTCGTCAGGACGGCGCCACGCTCGCCCTGCCAGTACAGGCGCGTTTCGTACTCAGTGATGGTCACGGTTGTCATGGTCGACCTCCAGCCATGCCGGTGCGGGGACTGACCTTTCAACCCCCGTGCCTCGCGAGTGCATCTTCTGGAACGTGTAGGTGGTACCTGGGTACAGGATTGTCCTCGGAGGGTAGCTCATGGCAGCCCGAAGAGGTGGAGCACGGTGGCTCCGGTGAGGCTGACCAGCAGGCAGCCGGCCAGCATGAGGGGGATTCCCACCCGGAGCAGCTCGGAGGAGTCGAGCCCCTCGCCCGCGGCCATGGCGTTGGGCGGGGTGCTGATGACGAAGGGGATGCCGAACGAGCACCCCATGGCGACCAGGATGGAAGTGGAGGCCGCGGGCTGCAGCTGCAGGGCCAGGGGGATGAGGAGCGCCGCGGTGCCGGTGTTGCTCATCAGCGCGGACAGCACCGCCGCCACCACCACCAGCCCGGCCAGCTGCGCCGCCACCGGCCAGCCGCCCAGGTCCGCTCCCGCCAGCGCCCCCGCCACCAGCCCCGAGTGCTCCATCAGCCGGCCCAGGGAGATGCCGCCAGCGATGAGCAGCAGCGTGGACCAGTCCAGCTTCCCCAGGTCCTCGCGCTCGAGCAGGCCGCCGCCGAAGAGCAGCACGGTGGCCCCCAGCGCCACCACCGGCGCGGGCACACCGTGCAGCGGCTCCGACAGCCACGCCACCACGCACGCCGCGCTGACTCCCAGCACGGCCCGCCCGGAGCGGCTGAGCGGCCGGGGCGCCTGGGCGGGCAGCTCCACCCGGCCGCCCAGGCGGAAGCGCAGCAGCACCAGCCCGAAGCCCAGCGCCAGCATGAGCGCGGTGAGGGGGAGGGCCAGGGCCATCCACTCCGCGAAGGTGACGCGCGAGTAGGCGCTGGCGGCGGACACGGCGAGGGCATTGGGCCCGCTGCCCACCGGGGTGGCCATGCCGCCGAAGTTGGCGCCCAGGGCCACGCCCAGGAGCAACGCGGGGCGCAGCGCCGCGCCGGCGGGCGCGGCCTGGAGGATGGGGCGCAGCGCGGCCAGCATCATCGCGGCGGCGGCCACGTTGGACATCCACATGGAGAGGAAGGCCACGCCGCCCATCACCAGGAGGAGCAGCAGCCGGGGCCGTCCCCGTGACAGCCGCACGACGTGCCCGGCCACCGAGGCGTCCAGGCCGTGGCGCATGGCGGCGACCTCCAGCGTGAAGCCGCCCAGGAAGAGGACCAGCACCGGGTCCGCGCCCCACGCCAGCACGGCGGGCAGGCGGTAGTCCGCGTCCAGCGGCCCCAGCAGCACCGGCGTGGCGCCCAGCAGCAGCAGGCTGGGGACGAACGGCGGCACCACCTCCGTGAGCCACAGCACCAGGCACACCCCGCCAATCAGCACCGCGCGCGAGGCCACCGGGCCCTCCGCCCAGAAGGCCGCCACCAGCGCCACGGCGGCGACGCCGGCCACCGCCAGCAGGGGGCGCAGCCAGTGGCGGCGCGGCCCGGCCCCGGTGCTGGCGCTCACGGGCTCCGGCTGGAGCGGCGAGGCGGCGGGCACGTCTCCAGGAGCGAGCATCGGGGCCTCGTGCGTACAGCCGGCACCTCCCTGGGAGGTGCGCTCGGAAAAGGGGGGAACAGGGACTCGCGCGACGTGCCACGCGCGGGCGGCTCAGGCGCTGTATTCGGCTGCCATCTCCCGGCGGTCCAGCTCGCCGATGAGGTGGTGGGCATACCGCACCAGGTCCGCCTCCGTGAGGATGCCCAGCAGCACGCCGCTCGGGTCCACCACGGGCAGGCACCCGTACTTGTGCTTGAGCATCAGCCCCACGGCCTCCTTCAGCGGCGTCTCCGGGCCCACGGTCTCCACGTCGCGCGTCATGATGTCCGCGGCCCACAGCGGCTGCGAGGCGGGGTCGGTGGCGTGCATCGCCGAGGCCCTCAGCAGGTCGCGGTGGGTGACGAGCCCCACCAGCTTGCCCTGCCGCAGCACGGGCAGGTGCCGGATGCGGTGCAGCCGCAGCAGCTCCTCCGCCTTCGACAGGTTCTGCGTCTCCTTGAGGGTGACCAGCTCACGGCTCATCAGCTCTCCGACAATCTGCATGTGCGAATCTCCTCGTTCGTGGCGTCCCCTCGACGCTGCAACCCCATTGCAGGTCCGGGGCCACGCCCGCGCTCCCTCTGAAAGATGTGAAAACGGGCACTCCGGGGCGCAACCCTTGCGCCGCACCCGGTGCCCTCGCAGCCTTTGCGCCTCCCCGGCCCTGGGGACGGGTTGAAGGCCGGCCTGCTGTGCGCTAAGTGCTCACCCAGTCGCTAGGGGTGCCCCTGGATGGGGCTGAGACGGCCGTGGTGAACGGCCAACCCTTGGAACCTGAACCGGGTCATTCCGGCGGAGGGAAGCGGCCCGGGGCTCCATCCATCCCCGTGCGCTCGCCATCCGCCCGAAGAGGAGTTGCGAGATGAGCGGAGCGTCCAGGAGCCTCAAGGTCGATGGGAAGGTGCTGGAGGGAATCAGCCGGGGCCCGCTGCCGGCCTCGCGCAAGGTGTACGTGAATGGCGTGCTGCACCCGGACCTCCGCGTGCCCGTGCGGGAGATCAGCCAGACGCCCACGCGCCATGGCCCGGGGCCGGACGCGAAGGTGACGCCCAACCCGCCGGTCCACGTCTACGACTCCAGCGGCCCGTACACGGACCCGTCGGCGGACATCGACCTGCGCCAGGGCCTGCCCGCGCTGCGCGAGGCGTGGATTCTCGGCCGGGGTGACACCGAGGCGCTGCCCGGCATCACCTCCGAGTATGGCCGCGCCCGCGAGGCGGACCCCCGGCTGGCGGGCCTGCGCTTCACGCACCGCCGCCAGCCCCGCGTGGCGAAGCGGGGCGGCAACGTCTCCCAGCTGCACTACGCCCGCCGCGGCATCATCACCCCGGAGATGGAGTACGTCGCGCTGCGGGAGAACCTCAAGGCCGAGGCCTCGCTCGCGGCGCAGCACCCGGGCCACTCCTGGGGCGCGTCCATCCCCAAGGTGATTACGCCCGAGTTCGTGCGCGACGAGATTGCCCGGGGCCGCGCCATCATCCCCGCCAACATCAACCACCCGGAGCTGGAGCCGATGATCATCGGCCGCAACTTCCTGGTGAAGATCAACGCCAACATCGGCAACTCGGCGGTCACGTCCTCCATCGAAGAAGAGGTGGAGAAGATGGTGTGGTCCATCCGCTGGGGCGCGGACACGGTGATGGACCTGTCCACCGGTCGCAACATCCACGAGACGCGCGAGTGGATCCTCCGCAACGCGCCGGTGCCCATCGGCACGGTGCCCATCTACCAGGCGCTGGAGAAGGTGGGCGGCAAGGCCGAGGACCTCACGTGGGAACTGTACCGCGACACGCTCATCGAGCAGGCCGAGCAGGGCGTGGACTACTTCACCATCCACGCCGGCGTGCTGCTGCGCTACGTGCCGTACACCGCGAAGCGCCTCACCGGCATCGTCAGCCGCGGCGGCTCCATCATGGCCAAGTGGTGCCTCACCCACCACCGCGAGAACTTCCTCTACACGCACTTCGAGGAGATCTGCGAGATCATGAAGGCGTACGACGTCAGCTTCAGCCTGGGGGACGGGCTGCGGCCGGGCTCCATCGCGGACGCCAACGACGCGGCGCAGTTCGGCGAGCTGGAGACGCTGGGCGAGCTGACCAAGATTGCCTGGAAGCACGACGTGCAGACGATGATTGAGGGCCCGGGCCACGTGCCCATGCACCTCATCCAGGAGAACATGACGAAGCAGCTCGCGGTGTGCGGCGAGGCGCCCTTCTACACGCTGGGGCCCCTCACCACGGACATCGCGCCCGGGTACGACCACTTCACCAGCGGCATCGGCGCGGCGATGATCGGCTGGTTCGGCACGGCGATGCTCTGCTACGTGACGCCCAAGGAGCACCTGGGCCTGCCCAACCGGGACGACGTGAAGGAAGGCGTCATCACCTACAAGATTGCCGCCCACGCCGCTGACCTGGCCAAGGGGCATCCAGGCGCGCAGGCGCGCGACAACGCCCTGTCCAAGGCCCGCTTCGAGTTCCGCTGGGAGGACCAGTTCAACCTCTCCCTGGACCCGGAGCGCGCCCGCGCCTTCCACGACGAGACGCTGCCCGCCGAGGGAGCGAAGGTGGCCCACTTCTGCTCCATGTGCGGCCCCCAGTTCTGCTCCATGAAGATCAC
Source organism: Pyxidicoccus xibeiensis (assembly GCF_024198175.1). Lineage (NCBI taxonomy): Bacteria > Pseudomonadati > Myxococcota > Myxococcia > Myxococcales > Myxococcaceae > Pyxidicoccus > Pyxidicoccus xibeiensis. Next base: position 546,977 of record NZ_JAJVKV010000002.1, read on the forward strand.
CCAGGACGTGCGCGACTACGCGGACAAGGTGGGCGTCTCCGAGGAGGCGGCGCTGAAGACGGGCCTGGAGGAGAAGAGCGAGGAATTCAGAAAAGCCGGAGGCCAGTTGTATCGCTGAAGCGCCAGGACCCGGGCCGGTACGGCAGGGGACGACCCGTCAGATCACCTGTCGCAGACGTGACAATCGTCGCGGGTGCGTGTCATGGTAGGTAGGCAACGGCGCGATGTTCGTGCCTGAAAAATCTGGAGGGGACGTTCAATGGAGACTCCGCCGCGGGAGCAGATGGGCTCGTTCATCAGTGGCTCACCGATGCCGACCCAGGATGAGAAGACGATGGCGCTGCTGGCGCATATGGGCACCATCCTGGCCAACATGGTGGGGCTGGGCTTCGCCGTGCCGCTGGTGCTGATGCTGACGAAGGGCAAGGAGTCGTCCTTCGTCCGCGCTCACTCGGTGGAGTCGCTGAACTTCCAGATCACCGTCTTCATCGCCGGGTTCGTCAGCGCCATCACCCTCTGCATCGGCATTGGCGCCATCCTGCTGCCCATCGTCTTCGTGGCGGCGCTGGTCTTCTCCATCATCGCCGGCCTGAAGGCGAACGAGGGCCAGCTCTACAAGTACCCGGTCAACATCCGGCTCATCAAGTAGACCACGCGGCCCTGGCCCTCGCGAGAGGGCCCGGACCTCACGGGGCGGGTCTTCGCGCGAGTGCGCGGGCCCGCCCTTCGTGTTTCCAGGGGACGGAGCGCTTCCTCAGCCGCCGATGCCCATCATGGTCAGCAGGGTGGCGCCGTTGCCGGGCTCGGTGAAGCGGTGGCCCTCGGGCTTGTCGCCCAGCGCGCGGCGGATGGCCACGGCCAGCTCCGTGTCGGTGGCGCCGCCGCGGATGAGCTGGTGCAGCGGGGCCTGCGCGCGTCCACCGAGGCAGCTGCGCAGGTCGCCGTTGGAGGCCACGCGCACGCGGTTGCAGCCTCCGCAGAAGTTCTGGGTGAGCGGGGAGATGAAGCCCACGCGGCCGCCGGGGGCGCGCCAGTAGCGCGCGGGGCCGGAGGTGACGGAGGTGGCGGCGTCCGCCGTGTCCTCGGGCTCGGGCTCCAGCGGCAGGCCCGCGGCCCGCAGCCGCGAGACGAGCTCCGCGGTGGGCACCGGGGTGCCCTGGCCGAAGGGCATCAGCTCGATGAAGCGCGGGGTGATGCCGCGCGCGTGGGCGTACTCCACTAGCGCCGGCACCTCCGCGTCGTTCACATCGCGCACCACCACGGCGTTGAGCTTGAGCGAGGAGAAGCCCGCCGCGGCCGCCGCGTCGATGCCGCGCAGCACGGCGGCGAAGTCCCCCTGCTTGGAGATGCGCCGGAACGTCTCCGGGGAGAGCGTGTCCAGGCTGAGGTTGAGCTGGGTGACGCCGGCCTCGCGCAGCGGGACGGCCAGGGCCGCCAGGTGGCTCGCGTTGGAGGTGATGGCCAGGTGCTGGATGCCGGGCAGCGCGGCGATGCGCCGGGAGACTTCGAGGATGTCGGGGCGGATCAGCGGCTCGCCGCCGGTGAGGCGCACGCGGCGGATGCCCATGCTCGCGAAGACGGAGGTGATGCGCTCCAGCTCCGCCGCGTCGAGCAGGTCCTTCTTGCCGCCCCAGGACGCCGGCGAGCAGTAGGTGCAGCGGAAGTTGCAGCGGTCCGTGATGCTCAGCCGCAGGTACGTCATCCGCCGCCCCTGGGCATCGAGCAGGGGCGGGGCGAGCGGACTCGTCGGGGGCTGGGAAGTGGCGGCGGTCATCACGGAAGTCCCGTCCTCATAACAGCCACGTCCCGGCCAATCATCACTGTCTCGCGCGCTTCAGCCCTCGCTGCCCGTTGCCGAACGGATCACCGCGACCTTGACCTCGGTGGGCTCGGGCGCGGAGGTGCTCCGGCTGGGAGCGGGGGCGTCGGCGTCGTCGTCCAGGTCGGTGAGGCGGGCCAGCTCGGCCTCGGCCTCGGAGGCCTCGGCTTCCGCCTGGGGAAGCTGCAGCTTCTTCAGCTTCATCTCCTCCTTGATGCGGATGAGGCCTTCCTCGCCGATGTCCAGGAACGCGCGGACGACCTCGGGGTCGAACTGCGTGTTGGCGCAGCGGCGGATCTCCTGGATGGCGTTGGCGAACGAGGTGCCCTTGCGGTACGGGCGGTCGCTCGTCATCGCGTCCAGCGTGTCCGCCACGGCGAAGATGCGCGCGCCGATGTGGATTTCGTGCCGCTGCAGGTTGCGCGGGTAGCCGGCGCCGTCCCACCGCTCCTGGTGCGACAGGACGATGGAGGCGGGCGTGTCCAGGAAGGGGATGTTCTGGATCATCTGGAAGCCAATCTCCGGATGCTTCCGCATCTCCATCCACTCGTCCGGAGTGAGCTTGCCCGGCTTGAGCAGCACCGCGTCCGGCACGCCAATCTTGCCGATGTCGTGCAGGAGCGCGCCGCGGCCAATCTCCTCCAGTTCCTTGCTCTGGATGCCCATGCGCTGGGCAATGGCCGTGGTGTAGCTGACCACGCGCTGCGAGTGGTCGCTGGTCTCGTGCTCGCGCGCGTCCAGGGCGGCCACCAGCGCCAGCAGGGTGTTCTGGTAGGTGTTGGCGATGTCGCGCAGCGCGGCGCGCAGCTCCGCCGTGCGGTCGCGGACCTTGCGCTCCAGCTTCTTCTGGTAGCGCTTGCGGGCCATCTCGATGCGGCGCTTGGCCAGCGCGCGCTCTATCGCGCGGATGAGGTCCGTCAGCTTCGGTGGCTTGAGGAGGTAGTCCACCGCGCCGCGCCGCAGGCAGTCCACGGCGGACTCGGTGTCGCCGTAGCCGGTGAGCATGATGACCGAGGTGTCCGGGAGCCGCTCGCGCAGGTTCTCCAGGAGCCACAGGCCGTCTTTGCCCGGCATCTTCATGTCGCTGATGACGAGCGGGGTGTCCTCCTCGCCGGCGACGTCGAGCGCCATCTCGGCACCACTCGCGACGACACAGTTGTAGCCCTCCTCCCGAAGGAGGACGGAGATGACGTCGCGGACGGAGTCGTCATCATCGACGATGAGGATTCTGGGTGGGGCAGGGGGGATGGCTTCCACGGCGGCCGATTCTAGAGGTTTCCGGGTTTCAATGGCGAACGAGTGAGAGAAATTACCACCTTCCTGCGTTTGCCGGTTGATCGTCCAGCGGACATGGGGGGTGGCCATCCCCGGGCGGCGGGGAGGGGGACCAGGCGCGGAATGAACGTTCCTTCCGAGGGAGACCGTCCCGGAGGGGCTGCTCGCCCGGCTGGGGTACGACAGGACGGGCGGGCCCCACCCGGGTGCGCTGTGCACCCGGCGTGCGAGGGAGCCGGCACGTCCGAGGGGTCAGCCGTGGGCCCGTGCGGAGGGCCGGTCATACCGGAAGGCGGCCAGGTCCATGGTGGGCTTCTGTCCGAGCACCGCCTGGGTCACCAGCTTCGCGGTGATGGGGGCCAGGAGGATGCCGTTGCGGAAGTGGCCGGTGGCCAGGAAGAGGCCGGGCACCGGGCCCTCGCCGAGATAGGGGCGGTGGTCCTCGGTCCAGGGCCGGAAGCCCGCCCACGTCTCCACCACGGGCGCGGAGGCCAGCTCCGGGCACAGCTCCAGGGTCATCTCGAGGATGCGGGCCAGCCCCGCCGCCGTCACCTGCTTGTCGAAGCCCACCAGCTCCATGGTGCTGCCGGCGATGATGCGCCCGTCCGCGCGCGGCACGAGGTAGCCCTTCTCCGAGGTGAGGATGCGCTCCAGCAGGGGCAGCCGCGTCTGGAACTGCACCATCTGCCCGCGCGCGGGGCGCACGGCCTTCGCCTCGACGCCAGCGCCCTGCACCAGCGCGGACCAGGAGCCCGCGGCGAGGACGACGGCGTCCGCGCGCAGCACCTCTCCGTCCAGGTCCACGCCCACCGCGCGGCCCTGCTCGTGCACCACGCCGCGCACGTAGCCGCTCCGGAACTCCGCGCCCACGCGGGCGGCGGCCATGGTGAGCGCGCGCACCAGGAGCCGGTTGTCCACCTGGTGGTCGTCGGGGAACCACGCGGCGGCGAGCGCCTTCGGGGACAGCCGGGGCTCCATCGCCCGGGCGCCCGCGCCATCCAGCAGCTCCGCGCGCAGGCCCTCTCCGCGCTGCCAGATGACGGTGGAGTCCAGGTGGTGCACGTCCGCCTCGCTGAAGGCCACCTTGAGGACGCCGCAGGGGCGGTAGGCCACGTCCACGCCGGTCAGCTCCTTCAGCTCGGCGGCGAAGGCGGGGTAGAGCGCCCGGCTGCGCAGGCACAGCTCCAGGAAGGGGCCCGGCCCGTCGGACTCCATCTGCGGGGCGAGGATGCCGGCGGCGGCGCTGGAGGCCTCGGCGCCGGGAATCGAGCGCTCGAGCACCGTCACCCGGGCGCCCGCCTGCCGCAGCCGGAGGGCGATGCCGCAGCCCATGATGCCCCCACCCACGATGATGACGTCCGAGTGTCGCATAGGGCCCGTTTCCTGCTCGCTCACCCTCGGGTTTGCAAGCGTCACGAGAGCCCTGACGCGCGGCGCGATTGACGGCGGGGGGCTTTCTCGTTACTGATGGAGCCGTGCTTTCCGCGTTCGTCCATCACCACCATGTGCATCATCCGCTCGGCCCGGACGGGTTCGATCGACATGCGCATGCCTGGGTGATGAGCCGCTAGAGCACACCCCACCCGGCAAGAGCCGCAGCGACCGAAGGCCCGTCCCCCCAGGACGGGCCTTTTTTCGTTTCCGCGCACCCCCACCGTTCCCCCGCAGCCCCCTCGCAGCCCCCAAAGGCCCACCCATGCTGCTGAAGATCGCCCTGCCCAACAAAGGTCGCCTCTCCGAAGAGGTGCGCGAGCTGTTCAACGATGCGGGCCTGGAGGTCCGCGCCCGAGGCGAGCGAGCCCTCACCGCGTCGCTGGGCGGCGAGTTCGAAGCCATCTTCGTCCGCGCGCAGGACATCCCCGAGTTCGTCGCGGACGGCGCGGCGCACGCGGGCGTCACCGGCTGGGACCTGGTCAACGAGGCCGGGCGCGAGCTGGAGCCGCTGATGGACCTGGAGTTCGGCAGGTGCCGGCTGGTGGTGGCCGCCCGCGAGGAGAGTGGCCTCACCAGCGCGGACGACGTGAAGGACGGCAGCCGCGTGGCCTCCTGCTTCCCCCGGCTGACGCAGAAGTTCTTCGCGCAGCGTGGGCAGCGGGTCACCGTGGTACCGGTGTCGGGCGCGGCGGAGATTGCGCCCCACCTGGGCATCGCGGACATCGTGGTGGACCTGACGTCCACCGGCTCCACGCTGAAGATGAACGGCCTGCGCGAGGTGGCCACGGTGCTGGAGTCCAGCGCGCGACTGGTGGCCTGCAAGGGCAACGTCCCGGAGGCGCAGCGGAAGCTGGACGAGCTGAAGCTGGCGCTGGGCTCGGTGCTGGCGGCGCGCGGCAAGCGTTACCTCATGGCCAACGTGCCGAAGAAGGCGCTGCAGCAGGTGCGCGAGGTGCTGCCGGGCCTCAACGGCCCCACGGTGGTGGACGTGCTGGACGGCGGCAACTTCGTGGCGGTGCACGCGGTGGTGCCCGCGAAGACCATCTACCGCACCATCAACGCGCTGAAGGCCCTGGGGTGCGAGGGCATCCTGGTCACCCGTATCGAAAGGCTGATGGCGTGATGGACACCCTGACTTCTTCCATCCTCAGGTACCGCGGCCCGCTGTCGGAGCTGGCTCCGGAGGACCTCCGCCGGCTGCTGGACCGGGTGGGCGGCTCCGATGCGCGAGTGGCCCTGCGCGTGAGCGAGCTCATCGCCCGCGTGCGCAGCGACGGCGACCGGGCGCTCTTCGAGATGGCGCGCCAGTTCGACCGCGTGGAGCTGACGGCGCTGGAGGTGCCCATGGCCCGGTGCCAGGCCGCACTGGCCGCGCTGGAGCCCGGCCTGCGCGAGGCCCTGGCCCGTGCGGCGCGCAACATCGCCCGGGCCCATGCCGCGCAGAAGCCGCGCGCGGTGGAGGTCGAGACGGAGCCGGGCGTGCTGGTGGGGCGGCGGCCGGACCCGCTGGGCTGCGTGGGGGTGTACGCGCCGGGCGGCCGGGCGGTGTACCCCAGCAGCGTGCTGATGGGCGTGGTGCCCGCGAAGGTGGCGGGCGTGGGCCAGGTCATCGTCTGCTCGCCGCCGGGGCCGGACGGCCTGCCCCACGCGAGCGTGATGGCGGCGGCGGCGCTGGCCGGAGCGGACCGCGTCTTCGCGCTGGGCGGCGCGGGCGCGGTGGCGGCCATGGCGTACGGGACGGAGAGCGTGCCCCGGGTGGACCGCATCGTCGGGCCGGGCAACGCGTACGTGGCGGAGGCGAAGCTCCAGGTGGTGGGCTCGGTGGCCATCGAAGCGCCCGCCGGGCCGAGCGAAATCCTGGTGATTGCCGACGGCACGGCCAACCCGGAGGCGGTGGCGCGGGAGATGCTGGCCCAGGCCGAGCACGACCCGGAGGCCGCGTGCGTGACGCTGGCGCTGGGCGAGGCGCTGGCGGACACGATCGCCGCCGCGGTGGAGCGACTGGCGGAGGGGGCGAAGCGCTGGGAAATCGTCACCTCGGCGCTGGGCTCGCGGGGCGCGGTGCTGAGCGTGCAGTCGCTGGAGGAGGCCTGGCCCTTCGTGTCGGACTTCGCGCCGGAGCACCTGCTGCTGGCCACCGCGTCGCCGCAGGCGGACCTGGAGCGCGTGCGCAACGCGGGCACCGTGTTCCTGGGGGAGCGCTCCTCGGTGGCGTACGGCGACTACATGACGGGCTCCAACCACGTGCTGCCCACGGCGGGCCTGGCGCGGGCGTACTCGGGGCTCAACCTGCTCGACTTCTACCGGTGGACGACCTACCAGCGGGTGGAGCGTCAGGCGGCGGCGGGCCTGGCCGAGGACGTGGGCCTGCTCGCGGACAGCGAGGGCCTGTTCGCCCACGCGGACGCGGCGCGCGCCTGGAGGCGCCCGTGATTCCCACCCGTGCGTCGTATCGGGACATCCCCCTCTACAAGCCGGCGAAGAAGCCGTGCCGGGTGGACCTGAGCGACAACACCAACCTCTTCGGCATTCCTCCCGCCGCCGGGCGCGTGCTGCGCGAGGCCTCCACGCGGCTGGTGACGCACTACCCCGCGGGCTACTCGCCGGAGCTGCGCAAGGCGGTGGCCGCATATGCCGGGGTGGCGCCGGAGGCGGTGACGACGGGGTGCGGCTCGGACGGCATCATCGACAGCGCCATCCGGGCCTTCCTGGAGCCGGGCGACGTGCTCGGCTTCATGGACCCCACCTTCGTCATGGTGCCGCTGTACTCGAAGATGAACGGGGTGAAGGCCGCGCCGGTGCCGCTGCGCGCGGACTTCGACGTGGACGCGGACGCGCTGCTGGCCACCGGGGCGAAGGTCCTCTACCTGTGCGCTCCCAACAACCCCACCGGCACGGCGCTGTCGCGCGCGGCGGTGGAGCGAATCGTGGAGAAGGCCCCCGGCATCGTCATCCTCGACGAGGCCTATGCGGACTTCGCGTCCGGGCCGGGCTTCCTGGACCTGGCGCGCACGCGGCCCAACGTGCTGGTGACGCGCACCTTCTCCAAGGCCTTCGGCATGGCGGGCATGCGGGTGGGCTGGGCGGTGGGCGCCCCGGCGCTGGTGGCCGAGGTGGAGAAGGCCCGGGGCCCGTACATGCTCACCGCGCTGGCGGAGGCCATGGCCTCCGCGGTGCTCACCGAGGACACAGGCTGGGTGAAGGCCCGCGCGGCGGAGGCGGTGGCGAACCGCGAGCGGCTGCGCGGCGAGCTGGAGGCGCTGGGGCTGAAGGCGCTCCCCTCGGAAGCCAACTTCCTGATGGTGCCCCTGCCGGGCGCGCCGAAGGTGGCGGAGCGGATGCGGGAGCGGGACGTGAATGTGCGGGCCTTCCAGGGGTTGACCGGGGTGGGGGACGCCCTCCGGATTGGCAGTGGACCCTGGCCCCTCTTGGAAGCGGCGCTGGTGGCGCTGCGGGAGTCACTGCGATGAGAGTCACCCTGTTCGACTACGGCGCCGGCAACCTGCACTCGCTGGCCAAGGCGCTGGCGACGGCGGACGGCGTGGAGGTGCGCGTGCAGGAGGACCCGGTGCGCGCGCTGGACACGGACGTGCTGGTGCTGCCCGGCGTGGGAGCCTTCGGCGCGTCGGCGGCGCGGCTGGAGCCGGGGCGCCAGGCCATGCGCGAGGCGCTGGAGCGCGGCCTGCCGTGCCTGGGCATCTGCCTGGGCATGCAGCTGCTCTTCGACGGCAGCGACGAGGGCGGAGGCCGGGGGCTGGGCTTCTTCTCCGGCCAGGTGACGCGGCTGACGGCGCGCCGGGTGCCGCAGATTGGCTGGAACAGCGTGGAGGAGGACCGCACGCTGACGGGCGCGAAGCTGGACTCCGTGTACTACGCGCACAGCTTCGTCTGCCGCGCGACCGATGCTTCCGTCGTCACGGGCTGGACGACGCACGAGAGCGACCGCTTCCCGGCCGCGGTGCGGCGGGGGAAGGTGGTGGGCGTGCAGTTCCACCCGGAGAAGTCGTCCGAGGCGGGCGTGCGCTTCGTCCGGGCCTTCCTGAAGGAGGTGGCGCCGTGATTGCCATTCCGGCCATCGACCTCCGCGAGGGCGCGTGCGTGCAACTGGTGGGCGGCTCCTACGACGCGGAGAAGGTGCGGGTGAACGACCCGCTGGACGCGCTGAAGCAGTGGAGGAGCCACGGCTTCCGGACGTTCCATGTGGTGGACCTGGACGCCGCGCTGGGCAAGGGCTCCAACGCGGACGCCATCTTCCGGCTGACCTCGCTGGAGCGGGGGCTCACCTTCACGGTGGGCGGTGGCGTGCGCGACTCGGACCGGGTGGAGGCGGTGCTCGAAGGGGGCGCTTCGTCCGTGGTGGTGGGCACGCGCGCGATTGAAGACACGGCGTGGCTGGCGGAGGTGTCGGGCCGCTTCCCGGGCCGGGTGGTGGTGGCGGCGGACGTGAAGGGGCGCGAGGTGGTGACGCGCGGGTGGACGGCGGGCAGCGCGCGGGACATCCGCGACGTGCTCGCGGCGCTGGAGCCCCTGCCGCTGGCGGGGCTGCTGGTGACGGCGGTGCACAAGGAGGGACAGCTGTCGGGCGTGGACCTGCCGCTGATGCAGGAGGTGGCGCGCACCAGCCGCCACCGGCTCTACGCCTCGGGCGGGGTGACGACGCTGGAGGACCTTCGCGCGCTGGCCGAGGCGGGCGCGTACGGGGCGGTCATTGGCATGGCGCTTTACACGGGCAGGCTGGATGCGCGCGCGGTCGCGCGGGAGTTCGCGGGATGACCACCGTCACTCGAGAGACGAAAGAGACGAAGATCCACGTCGAGCTGGCCCTCGGCAAGGGCGTCACGCAGGTGGACACGGGCCTGAAGTTCTTCGACCACATGCTGGCCACCTTCGCGCGCTACGCAGGGTTGGACATGAAGCTGCACGCGCGGGGAGACCTCACGCACCACCTGATGGAGGACGTGGCGATTACGCTGGGCACGGCGGTGCAGCGGGTGATTCCCGCCACGGCGGCGCGCTTCGCGGAGCGGACCATCCCCATGGACGACGCGCTGGTGCAGGCGTGCCTGGATGCGGGCGGGCGCTTCTACTACCAGGGCCCGCTGAAGAACCGGCTCTACGAGCACTGGATGCGCTCGTTCAGCGAGCACGCGAAGGTGACGCTGCACCTGCGGGTGCTGCGCGGCAAGGACAGCCACCACGCGACGGAGGCCGCCTTCAAGGCGCTGGGCCTCGCGCTGCGGGACGCCATGGTGGACTCGGGCACGGTGTTCAGCATGAAGGGCTCTGTCGCCCTGGAGGTGAAGTGATGCTCACCCGGCGACTCATCGTCTGCCTGGACGTGAAGGGCGGGCGCGTGGTGAAGGGCGTGCAGTTCGAGGGCCTGCGCGACGTGGGCGACCCGGTGGAGTTGGCCCGGCGCTACGAGCAGGAGGGCGCGGACGAGGTGACGTTCCTGGACATCTCCGCCAGCGCCGAGGAGCGCGGCACCCTGTGGGACCTGGTGCAGCGCACCGCGGAACGACTGTTCATTCCGCTCACCGTGGGCGGCGGCGTGCGCACGGTGGACGACGTGGGCCGGGCGCTGCGGGCGGGCGCGGACAAGGTGAGCATCAACTCGGCGGCGGTGGCCAACCCCGCGCTCCTGACGGCCTGCGCGGAGCGCTTCGGCGCGCAGTGCGTGGTGGCCAGCATCGACGCGAAGCGGGAGGGCGACCGGTGGCGCGTCTATACCCACGGCGGGCGCAAGCCCACGGACCTGGACGCGGTGGCCTGGGCCAGGGACTGCGTGGCGCGCGGGGCAGGGGAGGTGCTCCTCACCAGCATCGACCGTGACGGGGCGCGCTCCGGCTATGACCTGGAGTTGACGCGGGCCGTGGCGGACGCGGTGGACGTGCCCGTCATTGCCTCGGGAGGGGCGGGCAGCGCGGCGCACGTGCGGGATGCCCTGACGGGCGGCGGGGCGGACGCGGCGCTGGTGGCGGGCATCCTCCACGACGGCGTCACCACGGTGGGCGCCATCAAGTCGCTGCTGCGCGAGGGCGGCCTCCACATCCGGAGCGGGACATGAACGACAGGCAGGCACTGATGCAGGCGGCGGCGGAGGTGGCCCGGCTGTCCGGGGACGTGGCGCTGGGCTTCTTCCGCGGCGGCATCGCGGTGGACACCAAGTCGGACGGCACGCCGGTGACGGTGGCGGACCGCTCGGCCGAGCAGGCGGCGCGCGACTGGCTGGAGGCCCGCTTCCCGGAGGACGGCATCCTCGGCGAGGAGTTCGGCGAGACGCGGCCGGGCGCCGAGCGCCGTTGGATTCTGGACCCCATCGACGGGACGAAGACGTTCATCCGGGGCGTGCCGCTGTGGGGCACGCTGGTGGCGCTGGCCAAGGGCGAGCGCATCCTCGCGGGCGCGGCGTACTTCCCCGCCGTGGGCGAGCTGCTGGTGGCGGCCCCGGGGCAGGGCTGCTTCTGGAACGACAAGCCCACGCGCGTGTCCACCCAGGCGGAGCTGTCCCGGGCGGTGGTGCTGTCCACGGATGAGCGCTTCCTGCTGCACCCGGAGCGGGGCGAGGCCTGGCGCGGGCTCGCGAAGGAGGCGGCCATGGACCGCACCTGGGGTGACTGCTACGGCTACCTGCTGGTGGCCACGGGGCGGGCGGAGGTGATGGTGGACGAGGTGCTGTCGCCCTGGGACGCGGCGGCGCTGCAGCCCATCATCGAGGAGGCCGGCGGCGTGTTCACCGACTGGACGGGCAGGCACACGTCCTTCGGCGGCAACTGCATCGCCACCAACGGGGCCCTGGCGCGCGTGGTGCGCGAGCGGCTCGGCGCGACGGAGCAGCCCCGATGACGGCGCCCCTGTTGGACCTGGACGCGCTCGACTTCGGCAAGGGCAACGGCCTGGTGACGGTGGTGACCCAGGACGCGCGCAGCGGGGACGTGCTGATGGTGGCGCACGCGGACCGCGAGGCGCTCGAACGCACGCTGGCTACCGGGGAGATGCACTACCGCTCCCGCACGCGGGGCCTGTGGCACAAGGGCGCCACCAGCGGGAACGTGCAGCGCGTGGTGTCGCTGAGCCGCGACTGCGACGGGGACGCGGTGCTGGCGCGCGTGGAGAAGGCCGGGCCCGCCTGTCACACCGGCGAGGAGACCTGCTTCGGCCCGGTGCGCTGGGATGCGCTGGCCGCGCTGGATGCCACCATCGCCTCGCGCGCCACGCAGGCGCCACCCGCGGGAGAGAAGCCGAGCTACACGCGCCGCCTGCTGGACGACCGGAACCTGAGGCTGAAGAAGATTGGCGAGGAGGCCGCGGAGCTGGTGACGGCGTGCGCGGATGGCGACTCGCCGCGCGCCGTGGAGGAGGCGGCGGACGTGCTCTACCACGTGCTCGTCGCGGTGAAGCCGCTGGGCCTCACGCTGGAGGACGTGAAGGCCGTCCTCGCCCGGCGCGCCACGCGCTGAGCCGCTCCGCCGTGAGCGGATCAGGCGCCGCCGCGCACGCGCCAGGGTCGGGACTTTCAAGGGCTTCCTGAGTCTCAGAGGGAATAGAGGCCCCGTGTCAGCCCCGACCCGGACGTTTTGTCCGCCAGGACTGCAGCCTGACAGCATGGCTGCCACGCAATGTGGATCAGGGGTTGCTCCCACTCTCTTCAACGTGAGGGGTGTTCCTGCTACACATTCCCCCGCTGGCGGAGTGGAGATCGCCGGCCGGGCGCTTGCAAACCGTCCGCCTCACCGGAGGCATCGTGAACGGCCCCACCTACAAGGCTGAAATCATCGACCGCGTCATCTTCTCCCGCTGGCCGAATCCTCCGACCAAGGAGGATGTCACGGCGATGCTCGGACAGATGCAGGACGCGTCCAAGCGGCTCAACGCGAACCTCATCTACGTCGGCTCCGTCAGCCCCAAGTCCAAGGTCCCCGACGCGTCCGAGCGCGCCGTCCTCAACCAGTTCCTCCTGGATGCGCGCCGCACCTGCGTGGAGCAGGCGTGGCTCATCTACGAGGGCACGGACCTGCAGCACAACCTCCAGCGCGTCATCATCTCCGGCGTGCTGATCCTCACGCGCACCTTCGACAACTTCCTGTCGGTGGCGAAGTCGGGCGACTCCATCGTCAAGGACGTGAGCGCCGTCCTGAAGAAGGACGCGGCCCCCATCTTCGCGATGGCCAAGGAGAAGGGTCTCCTCGGCTGAGGTCGGCGGTCCCCGGGGCTCAACGAGCGCCGTGGACCTCCAGCTCCTGTACCTGCCCGTCCGCACGCTCCGGGAAGACGCTCACCGCGTCCACGTCGAGCAGCGGCACGGGCAGCTCGCAGCGCTCCCACTGGCCGGTGCCCTGGTAGCGGCACACGGTGGGGTTGACGAAGGAGAAGCCTCGTTCCGGGTCCTTCATCCCCGCGCCCTCGGGCGTGCGGACGATGGCCCTCAGCGTGCCGGGGCCCTTCGCGCGAATCCGGAGGGACGTGAGCTGCTTCAGCGTGGGGGTGTACCCCGCGCGCAGCGCCCCGTCCGCCGCCCAGCGCTTCCCAGGCGAGGCGTTGCTCACCGGGACGCCCGTATTCACGTCCCGGTCGAAGGCCTGCCGCGCGGGCTCCGCGCCCGTCACCAGGTCCGGCTCCACGGCGCCGCTCTCCACGGTGGGCGCGGCGGCGATCGCCACCAGCATCGGCGCTTCCTTGACGCCCTGCTGCACCGCGGCGGCGCGCACCACGGCGGCGGGCAGGTGGTCGCCCCTGCCGCACTCCGGCGCGAGCTCCAGGAGGATGGCGCGCACCGCGGGCTCCAGGGGGACGTCGGACTGGGCGGCGGGCACGAGGGCCAGGCGGACGAGCGAGGTACAGGCGGCCGCCGCGGCGCTTCCGGCGTGCCGCAGGTTCCAGCGCAGGTCCGCGAGGTCCGGCTGCCGGCCGATGGCCGCCTCGAGCAGCGCCTGCGCCACGCTCTGGGCGCAGTGGTTGGCGGTGGCCGGGCAGCGCTCGCAGAGCGAGGCCAGCAGCCCCCTCAAGGGGGCGTCCTCACCCGCGGCGAGGGGCGCTCGCACGGAGAGCGCGGTGCCGAGCTCACAGGCGCGGGGGGGCGGCTGGGGGCAGGCGTCCATCCGCTGGCGGGCCTCGGCCTGGACGCGGGCGTCCTGGGGGGCACGCAGGGCGGCGTCCAGGGCGCGCTCCAGGGGGCGACACTCGGGGGAGGGGACGAGGGGGGCGGCCTGGGAGGCGTCGCCGGTGGCGGTCTTCGGGGCGCGCTCCTCTGGCCGTGGCCCAGGCGTCACATCCTGGTGCGTCACCCACCACAGGCGTCCGAAAGCGATGAGCGCTACCAACATCAAGAGGAGGGTTCGGAGCGGGAAACGGCGCACGAGCAAACTCCTTGATTCCTACCGGGACCGGGGGTTATCAGCCCCCCCGGGTTACATCCGCAAGAGTTACGGAGGCGTGCGTGGCTGAGACGTTCGACGTGGTGATCATCGGTTCGGGCCCTGGCGGCTACGTGGGCGCCATCCGCGCGGGTCAGCTCGGATTGAAGACGGCCATCATCGAGAAGGACAAGCGGCTGGGCGGCACCTGCCTCCACCGGGGCTGCATCCCCACCAAGTCCCTCCTGTGGACCGCGGAGCTGTTCCACCACGTCAAGGAGGCGGCCGACTTCGGCATCGACGTTTCCAGCCCGACCATCAACTGGGCGAACGCGATGAAGCACAAGAACAAGGTGGTCACCAAGGGAGCCGGCGGCATCGACTTCCTGATGAAGAAGAACAAGGTGACGGTGGTCAAGGGCCATGGCCGCATCGCCGGCAAGGGCAAGGTGGAAGTGACGGCCGAGGACGGCACCAAGCAGGTCCTCGAGGCGAAGAACATCATCATCGCCACCGGCTCCGTCCCCAAGTCCCTGCCCAACGTCCCGGTGGACCACAAGCGGGTGATGAACAGCGACTCCATCCTGGAGATCGACCGCATCCCCAAGAGCATCATCGTCCTGGGCGCCGGCGCGGTGGGCTGCGAGTTCGCCTCCGTCTTCAACCACGTGGGCAGCAAGACCTCCATCGTGGAGTACATGCCCGCGCTGCTGCCCATCGAGGACGCGGACATCTCCAAGGAGCTGGAGAAGATCTTCAAGCGCCGCGGCATCGACGTGCACACCGGCTCCGCGGTGGAGAAGGTGGAGCACACGGCGGATGGCGTTCGCGTCACCATGAAGGTGGGCAGCGAGACGAAGACGCTGGAGGCGGAGCTGCTGCTGTCGGCGGTGGGCCGCGCGCCCGTCACCGAGGACTGCGGTCTGGACAAGACGAGCATCAAGCCCGAGCGCGGCTACATCAAGGTCGACTCGATGATGCGCACCACCGAGCCCAATGTGTACGCGGTCGGTGACGTCATCCCCACGCCGATGCTCGCCCACATGGCCAGCGCCGAGTGCGTGGTGGCGGTGGAGCACATCGCCGGGAAGAACCCGCAGCCCATCAACTACGACCTGACCCCGTCCGCCACGTACTGCTACCCCGAGGTCGCCTCGGTGGGCCTGACGGAGAAGAAGGCCAAGGAGCGCGGCTACGACGTGAAGTTCACCGTCGCCCCGTTCGGCGCGGTGACGAAGTCGGCCATCTCCAACGAGTCCATCGGGATGATCAAGATCATCTCCGACAAGAAGTACGACGAGGTGCTGGGCGTGCACCTCATCGGCCCGCACGCCACCGAGCTGCTGGCCGAGGCGTGCGTCGCGCTGAAGCTGGAGATCACCACCGAGGAGCTGGCGGGCACCATCCACGCGCACCCGACCCTGTCGGAGATCATGCACGAGGGCGCCGAGGCCACGCTGGGCCACCCGCGCCACTTCTAGTCGCGCGCCGCGCCGCTTCCGGGCCCCCAGGTGGGTCCATCAGGCCGTCCCGGGCTCCACGCCCGCGGGCGGCCTGTCCATTTCCGGGGGCACGTGCACCGGCAGGCCCTGCCCGCAGCCTGGGCATCCGGGCGTGGCGGTGCTTCCCCCGCCTGGGCTGCCTGCCCGCCGCCAGGGCATTAGTAGGGAGACGACAACATGGAAGCCGCTGGCGGGTGCTGACGCCTCGCGTTAGAGGCTTCCCGCTTGAACGTCTTTCGCCCAACCCATAGAAGGCCCGCGATCCATGGCGACTCCCGACCGGTTTCCTCTCCCCCAGGTGACTGAGACCACCCGCAAGCCGGAGTGGCTGAAGGTGCGGCTCCCGCACGGTGAGGGGTACGAGCGGGTCAAAGCCATCGTGAAGCGCACGAAGCTGGCCACGGTGTGCGAGGAGGCCCGCTGCCCGAACATCGCCGAGTGCTGGGGCGGCGGCACGGCCACCGTCATGCTGATGGGCGAGGTGTGCACGCGCGCGTGCCGCTTCTGCCATGTGAAGGTGGGCGCGCCTCCGCCGCTGGACCCGATGGAGCCCATCCATCTGGCCCAGGCGGTGAAGGAGATGAACCTGGAGTACATCGTCGTCACATCGGTGAACCGTGACGACCGGCCGGACGGTGGCGCCAGCCACTTCGCGTCCGCCATCCGCGAGCTGCGCCGCGAGAGCCCGAAGACCATCGTCGAGGTGCTCATCCCCGACTTCAAGGGCGTGGAGAAGGACCTGACCACGGTGGCCGAGGCCAGGCCGCACGTGGTGGCCCACAACGTGGAGACGGTGGAGCGCCTCACCCCGACGGTGAGAGACCGCCGCGCCACCTACCGCCAGTCGCTGCGCGTGCTGGAGTACCTCAAGAATCGCCCCGAGGGGCTCTACACCAAGACGTCCGTCATGGTGGGCCTGGGCGAGACGGACGCGGAGCTGGAGCAGACCTTCAAGGACCTGCGCGGCGTGGGCGTGGACGTGCTGACGCTGGGGCAGTACCTCCAGCCGTCGCAGTACCACCTGCGGGTGGAGCGCTTCGTCACTCCGGCCCAGTTCGAGTCGTACAAGAAGCTGGCCGAGTCCTACGGGTTCCTCTACGTGGCCTCCGGTCCGCTCGTGCGCTCCAGCTACCGCGCGGCGGAGTTCTTCATGAAGGGCCTGATGGAGCGCGAGCGCATCGAACGCCTCGGCTGACCGGGGCGTGGCCGCGCGTGGACGAGACCTTTCGATTCGTGGCTTGACGCACACCCCATCCCTCGCGGAAAGACGACCCCATGGCGATCTTCGAATTCAAGCTCCCCGACCTCGGTGAAGGCGTGATGGAGGGCGAGCTGGTGAAGTGGCACGTGAAGGAGGGCGACCCGGTCAAGGAGGACCAGGTGCTCGCCGAGGTCATGACGGACAAGGCCACCGTCACCGTCCCCAGCCCCAAGGCGGGCCGTGTCGTGAAGACGCACGGCAAGGAAGGGGAGATTGCCAAGGTCCACCAGCTGCTCGTCACCCTTGAGATCG
Organism: Pyxidicoccus xibeiensis; assembly: GCF_024198175.1. Lineage (NCBI taxonomy): Bacteria > Pseudomonadati > Myxococcota > Myxococcia > Myxococcales > Myxococcaceae > Pyxidicoccus > Pyxidicoccus xibeiensis. The sequence goes on from NZ_JAJVKV010000002.1 coordinate 563,873, forward strand.
AAGGCGCTGCGCCGGCCCAGTCCGCGGGCCACGGTGCGCATGGCGCGGCGGCGGCTCCGGCCGCGGCGGTGGCGGCTCCTGCGGCCGCTGCGGCGGCGGGGGCGAATGGCGCGGGTGCTCCGGCGACGAAGGTGCTGGCGACGCCGGTGACGCGGCGCATGGCGCGTGAGCATGGGCTGGACCTGTCGACCATCGCCGGCTCGGGCCCGCAGGGGCGGGTGACGAAGGCGGACGTGGTGGCGGCGCTGGAGGGTGGCTCGGAGAAGAACGTGGTGGCGGAGAAGGCGCCCCAGGCGGCCCGTCCCGCGGCGCCGGCCGTGTCCACTGGTCGCGCGGACGAGCGCGTCCCGCTGCGCGGCCTGCGCAAGAAGATCGCCGAGAAGATGGTGCGGTCGAAGTTCACGATGCCGCACTTCGCCTTCGTGGAGGAGGTGGACGCCACGGAGTTGGTGGCCCTGCGCGCGCGGCTCAATGCGCAGCTGGCAGCGGCCGGTGAGAAGACGAAGCTCAACTACCTGCCGTTCATCATCAAGGCGACCATCGCGGCGCTGAAGAAGTTCCCGCACCTCAACGCGAACTTCGACGAGGCCTCGCAGGAGCTGGTGGTGCGCGGCGAGTACAACATCGGCATGGCGGTGGCGACGCCGGACGGCCTCACCGTGGCGGTGGTGAAGGACGCGGACCGGCTGACGCTGGCCGAGCTGGCGCAGGAGACGGCGCGCCTGGGCGCCGCCGCGCGCGAGCGGAAGCTGAAGATGGAGGAGCTGACGGGCGGCACCTTCACGATTACGTCGCTGGGCCAGAGCGGCGGCCTCTTCGCCACGCCCATCATCAACCACCCTGAAGTGGGCATCATGGGCGTGCACAAGCTGAAGCAGCGCCCGGCGGTGAAGGACGGCCTGGTCGTCGTGCGCGACATGATGAACCTGTCGCTGTCGTGCGACCACCGCGTCATCGACGGCTCGGTGGCGGCGGACTTCGTGTACGAGGTCATCAAGTACCTGGAGAAGCCGGACCTGCTGTTCCTCGCCATGGCGTGAGGTGCGCCGGCCCCGCCCGTGAGCGCCGCGGAAGGCGTGCTGTTGTCTGGAGCGCGGATCGCGCTCCGGCGGGCGATGGCGCGGTGCCGCGGGACGGACGCGAAGGGTGACGCGGCGGGTGGCCGCGTCCTTCTGGGGAGTCGTCTCCTTCAGGTGGCCGCCTCCTCCCGCGAGGTCGCCTCGTTTGAGGGGCCGCCACGTTCTGGGGGCGCCTCCTTCGAATGGCCGCGCCCTTCTGGGGGGCGTCTCTTTCGGTGGCCGCCAGCTCCGAGGCGCCGCCGCCGTGGACGCCCGGATGCCCTGGCGCCTGGCCGCGCAGCGCTCGGAATTGCTCACTGCCCTGGGAAGCCGCGCGGCGCTGGCCCGAGACGGTTAGGCTCTCGTCGTATGGCTGAGAACCCTCGCGACCTGTTGCGTGCCGCGCAGTCCGCCGAGCTGCAAGGGGACGTGGACCGCGCGGTGGACTGTCTGAAGAAGGCGGCGGAGGTCTACCGGAAGGCCGGCAATGCGACCCGCGCCCTTCAGCTCCTCCGTCATGCGCGCAGGTTGGACGGAAGTCGCGTGGACATCGCCGAGGAGGTCCAGCGGCTGGAGTGGATGCCGGAGACGCTGCTCGCGCGCCCCGGGCGGGAGGACGATGAAGACTCGCGTCTTGCCTCGGAGCTGGAGCGCTCCCTGGAAGGCGAGCCCCTGCCGGAGCTGGCACGGCGACAGCGGCTCATCGAGGACGCGCTCCGTGAAGCCGGCATGCGCGCGGCCGAGGCGGAGGCTCCCGGCGAGGTCAAGACGTGGGTCATCGAGACCGAGGTGGCCGAGGACCTGCACCGGCTGGAGGCCCAGCTCGCCCGCGTGGCTGCTTCCGTCGACACCTCCGAGGTGGAGCTGGCCGGTGGGGTAGGGGTGGCTCCGGTGGAGGCCGTGAAGGCGGCTGCGACCGCGGTGGCGCCATCAGGAGTTGCTCGCGATAGCCCCGCTACATCCGCTCCCCCGTTGGAGCGGGACACGAGTCTCGACGCATACCTGCCGGAGGAGGCCGCTCCCGAGGCCGCACCCCGTCGCCGCCGCGAGAAGCGCCTCATCGAGCGGGGCCCGACGCGCGCGGACGCGGCGCTGGATGCGTGGTGTTCCTTCTGCTGCCGGCCCCGTGACGAGGTCGGCGCGCTGGTCGCCGGTCCCGCCGGAGCCTTCATCTGTGCCGGCTGCCTGGCCGAGTCCGTGTCCCTCCTGGGCGACGTCACTCCTGTCCCTCCGCCCGCGCGTCCGCGCGAAGAGCCCTCCCCCGGCGCCTTCATGGAGCTGGTGGGGCAGGCGGAGGCCCGGACCCTGCTGGACGCCGGGCTCCAATCCGGTGCGCGGTGCCTGCTCGTCGTCGGGCCCGAGGGCTGCGGCAAGAGCACCTGGTTCCAGCAACTGCAGCGGCAGGGCCGGGGCACACCGACGTCGCTCGCCGACCTGGAGCCGCCCGCCTCGTCGCGCCCCGTCCTCGTGGAGGACGTGGACCGGCTGGACGCCGAAGGGCACTCCGTCCTCGCCGCCTTTCTCACCCGGCACCCCCGGCACACCGTGCTGCTCAGTGCGCGCGGCCTCCGTCCCGAGCCGCTCGGGCCCGTGCTGCGCGGGGCCTCGGGCCGGCTGCCGGTGCCCACCACGGCCGCGCTCACTCAAGCTGTGCGCGGAGCCGTGCCCATCAGCCTCCTGGAGCACGTCCAGGTGCTGCTGCCCCTTCAGGCGCCCACCCAGGGCGAGTACGTGGAGATTGCCCGGAAGCGCCTTGCCCTGCGTGAGCCCGCGGTCTCCCTGTCCGAGGACGTGCTCGCCGCCTTTGCGGCCGAGGCCGTGCGCTCGCCACGCGCCGGGCATGAGCTGCATGCGCTCCTCCAGCGCGTTCCCACCGGAGCGTGGAGCCTCGAGAGCGCGACGAAGCCCGCCCGGCCCCAGAAGGGCCGGCGCAAGGGGAGTCCATGAACACCATCACCGTCTACCGGCTCGGGCGGGTGGAGTACGAGGACGGCCTCACGCTGATGCGCCTCTTCAGCGAGTCGCGGCGCCAGGGGCTCTCCGGAGACGTGCTCCTCCTCCTGGAGCACCCGCCCGTGCTCACGCTGGGCCGCGCCGCGAAGCGGGAGAACATCGTTGCCAGTGACGAGCGCCTCGCCGCCGAGGGCGCTGAAATCTTCGAGACCAACCGCGGCGGCGACGTCACCTACCACGGGCCCGGGCAGCTCGTGGGCTACCCCATCTTCCTCCTCCCTCCCGAGCGCCGGGACGTGCGCCGCTATGTCCGCGACGTGGAGCGCTCCGTCATGCAGGTGCTGGCGCAATACGGCATCACTGCTGGCCCCATCCCCAAGTGGCCCGGCGTGTGGATTGGCGAGGAGGGCTCCCCGGATGCGCGAAAGGTCGCCGCCATCGGCGTGCACCTGTCCCGCTGGCTCACCACGCACGGCTTCGCGCTCAACGTGAATACGCACCTGGAGCACTTCCAGCTCATCGTCCCCTGCGGCATCCGCGAGGCGGGCGTCACGTCCATGCAGCGCGAGCTGGGCCAGCCCATCCCCATGGCGCACGTGGAGGACGCGATGGCCCAGAGCTTCTGCCAGGTCTTCGACAGCGAGCGCGTGGAGGCGCCGCCGCCCATGAGGACGGTCAGCGTCGCGGTGGTGCGCGGCCATGGCCCGGAGGCCCGCGTGCTGCTCGTGCGAAGGACGCCCGCGCGCGGAGGCTTCTGGCAGGTCATCACCGGCCGCGTGGAGGCGGGCGAGTCTCCCGCCCAGGCCGCCGCGCGCGAGCTGGAGGAGGAGACGGGGCTGCGCCTGGCGCCGGTGGACCTGGACTACCGCCACGCCTTCGCCCTGGGCGAGGCGCTCCCGCCGAAGCTGGTGGAGGAGCACGGCTTCGCCGTCCAGTGCGCCCCGGACACCGAGGTGCGCCTGGGCCCCGAGCACGACACCTTCGAGTGGGTGGACGTACCCACTGCCCTGGAGCGGCTGCCCTTCCGCGGCCTGCGCGAGACGGTGAAGCGCGCGGTGGCCCGCGGGTAGCGCGGCTACAGCGCGATGACCATCGACTCCTTGGCGGCAATCGCCTCGGGGCGGTGCTTGCGCACCTGGCGCAGCAGCTTGTCCATGCTCGCGTCGTCGCGCCCGGGGTCATGGTGGAAGAGCACCAGCGTCTTCACGTCGGCCGCGTCCGCCGCGCGCACCGCGGCCTGCCACGTGGAGTGGCCCCAGCCCGTGCGGGCCGGACCGATGCGGCCGTGGTACTCGTCATCCGTGTACATGGAGTCGTAGATGAGCAGGTCCGCTCCGCGCGCGAAGTCGAAGAGGCCCGTATCCAGCGTGCTGCCGTGCTCCACGTCCGTGGCGTACACCACCGAGCGGCCCTCGCAGTCCACGCGGTAGCCCAGGTTGCCGCCCGGGTGGTTCAGCTCCAGCATCGTCACCTTCGCCGGGCCCACCTGCAGCGTGTCGCTCGGCGTCAGGTCCGTGTACGTCAGCTTCGCCCGGAACGTGCCCTCCGCCGTCACCGGGAAGTACGGCTGCACCATCTGCCCGCCGAGGATCTGCTTCAGCGACTGCCCGTTCCGGGGCGAGCCATAGAGCGTCAGCGTGCTCGTCGGCACGAAGATGGGGCCGAAGAAGGGCAGCCCCTGCAGGTGGTCGTAGTGGTAGTGCGAGATGAAGATGGAGCCCCGCACCGGGCTCTTCTCCGACAGCAGCGAGTCGCCCAGAGCACGCGCGCCGGAGCCCAGGTCGAAGATCAGCAGCTCGTCCCCGCAGCGGACCTCCACGCACGGGGTGTTGCCACCGTAGCGCTTCGTCTGCGGACCCGGCGCGGGGATGGAGCCCCGCACACCCCAGAAGCGCACCTCGAAGGGCACCCGGGCCTTGCTGCGCACGACGGCATTGCTCCGCCGTGCCGGCGGCTTCTCAGCCGGCCTTGGCTTCCGTGTCGTCGTCCTCGTCGGCGAAGAGCTCAATGAGGTGCCCCGTGCGCTCGCGCTTCGTCCTCAGGTAGTCGACGTTATGCGGATTGTGCTCTGTCCGGGAAGGGATTCGACGAAGGACGGGCACGCCCTCTTCCACCATGCCCGCGATCTTGAGCGGGTTGTTGGTGATCAGGTCCACTGAGCGTACGTCCAGGCTGCGGAGCATCTCCGCCGCGATGTCGTACGAGCGCAAATCGTCAGCGAAGCCCAGCTGCCTGTTGGCCTCGTAGGTATCCAGGCCCTTGGCCTGCAGGGCGTACGCCTTGATCTTGTTCCCCAGGCCGATGCCGCGCCCCTCCTGGCGGAGGTAGAGGACGACCCCCAGGCCCCCCTGGGTGATGAAGTCCAGCGCCCGGTCCAGCTGCTGGCGGCAGTCGCACTTCAGGCTGCCGAAGACCTCGCTCGTCAGGCACTCGGAGTGGATGCGCACCGGCACCCCCTCCACGCCCGTGACGTCACCCACCACCAGCGCGACGTGCTCGCGGCCATTGCGCTTGTCCCGGAAGACGATGGTCCTCAGCGTCCCACGCTCCGTGGGGACGTCCGCCTCCGAGAAGCGCTCCAGGTGCTGCGTCGGCTTTCGGGTCGGAAGGACCTGGGGTGAGCGAGTATCCGACATATCGAGTTGTCTCCGGTGCAGGGCTCCTCTTTGGAGTCCCCACGTTCGCAAGTCAAGGCGGCCTCAATGCTGCATCGCGGGATCAGCACAAAGATGCACTGACCGGTTGTACGTTCCTCAGGCCACCCAGGAGAGCGGAAGCAGTTCTACCGCGTCCCCATGAGCCAGGCTTCTGGCCTCTCTGGGAAAGTGCAGCAGGTGGGTGGCCGCCGCCGCCGACCTCAGAACACCCGAGGTCTGGGTTGCCAGCGGACGGGCCCACAGGCCGCCCTCCCTCCAGGCGGCCGTGACGCGGACGAAGTGGGCCACTCCCGGCTGCTTCGACAGGCTGCCCTCCAGGCGGCCGGACACCCGGCCCGGCTCCACGTCGGTGTGCCCCAGCAGCCGGCGCAGGGCGGGGCGGACGAACAGCTCGAAGGTGACCAGCGACGACGTCGGGTTGCCAGGCAGCCCGAAGAAGAGGGTGCCCGCGCGCCGTCCCACCAGCAGCGGCTTGCCGGGCTTGATGGCCACGCGCCAGAAGTGCTGCTCCACGCCCAGGGCCGCGAGCACCTCCTTCACGTAGTCGCGCTCGCCCACGGACACGCCCGCGCTGGTGAGAACCACGTCGAAGCCGTCCAGCCGGGACAGGGCCTCGTGCACCGAGTCCCGCGTGTCCCGGGCGATGCCCAGCAGCGTGGGCAGCCCCCCCGCGCGCCGCACCGCCAGCGCCAGCGAGGGGGCGTTGGTGTCGACGATGCGGCCCCGGGGCGGCTCGTCCGCGCGGCACAGCTCGTCGCCGGTGGAGAGGATAGCCACCCGGGGAGGGCGGGGCACCGGCGCGGACAGCAGGCCCTGCGCCCAGAGCAGCCCCAGCTCGGGGATGCCCAGCGGCGTCCCCCGTGGCAGCAGCACCTGGCCTTCCCGCGCGTCCTCGCCCCGGGGGCGCACGAAGTTCCCCGGCCCCACCGGCTCCAGGATGTCCACCTGATCCACCCCGCCGTCGGGCACCGGCCTCACGCGCTCGCGCATCACCACCGCGTCGGCGCCGGGGGGCAGCGGGGCCCCCGTCATGATCCGCGCGCACGTCCCGGGGACGACCTCCCGGCTCGGCGTCGCCCCCGCGTAGACAGTCTCCCCCACCACCAGCCGCACGGGCGGCGGCCCCGCCAGGTCCGCGCTGCGCACCGCGTACCCGTCCATGGCCGAGTTGTCCCAGGGGGGCAGGGTGCGCTGCGCCGTGACGTCCTCGGCCAGCGTCCGCCCCAGGGCGGCTTCCAGGGACACCCACTCGGCGGGAAGCGGGGCGGCCAGGGCCAGCACCCGCGCGCGGGCCTCCTCGACGGGCAGCAATGGAACTGCGTCGTTCATGCCCGGCTTATAGCCATGCGCCGGGCCCGTGGCTCGGGGGCTTTGCCCAGACAAAGTCCGTGAGAAAATCAAGTGTTAGTTTGACAGCCCATCTGATCACCGTTACAAGCAGCCGTGATCGCGAGGCTTGCCTGCCCGTCTGTGGCCGGCCCGCCAACCCGTTGAAAGGACACGGGAACTCTCACAGGAGACTGCGTCGATGGCCAAGCCCAAGTCCGGGGCCAAGAAGACGACTCCCGCTGGCAAGGCTGGCGCAAAGCCCGCTGCGAAGAAGCACAACACCGCCCGGCTGGACCTGATCAAGAACGCGTCCAAACGAGTGGCAAAGGCGGCGACCAAAGTGGTGAAGGCGGCGGTGGACGTGGCGAAGGGTGCCAAGGGAGCGGCGAAGAAGGCCGCGCCGGAGAAGGCACCCACCGAGAAGGCTCCCGTGGAGAAGGCCCCCGCGGCCAAGAAGGCCGCGCCGGAGCCGGCGCCCGCGGCGAAGAAGGCGGCTCCGGCCGCGAAGGGCGCTGCTCCCGCTGGCAAGGCGGCTCCGGCCGCGAAGGCCGGAGGGAAGGGCTCGAAGTCGGGCGGTGGCGCCTCCTCGGTGCCCGCCGTGGACCGGCCGAAGCCTCGGGCCACCAAGCTTCCCCCGCCGGGCGAGCCGCTCACCAAGCGGGAGATGGAGCAGTTGCTCACCGCCGGCGAGGGCCGTGGCGTCATGGGCGAGGGCAGCCTCAAGGGCCGCCTCGTGCTGACCCAGGACATGCCTCACCTGGTGGTGGTGGGACGCGACAAGCGCGAGCTCACCTTCCTCCTCCAGGGGCCTGATCAGGAGGTCCTTCCGGCCTACGTGGACCACAAGGTCTCCGTCAGCGGGATGATCCGCAAGACGACCAACCACGGCGGCGTGGTGGACGTGCGCAAGTACTCGGCGAAGAAGCCCGAGGCCGAGGTGGTGGAGGTCGCGCCTCCGGACACGGAGCCGAGGCTGCGCTACCTGTCGCCCGGCGAGGTCTCCATGGTGACGGCCGCCGGCATGGGCGCGGGCGTCAAGGGCTTCGCCACCATCCGCGGCAACCTGGAGATGACGGGCGAGGAGTTCGTCCTCGTCGTCTCCAACGGCGGCACGCGCCAGCAGGTGTCCTTCCTCATCGAGGGCAAGGCCACCGGCAAGGGCCTGCGCAAGCACGTGGGCCACACCCTCCAGATTCAGGGTGTCGTGGACAAGACGTCCGGCTGGGGCGGGAGGATTGTCGCGGAGAACGTGGAGCCGCGTCCGTCCGAGGCCCGCGCCGTGTCTCGCGACGAGATGGAACTGGTCCACATCGAGGGCGAGGTGCCCACGTCCGTGGACGTGAAGCTCAACCACGGCCTCACCGTGCGGCTGCCCGAGCAGCCCGGCTTCACCTGGGCCATCGAGCCCACCGTGGCCAAGCGCGTGGGCCTGCGCGAGGCCAACTTCGAGCCCGGCCCCAACGGCGGCCCGGCCACCCGCGAGTTCTTCTTCACTCCCCGCAACCCGGGCACCTTCGAGGTGGAGTTCTTCCTGGCCAAGGCACTTGCCCCCGGCCTGGTGGACCGCTCCTTCAAGATCAACGTCACGGTCAAGCCCTGAGGGGCGTCGCCCGGAGCAGGCTCCGGGAGGCGGCCGGTCGCCGGGGGGTTCCCGTCCGGACGTTCCGGGCTTACCCGTTCCCGTAGCGGCCGAGCCGCGACCCCACCGTGAGCCTCTCTCCAGACCAACTCAAGCAGATCCTCGCAGACGCCGACCACCCGCTGGGCATCAAGGAACTCCTGCGGCTCGCCGGACTGCACCCCGGGCAGCAGACCGAGCTCAAGCGAGCGCTGAGGGAGCTCGTCCGCAAGGGCGACGCCACCAAGGACGGCAAGCGCTTCGTCGCCATGCAGGCCCCCACCCGGCGTGGGGATGGCGGAGCGGACGTGCGCCCGCCCAACCCCTGGCAGCAGAAGGGTCCGCCGGCGGGCCGGGCGCCTCAGGGCTCCCAGCCCCAGGGCTTCCGCGCACGCGGCCGGGAGCCGGAGCGGCCGGGCCGCGACTTCGGCCGGGGCCGTGACCGCCGGCCCTCCTTCGGCCAGGACGGCGGAGGGCGCGGAGGCTTCCGCAAGGGCGGTGGGGCAGAGCGCTTCAGCCCCCGCGGGCGCCGCGGTGGAGACCTCGAGGACTCGGGACTGCCCACGGTGGAGGGCATCCTCCACGTGCACCGCGACGGCTTCGGCTTCGTGCACCCCGTCTCCGGAGAGGGAGAGAACATCTTCCTGCCGCCGGGCGAGGCGCAGCGGGCGCTCGACAATGACCGGGTGGTGGTGCGCGTGTCGGGGCGCCCCGGCCGGTACGAAGGAGAGCTCCTGCGGGTGGTGACGCGCCGGCGCGAGCTGGCCGTTGGCACGTACACGGTGCAGGGCCGGCACGGGCTGGTGCTGCCCACGGACACGAGCCTGCCGGGCCCCATCCGCGTGCCCCTCACGCAGATGGCGCAGGAGGGCGACCTGGTGAAGGTGCGCCTGGGCGTGGGCGCGCAGCTCCTGGACCCCTCGAAGGACCTCTTCGGCGAGGTGGCCGGCTCGCTCGGCAAGCCGGGGGAGCCCAGCGCCGAGGTGCTGGCCACCGCGTTCTCCCAGGGCTTCTCCGACGAGTTCCCTCCCGAGGTCATGGACGAGGCGGACCGCTTCTCCGTCCAGGTGGCGCAGGAGGAGGCGCGCGGCGAGGTCCGGCGCGACCTGCGCTCCATGCCGCTCATCACCATCGACGGTGAGGACGCGCGCGACTTCGACGACGCGGTGTACACGGAGCCGCACGGCAGCGGCTGGCGGCTGGTGGTGGCCATCGCCGACGTGACGCACTACGTGCGCGAGGGCACCGCGCTCAACGCGGAGGGCCTGCGGCGGGCGACGTCCGTGTACCTGCCCGACCGCGTGCTGCCCATGCTTCCGGAGCGGCTGAGCAACGGCATCTGCTCGCTGAAGCCGGACGAGGACCGGCTGTGCATGGTGGCGGACATGACGTTCGACCGCCAGGGCCAGCGGCTCTCGTCGGAGCTGTACCCGGCGGTGATGCGCAGCGCGGCGCGCTGCACGTACAACGAGGTGCAGGACGTCCTGGACGGCAAGGACGTGCCGCACCGCAACGCCTTCAAGCCCCAGTTCGAGCAGCTGATGGCGCTGGCGCGCGTGCTGACGAAGATGCGCAAGGAGCGCGGCGCCATCGACTTCGACCTGCCCGAGCACAAGGTGGTGCTCGGCAAGGACGGCCTGCCGGTGCGCATGGACAAGCGTGAGCGCAAGGACAGCCACCGGCTCATCGAGGAGTGCATGCTCGCCGCCAACGAGGCGGTGGCGCGGTTCTTCAACGACGAGGGGCTGCCCACGGTGTACCGGTTCCACGGCGAGCCGGACCCGGAGAAGCTCGCCAACTTCGCGGCGCTCGCGCAGGCGTATGGCTTCAAGCTGCGCTTCGAGGACGGGGTGACGTCCAAGGAGCTGGATGCCTTCGTCAGCCAGCTGGCGGGCCATCCCGAGCAGCGGGCGCTGAACCAGCTGCTGCTGCGCTCGATGATGCAGGCCGTGTACACGCCCACGCGGGTGGGCCACTACGGCCTGGCCGCGGAGCACTACCTCCACTTCACGTCGCCCATCCGCCGCTACCCGGACCTGCTGGTGCACCGGCTCTTGAAGGCGCACTGGGCCCGGAAGGGACGCAAGCCCACCGAGTCGATGCTGGAGCGCGAGGAGACCCAGCTCGAGGACATGGCGGTGCAGTGCTCCGAGCGGGAGCGCGCGGCCATGCAGGTGGAGCGCGAGGTGGTGTCCTTCTACGCGTGCCTCCTGCTGAAGGACCGGGTGGGGGAGGAGTTCGCCGCGACGGTTGCGGCCATCACCGACTTCGGCTTCTTCGTCGAGCTGGACGAGGTGCACGTCGAGGGGCTGGTGAAGGCGGAGACGCTCGGCCCGTCGGCCAAGCTGGACAAGCTGACGCACTCGCTGGTGTACGCCGGCGGGCGCCGCGTCCGCGTGGGCCAGAAGCTGCGCGTGCGGCTGTCGTCGGTGAATCCGTCGGCGCGGAAGATCGACTTCGAGGCGCTCCAGTTCGAAGGGGAAGCGCCGCTGGCCCGCGCCGAGGGAGGCGCACCGAAGCGCCGCCGCGAGTGGGAGGCGGAAGCGCCGCGTGGCCAGGGCCACGAGCGTGCGGGGCGTCCCGGACGCCGGGAGCGTGAGGGTGCTCCGCCGTGGCAGAAGGGGCCGCGGGAGGAGCCCGCTCGGGCTGGCCCGCGAGGCCGCTTCGTGCGTGAAGGTCGCCGCGAGGAGGCCGCGCCCAGCCGGGCCGGCGGGTCCAGGTTCCAGCGCCCGTGGAATGACGAGGGTGCGAAGCCGGCTACCGGTCCGGACGCGCGCTTGCCGCAGGGGCCGAAGCGCCGGATGTTCCTGCGGCCCGAGCACCCCTCCATTCCTCCGACGGAGGGGGAGGAGCGCCAGCCGCTGAGCCAGGGGCCCGAGAACGTGAGCGCCCCCGAGGTGCAGGAAGCGCAGACGCCCGTTGCGCCGTGGGAGTTCTCGGGTGGGGCTGCCGAGGCCGGTGGTGACGAGGGCTCGCGGTCTCCGCATCCCGGGTTCGACCGCATCCGGGCGCTGGCCTCTCAGCGCAAGGGTGGACGCCCCGATGCTCGGGGCGCGTCGCATCACAAGCCCAAGCCTGGTCAGGGACGCCCCAATGCGCAGGTGCCCAGGCCCCCCGCGCCCGAGGCGAGGCCCATGACCGCTGAGTCAGGACCCGCTGCGCCCGAGGCGTCGCCGGCCGCGGTCGAGCCCAGGACCGTGGCACCCGAGTCGAGGCACCCTGTTCCGGAGTCGAGACCCGTGGTGAGTGAGTCGAGGCCGAGCGCGGTCGAAGCGCGGCCCGCGGCTGCCGAGACCCGGCCGGCTGCGCACAGGGCCAGGCCCACCGCTCACACGGACGAGGCCGCTCCGACGCCTCCCGCGCGCGTGTCCGCTGCGCCCGAGCCGGTGTCGGATCCGGAGGCGGGCTCCGCCTCGCCCGTGGTTTCCGAGGAGGCGCCCGTCCGTGGCCCGAAGCGGAAGGCCGCGAGCAAGAAGACCACTGCTGGAACGCGGAAGGGGGCTGCTTCTCGCAAGCAGCCCGCCAAGGCCGTGAAGAAGGCGGCGAAAAAGGCCGCGGCGAAGGTCGCGAAGAAGGCGGCGGGCAAGGCCGCGAAGAAGCCCGCGAAGGCATCAGCCCCGAAGGCCCCCAAGGCGCGCGTCGCGAAGACCGCGAAGACGCGCACCGCCGGGGGCAAGACCTCGAGCAAGAAGACGGCGGCGCGCCGCAAGCGTTGAGTGGGGCCAGACGGCCGGGTCGCCTCGGGGCCCCATCCTCCTCCCTGGAAGAGGACGGGCCCGGGCCGGGCCGTCGCTCACAATGCACCCAAGCCCGTCAGGGACGGACGCACCGCCCATCCACGCGTGTTCTGTCAATCACCGCGGAGCACGAAGGAGGATGGGCCCGCGCCGGGCCGTCGCTCGCGAGGCATCGAAGCCACGTCAGGGATAAAAGCTCCGCCCACCCAGGCTTCTTCTGTCCGCGCGGAGCACGCAGGAGGACGGGCCCGCGCCGGGCCGTCGCTCGCGAGGCAGCGAAGCCGTGTCAGGGACGGAAGCACCGCCCACCCAGGCTTCTTCTGTCCGCGCGGAGCATGCAGGAGGAGCATCCCGGGTATGCTCAGCGCGAACGTCAAGGAGGCACCGTGGGAGTTGTCCGGCTCGTGGGAGTGATGCTCGCCGTCGCGGGTGGGGTCTTGCTGTGGACCGGGCTGCAGGCGAGGGACTCGCTCGCGGAGCGGGCCACCCAGGTCCTGACCGGCCGCAACACCGAGAAGACCACGCTGTACCTCGCGGGCGGAGGCGCCGCCCTGGCGGGTGGCATCCTGATGGTGCTCTTCGGCGGAGGCCGGCGGCGCCGGTAGGCCCGGGCTACTCGAACGTGAGGCTGGAGGACCCACTGAGCTCTCGTGAGAGCACGGTGGGCTGCCCGACGATGCGCACCTTGCTGGCGCCCGAGGCGCTCAGCTGCAGGGTGTCCGAGACGCGCAGCTGGATGTCCCCACCGCCGCTGCACTGCAGCGTGGCCTCATGGGCGGAGAGCTCCCGGGCGCGCAGCGTGCTCGCTCCCGACATGACGCTCGTCACCTCGGTGGCCTCGCCCTCCAGTGTGACGTCGACCCCGCCACTCAGGACCAGGTCGAGGTCGTGCGTGTCCAGGCCGCTCACGCGGAGCTTCCCGCCCCCGCTCGCCGTGAGCGAGAAGGACTCGGAGTCGAGCGTCCCGCCGATGTCCATCACGCCTCCACCCGAGCGGGTAACGGACTCCAGCCGGGGCACCTTCACCTCGACGCGCAGCGGGTTGCGCGAGTCCCATGCGCCGACGTCCCCGGGCGCGAAGTGCACGCGGAGCTCATCTCCGTACCGGGACTCCGTGCGGAGCAGCGCCACCAGGTTGTCATCGCCCACGAGGCGGACCTGGGTCGGCTGCCCGGGCTCCACGATGACGACGGCCTCGATGCCGTCCTCGACCACGAGGCCCTTGAAGTCCGAGGTCTGCCGCTCCTCCACCACCACGTGGCCGCTGCCCTCGACATAGGGCCGTCCACACACCCGGTGATGACCGCGGCCAGCAGTGCGAGGCCCGCCCAGACTCCGTGCCTGTCCATGCGCATGTTCCAGCTCTCCCGGCGCCCGGCCACCAGGGCCGACGCTGGGAAGGGAACACCGCCCTTGCCGGGAACTGTCACCCGGCCTCGCGCGTCACTCGAAGGGCAGGGTGAGGTAGTGGGTGCCCAGCTCCGACAGCGCTCCCGGCGCCCCGAGGAGGCTCGCGAAGCACGGGTCATTCGTCCACCGTCCCGTGAACCAGGCGTAGCGGAACACGTCGTCCCGGCTCTCGCAGACGGCCACCATCTCCGCCATCTGGGCCTTCTGCTTCGCCACCGAGTCAATCTGCGCGCCGTCCCGCTGGGTGTGGCAGTTGGCGAACTCGGTGACCCAGAACGGCTTGCCGTACTTCTTGAGCCGGTCCAACTGGCCCGCGAGCCCGTAGTCGTACCAATGGAACGCGAGGTAATCGATGCGGGGGGCGCGGTTGCCATTCTCCGCGCGGTAGGTCGCGTAGAACGCATCCAGCCAGACCACCGGGTCCGAATAGCCCGGAACGGTTCCCCAGTTCATCGCCGGGCCGACGAGCTTGACGCCGGTATTGGCCGCCACGGCCTCGTACCGGGGCCACAGCCGCGCCGCGTCCTGGGGCGACATGTTGGCCTGGTCCGACAGGTTGGGCTCGTTGAGGAGCAGCAGGTACTGGATGTGGGGATTGGCCTTGAGGATGCCTTCGATGCGCGCGGCGTCGAAGTTCCCGTTCCAGAGCATCGGAATGAAGTCCATGCCGTAGCGGGTCCGGTAGTCCGCGGGCACGTTCCGATGGGGCTCCGGGCTCCAGTTGTACCACCAGCTCACTCCGGGAGAGACGGCGGCCAGGTCCGCCGGCGTCGCCAGGTCGAAGGCGATGCCGCGCTTGGCGCTCTTGGCCGGCGGTGGCGGCGGAGTGCCGCCATCGGTCGGCTGCGTGCCGGCGTCCGTGCCCGCATCCACCTGCACCTGGGTTCCCGCATCTCCCGGCTTCGAGCCCTCCGGGCCGGACCCGGCAGGGTCACAACCCAGCAGCATGAACACCACGAGCGATGAGAACGCGAGGGAGCGGTTCATGCGCGCCACTTTAGTCTTTGTTCGAGTGGCGAAGAAACATCGTCCTGCCCAGGTCAATGCGCTGGCAGGAACCGCGGTGGAGGGAGGCCAGTGACGCGCTCGGGGAGGGCGACGTCATCCTCGGCTAGCCCGGCGGCGGCCCCGGGGCCTCGATGTCGAGCACGGCCTCCTGCTTGCGTGGCACGTCCGGGCGCACGGGCCAGAAGTGGCCCGCCTGCGGGCCGAGCACGTCGAGCCAGGCCGCCACGGCTGCTGCGTGTCTCCCCTGTGCGAACCTCACCGTGGAGTAGAGCAGCTCCTTCAGCTCGGGCTCTTGCTTCGCGAGCGCCTCACCGAGGCAGAGGGCATACCCACCCGAGGCCGCCGACAGGACGATGAGGACGCCTCGCGCGTCCAGGGCTCCGTCGGCCTGGCGCTGCTCGAAGATGCGCAGCGTGCCCGCCGCGATACCGGGGACGTGGTTCCGCACGGCGACGCACAGCGGCACGTCCGTGGCGGCGCGGAAGCGCTCCACGGCGGCTTGTATCTCCGGGGAGCGCCGTCCCCCGAACAGCGACTCGGCGGTCCGAACGCCCTCGCGCTTCCTCTTGCGCCAGTCCGCCACGAGCACGGCGAAGATGAGCGCGCTGAACCCCAGCAGCACGTAGCCGCCTTCCCTCGGCATGCTGTACATCACGAAGAGCACGAGGAGCCCGAACACGGCGGCGCCGGCCGCGAATGCTCCGAAGACGGCGTACGCAATCCACTGCGTGCTGGGGTGCGCGCCCTCGTGGGAGAGGGGGACGACGGGCCCCCTGGCGTTCCTCAGCTTCTCGCGCAGGACCTGCGAGACGTCCACCGTCCGGGACTGCTTCTTCCTCATGCCCCCATCATCCCGCAAGCCGGGCAGGGCCGCAGCCTTGCCCGGCCCGCTGTGCTACGCGTTCAGCGCCGCGGCGTGGTGGCGCAGGTGGTCCTCCATGAAGGTGGAGACGAAGTAGTAGCCGTGGTCGTACCCCTCGTGGATGCGCAGGTTCAGAGGCTGGCCCACGGCCTCGCAGGCCTCGCGCAGCAGCTCCGGCTTGAGCTGCTCCTGGAGGAACTTGTCCCCCGTCCCCTGGTCCACCAGCAGCAGGGGCAGGCGCGTCTTCGAGCCGCGCAGCAGCTCGGTGGCGTCGTACTGGCGCCACGCCTGCGCGTCCTCGCCCAGGTAGCCCCGGAACGCCTTCTGTCCCCACGGCACGCGCATGGGCGCGGTGATGGGGGCGAAGGCGGACACGGAGCGGTAGCGCCCGGGGTTGCGCAGCGCGGACACCAGCGCGCCATGGCCGCCCATGGAGTGGCCGAAGATGCCCTCTCGGTCCGCCCGGGCCGGGAAGTGCAGGGCGATGAGCGCGGGCAGCTCCTGGGTGACGTACGTCGCCATCCGGTAGCGCGAGGACCACGGCGCCTGCGTGGCATCCAGGTAGAAGCCCGCGCCCACGCCGAAGTCCCAGGACGCGTCCTCGCCGGGGTAGCCGGCGCCGCGCGGGCTGGTGTCCGGGGCCACCAGCATCAGCCCCAGCTCCGCCGCGACGCGCTGCGCGCCTCCCTTGATGAGGAACGTGTCCTCCGTGCAGGTGAGGCCCGCGAGGTAGTAGAGGACGGGCACCTTCCGCTCCCGCGCCTGGGGCGGGACGAAGACGCCGAAGCGCATGTCGCCGCCGCACGCTTCCGAGGCGTGGCGGTAGAAGCCGACGGTGCCCCCGAAGCAGCGGTGCTCGCTGAGCAGCGTGGGCGCGGCCGTCATGAGTACTTCACCACGCTGCGGATGGACTCGCCCCGGTGCATCAGGTCGAAGCCCTTGTTGATGTCCTCCAGCGGCAGCGTGTGGGTGATGAGGTCGTCGACGTTGATCTTCCCCTCCATGTACCAGTCGACGATCTTCGGCACGTCCGTGCGGCCGCGCGCGCCGCCGAAGGCGCTGCCCTTCCACACGCGCCCGGTGACGAGCTGGAAGGGGCGCGTCTTGATCTCCTGCCCCGCGCCGGCCACGCCGATGATGATGCTCTCCCCCCAGCCCCGGTGGCAGCACTCCAGCGCCTGCCGCATCGTGTTCACGTTGCCGATGCACTCGAAGCTGTAGTCCGCGCCGCCGCCCGTGAGGTTGACGAGGTACGGCACCAGGTCGCCCTCCACCTCCTTGGGGTTGACGAAGTGGGTGAGGCCGAACTTCTCCGCCATGGCCTTGCGCGCCGGGTTGATGTCCACGCCGACAATCTGGTCCGCGCCCACCATGCGCGCCGCCTGCACGACGTTGAGCCCGATGCCGCCCAGGCCGAACACCACCACCTTGCTGCCCGCCTCCACCTTCGCGGTGTACACGACGGCGCCGATGCCCGTCGTCACGCCGCAGCCGATGTAGCAGACCTTGTCGAACGGGGCGTCCTCGCGAATCTTCGCCACGGCAATCTCCGGCAGCACCGTGTACTGCGCGAAGGTGGACGTGCCCATGTAGTGGTGCACCGGCTCGCGGCCCAGTCGGAAGCGGCTGGTGCCGTCCGGCATCAGCCCGCGGCCCTGCGTGGCGCGGATGGCCGTGCACAGGTTCGTCTTGCGCGACAGGCACGACTTGCACTGGCGGCACTCGGGCGTGTACAGCGGGATGACGTGGTCGCCCTTCTTCACGGACGTCACGCCGGCCCCCACGTCCACCACCACGCCCGCGCCTTCGTGGCCGAGGATGGCGGGGAACAGCCCCTCCGGGTCATTGCCAGACAGGGTGAACTCATCCGTGTGGCAGATGCCGGTGGCCTTCAGCTCGACGAGCACCTCGCCCGCCTTCGGTCCTTCGAGGTGCACCGTCTCGATGCTCAGCGGCTTTCCCGCCGCGAGCGCCACCGCTGCTCGGATGTCCATTCGCCTGGCTCCCTGCGAGGTTGTTGAGCCTCAAAGCGTAGGCCGTGCACGCGCGGGGAGGCGGGAAGAATTCTGCAAGGCTCGATGAGTGGACATTCGCGCGGGCGGGCAGGGCGCGCAATGAACGAAGGGCCTGGTACCGGCTCGCGGTCCCAGGCCCTCCGGTGTGGCGGCGTCGGCTTGGACGGCTACGGCTTGTTGGTCGCCGTGGCCGGCTGGGCGCCGCCGGTCTTCGCGGCCTTCTGGGCCTCGCTGAACTTCTTGGTCATCTCCGCGAACTGCACCTGGAACTCGTCCATGCGCTTCTGGTGCTCCGCGGCGCGGGCGTTGGCCTCGTCGACGACGGCCTTGTCCTTGGCGTTCTCCGCGGCCTCGGACAGCGCCATCTCCTTCTGCTGGCGCTCGTACTCCATGAGGCGGCCCATCACCACGCGCTTGTTGAGGTACGTGTTGGCGGAGTTGGAGTTGATGGCCAGGACCTGGTCGTAATAGTTGAGCGACTTCTCCAGGTCCGCCTTGACGATGGCCGCCGTCATGGAACGGGCGCCGCCGCGCTGCGCGTAGATCTCCGCGATCCACCCCAGCGAGGCCTCGTCCTTCGGGTCGATCTCCAGCGCCTTGTTGAAGTTGCGCTCGGCATCCTCGGTGGTGCCGCCCGTCATGTGCATGCTGGCCAGCGTCCGGTACGTCTCGGCCTTCTCCGCCGGCGTGGCCTTCATCGCCAGGATCTTCAGGACGGCCTCCTCGGCCTCCTTCATCTGACCGAGCTGGAGGTGGGCGAAGGCCTTCTTCTCCCAGACCTTCTCCTGCGTGGGATCCGCCTGGAGCGACAGGGCATACTCGGCGGTGGCCTTGTCGTACTCCTTCTTGCTGAGGTGGTCGGTGCCGCGGATGCGATGCGACTTCGCGGCCTCCGCCTTCTCGTCCTTACATCCCACGGGACCCAGGGCGAGAACTCCGAGAATCAGACCGACGCTTCCCAGTCGCTTCATGTGTGAGCCTTTCGAGCGGGCCTGGAGATGCCCCCCGACCCGGTTCCGCACTGCCATTGAGAGTGTCCAGCGGACCCGCCCTCACGGGTCCTGATGGTGGCGGGAGCATACCCGAAGTCGCTCGTCTGCCGACCCCCATGTCCGAGCCTGCTCCCCTGGTTTCCGGGCGCTCCGGCGTGACAGGCTCCTGGCACCATGAAGATTTCCCCCCTTGTCGTCCTCGCGCTCTGTCTGGCCTGCACGCCCACCCCGGGTGCGGATGCAGACGGCCCCGATGCAAAGCTGGCCCGGTTCATCCGGGAGCCGGAGACGGTGCGCATCTTCAGCGCCCGGCCGGTGCCCGTGCCCCCGGGGCAGGACGCCGGGACCCAGCCGGTGAAGTGGACCCGCGCGGGCTCGTTCGGCTTCACCCACGAGGGCCCGGTGCTCACGGAGGCGGAGCGTCAGGCCCTCGCGAAGAGCTGGGTGCCGCCGCAGGACGTCAAGAAGGACAAGCGGGGCAGGCTGATGTGCTCCTTCAGCCACGACATCGCCCTGCGCTTCCAGCGGGGGGACACCTGGGTGGACGCGGTGGTGTGCTTCACCTGCGGGGAGGTCCTGTTCTTCAACGAGAAGCGGGAGGGCCTCGACGGCGGCACCTTCAAATTCCCGTTGCTGGGTCAGCTGACCGACCAGGCGTTTCCGGGGGAGAAGTTCGGCAACGCCAGGGACGACTGGTGAGCCCAGGAGAAGGCACGGCTGTTAACCTGTGAACCTCTCGATTGGAGGCCCGCACCATGCCTGTGCTTCCCCGCCGCACCGTGCTCCAGGGGCTCGTGGTCGCCGCCGCCGGCTGCGCGGCTCCGTCCGCGACCCGCGCGCCCGCACCTCGCCCCGGGCCGGGACTGCCGCTGGGGGCCCAGCTGGGAGACGCCCGTGCCGGGGCCGTCACGGTGTGGGGGAAGGCGGACCGGGCCTCGCGGCTGGTGGTGGAGTGGAGCGAGGACCCCCGGCTCCTGAAGGGCGTGCGTCGCGTGGAGGGCCCGGCGCTGACGGGTGCGTCGGACTTCACCGGCGTGGTGGACCTCACGGGACTGCCCGCCGGGCGCGAGCTCCACGTGCGGGTGCTCGCGGAGGACGGTGGCCGCGCGGGCGAGGCGTGGCAGGGGCGCTTCCTCACGGCGCCGGACGCGGCGAGGGACGTGCACTTCGCCTGGAGCGCGGACGTGTGCGGGCAGGGGTGGGGCATCAACCCGGAGTGGGGTGGGTACCGGGGCTACGCGGCCGTGCGTGCGCTGCGCCCCGACTTCTTCCTGCACGTGGGGGACGCCATCTACGCGGACAACCCGCTGCTGCCCGAGGTGCGCCTGCCGGATGGCCGCGTGTGGAAGAACCATGTCACCCCCGCGAAGTCGAAGGTGGCGGAGACGCTGGACGAGCTGCGCGGCAACTTCGCCTACAACCTGCTGGACGAGCACCTGCGCGCCTTCGTGAAGGAGGTGCCCATCGCGTACCAGTGGGATGACCACGAGGTGCGCAACAACTGGTACCCGGGCCGCAGCCTCGCGGCGGACCCGCGCTACACGCAGGTCTCGGACGAGGGCGTGCTGGGGGCGCGGGCCCGGCAGGCGTTCTTCGACTACGCCCCCGTGGGCGGTGCGGCGCGCGCCGAGGGGCGCATCCACCGGCAGCTCGCGTATGGGCCGCACCTGGACGTGTTCATCCCGGACGTGCGCGCCTTCCGGGGGCCGAACACGACGAACCGTCAGGAGCGCCCCGGGCCGGAGACGACCTTCCTGGGCCGCGCGCAGCTGGACGGACTGAAGGCGGCCCTGGCCGCGTCCACCGCGACGTGGAAGGTGATTGCCACCAGCATGCCGCTGGGGCTGATTGTCGCGGACGGCAAGCACGAGGACGGCCACCACATGGAGGCGTGGGCCAACGGCCCTGGCGCGCCCCTGGGACGCGAGCTGGAGCTGGCCGAGCTGCTGTCGTTCCTCAAGGCGCGCAAGGTGCGCAACGTGCTCTTCCTCACGGCGGACGTGCACTACCCGGCCGCGCACCACTACCACCCGGACCGCGCGCGCTTCCGCGACTTCGACCCGTTCTGGGAGTTCGTCGCGGGGCCGCTGCACGCGGGCACCTTCGGCCCCAACCCGCTGGATGAGACGTTTGGCCCGGAGGTGCGCTGGCACCGTCCCGGCACTGTGATGAACGCTGCGCCCTGGGATGGGCAGCAATACTTCGGGAGCGTGCGCATCGCCGGGAAGACGGGCGCCCTCACGGTGGCGCTCCACGACCTCACCGGCGCGGCGCTGCACCAGGTGGAGCTGGAGCCCCTGTCATGATGCTGGCGGCGGTGCTGGCCGTCGCGACCGCGGGCGTCATCGGCGTGCTGTGGAAGCGCTCCCGGAGCACGACTCCGGACCCGAGCCGCTGCGACCGGTGTGGGAAGGCGCGCGTGCTCCTCGACGAGGAGTCGGAGGACCCGCACCTGGACGAAGGTCAGCGGCACGAGGAGCGGCTCGGCACGGCGGACTATCACGTCTGGTGGTGCGGGGCGTGCGAGCACGGCGCCGTGATTCGCCACGCGATGACCGCCACCTCGCGCCGTGTCACCTGCGAGAAGTGCGGGCACGACGCAGTCGACGAGGTCAGCCAGACGCTGTCGCCCGCCACGCACGTGCAGGGCGGCGAGTTCGTCGTACGGATTTCATGCGGGAGCTGCGGGCACAAGCAGCGGTTCTGGCGCTACACGCCCCGCGTGCGCGCATCCTGAGCTCAGGCCGTCAGCACCAGCTTCACGATCTCCGGCGGGCTGCCGACGCGCATCGGCGGCCCCCAGAAGCCGCAGCCCCGGCTGACGTAGATGTGTGAGTCGGCGTGCCGGTAGAGCCCGGCCGAGTGCTCCCAGGCCAGCCCGATGAAGAGCGTCATCGGCGCGAGCTGCCCGCCATGGGTGTGGCCGGAGACCTGGAGGTCCACGCCGCGCTCCGCCGCGACCTTGAAGTTCGCCGGCTGGTGCGCGAGCAGCACCGAGGCCCGGTCCGGGTCCCGCCCCTGGAGCGCCAGGTTCAGGTCATAGCCCTTCTTGTTGCGCCTTCGCCCGCCGCTCCAGTCATCCACGCCCACCAGGTCGAACGAGCCGCCCGCGTCACCGATGGACACGTGGCGGTTGCGCAGCACCTGGATGCCGAGCGACTGGAGGAACGCCGTCCACTCGTCATCACCGGAGTAGTAGTCGTGATTGCCGGTGACGAAGTAGCTGCCGAAGCGCGACTTCAGCCTCCCGAGCGAGGACACGAACCCGCCCAAAGAGTGGACGTCTCCGTCCACCAGGTCGCCGGTGATGGCGACGAGGTCCGGGCGGAGCGCGTTGGTCTGCTGGACCAGCGCGTCCATGTACCGCTGCTGGATGAAGTGGCCCACGTGGATGTCGGTGAGCTGCACGATGCTGAGCCCGTCCAGCGCCTTGGGCAGCTTCGGAATCTTCACCGCCAGCTCGGTCACCAGCGGCGGCGAGAAGGCCCGCCAGCTCCCGTACGCGGCCAGCCCGCCACCCGCGACGAAGGCCCCGCCCGCCAGCGCCTGTCCGAGGAAGCGCCGCCGCTCCTCATCCACGGCAGGCGGTTCCGAGGGCTCCCGTGGAACTTCAGCGGCAGCCGCGGCCGGCCGGGCCCGGAGTCGTCGCACCACGGCGACGAGGCCCCGTCCCACGTCCAGCGTCAGGAGCGCGATGACCAGACAGAGCGCCACGCCCATCCACGTGTAGGTCGCCATGGTGACGGTGCCCGCGATGCCCTCGGGGAGGGCGTCCAGCAACGTGCGCCGGAAACCCAGCACCCCCGTCATCAGCACGAAGACCCCGATTGCCAGGAACCTCGGCAGGCGGCCGTGCAGGAGCTGCCGCACCAGCCTCCGGTAGAGGTAGAGGTGGCCCAGCACGGCACCGAGCCCGATGAGCAGAGAGAAGGAGAAGAGGCGGAACGGCATGCGGCGTCATCCTCGGGTGAGGCGTGAGCGGAGGGTACCACGGCGACGTGGCCTGCTCCGGGCTCCCGTGCCGGGTGTGGGTAATGGACAGTGACGCCGGATGCACGCCTGCCGGGGCATCGAAGCACCGCTGCGTGCCTGCTCGCGTGGCTACATTCCGTTCATGGACAAGGTCATCGTCATCACCGGAGCGAGTGCGGGCATCGGCGAGGAGCTGGCGCGGCAGGCGGGAGGGAAGGGCGCGAGGCTGGTCCTCGCCGCGCGCCGTCAACAGGAGCTGGAGGCGGTCGCCGCCCGTTCTGGAAGCGAAGCGCTCGCGGTGGTCACCGATGCCACCCGGCGCGCGGACATGGAGCGGCTGCGCGACGCGGCCCTGGCGCGCTTCGGCCGCATCGACGTCTGGGTGAACAACGCCGGGCGCGGCATCACCCGCTCCGTGGCGGAGCTGACGGACGAGGACCTCGACTCCATGTGGCGCGCCAACGTGAACAGCGCGCTCTACGGAATGCAGGCGGCGCTACCGCACTTCCAGTCACGCAACGCCGGGCAGCTCGTCAACATCTCCAGCGGACTGGCGCGGCTGCCCACCGTGCCGCACCGCTCCGCGTACAGCGCGGCGAAGCATGCGCTCAACGCCCTCAGCGCGTGCCTGCGGATGGAGCTCCAGGCGACACACCCGGGCATCACCGTGACCGTGGTGATGCCGGGCATCGTCGCCACGGAGTTCGGCAGCAATGCGCTGGGCGGAGGCCCGGACTCGCGCGTGCTCCCGGGAGCGCAGAGCGTCGAGGACGCGACGAAGGTCATCCTCGACGCCATCGAGCACCCACGCCCGGAGGTCTACACCCAGCCCGCGATGCAGGCGGAGGTGGAGCGCTACTACCGCGACGTGGGGGCATACGAGAAGGAGGCCGCCGCCCGCTTCCGGCGCTGAAGCCTCAGCGCTGCCAATCCTGCTCCAGCATTCCGAGCACGACGGTGTCGCGGTAGCCCCCTGTCACGGCGAAGCTCTCCCGCAGCACGCCCTCCTGCTGGAAGCCCGCCCGGGTGAGGACACGCAGCGAGGCGCCGTTGCTCGGATCCACATGGGCCTCGACGCGGTGGAGCCCGATGTCCTCGAAGCCGAACCGGAGGACCGCCGACATCAGCTCCTTCATCACGCCCTGTCCCCAAAGGGACATGCTGATGACGTAGCCTATCTCGGCGCTCCGGTTGTGCTGGTTCCAGTTGAACAGCCCCAGGTTTCCCAGGGGTACCTCCTGGCCGCGCTCGCACAGGACCCAGCGGAAGACCTCGCCGCGCTTCATGGCTTCCAGGTCCCGCGCCACCTTCTCGTGCATCTTCGCGACGCCACCCGGCGGGTCGCCGATGATGTACCGGCCGAACACGGACTGGAAGTAGATGGCGGCCAGCGGCTCGACATCCTCCAGCGTGGGTTGGCGCAGCCGGAACTTGTCGGTCACGAGCTCGGGGTACGTGTCGAAGAATCGGGTGGACATGGGGACGCACTCTACCGTGTCCGCGCTCCCGGGGCCGGTGCCGCGGCCCGCCCGTCCGTGCGATATACCTGCCATGCCGTTCCTGCTGACCCTGCCCGGTGGCCGTCAGGTCGCCCTGGACAAGCCCGTGGTGTCCGTGGGCGCCGACCCGGCCTGTGACATCGTCCTGCCGGCGCATGGCCTGAAGGCCAGCCACGCCCTGCTGTTCCGGGACGAGCGCGGCTGGTCGGTGTCCACCGCCGGCAAGGGCTGTGACGTGCGCGTGCGGGGCAAGCGCGTGGACCTGGCCCCCCTGGTGCCTGGAGACACCTTCGTCGTGGGACGGGCCACGCTGACCCTCGGCTCCTCCGGCGAGGCACCTCCACCGGCACGCGGTGGCCCCGGAGAGGCCGCGCCGCGCGGGCAGCTCGTGGCGGTGCTGACAGGCTTTGCCTCCCGACTGCTCGCGCAGCGCCCCGCGGAGGAACTGCTGGACGCCACCATGCGCGGGCTCGCCGAGGTGACGGGCGCGGACGTGGGCTTCCTGGTGTCGGTGGAGGGACCCCGGCGCCAGGTGCTGTGCGCCACGGGCCCGGTGCCGGAGGCGGCGGTGGCGGACAGCCTGGTGGAGCAGGTCATGGCCTCGGGCACGCCGGTGCTGGTGGAGGACGTGGCCGCGGATGCGGCGCTGGCCGGGGCGCCCAGCGTGGTGGCCCTGCGCCTGACCTCCGCCCTGGTGCTCCCGCTGCGCGTGGGCGCGGCCCCGCTTCGCGCCGTGTACCTCGGCCGCCGCGTGGGCACGGCTCCGTTCTCCTCCGTGCACCTGGAGGAGGCCATGGCCCTGTCCTCGCTGGCCGCGCTGCTGCTGGCCACCTCGCACGAGCTGACGGAGCTGCGTGCGCGCGTGGACAACCTCACACAGCGCATCGCCGCGGCCACCTTCGAAGGGCTCATCGGCGAGTCCGACGCCATGCGCCACCTCTACCGGCAGGTGGAGCGCCTGGGCCCCACGTCCCTCCACGTGCTCATCCAGGGAGAGACGGGCACCGGCAAGGAGGAGGTGGCGCGCGCGCTGCACCGGCGCAGCGGGCGGCGTGGGCGACTGGTGGCCATCAACTGCGCGGCCCTGCCCGAGTCCCTTATCGAGCGCGAGCTGTTCGGCCATACGCGGGGCGCCTTCTCCGGAGCGGGGACGGACCGGGCGGGGCTGGTGGAGGCGGCGGACGGCGGCACGCTCTTCCTGGATGAAATCGGCGACATGCCCTTCGCCCTCCAGTCCCGCCTGCTGCGCGTGGTCCAGGAGCGCGAGGTGACGCGGCTGGGAGAGAGCCGGCCGCGCAAGGTGGACATGCGCGTCATCTCCGCCACGCACCAGCCCCTCAAGGCGCGCGTTGCACAGGGCACCTTCCGGGAGGACCTCCTCTACCGGCTGGACGAGGTGCGCGTAGACGTGCCTCCCCTGCGCGAGCGCGGGGACGACGTGCTCCTCATCGCCCACCACGTGCTGAAGCAGGAGGACCGGCGCGCGAGGGGCTTCACCCAGAAGGCCACCGAGGCGCTGCGGGGTCACCCCTTCCCGGGCAATGTGCGCGAGCTGGTGTCCCGGGTGAAGCGCGCGGCCATCCTCTCCTCGACGGAGCTCATCGGCGTCGAGGACCTGGAGCTGACGGCGGACGCCGCGCCCCTGCTGCCCCTGGACGAGGCGAGGGATGCCTTCGTGCTGCGCTATGTGCGCGAGGCCATTGCCCGGAATGGGGGCAGCAAGAAGGAGGCGGCACGGGCGCTCGGCATCGGGCTGCGGTCCGTGTTTCGCTACCTGGGCGAGGAGGAGTGACCGGGGCTGTCCTTCCTCCCGTGGCCTGGAATACTCCTGTCCTCCTCATGCGCAACCCCGTCCTGTCGCTCCTCGCGTGCCTCGCCCTGCTGACGCTGCTCGGGTGTCCGCTCGACATCGAGGTGCGCGAAGAGGACCTGGTCTGCGAAGACGAGCCCTGTGGGACGTCATGCGTCGCGGACGCGGAGTGTCCGGACGACCAGCGCTGCGACGGCTTGGAAGACGTGTGCGTGCCGGGGCCGAGACTCACCGAGACGTGCTCGGGCTTCGGCTCGTGCCAGCCGTACGCGAGCTGCGAGGAGAGCCGCTGCGAGATGAGCTGCTCGTACGGCTGCCCACCAGGCTACCGGTGCGGCCCGGAGAACCTCTGCGTCGAGGAGTGCACCTCTGGAGTTCCGGAGACGCTGGGCGACTACTGTGAGACCTCCATGGACTGCACCCGCTGCGGCTTCTGCGTCGCGGACGCGGGCGGCGCGAAGCGGTGCCACCAGCCCTGCAGTTCGGATGGGGACTGTCCCGGCGGCACGCCGGGCTCGTGCGAGCTGATACCTCGGAGCAGCCTCCGCGTCTGCCGACTTGGGCAAGGGGCCCCGTGATTGCCCCCCTGGCACGACGTCTCTAGACTCCGCTCGCGATGAAGGACGAACTGCTGGCCGGGCGCTACCAGTTGGAGCAGGAACTGGGGCGTGGGGGCATGGCCACCGTCTTCCTGGCCAGGGACCTCCGGCTGGCGCGCCGGGTGGCGGTGAAGGTGATGCACCCGGGCGAGGATGGCCGGCGCGCCGAGCGCTTCCGCCGTGAAGCGGAGCTGGTGGCCTCGCTCAAGCACCCCAACGTCCTGGAGGTCCACGACTTCGGCGAGGACGCCGCGCGAGGCCCCTTCCTCGTGTGTGAGTGGGTCCAGGGAGAGAGCCTGCGCGAGCTGGCGCGGCGGCTCGCGCCCGTGCCGCCCGAGGCGGCGGCGGTGGTGGGCTGGGAGCTGGCCCGGGCGCTGGAGGCCGCGCATGCGCGCGGCGTGGTGCACCGGGACGTGAAGCCGGAGAACGTGCTGGTGTCGAAGGGTGGCCCGCTGAAGCTCGCCGACTTCGGCATCGCCGCGCTGGAGGACCAGGAGCGGTTCACCAGCACCGGGGCCATCACGGGCTCGCTGGCGTACATGGCGCCCGAGCGCATCGACACGGGCGCGTGGTCTCCGGCGTCGGACGTGTACGCGGTGGGAGTGATTCTCTTCGAGCTGTGCACCGGCACGACGCCTCATGCGGGCAAGGGCAGCGCGCACCTCGCGGTCTCCGTGATGACCCGGGACGCGCCGCCGCTGGCCGAGGCTGCACCGGGAACTCCCGAGCCGCTGACGGCGCTGGTGGACAGGTGTCTCGCGCGGGACTCGCGCGACCGGCCCGCGAATGGCGCGGAGCTGGCCGCGGGCCTGGAGGCGGTGGTGGCGCGGCTGGCCGGCCCTCCCGCCGAGGTCTCACGAGGCTTCTTCCTGGAGCCTGAGGCGCACGCCGCCCGGTGGCGGGAGGCCCGGTTCCAGCGACTGGTGGGGGAGGGAAGGGCGCTGCTGGCCGCCGGGGAGGGCGCCCGCGCCGCGAGGCTCCTCAACGCAGCGCTGATGCTCCGTCCAGGCGCGTCCGAGGTGCTGGCGCTCCTGCGCACGCGGCCGGGCATGCGCAGGACGAAGGTGCTCGGTGGGAGCGTCGCGCTGGTAGGACTTCTCGCGACGCTCGCGGTCTGGGGATGGGGGCCGTGGCGCGGCGGGACGGAGCCGCTCGCTCCGCCTGCGCAGGCTCTCGCGTCTGCTGCCATGGAGACTGTGTCGCCGCGGGTTCCCGCGTCGGAGTCGGACCGTGGCACGCATGCTGGAGAGGGCACCTCGCCGCCCGTGCGCTCGTCAGGGTCGGCGCATGGCACATCCGGGGAAGGGGACGCCTCGCCTCGCGTTCCAGGTGCGGACCCGGCTCCTCGCGTGGACACAGAGGGGAACTCATTGGGGCTTACGCTCGCTCCGGAGCGAGCGACTCGCGCGACGACGGAGCCAGCCCCCTCTCACGCTACAGGTCGCCCCACGGAGACTACGCCGCCGCATACGGCCGCGCCGGTCCAAGCCACTCCCTCGCTCACGCCGGACCGCGCCACGGGTCGCCCCACGGAGCCCGTGCCGCCGCTCACGGCCGCGCCGGTCCGGTCCACTCCCGCTCCCACGAAGCTGGCCTCGCACACCCAGCCATCACGCACGTCCCGTTCCTCGCGCACGCCGCCAGCGGGAGCGGAGCCCAGCCGTCCCGAGTCCGTGGCGTCAGCGCCCATCGACCCTCGCGCGGTGGAGCCGGCTGCGGCACCTGTCGCTCCTCCGCTCACCGAGCCGCAGGCGTATGCGACGCTGACCGTGGTGGCACGTCCGTGGGCGGAGGTCTTCGTGGACGGCCAGAGTCGGGGCTACACGCCCCGCGTCCGCGAGGTGCGCCTGTCGCCGGGCACGCACCGGCTTCGCTTCGAGAACCCGCTGTGTGAAGCCGTGGAGGAGGTCATCCAGGTCTCGGCCAGAGAGACGGTGTCGCGAGAGCTCAACCTCCAGGTACTCAAGGCGGAGGTGTCCATCCTCGCGCCCGCCGGTGCGCGGGTCTTCGTCGACGGAGTGGAAGTCGGCGTGGCGCCGCTTCGCGGGCCCGTGCGGCTCGGGCATGGGGGGCACGTGGTCTCGGCCCGGGGACCTGGAGGAGCGGTGCTGAGAAAGGACATCGAGGTGGTCGCGGGCGCGCGGACCGAAGTGGTGCTGGGGCGCGGGCCATGACGGGACTCGTCGTCGCCCTGGTGCTGGCGTCCTCCTCTGCTCTCGGGCCCGCCCGCGAGGCGTATCAGTCCGGTGAGCTGGCGCGGGCCCGCACGGCGCTGGAGGCGCTGCTCCACCCCCTCCAGCTGAAGAACCCCACCGAGGAGGCCGAGGCCCACCTGCTGTTGGCCGCCACGTACCACGCGGGTGAAGACCCGGCCCGGGCAGAGCAGGAAGTGGTGGAGGGGCTCGCGGTGGACCCCGACGCGAAGCTGGACCCACTGGTATACCCGCCCGACTTCATTGCCTTCGTCGAGCGCGTGCGCACCGTACACCGGCAACGCATCTCCGACCGGGCGGCCCAGCGCCGTCCGCCCGTGCTCGTACCGCCCCCGGCCACCGTGAGGCCCCGGCCAGCGACGACGAGCATGGCCCTGTACCAACCACGTCCGCCCTCGCGTGGCTGGTACCTGGTGCCCTTCGGCGTGGGACACCTGATTCACGGCCGGCCCACGAAGGGCACGGTGCTGGCCGTGACGCAGGGGCTCACCTTCGCCGTGTCCGCGGCCTCGCTGGGCACGGCGCTGTCGCTGCGAGGCCCCGACGGCAGGTACTCCGCCGAGGACGCGCGCACGGCCCGGGGGCTCAACATCTCCTACCTCGTCGGGGCCTATGCCTTCGCGGCGCTCTACGCCTATGGCGTCCTGGACGGGCTCGTCCTGACGCCCGAGCCGGTCGCGCCGCGAGGCCCTCAGGGCTGAGGCTGCGGCGGCGGGAGGACCCGGAAGACGAGCCGCCCGCTGCACGTGCCGTTCTCGAAGCAGCCGGCCTTCAGCACGTAGGCACCGGTGCCGCAGGCGGGCACCCGGTAGCGGATTCGCGAGCCCCCGCTCTTGCAGTCGTCGTCATTCGCCGTCACCTCCAGGCCGTCCGGTCCCAGCATGCGCAGGAAGGTGTCGCCCGTCGAAGACGCGGTCGGTATGCCGCAGGTGCCAATCTCCAGCGTCTGTCCGGCCTCGAGCAGGAACTCGAAGTCCGCCGTGGCCTGGGTCGCCGACGCAGTCCCCGTGGCCTCGTAGACGAAGTGCTCGTAGCCCTCGGGCGGATTGGAGCGCTCGCAGACGAAGGTGGTGTATTCGCCGCAGTGGATGTCGTTCCAGCCGCCCCCCGGAATCGTGCCCACGGGCGGCACGTTGTTGACGGCGCAGTGCTCGTAGCCGCCCGTGTTGTTGGGCTCGTTCCGGCGCCAGTTGAGATAGGTCGGCGCCATTCCGTCCGACCACCGCCAGGTCCCTTCCCTGAACTGGTCATTGAAGCCGATCCACGACGCCTGACCGGCGGGGACCTGCGACTTCAGCCAGGTGTCTTCCGCGCCGTCGTTGATGGAGACGAGGTCGTAGCCCTGGTTCAGGCAGGTGGTCCGCGCCTGCGCCCAGGGCTTCTTCAGCGTGTAGAAGAGGTACGGGTGCCCGTTGAACTGCGCGGGCGTGGGGGGAGCGCTCTCGCAGATGAAGGGCCGGGGGGCGGTGCAGGGGAGGTCGTTCCACGTGCCCGTGGCAGTGAGGAGGACTGCGCAGCTCTCGTTCGTGCCGCCGTTGGGCTCGCCCGGGGTCCAGTGGACGTAGCTCGACGGGGCCTCCGACCACGTCCACGTGCCCTCCCTGCCGCGGTCGTTGAACCCGGTCCAGAGCTCGCTGGAGACCGTGGCCGCCTGCGTCGCCACCCACTGTTCCTCCTCGACGTTGTCGAGCGTCAACAGCCCCATGTCCAGGTCGGCGCAGGCCTTCACCGCGTCGGGCCAGGCCTTCGGCGTGGCGGAGATGACATAGGTGTGGTCGCCGTAGCTCAGCCGCTGGGACGTCGTGCGAACCTCCTCCTGGCCGTAGGGCACGGCGCTCGCGGCGCCGCTTCCGTCGCAGCCCCACAGGGCGGCCGCGCCCATCAGCAGGGCAAGGCCCGACGTCCAGCGGGGGTTCGGGGAGGTTCCGGTTCTGTCTCTGCGCATCGTGTGTCGCTCCTGGGTTGGGGTGCTGAGCCCTGCCCAGGGCAAGGTCGGTGCCAGGAGCCTTCATGGCCGCGCGGAGCCGCGTTTCCGGGGACTTGAGCGCGCACGCGCCGGAGGCAGCGCTCCGGCGTGGCGGGGAACGTGCCAGCCCTGGCACGCGCGAGCCCTCTCCACTGGGGACACGCGTGTCAGAGCCCTTCGCGGCGCGTCAGCTCGCGCCGGGAGGCGGCCGCGCTCAGCCCCAGGGCCGCAGCCAGAGCGCGTAGCCGGCGAGCCCCGCCTGGACGAGGAGGGTGAGCAGCGCGCCCACCACCTGCACGCGGCTGGTCCTGAGCAGGCCGAAGGCATGCGCCAGCCGCGCGACGAGCAGCGCGCCGCCGAAGACATGGAGCACCGCCGAGCCTCCGCCGCTCAGCTCGGCCACCAACAGCAGGAAGAGCGCCAGGGGAACGTGCTCCACGTTGTTGCCGTGCGCGCGGATGGCGGCCTGCAGCTCGGCATGGCCACCGTCCCCGCGGAACGTCTTGTACTTGCCGCGCACGCGGCTGACGTTGACGCCGAGGCCCATCGTGAGGAAGGCGTTGAGCGCCCCGTAGAGCGCCGTAACGGGGACGGCGAACAGGGCCGTTCCGAGTAGAGGACTGTCCATGGTGTGCCCCTCGGGCCTGAAAAAGCGAAGTCGCCGGCAGGCACGAGGCCCACCGGCGACTGAACTGCGCTACATGCGCGGTTTCCCGCGCCGCAGACTACGGGATCTGGCAGTTGGGGCAGAGGGTGCCGCCACAGCTACGGGGACCGCCGCGAACCTTGGTCTTGATCTGCATGGGATGCTCCTTGCCTGGTGTGGGACTGCAATTTCCAACAGCGCAGCGAGCTGCCTGCACCGTTGGAAGTTCCAAGTGAAATCGAGTTCATCTCGGGTGTCAAGTTTTAGCAGAGGCGGAAGAATTAACCGCCTCCTCAGGATTGCCTGAACGCCCGTGCCGG
The DNA here is from genome assembly GCF_024198175.1 of Pyxidicoccus xibeiensis. NCBI lineage: Bacteria > Pseudomonadati > Myxococcota > Myxococcia > Myxococcales > Myxococcaceae > Pyxidicoccus > Pyxidicoccus xibeiensis. The sequence continues at coordinate 595,537 of NZ_JAJVKV010000002.1, forward strand.
GGTGACCTCGTGGGTTCCGCGGCCTCAGCGCGGCTTGTACGGCAGGGCGCCCAGGCTCCTGCAGGTGCCGGCCTCGCATCCACTAGAGTGCGGCCGTGCTCCCCACGCCGGCCCAGAACCTGGCAGCCGTCTTCGCCGAACACCTCCCGGACGGTGTGGCCCCCACCGGCCTCGACGGCGCGGCGCTCGAGGCCCGGCTCCAGGCCCGGCTCACCCAGGCGGCGGAGGCGTGGCCGGAGTTGGAGGTTCCCGCGGGGGACTTCGTCGCCTTCATGGCGGAGCGGCTCCTGCCCGGTACTCCGGTGGAGCAGAGCCTCGATACCCTGCACGTGGGAGACCTGCTGCTCGCCTTCGCGTGCGCGCGGAAGGTGCCGCTGGCCCTGCGCCGCTTCGACGAGAAGGTCCTGGCACAAGCCGTCAGGGCCGCGGAGCGGATGGCCACGTCACCCGAGTTTCGGGAGGAGCTCACCCAGCAGCTCCGGCAGAAGCTGTTCGTGGGCGAGCGGCCCCGCATCCTGGACTACTCGGGCCGCGGCCCGCTGGTGGGCTGGGTGCGGGCCGCGGTCATCCGCGACGCGCTGAACCTGAAGGGCCCCGCCCGCCAGCAGGAGGGAGATGACGCGCTGCTCAACCTCCCGGCGGACCGCGCGGACCCGGAGCTCGACTACCTCCGCCGCCGTCACCAGCGCGAGTTCGCCGAGTGCTTCCGGGCCGCGTTGGAGGCACTGGACCCGCAGGAGAAGACGCTCCTGCGGCTCCACTTCGCGGATGGCGTGGGGGTGGAGCAGCTCGCGCAGTACTACCAGGTGCACCGCGCCACGATGAGCCGCCGGCTGGGCTCGGCCCGCGAGGCCATGGTGAAGCACACGCTGCGCCTGATGAAGGACCGCTACCGGCTGAGCCCCGCGGAGCTGCAGAGCATCATCCGCCTGCTGCGCAGCGACCTGGACCTGCGCATGAGTCAGCTGTTCCAGCGGTAGGCCCGCGCGCACCCATGGGCTGCCTCGATGAAAACGCGCTGCTGGACTACGCCGGTGGCCACCTGTCTGAAGCGACGCGCGCGGAAATCGACGCGCACGTCGCTTCCTGTGCCTCCTGCCGCGAGCTGCTGGCGCAGTGGCTGAATGCCGGCGCTGCTGACGTGGACGACACGGGGGACCCGGAGCGCACGGTGCCGCTGTCGCCGGGGCGCGCGCGCAGGGCCCGGCCGGCCGCCATCCCCGACAGTGCCCGTGAGCCCTCGCAGGCCCCGCGCGGGGGACTGGCGCAGGGCACCCGGATAGGTCGCTACGTCGTGCTGCGGCCGCTGGGGGAGGGCGGGATGGGGGTGGTCTACACCGCGTGGGACCCCGAGCTGGACCGCACCGTGTGCGTCAAGCTGCTGCGAAGCGAGCTGGTCGCGCTGCTGGGGGACGAGGCGCAGCCGCGGCTCCAGCGTGAGGCCCAGGCCATGGCGCGGGTGGCGCATCCCAACGTGGTGGGCATCCACGACGTGGGGACGTGGGACGGTGGCCTGTTCATCGCCATGGAGTACGTGCGCGGAGGGAACCTGCGCGAGTGGCTGCTCCAGGCGCCGCGAGGCTGGCGCGAGGTGGTGGACGTCTTCGTGCAGGTCGGACGGGGGCTCGAGGCCGCGCACGCCCACGGGCTGATTCACCGCGACATCAAGCCGGACAACCTGCTGGTGGGGGAGGACGGCCGCGCGCGCCTCACCGACTTCGGGCTGGTGCTGCAGGCCTCGGGGGCCCACGCCGCGCGCCCCGAGCCCGCCGTCGCCGGAGCCAGCTCGGGCGCGCTGGACCTCAAGCTCACCCGTCCCGGGCGCATCATGGGGACGCCGGCCTACATGCCGCCCGAGCAGCTCGCGGGGCGCACCGTCGACGCGCTCTCCGACCAGTTCAGCTTCTGCGCGTCGCTCTTCGAAGCCCTCTTCGACGCGCGCCCCTTCAGCGGCGACAGCGTGGACGAGGTCTGCCAGAACATCACGCTCGGCAGGGTCAGCGCCGTTCCGGCGGGGAAGGGGGCCCGGGTCCCCGGCTGGCTGAAGGCCGTGGTGCTGCGGGGGCTGGTCCCGGACCCGTCGCGCCGTCATCCGTCGATGCACGAGCTGCTGCGGCAGCTCTCTCGGGACGCGGGGCGCAGGCGCGCGCGGCTCGCGGTCGCCGGGGTGGTGGTGCTCGGGGCCGCCACCGCCTTTGCCGCGCCGGAGTACTCGCGGCACAGCCGGCTGGCGGCCTGCGACTCGCAGCAGCAGGCGCTCGGTGGCATCTGGGACTCGGCGGCGGTGGGTGCCATCACCCAGGCGTTCTCCGGCACCCGGCTGCCCCACGCGGACGCGGCCTGGGGCGCCGCGCGGGACGTGGTGGGCGGCTACGCGGACCGGTGGCTGGGCCTGCGCCGGGACGTGTGCCGCGCCGCGGTGGAGGACCGGCTGCCCGAAGAGACGCTCTGGCAGCAGGACCGTTGCCTCGCGCGGAGCCTTCAGGCGCTGAAGTCCCTGTCCTCGCTGTACCGCGCGGCGGACCGGGAGGTCGTCTCCCGCTCGCTGAGCATGGCCCATGCGCTCCCGGACCTGGACGCGTGTGGCGAGGTGGCGGTGCTCACCGCCTCGCCCACGCCCCCTCCTTCCGACGCCGCGCTGCGGACGAAGGTGGAGGAGGCGCGCCTGGCTCTGGTCGAGCTGCGTGCGCAGCGCGAAGCAGGGCGCTTCCGCCAGGTGATGGAGCCCGTCCAGGCGCTGCGCAAGGACGTGGAGGCCCTGGGCTACCGGCCGGTGGAGGCGGAGGTGCTGCACCTGCACGCGCTGGCGCAGCACGATGCGGGGCTCGTCCGCGACGCGGTGGAGACGCTGCGGCGCGCGGCGGTGGCGGCGGAGGCGGGGCGGCACGAGCTGCTCGCGGCGAGAGCGTGGACGGACTACGTGTTCACGACGGGGCGGCGGCTCAAGCGCTTCGACGAGGCGCGGCTGGCGGTCGAGCTCGCGGCGGCGGCGCTCGAGCGCGTGGGCGGAGAGCCGGTCCTCGCGGCGCGGCTGCTCACCAACCGCGCCGGGCTCGAGTCGGCGCAGGGGAACGCGGAGGAGGCGGTGAAGCTCAACGCGGAGGCCGTCGCCGCCTACCGCCGGCTGCTGGGCGATGAGCACCCGGACACGGCGCGGGCCCTCCTTCAGTGGGGCACGCTGCTCTACGCCGCCAATCGCGACGCGGAGGCAAAGGAGGTCTTCCAGCAGGCGCTCTCCGCGTTGGAGCGCTCGGTGGGGCCCAGCCACCCGGCGGTGGGGTCGCTGCTCTCCAGCCTGGGCCGTGTGGCACGGCGCCAGGGCGATGCTTCCGCGGGAAGGGCGTACTACGACCGGTCGATTCGGCTCCTGGAGGCGCTGGATGGCCCGGACCACCCGGACCTGGCCATCCCCCTGACCAACCGCTCCATCCTGCTCCAGGACATGGGGCTCTTTGACGAGGCCCGTGTCGACCTGCGCCGGGTGCTGGAGCTCGCGCGCCGGGGCTCCGGTGACGACAGCCTGGAGGTCGCGGAAGCCTACGCCGAGCTGTCGCTGGTGGAGCTGCGCGGCCGCGAGTTCGCTCAGGCGCTCGAGTATGCGGAGCGTGCGCTGCGCATGGCGCGCGCGAAGCTTCCCGAGGGGCACGTGGACTTCACGTACTACGAGTCCGTGCTCGCACATGCGCTGTCGGCGCGCGGGCGATGGGCGGAGGCGCAGCGGTTGTTCGAGTCGGCAGCCCGGATGAAGCAGGCGGCGGCTGCCTCGGGAGGCGGATCGCTGCCGGACATCCTCACCGGGCTGGCGCGGACGCAGGTGGAGCAGGGGCAGGGCGCGGCGGCCGAGCAGTCCGCGCGGCGGGCCCTCGGTTTGTGGGGCACCCAAGGCGCCGACCCCGCCGACGTGGCCGAGACGCGCTTCGTCCTGGCCCGGGCGCTCTGGCTCAACGGGCAGCGCAGCGCCGCGCTGGATGAGGCGCGCGGCGCGGTGACCGACTACGGGCGGTCACGTCAGCGGCACGACCTGGCCGCCGCCGATGTGGCGAAGTGGCTGTCGGCGCGCGTACCACCGCGCTGACCTGGGACTCATCAATGGGCAATGGGCGGCAAGGTGCAGACGCCGCTCTGCCCGGTATCGCTGATGTTGGTGTCGCTGGACTTCCCGTCCTTGGGGCCCGTGACGTGGCCACCGCGGCCGCAGGCGGCCTGGACTCCGCCCCCCACCGCGGAGGTGGGCATCCCGAGCACCTTTGAGAAGTCGACGGGCCCACCGAGGTCGAACCCATCGGACGGTGAAGTGGGCGCGGGTTGCACGCCTGGCTGCGGAGTCGGGCGCGTCGCCGACGAGGGCGCGCTGGGACCGTCAGCCTTCTTCAACAGCGCGGGTTGGAAAGTGCCTCCCTGCGAAATCCGATTCGACATCTGCTTCCCCCTCTGCGACTGCGGTTCATGAGCGGACTGAGCCTGACTGCCGCCGCCCGTACCGGAAGTATGCACGCAATCCACCTGCAAGTGTACAGCTCGGCCAGATGACCGATACGGAGTGAGCCCGGCCGCGGTTTCTCGGGCGCCGGTCAGTACTGCCGCGGAGGGTGTCGTGTTTCACAAGTGCAAGAGCAATGGATTTCATGTGAGCGATTGACAGGTTGTTCACGTGTTTCTAGTTTTCGCCCCCCCGGTTCATGCCCCTCAGGAGGCATCATGCTCGGACATCGGAAGCACACCCCTGTCAGGCAATTCCTCTCATTCTCCCTCTCATTCAGTCTCCTGGCAGGTTGTTCTCCGGCGGAAGCGCCGGAGGCCCCCTCGTCCGTGGAGGCTGTCTCGCAAGGCGTGAGCACGACCGTGCTGCAGCCCGTGGCGGATGCCACGGTGGACGCCTCGAACCCGGACACCAACTTCGGCACCACCCCCACGCTGCTGGTGGACCAGGCCGCCATCGCCTACGAGTCCTTCCTGCGCTTCAACCTGGCGGGTGGGACGGCGCCCATCCAGCGGGCCACGCTGCGGCTCTACGTCGTCGACCCGTCCCCGGATGGACCGCAGCTCTTCCTCGCAGGTGCGGGCTGGACGGAGACGGGCATCACCTGGAACCAGCGGCCCGCGCGTGTCGGCGCCGCCGTGGGAGACCTGGGCGCCGTCACGTTGAACACCTGGGTGGAGTACGACGTCACGGCGCAGGTGCGCGGCAGGAGCAGCATCGACTTCGCGCTCATCCCCATGTCCCAGGACGGGGCGGACTTCTCGTCGCGTACGGGGGCGCAGAGCCCGCAGCTCGTGGTCGTCACCGACGATGCGGCCCAGGGCTGCGGCGACCAGACGTGCTCGGCGGGGGAGGCCTGCACCGGGTGCCCCGCGGACTGCGGCGTGTGCGCGGCGGGCGCGCTGGACCTCTGGGTGCCCCGGCCGCACAACCCGGCCTTCGCGACGCCGGGAGGCAGCTTCTCGGCGGAGGTCCGGGGGCCTGCCACGCTGTCGCCCACCGGGTTTGCCGCGGCCCTGCGCAACGAGCTGCGGAGCTGGCCCGCGGCGGTGACGGCCGCCACGTACGGCCCCATCCACCACGGCAAGGAGAACGGCTGGCGGCTGACCCTGGCCGTCCCGGCGGACCTGCCGCCCGAGCTGTTCGACGTGGAGGTCGTCCACGCCACGGGCCCGGGCACGAAGTCCGAGCGCTCGCTGCAGGCGGTGAAGAGCTTCGAGGAGCCGTTCTACATCCTCCACATCAGCGACCAGCACGTGGGGGACGTCACCGCCGTCAGCCCCAACGGGGCCACCGGCCCGGGCAACGGCAGCGTGGACGCGATGAAGTGGGCCGCCCCCGTCTTCAATGTCATCAACCCCCGCTTCGTCCTCATCACGGGTGATAACAGTCACGTCTATTACAATGCGACCGGGTGGGGAGGGATGGACCTGTCCACCCGGCGCCTGCGGATGTGGCGTGAGGGGCTCAGGACCTGGCGCGTCGCCACCGCCTCGACGACGGGCAACCACGACGTGGGGTACTCGAGCTACATCTTCAGCGCCGAGTGGCGTCCGGTGTACGAGCGTGAAATCGGCCAGCGCGTCTACTCGTTCCGGATGGGCTCGTTCTACGTCATGTCCAACGAGCTGACGTATCGGGACTACTACGACTGGGCGAAGGCGGACTTCCAGGCGACCTTCTCGGACCCCACCGTGAAGTACCGGCTCGTCGCGCAGCACTACCCGGATGCGTGGATTGACGTGGCGGATGCCACGTACCCCGCGAACCTGCTGCTCGTGGGGCACAACCACAGCACCACCGTCCTCGGGACGTCGCCCTTCCCGAAGCTCAGCGTCGGCTCGGCCCAGAACTACTACACCTCGGCCTTCTTCAACTTCGAGCGGACCCCGGCGGGCGGCTGGCAGGCCCCGCAGGCCACCAACCACGGCACGGGGAAGAATGTCTTCACGCTCTACGGTGACTGGGGCGCGCCGAAGGTGTCGCTCGCGTTCGACCGGGCCAATGACGGCACGCAGACGACGAACGTGGCGCGGGTGACCAACGGCCTGCCACTCAACTTCTACAACGGGCGCGTCAAGTTCGTGATGGCCCGGGGCCGGTACGCCCTGTCGGGAGCGACGGTGGAGGCGCAGTACGACGTGCCGGGCTCGAAGACGGCCGTCCTCGCCAAGGTCAATATCCCCTCCAGCGGCAGCGCGGCGGTGACCATCACCCCCGCACCCTGACGCCATTCCGGACCTCCTCGAAGGATTGCCTGCGGGCGGCGTGCAGGCTGTCCGCTCTGCGTCCTTCGAGGAGGGCAGTCAGTACCGGCAGGCCCGCATATCGCAGTAACCCTGCCGCCCGCTGCACACGCAGTCGGAGTCGTCGATGCAGCGCGACGACGGGCAGGTCGGACCGCCACCTCCACCTCCACCGCCGGGATAGGTGTAGCGGCACGCATTGAAGGTGCAGCTCACGCTGCTCGCGCTCGGACAGGCATTCCAGCACTCGCTCGCGGACGAACACCGGACGGAGAGGCAGATGAGGCTGGAGGCGTCCTGGGGCTCGCTCGTCTCCGAGCGCAGCTCCTCGCTGGAGTAGAGCGCGGGCTCGGACTGGCTGGCCTCCGTGGTGGAGGGCTCCGCCGAGACGGCGGCGGCGAACGACAGGAGGAGGGCGAAGCTCCAGGGGAGGGCACGACGGGGGGACATGGAGGACTCCTTCGAGGCCAGCCCCGCGACGGTGCGGGGCCTGAGGGCCGCGGCAAGGGTATCAGGGTTGCACTGACGCCGAGGCCGCGCCCGGTCCGTTTCGTGGTCTGGAGGACCCGCGCCTGCCATGCATTGAAAGTGCAGGCGCGGTGGGCACCCGGCCGGTGCGGCTTCAGCGGAAGCCGGCGTTACTTTCCGTTTGAGGGCCTTCGGATGCGCCCCGTCGAGCGACATGCCCGCATCGTGCGTGCGGCCGGCGTCGTGGCGTCATGGGGTCGGCATGCGCGGGAGATTCGATGCGGGGCGCTGCGGGGTATGCAATAGGCCTCGCGGTAGCGGCACTGGGCCTGCTGCTCGCGGGGTGCCGCACGGCCGAGCCACGGAAGACTGCTTCGGCCGCACCCGTGCTGCCGCCAGCCGCGCTGCCCTCGGGCGAGGCCATCGGCACGGCGGCTCCCTTCTGGCTGCGGGCGGTGGCGCCAGATGGCCGGTGGCTCGTGGTCGACCTCGAAAGGGGCCGTGCCCTGGGCCGCCCGCCCATGGGGGCCCTCGCCGTCGACAGCCAGGGGCGCACGCTGCACCTGGACGGGCCGCCGGGAACGGTCATTGGCCCGGCGCGCTGGCGCGACCCGTCCGGCACGGTGCCTCCCGCGCCGTAGTCCAGGCCTGCCGTCGCTGCTCGTGGGGGTGACCCGAATCCCCGCCGATTCCGCGAGAATCCCCGCTCTGCCGCGGCCTCGGCTCCGCGCGCATCTTCCAGTCATACCGCCCGCCTCGCGCGAGCCTCTGGAGGACACCTCATGGCCCACGAACACGCCCACCACGCGGCCCACCCCTACGTACCGGGCTTCGGCGCAGACCGCGCCGCCCACTATGACGCCCAGGCGTCCGTCATGCTCGCGGGCAATGCCTACGAGCTCGGCGTCAGCGCGCTGACCGCGATGCTCGATGGCCAGGACGCGGCGTCGCTGCTCTTCGTGGGGGTGGGCACGGGCGCGGAGCTGGTGCCCTACAACCGCTTCGACGTGCCGGGCTGGCGCTTCACGGGGGTGGAGCCCTCCGAGGGCATGCTCGCCGTCGCCCGGACGCGCCTGGACGCCGAGGGACTGCTCTCCCGGACACACCTGCACCTCGGCGAGCTGCACACCCTGCCTCCCGGCCCTCCATTCGACGGGGCGCAGCTGATGGGGGTGTTGCACCATGTGGAGGGCGAAGAGGCCCGGCTCGCGCTGCTGCGCGAGGTGACCCGGCGGCTGAAGCCCGGAGCGCCCCTCGTCCTGGGCTGCCGCGTCGGCAAGGACCCCGAGCTGTCCAGGGTGGAGCTGCGGCGGTGGCGTGCGTACGGCATCCAGCCGGATGACCTGGAGCGTCGCCGCCAGGCGATGGCGACGATGCAACCCATTGCGTCGGATGCTGCCCTGGCCGCGATGTTCGCCCAGGTCGGACTGGTGGCGCCGCGTCCGCTCTTCGTCTCGCTGCAGTTCAAGGTCTTCCTCTCGCGCTTCGAGCCCGGCTCCGCGGGCTGAGACGCGCCCCCGGTCGATTTCCCGCGACGTCCATTCGCGTGCCTCTGTCATCCCTTTGGGGAGGCAGAGACATGTCCAATCAGCGGATTGACGGATTCGGGGGCGGTGCAGTGGTGGCGGATGCCGCGCGGAAGGCGGCGGAAGAGGCTGCGCGCAGGGCAGCGGAGGAGGCCGCGCGCAGGGCAGCGGAGGAGGCCGCGCGCAGGGCAGCGGAGGAGGCCGCGCGCAAGGCGACGGAAGAGGCCTCGCGCAAGGCAGCGGAGGCCCTTCGCCAGATTGCGCGGTCGTCGCGGTTCACGACCTCGGGCTTCGACGCGGGCGCGTCCAAGCAGCCCATGCAGCTGGATGGAGGCACCACGGCGCCCGCCAGCACGCTGCTCACCGAGAACGCCAGGGACGGAAAGGCCAACTGCCTGGATGTGGCCGCGGACTGGCTGGCGAAGGCCAGCCCGGAGCTGCGCGCCCGCTCGGAGCTGGTCTTCCTGAAGGACACCCGGGGTGGGGTGGAGGGGCAGAGCGGCCATGTCGTCATCCGCCAGGGCAACAGCATCTACGACCCGTCCACCGGGAAGAGCTACGCGGACATGGAGGCCTTCCGCAAGGCGCAGCCCCAGTACAAGGAGGTGGGCAGCCTCAGGGGCCCCCAGGCCGCGCGCATCTTCGCGGCGCCTCCGGGCAGCGCGGAGCGGGCGCGGGCCATTGCCCAGGCGAAGGTGCCGGACGCGCTCCAGCACATGCTGGTGGCGGACCCGCCGGCCCCGGGCCTTGCCGCCGCTCCACGGGAGCTCAACGCCGGCTCGAAGGCCCATGCGGAGGCGGACTACCAGCGCCTGGCGAGCATGTCCCCCCTGGCGCATGGGCCGGAGGTGGCCCGGATGCTCGAGGAGCACAAGCACGACCCGGACTACCAGGCCCACCTCATCTCGCTGATGGCACAGGGCGGCCGTGACAGCGTGCTCTTCAACGTCGGGGCCAGCCTCTTCTTCGGGGGTGCGCAAGGGCTGTCCGCGGAGCAGCTCGGGCAGCGCCAGACGTTCATCGACGCGCTGAAGGCCGCGCGCGACGCCGGCACCTTCACCGCCGCGGACCTGCAGCGGTACGCGGGGTGGGGCCCGTCCCCCTGGGGCGAGGTGAAGCGGGCGATGAACGCGAGCCCGGTGGCGCCCCCGCTCGGTGCGGATGCGGCGGTGCGCGAGCTGAACGCGGCGTCCGGCGTCTACGAGAGCGCGAAGGCGAGCGCCGCGGGGCGGGACGAGGAGCTGGCGAAGCAGCTGGCCGCCTTCGGTCCCGCGCTGACGAACGAGCAGCGCTCCGCCTACATCCAGGCCTTCCAGCAGCACCCGGACAACAAGCGCATCTATGACGCGCTGACGGCGGCCACGGAGAACCTGGCCAACGTGGTGGAGCGCAACGAGGCGGCCCTCCGCACCGCGGCCATCAGCCGTCCGGCCACGGATGGGCAGGCGCTGAACACCGCGCTGATACAGCTCGCCGACTCACCGCGGGCCAGGGTGGCCTTGGAGGTCGCGGGCCGTCTCGTCACCCCCGCAGACTCGGTGCTTGCCCGGACGTTCATGGGCTTCCCCGACTTCGAGACGAAGGCCATCCAGGAAGCCATCCCCAACGCGGCCGTGGACATCCTCAGCCAGCTCGACAACCCCCAGGACGGGCTCCAGCAGCTCGAGGGACTGCTGACGCCCTTCAAGCTCGCCTTCGCCGACACCACCGGTGCTGGCGGCGACATCCTCGAGGGGATGGTGGAGCTCCGGAAGATGGCCGGCGGGGACCTCGGCGCGCTGGAGGACCTGGCGGGCAAGTGGGAGAGCTGCAGCGGCTGGGTGAAGGCGCTGGGCATCGCGGGCGTAGCCTTCGGAGGGATGGCGGCCGTCAACGCCGGCAGGGAAGGCGACTACGGGACGGTGCTCAAGGAGATTGCCGCGAGCTCCAAGGGCGGTCTCTCCATGCTTGCCGAGACCACGGAGGCGCTCGCCGACGCCGGGAAGTTCGCCCTGTTCGGGGTGGACCACGGGGCCACGGCGCGCAGCTTCGCCTCCTTCGCGACCCGCCTGGCGCCGGTGCTGGGCCTGGTGGCCAGCGCCACCTCCCTCGGCCTGCGCCTGCAGGACCTCCAGGACGAACCCAACGTCGGCAAGCTCATCGCGCTGGTGGGGGACGCAGTGGGCGTGCTCGGCGCCGCCGTCGAGCTCATCCCCGGCGGCCAGCCGGTGGGGGTGCTGGTGAGTGGTATCGCCGCGGCCATCACCTTCCTGGGGGAGAGCATCAGCTGGGGCCTGGAGCAGGGTGAGTTCGAGGCGCAGCGCCGCGAGTTCCTCGAGAAGGCGGGCGTGAGGGACCCGCTGCTGCAGATCCTCCTGGGCGCGGACCCCACGCTCGTCAGGAACCTGGCCACCAAGCTGAAGATCGCCCCCGCCGACGTCCAGCGCCTCGCGCTGCAGTACCCATGGCTGTTGGAGAGCGGCAGGGGCACCTCCCTGGACTCCTTCGTGAAGCTGGCCCAGGCGTTCGGCCTGGAGGGGGAGGCCGCGTTCCAGGCGCTGAGCACCATGGCCTCGAGCTCCGCGTACCCTCCCGACAGCACCCTCGCGGTGCTCGGCAACCTCGCGGCCACGGGAGGCCTTGCCCAGGACCAGGGCCAGTGGCTGGCCGTGCTGAACGGGATGCGCCAGCAGCTGGGCCCCGAGCACCAGTCCACCATCGACGCGCTGGAGCGCGCGCTGCGCGAGGCCGCCGCCAAGGCTCCGTGAGATTTCCCGCGACGTCCGAGCGCCTGCCTGTGTCATCCGTTCAGGAGGCAGCACCATGATGATTCGACAACTCACGTTGACGCACCTGACCGCAGCACTCGCGCTCGCACTCGTCGCCTGCGGACCCGACCTGGCCTACGAGGGCACGTGGACCGAGGGCGGGACCGCGGCGCGCCCCCTCACGGCGCCCCTGACAACGGCCCGTGTGGGTCACACCGCCACGCGCCTGGCCGATGGCAGGGTGCTCGTCGTGGGTGGGTTCATCAGCACCACGTCCGAGCCTGGCGGCCTGCCTGTCTATACCCCGCTCGCCAGCGCGGAGCTGTACGACCCTTCCACCGGCACCTGGTCCCCCACGGGCGCGCTCGGCCAGGGCCGCTACAGCCACACGGCGACGCTGCTGCCCGACGGCAGGGTGCTCGTCGCGGGTGGGGATGACGGCAGCCTGCGCCTCGGCACCGCGGAGCTGTATGACCCGGCCACCGGCGCCTGGTCCGCCGCCCCCCCGCTCGCGCAGGCGCGCATCATGCACACGGCGACGTTGCTGCCCAACGGAAAGGTGCTCGTGGCGGGCGGACATGGCGTCAGCGCCACCGGGACCAACACCGCCCTCGCCACGGCCGAGCTGTACGACCCGGTCACCGGCACCTGGGCCAACACCGGCTCGCTCCCGGGCGTCCGCTACAGTCACAAGGCGACGCTGCTCACCAACGGCAAGGTGCTCGTCGTGGGCGGGGGCGCCGCCACGGGCATCTACTCCTCGTGCCTGCTCTACAATCCGGCGACGGGCACCTGGGCGGCGACGGGCGCGCTTCCCCACTACCGCAGCAACGCCGCCCAGACGCTGCTGGCCGATGGCCGGGTGCTCGTGACGGGGGGGACCCAGACGAACCCCGCGCTTGCCACCGCGGTGGCGTACAACCCGACCGCCGGCACCTGGGCCGCCACTGCCTCCATCACCCAGGTCCGCATGAGCCACACGGCGACGCTGCTGCCCAATGGCAGGGTGCTCCTCGTGGGTGGAAGCGACGCCACCCTCGGCAACTTCGTGGACAGTGTCCTCGTGTATGACCCGGCGACGGGTGTCTCCGTCACCGGCAGGCTCGAGCAGCTCCGCCGCGGCCACACGGCGACGGTGCTGCAGGATGGCAGGGTGCTCATCGTGGGCGGCGCCGGCCTCCGCGGCCCGCTTGCGACGTCCGAGGTGTATGACCCGGCCACGGGCGCCTGGGCTCCGACGCCCGTCCTCTCCGAGGCCCGTCAGCTGCACACGGCGACGACGCTGTACGATGGGCAGGTGCTCCTGGTGGGAGGGGCGGGGCCTGGCGGCGCCACCGCCAGCACCGAGCTCCTGGACCCCGCCACCGGCACCCGCTCCGTCAGCGGTGCGCTCGCCCAGGCCCGCGACAGCCACACGGCGACGCTGCTGCCCGATGGCCGGGTGCTCGTCACCGGTGGCCAGGATGCCAGCGGACCGCTCGCGACTTGCGAGGTGTATGACCCGGCCACCGGCACCTGGGCCTCGACGGGCTCGCTCACACAGGCTCGTCGCTACCACGCGGCCACGCTGCTGCCCGACGGCAGGGTGCTCGTCGTCGCGGGTCAAGGTCCCACCGCGCCCCTCGCGACGTCCGAGGTGTATGACCCGGCCACCGGTACCTGGAGCTCCACGGGCTCGCTGGCCGCGGTCCGCCACAGCCACACGGCGACGCTGCTGGTCAACGGCAAGGTGCTCGTCGCCGGCGGCAGGAACGCCACGGCCCCGCTGGCCACCGCCCAGCTCTACAACCCGGCCACTGGCGTCTGGGCCGCGACCGGGGCACTGGCGGCCCGCTCCCACCACACGGCGACGCTGTTGGCCAACGGCAAGGTGCTCGTCGCGGGAGGCGCTGGCGCCAGCGCACCCCTGGCCACCGCCCAGCTCTATGACCCGGCCACCGGCGCGTGGACCGCGACAGGCCCGCTGGCGACGGCCCGCTCCCACCACACCGCGACGCTGCTGCCCGATGGCCACGTGCTCGTGACGGGCGGCAAGGGCCCCACCGGCTTCCTCGCCACCACCGAGCGCTTCGAGCCGGCCCTGGGCGCCTGGCGCTCACTCCTTCCGCTGGCACAGAGCCGTGCGCAGCACACGGTGACGCTGCTGCCCAGCGGCAAGGTGCTCGTGGCGGGCGGGCTGGGCCCCAGCGGTATCATGCTCAGCTTCCAGGCCTATGACCCGGCGTCCGAGGCGTGGGGCACCACCGGCTCGCTCGTGCAGGGCCGCCGCTACCACACGGCCACGTTGTTGCTCGACGGCAGGGTGCTCGTGGTGGGAGGGCAGGGGGGCAGCGGTGTCCTCGCGACGTCCGAGCTGTATGACCCGGCCACCGGCACCTGGACGCCCACGGGGGCGCTCGCCCAGGCCCGGCACAGTCACACCGCGACGCTGCTGACCGACGGCAGGGTGCTCGTGGCAGCCGGCCATGGTGCCACTGCCCGGCTCGCCACGGCCCAGGTGTATGACCCGGCCACTGGCGTCTGGACGGCTACGGGCTCGCTGGCCACGGCCCGTCATGCCCACAGCGCGACGCGGCTCTCGGATGGCAGGGTGCTCGTGGCGGGCGGCTCGGGTGCCAGCGGCTCCCTCGCCACGGCCCAGGTGTATGACCCGGCGACGGGCATCTGGACCGCCACCGGCTCGATGACCGCGGCCCGCCACAGCCACACTGCAACGCTGGTGCCCTCGCCCAACTCCGGGCCCTCGTCTCAGGGGAAGGTCCTCGTGGTGGGAGGTTATGGAACCGCCGCCCTCGCCACGGCCGAGGAGTACAGTCCGTCCACCGGCACCTGGTTCGAATCGCGCACCACCTCCACGCCCCAGGCTCGGTACTCACACACCGCGACGCTGCTGCCCGGCAACAGGCTGTTCGTAGCGGGCGGGACGGGCGCCAGCGGCTCCCTGGCCACGGCCCAAGTGTACGCTCCGTTCTTCGGGAACCCTGCAGACGCCGCACCGCAGATGCTCAATCAAGCCCGGGCCCGCTTCACGGCGACGCTGCTTCCCAATGGCAAGGTGCTCGTGGTGGGTGGGACGGGAACCCCCGCCATCCTCGGCACCGCCGAGCTGTATGACCCGGCCACCGGCCTGTGGACCGCCAGCGGCTCGCTGCTCCATGTCCGCCGCGGCCACACGGCGACGCTGCTTCCCAATGGCAGGGTGCTCGTGGTGGGCGGCGAGAACGGCACCGCCATTCCCTACCTCGCGAGCGCCGAGTTGTACTGAAGCGGAAACAGGACCTGCTCATGCCTGGAACGGTCGCTTCGCCTCTCGCGCGAGGCGGCCGTTCCGGTGTCCGCGCTCAGCGGGGGGGGCGATGTCTGTCAATAGCCAACTCCAGACGTCACCAGTCCCGCGGCCACGGATACGCCTCGATTTTCTCGGCGAGCACCTCGCGCGTTGGCGCCTCGAGGAACACGCGCCCGGTCGGCTTGCCGAGGTCGTAGTGGTGCTCCGGCATCCAGGCACCGCCCGCGGCCATGGCTGCCTTTGCGGCCGCCGAGGCCTCGGCGGGGTCGACGACCAGCTCCCGCACGCGGAAGACGCCGTCCTGCTCGAGGATGGCGACGAAGGGGTGCGGTGAGCCGAAGGAGAACGGCAGCTTTCCCGCCCGCAGCAGCGCGAGCGCGTGGTTCTTGCCAAGCGGAGCAACGGGAGCCATGCGCCAGACCCTAGCACCACGATTTCGGTCATCACCGGCGGCGTCGACCGGGCAGGGCCTTGCCTGGACGCCGGGTCGGCTTGACCCCCTCTCTCGGGACGGGCCAGTCAGGATGAAAATATCCAGTGCGGTGCCCGCCTGAAGCCAACGGCTGCTGGGAGCCCAAGCCCTGGCGGATGGCGACTCCTGGTGAATCCCGCAGGTCCGGCGTTCTATGGTGGAAGGAGATGCCCTCCCAGAACATGCACCCCGAGGACGATGTTGCCGCGGCCTTCAACCCGATGGCCCCCGAGCAGATAGAGAACCCGTACCCGCTGTACACGCGGCTGCGCCAGGAGCGGCCCGTCTTCTACAGCCCGATGCTCGACCTGTGGGTCGTCACCCGGTACGCGGACATCTCCGAGGTGGAGAAGGACACCGAGCGCTTCTCCTCGGTGGGAGCGCTCGACGCGCGCGCCGAGCCGCACCCCCAGGTGCGCGACATCCTGAAGCAGGGCTACCCCCAGTTCCTCTCGCTCGTGCAGAGCGACCCGCCGGACCACGCTCGCATGCGCGCCGTGTTCGGCCGGGCCTTGAGCCCCCAGCGTATCGCCGCGATGGAGCCCTCCATCCGGGCGACGGCGAACGGGCTCATCGACGGCTTCGTGCGCGACGGGCAGGGAGACCTGATTCAGCAGTTCGCCTTCGCGCTGCCCGGCTTCGTCATCTGCGACCTGCTCGGCGTGCCGCGCTCGGACATGCAGCAGCTCAAGGGCTGGTCGGACGACAAGACGCTGCTGATGTCGGCGACGGCGCCCATCGCGCAGCAGGTCGAGAGCGCGCACGGCTTCATCGCCATGGAGCGCTACTTCAAGGAGCTGCTCCAGGCGCGCAGCCGCAAGCCGCGCGAGGACCTGCTCACGATGCTCGTGCCGCAGTCGATGGGCGGCACCGCGCCCCTGAGCGAGCAGGAGGCGGTCTGCAACGCCATGGACCTGTTCTCCGCCGGCCACGAGACGACCACGAGCCTCCTCGGCGGCGGCATGTGGCTTTTGCTCGAGTCTCCCGAGCAGCTGAAGGCCGTGCGGGAGGACCCGACCCTGCTGCCCAACGCCATCGAGGAGATGCTGCGCAAGGAGCCACCCGTCCGTGGCTTCTTCCGCCAGGTGACGCGGGACACGACGCTCGGCGGAGCCTCCCTTCCGAAGGGTGCGCGGACGTTCATCCTGTACGAGTCCGGCAACCACGACGAGACGCGCTTCTCCGAGCCGGACCGCTTCGACATCCGCCGCGCCGACGCGAAGAACCACCTGGCGTTTGGCAAGGGCATCCACTTCTGTGTGGGCGCCGCGCTGGCGAGGCTGGAGGCACGGATTGCCTTCGAGCTGCTCCTGCAGCGCCTGCCCAACCTGCGGCTGCGCACGGATGAACCCGCGGTGCGCCGGCCGTACCTCATGCTGCGCGGCTTCGAGCACCTGCCCATCGCCTGGGACGTGCCGGCCTAGCGGCACGGGCGCGAAGGAGGTTGCATTCGGGCGCGCTTCGCTACCATGTAGGGCCTCTACAGCCACCTTCACCGAGGTTCACTCCATGGTTCGCCTCGCCCTGCTGCCTGCCCTGCTGCTCACCCTCCAAGCCTCGGCCGCGTCGCCCGAGCCCGCCGCCGCCGCCCCGGAGGTCAATGCCCTGGCCCTGCTGACGGGAGCCAGGGTGCTGGATGGCCAGGGCCGGCCGACGAACGACGCCTACGGGATGCTCGATGGCGAGCTGGACAGCCAGTACGACCCCGCCGTCTCCAGCAATCCGCCGCGGGTCATCGAGCTGGCCGAGCCGTTCGACCTGACGCGCCTGGAGGTCATCAACTCCAAGGACGAGAAGAACTACCCGGGCATCTCCGTGAAGACGCTGCGCGTGGAGCACGGCCCGAGCCACAAGGGCCCCTGGCAGCCGCTGGCCGAGCTGGAGCTGAAGAAGGGGCGCGAGCCGCAGTCCAAGCCAGTGTCGGCGAAGAAGGTGCGCTACCTGCGGGTGACGCTGGTGGCCAACCACGGCAGCAAGGAGTGGATTGGCCTGAGCGCGCTGCGGGCATGGGGCCAGCGCTCGGAGGCCCGGAAGATTGACTTCACCGGAACGTGGCGGACGGCCTATGGCGAGATGCAGCTGACCCAGACGGGCCAGCGCATCACGGGCTGCTATGGCCAGACAGGCAGCAAGGCGGGCAACAACACGGTGGATGGCACGCTGGAGGGCACCGTCTTCTTCGGCCTCTGGCGCGAGGTACAGGACGGCGGCAACGACCGCTCGGGCCCCATCGCCTTCGCGCTCACCCAGGAGGGTGGGCTGGCGGGGGTGTATGGCAGCGGGAAGTCGGAGAGCAACACGCGGTGGGACGGGGAGAAGCTGGCGAAGGCCACCATCACCTGCACCCGGCCGGAGGCGGGGCTGAGCGAGGAGCTCAAGAACAAGGGGAGGGTGGTGCTGCACGGCATCCTCTTCGACACGGGCAAGGACACGATTCGTGGCGAGTCCGTGCCGGTGCTGGAGGCGCTGGCCGCGGCGATGAAGGAGACGCCGGACGTGTCCTACCGCATCGAGGGCCACACGGATGACCGGGGAGGGGAGGCCTTCAACAAGGGCCTGTCCGACAAGCGCGCCGCCAGCGTGAAGAAGTGGCTGGTGGGCAAGGGCATCCCGGACAAGCAGCTGCAGACGGAGGGCCTGGGCATGAGCAAGCCGACGATGCCCAACGACACGGAGGCCGGACGCGCCGCCAACCGCCGCGTGGAGGTGGTGCGCTCGGGCGGGTAGCTGGACGGGTGGGGGTGTTGCCGCCAGCGTCCGCTCACCGGAGGCCCTCGCGCCGCTGGAAGGCCCGCACCTTCTCCAGCTCCGGGCGCCCCAGGACGCCCAGGGGCTCGAGGCTCCGCCGGGCCTCCTCGGCCAGCGCCTCGGCGCGCGCGCGGTCCGGGGGACGCCGCGCCACCAGGGCCCGCGCCAGGAGGAGGGAGGCCTGCGCGTGGTTTCGCGCCTCGAGGGAGGTGGTGCCGAAGCGCTCCCGGGCCTCCTCCAGCAGCGGAAGGGCCTTGTCCGGTGCCCCGAGCCCCAGGTGTGCCTCGGCGATGCAGGTGCGGTACTTCGCCACCGCCATGGAGTCGGGTCCGCCCTGGAGCCGCTCATGGATTCGCAGGGCGCGCTGGCAGTGGGCGAGTGCCTGCCGGGGCGCGCCGCTGGCCAGGTCCACGTCGGACAGCAGGCCCAGCGCCATGGCGGCGTTGACGCTGTCGGGGCCGTGCGCCTTCTCCAGCACCGCCAGCGCCTCCATGCTGTCCCGGCGTGCCTCGGCGTAGCGGCCCGCGCGCACGAACGCATTCGAGCGCAGCAGCAGCACCGTGGCGCGCCGGGGCGTGTCCGCGCCCAGCGAGCGCTGGAAGCGCTCCAGCGAGCGCTGGAAGAGGCCGAGGGCGTCGTCGAGGCGGTCCTCCTCACTGGCGAGCCGGCCCAGGTTGGCGAGGGTGATGGCCGTCTGGGGATGGTCGGCCCCGTAGCTGCGCTCGAAGAGGGCGAGCGCCCGCTCCAGGTGCCCGCGGGACTCGGCCAGCTCGCCCCGCGACTCCAGCAGGGACGCGAGGGTGACCAGGGGGAAGCCCGCGGCGGGTTGGTCCGTCGCCCCGGCGCTCTGCTGGAGGGCGATGGCACGGCGCAGGGCGGCGATGGCCTCCTCGGTGTGGCCCTGCCGCTCGAGGTTGGCGGCGAGGCCGTTGAGGAAGGCGGCGAGCTCCGGGTGATTGGGGCCGAGGATGTGCTCGCTCATCTCCAGGGCCTGGCGGTGCAGCGTCACGGCCTCCTCCAGCCGCCGCTGGCGGTAGCGGACCCGTCCCAGCCCATGGAGGAAGTGGGCGGTGCGCAGGCACTCCGGGCCATGGGCCCGGCGCGCCAGCTCCAGTCCGCGGACGGCCTCCGCGTCCGCCTGCTGGTACTTGCCCTGCTGGAGGAGCACCGCGGTCAGCCGCAGGTGCAGGTCCGCGGCGAGGCCCGGAAAGCGCTCGCGGCCCAGGCGGTCCACCGCGGCCTCGGCGTGCCGGGCGATGCGCTCCGCGTCCGCCGGGCGCGCCAGCTGGTCTCCCACCACCCACAGCAGGAGGTTCCACGCGCGCGCCGCCGTCTCGTCGTCGCGCCCGGCCTCCGCGGCCCAGAGCGCCTTGTAGAGGAGGTCCTCCGCATCCTTCGGCCGGCCGTCCTGGGCCTGGAGGTGGCCGTGGGTGAGCAGCACCTCGGCCTCCAGCGGCCGGTAGTCCAGCGTGCGCACCTCCTCGAGCAGCGCCGAGGTGCGCTTCAGCCCCTCGGCGTAGCGACCCGCGGTGAGCTGGGCCTGGGCGTCGACCAGCTTCCGCCGGGCCGCGTCCACCTGGGGACGCAGCGCGTCCGGGGGCTGCGGGCTCGTGGAGAGCGCGGGAGCGTCCCGGCAGCCGCTGAGCCCCTCCAGCGAGGCGGCGAGCTGCTGTGCGTGCTGCACCGTTCGCGCGTCGGCCCGCTCCAGCACCTCGGTGACGGAGGCCAGCTGCCACAGCCGCGTGTCGAGGCACGCGGTCGTCTGCCACCCGGTGCTCGTGGGGCTGGAGCCAGCGGCGACGCACGCCTCGGCGCGCAGCTCGCGCCACTGGGCGGCATAGGCATCCAGCGCGGCGGAGGTCTTCTCCCAGGCCACCGCCGCGAAGGGCGCGCCCGTGGCGAGGAAGGCCGCGTGCACTCGCCCGCGCTGCTCGGGGCCCCAGGCCACGGCGAGCTTCTCCACCTCCCGGGCGCAGCGCGCTTCGTTCCGGTGGGCCACGCCGTAGGCGCCCGCCGCGCCCAGCAGGGCCGCCGCGCCGACCGCCGCCGCCACCCGGGCCCGCAGGCGCCGGGGCGCCGGGACGAGTGCCGCCAGCAGGGCCTCCATGCTGGGAAAGCGCTCCTCCGGGCGGGCCCGCAGCCCCCGCAGCACCGCGCGCCGCACCCAGTCGGGCACCCGCACCTCGCGGCCCGCGGGCCGCACCCGGCCCTCGCGCGCGGCCTGGGCCAGCGCCTCCAGGCTGTCCCCCTCGAAGGGGCGCATGCCGTGGAGGGCCTCGTACAGCGCAACGCAGAAGCTGAACTGGTCGGAGCGCGCGTCGGCCCGCTGGCCCTCCAGCAGCTCCGGCGCCATGTACGCCGGGGTGCCCAGCAGCACGCCCGTGCGCGTCAGCGGACTGGCGTCGACCCCACCCGGCTCCCGCGAGGCCGCCGTCCGGGCGCTGGCCTCGCGGTTGAGGGGACGGGCCATGCCGAAGTCCGTCACCCGCGCGCGGCCGTCGCGGCCGACGAGGACGTTGGCGGGCTTGAAGTCGCGGTGCACCAGCCCCGCCGCGTGTGCGGCCGCCAGCCCCTGTCCCGCCTCCCGGAAGACGCGCAGCACCTCTTCCCAGGTGTGGGGCTGGCGCAGCCACTCCGCCAGCGTGGTTCCATCCACCAGCTCCATGGCCAGGAAGACGCCACTGCCGTACGTGCCCACGTCATGCACGGCGACGACGTGGGCGTGGGACAGGCGGGCCAGGGACTGAGCCTCCTGCAGCAGCCGCAGCCGCAGCTCCTCCACGCCACGGCCCGCCGGGCGCAGCACCTTGAGGGCCACCTGCCGGTCCAGCTCCGGGTCATAGGCTGCGTACACCACGCCCATGGCCCCCGCGCCGATGCGCTCCAGCACCACGTAGCGCGCCAGCGTGGCGCCGCGCGCCAGCGGCGTGGCCGCCACGTCCGGTGAGGCCTCCTCCGGGCTGGCGGAGTCCCCCACCGCCAGCACCCGCTGGCATGAGGCACAGCGCTCCACGTGTGCCAGCACCTCGGCGCGCTGCTCCTCCGGCAGCAGCCCCGCCAGCAAATCACTCAGCGTCGTCTCGCCCGGGCACTGCGTCATCCGGTGGCAAACGTACCAGGATTCCCTTTCTTCCCCGGCCGACGGTTTCACCGTGCGAGTGGGCCGCCTGCTCGGCGGGTCAGTCCCGGCTTCCCACCTGGGCACTGCGACTTGCTTCCAGGACTTGAGCCTGACGTAACGTCAGGGTTCATCCTGGCGGCCAGGATGGGAGGACACGGGATGCGAATCGGGGAGCTGGCCCGGCACGCCGGGCTGACGGTGCGGACGCTGCACCACTACGACGCCATCGGCCTGCTCAAGCCGTCGGCGCGCTCCGGGGGCGGATATCGCCTCTACGGGCAGGCCGACATCGCGCGGCTGCATGCCATCCAGGCCATGCGCCAGCTGGGCCTGGCGCTGGAGGACGTCGGCCGGCTGCTGGACGGAGGCGGCGCCCCGCTCCCCGTCATCGTGGAACAGCAGCTGCGGGCGCTCGACAGGCAGATAGCGCAGGCGGAGAAGCTCCGCACGCGGCTGGAGCTGCTCCAGGCCAAGCTGTCGGACGGCCACGTGCCGGAGTCGCGCGACTGGCTCGCCACCATCCGGATGATGACCGCCTGCGACAAGTACTTCAGCACCGACGAGCTGAAGACCATCTTCGGCAACTGGCAGCGCATCGCCCCCGAGCTGCAGGCGTTGATGGCCCAGGTGCGCCAGGCCATGAAGGCTGGCATTCCGGCCGACAGCCTGGAGGTGCAGCCGCTCGCGCACCGCTGGATGATGCTGATGGGCCTCTGGATGGATGGGAACTTCGACCTCATCCGCCGCTGGGGTGACATGTACAAGCGCGAGCCGTCGGTCCATTCCGAACAGGGCCCCGACCTGCGCATGGTCGAGTACGTGGACCGGGCCATCGAGCTCCGCCTGGCGGCGCTCGGCCGGCACCTGAGCATCGACGAGATGATGCGCATGAAGCGCGTGCCCCCCGAGGAGTGGGAGGCGCTGTACCGGGCGGTGGGGGGGGCTGATGCGAAAGCGCGTGCCGCCCGACGGCCTCCGGGCGCGAGCGCTCGGGCGGGAGTGGCTGGGCCTGATGGACCGCATGGCGGGCCATGACACCGTGCTGCGCGACAAGCTGCTGGCGGCCCACCGCCATGAGCCGGTGGTGGCCGCCGGCTCGATGCTGGATGCCCCGGCCCGACAGTACCTGCGGCAGGCGATTCATTCGGCGCTTGACCCTGTCGCTGCGTGAGGCTGGAGGCTGCGTCCCTCAAGGAGCCAGAGACCTCATGACTCGAGGACGCAGCGATACCGCCCCCGCCGGCCTGTTCCGGGACCGCAACTTCACCTGGATGCTGAGCGGCAGCTTCATCTCGATGCTGGGCGACCAGTTCACCACCATCGCCCTGCCGTGGCTGGTGCTCATGATGACCGGCGACACGCTGGCGCTGGGCCTGGTGCTGGGGGTGATGAGCGTGCCGCGCGCGGTGTTCATGCTGGTGGGCGGCGCGGTGGTGGACCGGCACTCGCCCAAGCGGGTGTTGATGTGGACCAAGCATGTGAGCACGGGGCTGCTCCTGGTGCTGGCCGGCCTGGTGCTGGCGGGCCGCATCTCGCTCCCGGCGCTCTACCTGCTCGCGTTCGGCCTCGGCCTGGCCATGGCCTTCAGCATTCCCTCGGGCACCTCACTGCTGCCGCACGTGGTGCCGCCCCAGCAGCTCCAGGCAGCCAACGGCGTGCTGCTGGGCCTGCGCCAGTTGACGATGTTCGCGGGCCCCCTGCTGGCCGGCGGGCTCATCGCCGCGTTCGGTGACGGCCGCACCGAGAGGGTGTCGGACAACCGGGGCCTGGGCGTCGCCTTCCTCCTGGATGCCGCGAGCTTCGCCGTGTCCGCCTGGACGCTGTCGCGGGTGAGGACGACCGCGCCCGCGAGTCCCGCCGGCGCTCCCGTGGGGCAGGCGGTGTGGCAGTCGGTGGTGCAGGGCCTGCGCTGGTGCTGGAACGACCGTGATTTGCGCATGTGCTTCTTCTACTGGTCGGCGGTCGCGCTGCTCATCACCGGACCCATCCAGATTGCGCTGCCGGTGCTCGCCAGCCAGCTGCCCGGCTCGAGCGCGGCGGGCTTCGGCCTGCTGATGGGGGCGCACGGCGCGGGCACGCTGGCCGGAATGGCCGTGGCCGGCGCACGGCCCTCCATGCGGGTCCGGAACCTCGGCACCACGCTGTTGCTGGTGGATGCGGTGGTCGGGGTGCTGTTCATCCCCATGGGGTTCGTCACCGCGCTGTGGCAGGGCGCCGCGCTGCTGCTGGGCATCGGCCTGCTGAGCGGGTTCATGCACGTGGCCGTCTTCACCTGGATTCAACGCCGGGTGCCGCCCGCCATGCTGGGCCGCGCGATGAGCATCTTCATGTTCATCTTCATGGGGCTGGCGCCCATCTCCGCGGCGGTGACGGGGTGGGTGATGCGCGGCGTGGCGCTGGCGCAGGTCTTCGCGGTCAGTGGCTGCTGCCTCGTGGGCGCCGTGCTGGTGGCGCTCGCCACCTCGCGCATCCGCGACATCTCGGATGCGCCCGTGTCCGTCGGCGGGCGTCCCTGACGCCGTTCCCGGTGGCTCAGCGGGCAACGGGCCCGGCCATGGCTCGGACCCGTGCGTCGCGCAGCCAGAGCGGCAACCACAGCAGGATGGCCACGTAGATGGGAAAGAGGACGTGGCTGAAGAGAGGGTTGTCCAGCCGGACATGCGTCGCAATCGCCCCACCGAGGAAGCCCGTCCAGAGGAGCGCACCCAGTGGGGCGGTGCGGGGAATCAGGTAGAGCGCGAGGCAACCCACCTCGAACAGCCCAATCCACCAGAACGCGCCCGGCGTGAAGCCGAGCTCCGCGGCCGAAGCGACCGCAGGCGCGAGCTGGAAGACCTTGAGCGCGGTGTCGAAGCTGAGCAACGCCACCGCCAGGCCCGTCAGGATGCGTGCCGTCCAGCGGACCCGGGTGCTGGGGGCGAGCACCTCGGGGCTGCGGGGGGCAGAAGACGTGTCGATTCGGCTGCTGGAGAGGCTCATGTGGGCTCCGGAGTAGGGACGGCCGAGTGCCGTCTGGAGCACGACACCCGGGGTCCGCCGGAATCGACACGGTGCCTCGAATTTATTGGGAGCGGGCGTTACCCCCTGCCCGCGCGGGTGCAGGTGGCGGCGCGCCAGCGCAGGCGTTGGCGCTGGCGGGCGTTGTCGGTGAGCGACGCCGCGAGCTCGAACGACGCCCGTGCTTCCTCGTGCCGCCCCAGCCGTTCGAGGAGGTCCGCGCGAGCGCTGGGCAGGAGGTGGTAGCGCGCCAGCGCAGGCTGGGCTTCCAGGGCGTCCAGCAGGCGCAAGCCCTCCAGGGGCCCCACGGCGCGAGACACCGCGATGGCGTGGTTCAGGTGGACCACCGGCGAAGGGTGGCGCTCGGCGAGCTCCGCGTAGAGCGAGGCAATGCGGGGCCAGTCGGTCTGCTCGGGCGTGAGTGCCCGGGCGTGGCACGCGGCAATCGCCGCCTGGAGCTGGTACGGCCCGGCCACGCCGCCGAGTCCTCCTGCGCGCTCCAGCGCGAGGAGTCCGCGCTCGATGCGGGCCCGGTCCCACCGCGCGCGGTCCTGCTCCATGAGGAGCACCGGCTCGCCGCTCGCGTCGGTGCGCGCCCCGGCGCGCGAGGCCTGGAGCTCCATCAGCGCCAGCAGGCCGAGCACCTCGGGCTCCTCGGGCGCGAGCTCCGCCAGCAACTGCCCGAGGCGCAGCGCTTCCCCCAGGAGGGCCGGGCGCATCACGTCGTCCCCCGCGCTGGCGAGATAGCCCTCGTTGAAGATGAGGTAGACGACCTCGAGCACCGACGCGAGCCGCTCACCCAGCTCGGGGCCACGCGGCACCTCGAAGGGGACCTTCGCCTCGGCCAGCGTGTGCTTGGCGCGCACGATTCGCTGCGCGATGGCGGGCTCGGTCGCGAGGAACGCGCGGGCAATCTCCCCGGTGGAGAGATTGCCGAGGAGCCGCAGTGTCAGCGCGACGCGGGCCTCCCTGGACAGCACGGGATGGCAGGCCGTGAACACCAGCCGGAGCACGTCGTCGTGGACATCCTCGTCCATGGCCGCCTCCAGTGCCGCTTCGACGGCTTCGAGAGGCAGGTGGGAGTCGAGCCCCGGTCCCGACCTCTCGTGGGTGTCCATCGCCATCCGCCGGTGGCGGAGCAGATTGAGTGCGCGGTTCCTGGCGGCGGTCATCAGCCACGCCCCGGGGCGCTCGGGAACGCCGGTGGCGGGCCACTGCTCCAGCGCCGCCACCAGCGCGTCGTGCGCAAGCTCCTCGGCGAGTCCGAGGTCGCGCACGCACCTCGCGAGCACTGCGATGAGCTTCACCGACTCGTTCTTCCAGACCTCGGCGAGCGCCTCGTGCGCCTTCGAAGCAGACACTGTGCGACTACACCATCCGAGGCCGGGAGGGACAAGGCGCGCCCGGTGCGGCCGGTTCCTACTTCGCGGGCGGCGGACCGCCGGGCTCGAAGAGCTGCAGGATTTCTCCCTTCCCATCCCCAGCGATGTGCAGGAACTCGGTGGAGAGCGCGATGGCTTCTTCCCGGCTGTTCACGTTGACCACCGCGAAGCCGTCGATGAGCTCCTTGCTCTCGGTGAACGGCCCGTCCGTCACGGTCACCTTGCCGCCCTCGTTCTTGATCTGGAGGCCGCGCGAGGGCCGCACGAGCCCGCCCGTCAGTACGACCTTTCCCGACGCGAGCATCTTCTCGGTGTAGGCCCCGAGCCTGGCGAGAGTCTCGGGCGAGGGAGGAGGCGCGCTGGGGTTGGCCTCGAAAATCATCAGGAATTTCATGGTCTTTCCTCGGACCCCCGGGTCTGGGTGCGGCGAAACATCGGGGTCCCTGGAATGACGTCAAACGAGCCCCCTCGAAATCGACAGGGGCCGGCATTTTTCTTCACCTTGCCGCTCATGGGCAGCAGGCCTGGACACCTGCGGAGGGCAGCGGCGGGGCGTGCGGCTCAGCTTCCCGCGGGCAACCCGGCGATGGCCCCCGCCACGGAGCCGGGCAGGGGAGGGGCGCCGAAGAAGCGTGCGAGCTCGGCCTGGGCCTCGCGGGCTTGCGCACCCGTGATGCGCCCCTCACGCTCCAGCCTCCCGATGATGATGCCGGCGCGGTTGCGCAGGGCCTCGGGGCGCTGGGCGGGCAGCCAGCGGCGCGGGGCGGGCAGCATGCCCGCGAGCATCGCGCCCTGCGCCACGCTGAGCGCCCGCGCCGAGGTGCCGAAGTGCTCGCGCGCCGCCGCCTCGATGCCGTACACGCCGTCTCCCCACTCCACGACGTTCACATACAGCGCGAGGATGCGCTGCTTGGACAGGTGGGTCTCCAGCTGGCGCGCGAGCAGCAGCTCCTTGCCCTTGCGCAGCAGGCTGCGGTCCGTGGAGAGGTAGAGGTTCTTCGCCAGCTGCTGGGTGAGGGTGGACGCGCCGCGCCCCAGGCGCGCCTCGCGCACCGACTGCTCGAGGGCGTTCTCCACCTCCGTCCAGTCCACGCCCTCGTGCTTGTAGAAGCGCGCATCCTCGGAGGTCAGCACGGCGTCCACCGCGTGCGGGGCCACCGCGCCGAGGGACACCCAGGCCTGGCGCACGCGAGGCTTCTTGCCCGCCTCGTGCGCCTCCTCGGCTCGCTGCGCCATGAGCGCGGTGGTGCGCGGGTTCTGCGTCTGCAGGAGGCTCACGTCGGGCAGCCGCGCGAACTCCACGCTGAGCCAGAGGACGAGTAGCAGCCACCCGCCGAGCGCCCAGCGACCCCAGCTCGGGCCAGAGCGCTTCGCCACGACGCGCCGGGCGGCAGTGGGGAGCTGCTTCGTCTTCTGCGTCCGGACGGTAGAGTTGCGCGTGGAGGGCGGACGGGAGGCCATCGGTGTGCACACATCTGCCCCGGTAAGCGCCTGCTGTCCAGAAGACGGCCGGGGCGGCCACGCCGGGCTTCACCCCGTCGCCGTTGTGCACGTGACGTCGTCGTCGGCGCCCGGGGTCATGGCGCTGGGGCCTGTGTTACGCGAATGCAGAACCCATGCCGCCCATCCCAATCCCCGAGCCCGCCTACCGCGCAGCCATGGCCGCGGGACTGAAGCACGTCTATCACGGTGAGCTCGCGGACCGCGTCACGCGGTATGTGCCGACGTCGCCGTTGCCCGCCGGGCTCTCGGGGCGCGTGCTCTTCACCGCGTTCCCCCATGCGGCCATCTTCGACGTCAACACCGCGCGCTTCGCCAACCCGCACCTGCTGACGGCCCCGGGGCGCTTGTTGTCCATCGACCTCGATGCCGGTGTGGACGGCGAGCACGTGCTCGCGACGCGCTTTCTCGACGTGCAGTCCCAGCACCTGCGCGCACTCGCGCCCGCGGCGTCGGTGCGCACCGACTTCGCCGAGGTGAGCTGGCTGGGCATCGCGAACCTCGTGAACACGGCGCCCATTCCGACCTTCGAGATTGGCTCGGGCGGGCGCCGCCTGGTGGTCTCGTACGACGCGGGGCGCCCCACCGAAGTGAACCCCCGCGAGCTCTCGCAGGTGGGGCCGGTGGGCGGCACGCAGGACTACGAGTCCTCCGTCGGCAGCTCGTTCAGCCCGATGATCCTGACGACGGGGCACCCGGTCTACGACCCCGACTTCGACTCTGGACGGCCGGCGCTCCTCTTCACCAACGTCGTGCCGCGCGTGCTCGACTTCCTGACCCCGAGCTCCCAGCGCGCCGTGCGGGGCGATTTGTTTGTGACGACGTGGGACGGCAGCTCGCACGGGCCGGCGCGC